>JBEIHX010000008.1:0-126501 GCA_040381075.1 Hyphomonadaceae bacterium
GGTTCTCCCCCCCCAACCGGTTTTTTCCTTTTTTTTCCATGGCCGCGTGGGGGGTTTTCGCTGGGGGGTTCCCTCTCGGCGCCTTTGGGGTTTTGGGGGGCGGGCGCGGCGCGCGCCTGGGGGGGCGCGCGGCCGCTCACGCGCCCCAGGCGTGCAGCGGGCGAAAGACGCGTTTGGCGAACCGCCAACACCCATCTGCGCAACGCACATAGGAGTCGTCATAGGCGTTCGTCATACGCCGTTCGCCCTGCGGACCAACAACCACCTCCAGGAGATAAACCCGCGCCGAGGCGTGGTCGCCGTCGACCGCGATCGGCCCGGGCTGGACCATCATCGAGGCGAAAGTCAGCGGCGCCATGAGCATCTCAACCAGGGCGCGCACCTCGGCGCGCCCGGTGCGCCTGAACTGGAGGATCTCCCATTCTGCATCCTGCGCCCAGCAGTCAGCCCATTGGTCAAAGTCGCGCCGGAACACGGCGTCGGCGTATCGCTCAAGCAGGTCCCGGATGGCGGCCCGGTCGACCGATGCGGCCCGGTCGGCATCGGAGAGTGTGCTGGCGCCTGTGGAGGCGGTGTCTGTCATGGCGTTGTCCTGACTGTTGAGACCTCAGTGGATGGAGCATGCGGCGGCGCACAAACCTTCTTGCGCCACGCGCGGGGTCGGCTGGCGCTGTACAGGCACGCCCGTCAGCCCGCAGACAGGCTGTTCGCGCCGACTGTGCGCCACTGCCTGCGGCAGGGTTTCACTGCCTGAGACAGGGTTCCACTGCCGGAGACTGGGCTCCACTGCCGGAACCTGGGGGCTCCAGGCAGAGGCGACCTGGGCGAAAGGAACCTGGGCGAATGGAGCCTGGTCGCCTGAAACCGGGTCGCCTGAAACCTGGACGCCTGAAACCTGGTCAACTGAACCCCGGGAACATGAGGTCCCGGCAGCGGCGACGGACCACTCTGCCAATGCGCTTTCACCCGCCGACGACATAGCCCCGCACAGCACTGCCGGCAAACCGTCAATGCCAGCGGACACACCGCAGCGCCAGACCACCGTGCGCGCTGCAACGCGCCGCACATGCTTGGGCCCCGCTGGATCGAGGCCGGCCGGATCGAAACTGGCAGGATCGGGACTGGCTGGATCGGGACTGGCTGGGCCTGTCTCCTTGTCCCCCGCGATCCCGCAGCAGTGCACAGGTGCGGTCTGCGCGTCCCGGCGTGACATGGGGATGGGCGAAAAGCCCGGATGTCCCGGGTTTCCCTCCAGCGAACCCCCAAACGGGGAACTCACGGCAACGGCGGCTGGCCGCCAGTGCAGCGCCGCCGAGGTCCGCTCAGCCAAAGGACCGGCGCACCCTGGCCGGGGCGCGTGCGTGGGTCCGCCGGCGCCGCACTGAAAGGCGCGCGACGCCCGGGCGTCACGCTTTGGGAAACATCTCTGCTGAGGTTGGCAGGCGACGCAGATGCTGTCCGCCGGACACGCGCACCACATCACCGGTGCAGATGCATTCGTCGCTCGCAAGCCAGACTGCGGCGGCCGCGACATCCTGGGCAGTCGGCATCCGGCCAATCGGCGTTTCGTTCACAAAGGCGTTGATCGCAGTCTTTATACGGAAGAATGCGGCCGTCATCGGCGTCTCCACCAGACCGGGAGCGATGGAGTTGATCCGCACGCCCTTGGCTGCAAACTCCACCGCAGCGATCTCCACGACCTTGTCGGTGGCGGCTTTGGCCCCGGCGTAGCCGGCGAGGCCGGGGCCGGTGAGCTCGACTGTGAGGGATGAAAGGGTGATGATGCTGGCGCCCGCCCCCATGGCCCCCGCACACTGCTTGATGAACAGTGCGGGACCGATGAAGTGGGCGTCTGCGAACGCCTGAAGATGCTCCCGGGTGATGTCGGCAACTGGCTTTGGTTGATTGAAACCGGCGGCGTTGACCGCAATGTCGAGACGGCCGAAGGTGGTCATGGCCTGCGCCACCATATCAGCGATGGACGCCTCATCGGTGATGTCGCAGCACGCCCACACGCCTGCGATCTCAGCAGCCAGAGCCTCAAGCGGCTCACGGCGACGCCCGGCAACCAGCACCTTCGCGCCTTCCGAAGCAAAGCGCCGCGCAATGACCTCGCCCAAACCCTGGGGCGAGGATGCTCCCAGAACGATCGCGATCTTACCGTTAAGCCTGCCCATGTGCCACTCCCTGCACCGAAGACCTGCACCGAAGCCCTGCACCGGGGCCCTGCACCGGGGCCCTGCACCGGGGCCCTGCACCGGGGCCCTGCACCGGGGCCCTGCACCGGGGCCCTGCACCGGGGCCCTGCGCCGAAGCCCTGAACCGGGGCCTGCGTCACGCCTGCGGTTTCATCTGTGTCTGGATTGATATCCGTCCCCGGCCGGACGCGCGTGACGGCTGTCCTGCCGGAGGTCAGCCGGCCCGTCCGAGAATGCGCCGCGCCGCAGGCGCCTCGGATACGCCCAACACATCATGCGACATCATAGAGTTTCCCCAGTTGATCGCGCAGCACGCGCCGGGTGACTTCGCTGACAGCGCCGGGGGCCAGATCGCCAAGCTGCAAAGGCCCGTAGGCAACGCGGATCAAACGGTTGACCTTGAGCCCCATCGCTTCGAAGACCCGGCGCACCTCGCGATTCTTGCCTTCTTTCAGGCTGACGGAGATCCAGGCGTTTGCACCTTGCTGACGCTCGAAGGAGGCTTCTATCGGGCCATAGCGCACGCCCTCGACTGTCAGCCCCTGCTTCAGACGATCGAGTTCCTCCTGCGTCACCCGGCCGAAGGCCCGCACGCGATAACGGCGCGTCCAACCGGTTGCAGGAAGCTCAAGCACGCGGGCGAGCCCGCCATCATTGGTCAGCAACAGGAGACCTTCGCTGGTCAGATCGAGCCGTCCGACTGACACGACCCGCGGCAACTCTGCGGGCAGATGCGCGAATACGGTGGGCCGGCCCTGCGGGTCCTTGTGACTCGTGACCAGTCCCGGCGGCTTGTGGTAGCGCCACAGTCGGGTGGCTTCCTTCGCCGCAACCGGCCGGCCGTCGACGCGGATATCGTCGCCGGCAGCGACCTTCACCATCGGACTGTCAAGACGCCGGCCGTTCAGGCTGATCCGGCCGTCTGCAATCATCTTTTCGACGTCGCGCCGCGAGGCGACGCCGACGCGGGCAAGAAATTTGGCGATGCGTTCACCGTGCGCCCAGGCAGGATCGACGATGGGCGGGGATGCTGGAGCAGTCTTGCGCGGCGCGTTCATAGCGCCTTTGTAGACCGTGCGAGGCCGACGGGAAACGGGAGCCGCCATGGATGCAGGGACAGCCGACCGCGACGCTGCGATGATGCGCAGGGCATTGACGCGCGCGCGCGAAGCAGCCGCAGCCGGCGAAACGCCGGTCGGCTGCGTGATCGCCGACGCTGCAGGCCAGATTGTTGCTGAAGCCGGCAATGCCCCGATCGCCACCTGCGATCCGACCGGCCACGCGGAGATCAGGGCGTTGCGTGCGGCGGGTCTGGCGCTCGGCAACTACCGCCTTGCAAAGGATCTGACGCTCTATGTGACACTCGAGCCCTGCGCGATGTGCGCCTGCGCCATCAGCTTTGCCCGGATTGCGCGGGTCGTGTACGGCGCGGGGGATCCGAAAGGCGGAGCGATCGCCCATGGTCCGCGCTTCTTCGAACAATCGACCTGCCATTGGCGCCCTGCGGTCGCGCATGGGCTGTTTGCAGTGGAGGCGGGCCAGCTGCTGCGCGAGTTCTTCGCAGCCAGGCGGCGCTGAGGCGCCCTGCGGCGCGGACCGCAGGACGTTCATGGCGCCTGCGTGCATTGCCGGGGACAGGTCCCGCGCCTACTTTAGGAACATGACCTACCGTGTGCGCCGCGCCGAAATGTCTGACGCCGTAGAGATTGCGGGCGTTCATGTCCGGAGCTGGCGTGAGACCTATCAGGGCCTGCTGCCCGCGAGGTTTCTGGACGGCATGACCATGGGGCGCGAGTTTGCGTTCTGGCGGGCGCTTCTCCACCGGCATCTGGTGGAACTCGACGAAGCGGCCTTTGTGGCTGAGGCCGGGGCGGAAGCAGTCGGCTTCGGAGCCTGTGGTCAGGCGCGCGACCGGGCGGCGACCTGGGACGGCGAGATCTCGATGGTGTATGTCCTGCGGGCGCATCAGCATTCAGGTCTTGGACGGGCGCTGATGGGGCTGATGGCGGACTTCCTGATCACCCGCGGTTTCTTCAGCGCGGGCTTGTGGGTGGTGGACGGCAATTCCAGGGCGCGCGCGTTTTACGAGCATCTCGGGGGGAAAATGGCCGGGCGCCGCACCGAACGCATGCGCGGCGCCGATGTCGCAACCACCGCCTACGTGTTTGAAGATCTCTCACGGCTTTCCGGACGGCTGCTGGCCAGACTCTAGGCGGAGCGCGCCTGCCGGAGGGCGCGTCCGGCGATCACATCAAGTTTCGCCAGCAGCGCCGGGTCGCGCGCGTGCGCCGAGGTGATCAGGGCGGTGTCGAGACATGTGTCGATCGGACTTGGCGTGCGCTCCTGGGCCGCAAGCTGAGCACACAGATGCCTGATCAGGCTTTGGGCGATCCTCGTGTTCGCATGCATCACGTCGAGGATCTGGCTCACCTCAACAGGCGCAGCGTCGCTGCGCCAGCAGTCGTAGTCCGTCACCATAGCGATTGTTGCGTAGGGCAATTCGGCCTCGCGTGCGAGTTTCGCCTCGGGCATGTTGGTCATGCCGATCACGTCGCAGCCCCAGGCGCGATACAGAAGGCTTTCAGCCCGCGACGAGAACTGCGGGCCCTCCATGGCCAGGTAGGTTCCTCCAAGCGTGACTGCGGCGCCGGCCGCGAGGCCTGCATCCGCAGCGAGTTTCTGCAGCCGCGTGCAGACTGGCGACGCCATTGACACATGCGCCACGAGCCCCTCGCCAAAGAAGCTGTTCTCACGGGCGACCGTGCGGTCGATGAATTGGTCGACCGCCACGAATGCACCCGGCGCCAGATCTTCGCGCAACGATCCGCAAGCGGAGATGGACAGGATGTCGGTTGCCCCCAGTCGCTTGAGCGCGTCAATGTTTGCGCGGTAATTGACGTGACTTGGCGCAATGCGATGCCCCCGTGCATGACGCGGCAGGAACATCACCCTGCAGCCCTCCAGGACGCCGTCGAAGACCTGATCGGACGGCGCGCCCCATGGGGTCGCGACATCGCGCCAGTGACCCGACATGCCTGACACCTCGTACAGGCCCGAGCCGCCGATGACGCCCAGAACATAGCCAGCCATGGCTGCGGCTCCCTTGCGGCGATTATGGACCGGCCGGACCGCTGGCGAAGCGCGCCTTTTCGATCGCCTCGGCGAGATCCTGACGCGGCCCGTGAAACCTGTCCTGGGTTCTGACCGCCGTTGACGCGAAAACGAAGACATTGTCGCGGGCCGGCTCATAGGGTGACCACGCTGCGCCGCCGCAGGAGGGCGCGCCGGTCCTGGCGAAGGCGATCCAGCAGGACTGCACAGTCTCCGCCATCATGCGGTCCTCATCGCGCAGCAGGGCGAACGAAAACGGGTACTTCGAGGCCGTATCGAACACGAAGGGAATTTCAAATCCATGCGGAACGCCGGGCATGCGTCCGCGCAGGAACTGCGGAAGGTAATCGAAATGGTAAAGAAATGTCGGAGCCTCGCGGCTGGCGGCGCGCGCCACGTCCCGCGCCGGAGCGACGAAGGTGTAGTCGGCGTAGTAATCCCGCGCGAGCGCTGCATCATCGGCGCTCGCGTAAACCCTGCGAAGCTCGGCGAGCTGGTCGCCTGCGCGCGCGAGCACCCGCTCCGGCGCAAGGCCGTAGGCCGCCTGGAGCGATCCTTCATCGCTGTTGGCTCCGATCAGCAGGGGAACCTTGGCCCACCGCCCTGCAGCGATCGCGTCAGCGGGGGCCCCGGGGGCCGTCTCAGGATCAGCAATCGGCCCTGATCCACTGGTCCAGGCCTTGGCCAGTTCCAGGGCCGGAAGGGCTCTCAGGGTCGCAAGGTCCTGTTTGCTGGCAGGAACGCCGAACTGCTCGATCACGGCGACAGCCTGGGCGGCCGCCTGGGCGCGGTCGGCCGGTTTCCACCAGCCCCCGCCGGACTGAACGGCGGCCTTGGCGAACAGGCCCTTCGCCGCCGGCGCGGTCACCAGTTGCAGCACGCTCGCCCCGCCGGCGCTCTCACCGAAGATCGTGACGTTGGCCGGATCTCCCCCGAACGCGGCGATATTGGCCTGGACCCAGCGCAGGGCGGCGATCTGGTCGAGAAGCCCGAAGTTCACGGGCGCGGACTCGCCAAGGGCTGGATGCGCGAAGAAGCCCAGCGGCCCCAGGCGATAGTTGATGCTCACAAGGACGACGCCGCGCGCCGCGAACCGCGCTCCGTCGTAATAGGGAATGGAGCTCGCCTGGGAGCGGAACCCCCCGCCGTGGATCCACACCATCACGGGATGGGGACCGGGCGGGACTGGCGCCCACACGTTCAGATACAGGCAGTCTTCACTGGTTTTGCCGACGCCGGTGCGTGGGCCATTGCGGATATCAGGCTGGGTGCATGGGCGAGCAAAGTCGCGGGCGGGCCGGACTGCGGTCCAGACCGGCGCCGGCTGCGGCGGCGACCAGCGCTGCGCGGTGGCGTAGGGAATGCCCTTGAACGCGATCACATCGCGCTCAGGGGCGCCCTGCAAGGGGCCGGCGGGCGGACGCACCAGCGCGGTCAGTTGCGCTGAGGCGGGCGTAGGCAAGGCCGCGAGAGCCAGGCAAAGGGCCGCGGCGATGTGTCTGAACACCTTCATGTGCACTCCGATGCCTGTCTCGCCAATGCCTGTCACGCCAATCCCTGTCACGCCAATCCCTGTCACGCCGACGCATGTCCCGCGATCACGCTGGATACGCAGGCCGCCGCCAAGAAGATCTGATGGCACGCCGGCCTCGCGGAAAAAAGCATCGCCTCACCCCACCGCCACCGACTGCGGATGCCGGCCATCATGCACCGGATGAATGGTCAGGCCAAACGCGCACGCAGGCTCAAGCACGCCAGGGCTCAAGCCTGCCAGGCGGCGCCTCATGCAGAAAACAGGAGGGCTGGACGGCGCAACCCAAGGACGTGGAAGCTCCGGCGCCAACAGCAGGCGAGCGAGGCAGCGCGCCGCTTTCCCACGGATCGCATGGCGGAGAGAGGAGCGGGTTGACCTCGCCCGCTTCGGCTCAGGCGTTGCCGTCGCTGACCAGGCGGATAGACTGCCGGATATCGGAAATGGATTGCGGAGGAGCCGCATCAGCCTGCGCAATCTCCTGGAGGCGGCGCAGCTGTTCGAGATCCTTGCGGCGCAACTCATCGAGATAGGCAGACTCTGCAGGTGTCAGCGTGCGGCGCGGCTTGGCCTTGCGCTGGGGCGAGTCGGCTGCCTGCTGGGCGGCGGCCTGGGCCTCCGCGGCCTCGGCTTCGGCCGCGGCCTCTTCGAGCTTCAGGGCCTTGCGGGACTTCCTGGCCATCGCCTGCTCTGCCTCGGCCTGCTCGCGGGACTGCGAGCGGCGCGCGGCGGCCCCGACGCCGATCGCGGCGCAGTAAGAGCCGAACGCTTTCAGCATTTCGATGAGGATCGCGACCCCGACATGGAGCCACATTTCAACCTTTTTGGCCTCAACCCCGATCAGCAGGCCGAGTTCAACGGCGCGCGGGTGGGCCGCTGCGACGACGGGCCCGGCGGCTGCCAGCGCCGCCAATGCGGCGTCGCGCTCACGAATCAGCTGCTCGCGTTCCTGCGCGGCGGACTCCTGTGCCGCAGTCTGGGCCTCCATGATCTTCGAGCGCGCTGTCGGCGCGTTATCAGGGGCCCGGGCGAGTTCGTCAGCGAACAGCCTGGCCTGAACGGCGGAGCGCTCCTCGAGCGTTTCCAGCGCCCGCTTGGCGTCAACCAGGCGGGTTTCAGCGGAGGCCCGCGCCTCGGACACAATCGCGGCCTGAGCGGTGCGTTCACGCCCGACCATGGCCTGGAAACCCAGCGCCGTCGTGAAGCTCATGGCGAGCGCAGCCAGGAACACCACCAGGGCGACGAGCCCGCGGAGAAACTCCTTGCGGACCCAGGCGGCGACCACGACCGGGATCCCAGCCAGAACGATCAATTCCGCGCCAATCGCCGCAATCGCCAGCGTGGCCTTGGAAATCGGATCGGATGCGCCGTCGGTCCACACCACGAGAGAGGCAGCGATGGAGACCGCACACGCCGCAATCGCCGCCGCAATAAATGCGCCGCGCGCGACCCGAGCTTCAGAACCTGAGAACAGTGCCATGGTTAAAGAAAGCTACCGGCAGGCTTAATGAGCGGTTAAGGCGCACTCCAAAAAGCGGCGTTTGCCCCGCAAAGACCCCCGGGATGCGCGAACAAAAAAGGAACATCCGGCGTCTGACGGGTGCGTTGGGCTCATTTGGGTGCACGATGTGCGCCGGCGCGAGTCACCTGACGCCGCAGCAGGCCCTCGCCCCCGCGCAGCCGCGCCTGGTGAGACGGATGATTCACCGCGCTTCGCACCCCTCCCCGTCGCACGGCCCGCCCGCCGCCTGGCGGCGGGCGCGGCCCCGCGACAAGGGCCCCATGATGTCAGCACACGATCGTATGCCGGTCGTCCAGGCCGAGGTGAACAGGTTGACGAGCGCATAGGCTCAACGCGCCCTGGCGCTGCGATGGGCGACTTGCGCCGCGCCGCGCTGCAGGACGCAGGATGCAGGACCGCAGGCGTGGCGCCGGGGGCCATTACGGGCGTCGGATATCGCCCCCCGTCTCGACAAACCGCCGCATCGCCTCCATTGCCGCATCGCTGGTCTTGAGGACCTCCGCGAAGCTGCGCCGCTCATCGATCAGCGCCTCCGCCAACGGACGGTCGAGGCTGGCGCGCACCAGGCGCTTGGCTGCGGCGACGCCGTCGGGGCCAAATCGGGCGATGCCGGCTGCAATTTCCGCGGCCCTGGCGACCGGGTCGTTTGAGAGTTCGTTGACAAGACCGAGGTCCAGCGCCCGGCGCGCACCGACCACCGCGCCCTGAATGATGAACGCCAGCGCGGCCGCCTCGCCGATCAGTCGCGGCAGACGCTGGGTGCCTCCGCCGCCGGGAAAAATGCCGAGCCGCACTTCGGGCAACCCAATGGCGTCGCAGTCGACATGCGCGATCCGCAGGTCGCAGGCCAGCGCGATCTCGAACCCGCCCCCCATGCATATGCCGTTCACGGCCGCGATAATGGGCTTGGGCGCCGCCGCGATGGCGTCGGTGAAATCGGCGAACGGCGCATGATCGAAGGCCTCGGGGCCAATCGCTCCACCACGCACGGCCTCACCGGCGCGCACGATTTCAGCAACATCATAGTGGCGCACGAAGACGCCTGCCTGGCTGCCGGTCAACACGATGGCGCGCACCTCGGGATCGGCGACAGCCTGATCGAATGCCGCGCGCCACTCCTGAACACCGGCCGCCGTCATGAAGCCCATGGGAGGATTTGCGTAGGAGATCACCGCCGCAGCGCCGCGCCGCTCAAGGGATATCAGAGCCGTCATGGTGGTTCTCTCCGTGATGGTTGCACGTCAGCTCAGCCGCCCGGAAAGCCGCCGGGCGGACTGATCCAATCCTGGCGCATCGCCCAGGTTTCAAAATCGGTCAGAGCGACCGGAAGGCGGGCGAGCACCGGACCCATCTCACACACGAAGGGCTGGGCCGGTCCATTGTTATAGACATAGAAGTCGGCGAGGCCTTCGACATAGACGTCGCGCGGGGCGTCCGTCACATCCTTGAAAAGGTCATACATAAGCGCACCGAATTCATGCGGCGAGAGCGGGCGCACGCCGATCGGGCGCGACAGGACGCGCGACAGGATCGCCGCGATCCTGACCGGGGTCAGGCGTTCAGGCCCGCCGATCACGATCCGCTCACCGATCATGTCGTCGCGCCCCAGCGCCATGACCATGAAGGCGGCGACATCAGCGAGGGCGATCCAGTTCGCCTCAAGGTCCGGCCGATGCGGATAGGCGAACACATTGTCGCGTTGAAGGAATGGTTTCGCCCAGTTCGTCAGCAGGTTGTCCATGAAGAGAACGGGCCGGAACACGGTCAGCTGCAGGCCGGATGCGGCCAGTACGTTCTCCATTTTCAGGCGCGAATCGTAACCGCTCTGGCCGATCGGCGCGTCAGGCGCCCAGGAGGAGGTGTTGAAAATCAGCCGTGCGACGCCCGCGCGGGCGGCGGCGCGTCCGAGGTTGGCGGCGTGTTTGACCCCGCGCATCTGCTCACTGAAGGCAGGCGCGGTGAAGAACACCGCCTCGACGCCGCGGCAGGCCGCCTCAAGGCTTTCAGCGTCATTGTAATCGCCAGCCATGACGCCGACGTCAGCAAACTCGCCCGCGCCCAAGAGCCCCTGCCGGCGCGTAATGGCCCGCACGCGATAGCCCGCGCCCAGCAAACCGCGCACCTGGGCAACGCCTTGCCGGCCGCTTGCGCCGAAGACGGCTACGACGCCTCGGGTCATGCCTTCGCCCCTCACATTCGCCCCTGCATCATTGGGACACAAGCCGGACGCCCTGTCAGCCGGAAGCTGGCGCAGCCTTGTGGATCGCGGGTCGCGCCGGCAGCGTCTTGGGTCTGCACAGGCACAGGCACAGGCACAGGCGCAGGCGCGGCTGCGCACGCGCTCTGGTCGGCGCGCCGTAAGCCCGACAGGCAGTGGGGCGCGCGGGGGAAAGGACTTTGTCGGGACTGGACACAACAGCCCTCACGAGCGCACCCTTGGCGTCCCTTGGGTCTGACCTCAAGGCCCCGGTGCTGCCGAACGGGCTGCGGGGTGGTGCGGCGACCCGCCGCCGGGCCAGCAGGCGCGGCGCGCTACACCCATGGAGATCCCTGTGCTGACGATCTACGGCTCGCCGCTGTCACCCTTCGTGCGCAAGGTGCGCGTGGCGCTCGAAGAAAAGGCGCTTGCCTACAACCTCGAGCCGATAAACATCTTCTCCCCGCCCGACTGGTTCGCGGAGATCAGCCCGCTCAAGCGCATCCCGGTGCTGCGGGACACGGCCCAGGGCGGTCGGACGCTCGCAGATTCGTCGGCGATCTGCGCCTATCTCGAGCGGCGGGTTGTTGCACCCGCCCTCTATCCGACAGACGACTGGGACTATGCCCAGGCGCTGTTTCTTGAGGAGTATGCCGACACCGAGATTGCCGCCCAGATTGGCTTCAACGTCTTTCGACCGAGGGTGATGTTTCCCATGCTTGGCAAACCGGTTGATGATGACCGGGTGCGCCATGCCCTGACCGAAACGCTGCCGCGGATCTTTGATTATCTTGAACGCCGTCTCGATGGCCGGCTGTGGTTGGTTGACGCTGGCTTCACGATTGCCGACATCGCCGTGGCGACGCATTTTGTGAACCTGTCGATGGCGGGCGAGACTGTCGACGCCGCGCGCTGGCCGGGCCTTGCGGACTTCGTAACACGTTGCCTCGACAGGGCCAGTTTTCAGGCAGCCACAGCCGACGCCTGAACGCAGGCCAGCCGTCAGACCGCGCCGTGGCGCGACGCCACAGCGCCGTGCGCTGGACCAGGGATCGCCTGGCCAGACACCGGTGCAGCCGGATCTCGAGGCGGCGGATTGCTCACACGGCGGCTGGATCTGGCGGGAGGCTGGACACGCGGACCTGCGCGGGCTCCTGGAGGCAGAGGCAAGCCGGGCGTGTCGCCGGCGGCCCAGACATGGAAAGGCCCCGCGCCTCACTGAGGATGCGCAGGGCCTCCAGTCGAATGACCTGCCGGGAACAAAACGGCAGGGATCAGAACTTCAGGCGCGCCTCAACGCCCCACGACGGTCCCTTGCGGAGCGTCCCGAAGTAGCCGCGGGGCGCTGAGCGCGACGCGCCGGGACCTGCCCCGGCCCCGGTGATCGGGGTCGCGGTTCCCCAGCCGGTCGACGGCGCAGTGTTGGCCGCAAAGAACGTCTGATAGTTGGTCTGCAGCCAGCGCGTGGCGAGTACGATCGAGTCCTCGTCGTTGATGTTCTTGCCGACGACGGAGAAATCGAGGTTGTCGCTCTCGAAGCCGAACCGCAGCCCCGCCACTGTGGCCGCGCCCGTCTCAGCGAGGTTGTGCACCTGAACGAACTTTGAGGATTCGTAGGACACATTGGCTGTCCCGTAGAGATCCCAATCGCCGCCGAACACCGGACGACGGTACTCGATGGCGGCGCTGCCGGAGTGCTTGGAGGTCAACGGATACTGATTGCCGACGATGGAGCAGCTGGCCGGCCCGGGAACCGTGACGCCTGCGATGGTGGTGCCGACATAGGACGAGCCTGCGCCGGTTCCGGTCGCCGTGACCAGACGGCCGCCGCCGGAGGTCAGGGTCCACTGGTCTTCGTCGCAGCCCTTCGTGAATTCCGGGTTGGAATAGGTGTAAGCGCCGCGCAGCGCCCAGTTTTCCGTCAGGCGCAGATTGCTTTCGACTTCGAAGCCCTTGATCTCGCCGTCGCCCTGGTTGGTGACGATCGAGGTCAGCGCATTGGTCGGCGACAGGATTGCAGTGGTCAACTGCACGCCCGTGGCCTGGGTGAAATAGGCCGCGGTGGAGAAGGTGAGCCGCCCGTCGAACATCGTCCCCTTGAGGCCGATTTCATAGTTCTTGGACTCTTCCTGATCATAGGTCGGCCGGTTGACGCTCAGTCCAGCCGTGCCGTTGAGCCCGCCTGGCTTCACCCCTTCGGCGTACACGCCGTAGAGGTTGAAGGAGTCGCCAAGGTCGTAGCTCACGGTCACCCGCGGCGTGAACTTGTCGTACTTCACGGACCGGAAGTAGGTCGGAACGGCTCCGGTCGCTGCGGCGAAGTTCGCCGACTTGCGGCTTTCAGCCTGTGAGCGCCCTTCCAGCGTGATGCTCAGCCGGTCGGTGATATCGACATCGACCAGACCAAACACGGCGCGATTGTAGAGCCAGTTGCGATCGAGCCGCGGGCCGCCACCGAGCGGGAAGGCCTTGGTGAGGTCGGTGCCCTTGTTTTCCTGCTGGAAGTAGAAGTAGCCAACCATCCAGGAGAAGCGCTGGTTCGTCGGCGAACTGAAGCGGATCTCATGGCTGGCGTCACGCGTGTCGTCCCGACCGGTGTTGGCGAACCAGGATTCGCCGGTCGCCGCCGGCCCGGTGAAGCCCGGGTTGAACAGGTTGATGGAGGAATGGTCGGAGTCGAAACCCTGACGCTCCACCTCAGTGCGGTACCCGATGTCGTACGACAGCGTGTAGCCGTTCCAGACATCCCAATCGAACTGCAGCGATGTGAACTTCAGATCGCGTTCAATGCCGTTGAAGGCCACGCCGGGATCGGTCACGTTGTAGACGGTTGTGCCAGGGAAGGCGGCGTTGATCGGAACGCCCGCCACCAGATTCGGCACGCCATCGGCGTCGGGGCCGGTGTTGAGGGCGACCGGCTGGGGCCGGATGACGCCACAGTAGTACTGGTAGGGGTTGGCGGTCGCCGCCGCCGGCCAGGACGCGAGCGAGCGCAGCCCGGGCTGACAGTTATTGGCTGCCGCAGGCTGGAAGAAAATCGCCAGCGGGCCATCGTCATCCGCGGTGATCTGGTGACGCAGCCGCACCGAGAAATTATCCGTCGGGGTGAAATCGAGGACCACCGACCCGGATTGGGTCGATTCCTGACCAACGGTCTGATTGGTCACCGTATTGGTGAACTCGCCGTCGTAGTTATAGCCGCGCACGCTGGCGCGTCCGGTCAGGATGCCTGGGATGATCGGACCGGCGAGCGAGGCGTTGAACTCCGTCTCGCCGTGGGACGCCGCGCGGATCCGGGCGCTGGCCTCTGGCGTGTCCGCACCACCCTTGGTGATAAAATTGATCGCCCCGGCATAGGTGTTGCGGCCGTAGAGCGCAGACTGCGGCCCCTTGATCACTTCGACCCGTTGGATCTCGGAGAAGTCGATGTTCTGCGCGGTGTTGGGATAATAGAGGCCGTCCACGAAATAGGCGGTGCCTGACTCCACCCCGAACTGGACGTTGGCGAGCACATTGGATTGACCGCGGATCACCGGACGGTCTGTGGATCGACCGAAGGCCTGACTGAACACCAGGCCAGGCGTGAACTTCGCGACGTCATCAACGGTGCCGATGTTGAGCTTCTTGAAGTCCTCTCCGCCAAGGGCGGTCACGGCGACTGGCGCATCGAGGATGGTCTCTTCCTTCTTGCGCGCCGTCACGACGATGACGTCGTCGCCGCCGTCAGCCCGCGGCTCCTCGCCTGACTGTTGCGCAAATGCAGGCGCGCCCCAACCGGTCACCGCAACCGCGGCAAGCGCCGCTGTCGTCCACCAAAGCCGCTTCGCCATGTCGTCCTCCCAAGCCAAGACGCAAGTCGCCAGATCTGCCGGTTAGCGTGGCAAATGATATACCATTTGCGCAAGGGCGGTTGCGTCTACCGCTCCGTTCGGCGCTGGCCTGTGGCCGGAAGGACACAACCTTGTGATCACCGCGCTGTCGCCCCTGGGCTGTGACCCCTGGGCTGTGCCGCCTGGTCTGCGCCCTGGGACTGTGGCCGGGGACTTTGGCTCCGGGACTGTGGCTCCGGGACTGTGGCTCTGGGACTGTGGCTCTGGGACTGTGGCCGCCCGACCGTGACCGCCGGTCTGGCGCCGCCATCGCGCGAACCCAGCCCTCCGGGCGTCGCACGCACGGGCGCCATGCCGGACGGGACATGGCGCGCCCCCGCACAGCGGGCTTGCGGCGGGCGGGCCCTGGACCAGCTGCCCCCCGGGGCGGGGCGGGCCCGCGCCGGGCCGGAGATGCATTCGGCCTGGCTCGGATCAGGCCAGGGTCGGAAGCGCCGTCGTCGCCTTGATCTCCTCCATTGCAAAGGAGGACGACACGTCGGCGAGCGGCGCGGTCTTGATCAGCTTCTTGTAGACCCGGTCGTAACCGGCGATGTCTGGCGCAACGATCTTGAGCAGGTAATCGACATCCCCCGACATGCGGTAGAATTCCACCACCTCCGGGATGCGCCGAACCCCCTCGGCGAACGCCGAGAGCCAGGCTTCCGTGTGCTGGTTGGTGCGCACGGACACGAACACCGTGACCTGAAGGCCCAGGGCCGCACGATCGACCAGGGCGACGCGCCGGGCGATCACACCGGCCTCTTCGAGACGCTTGACCCTGCGCCAGCACGGGGTGGCGCTCAAACCAACCCGATCGCCCAGTTCGGCGATCGGAACCGTCGCGTCCTCCTGAAGAATCGCAAGGATGCGACGATCCACGTCGTCGAGAATGAATTCCGCTTTTTGAGGCATATCGGAAATCCAATTCTGGCATGGTCGATTGAAAGAGCATTTCATGGTCAGGACCATTCCGCCAGTATCAGGCGACCCTGCAGACTGGAACATCAGGCGGGACACCGCGGCGACGTCAGGCCCGGCCGCGCGGATGGCTCGTCGATTGAGGCCTTGCGAACCCGGCGGTTGCGGATCTGGGCGCGCCAGGGCGTGACCGGCGACGATGCAGGCGGCTTGGCCCCATGACGGGGTCACTGGCTGAGGGGGGACTCGGGATGGGGCGGACAGGCATGGACGCGGTGCGGTTGGTTGGGCGGCCGGTTGGGCGGTCGGTTGGATCGGCGCAGCCGCGCGCGCAGGCGCGCACCTCTGGATTTCCCAACCCGTTCACCGAGCATCCGCACTCCGTGGGTGAAAGCTATGGCGCCCATGCGCGCGTCGCTGCGGGGTTTGGCGCGGCGATGGTGCTGGCAGGCCTCGCCTGCCTCGTCCACGCAGTCTTTCCGTTTCTGTTCGCGCGGACCGGATCAAGCGCCATCCGCCGGTTGAATGCAAAGATTGAAGCGCGCGGCGCGCCGCAATATGTCTCCAGCGCACAGCAATGGGGACATCAATGCACCGCCACGCCCGCGCAGTGCTGCGCCGACTCTCAACCGGCTGGCGTCCAGCCGTCTGCCTTGCCGCCGCTGTCCTGAGCCTCACGCCGGCTTTGGCGCAGGGACGGGGCGATCGGGTGTCGGGCGCGCCTTGGGCGACCCGTTCGCCGGTGGTGGCGGCGAACGGTGCTGCGGCGACGGCGCATCCGATGGCGACCCTGGCGGCGATCGAAGTCCTCAAGGCTGGCGGCTCGGCGGTTGATGCGGCCATCGCCGCCAACGCCGCTCTCGGGTTTCTGGAACCGACAGGCAATGGCGTCGGGGGGGATCTGTACGCCCTGGTGTGGGACCCGAAGACACAAAGGGTTTGGGGCTTCAACGGCTCGGGGCGTTCGGCGCAGGCATTCAGTTATGCCGACATGACAGCAGCGCTCGCCGCCCGCGGCGTCGGCGCCATCCCGTCCTTCGGCGCGCTCAGCGTCACCGTGCCTGGCGCGGTTGACGGATGGTTCGCGCTGCATGCCCGCTTCGGGCGCTTGCCGATGCGCGAGGTGCTCGCCCCAGCGATCGCGCTGGCCGAACAGGGCGCACCGGTGGCCCCGACAATCGCGTATTACTGGGACCGCAACGGGATGCGCCTGGAGGCGGAAGCCAGGGCAGGGCGCCTTGAAGAATTCGCCAACGCGCGCAGGCTGTACTGGCCTGGCGGGGCCGCGCCGCGCGATGGAGAGGTGTTCAAGAACCCGGACCTGGCGCGCACCTATCGGGCGCTGGCGCGCGACGGGCGCGATGCGTTTTACAAGGGCTCGCTCGCCAGGGTCATGGACGCCTATTTCCGGCGGATCGGCGCCCCCCTGCGTGCCGCCGACCTCGCGGCCCATCGCGGCGACTGGGTGGAGCCTGTTTCGGCGACCTATCGCAATGTCGAGCTGTTTGAGATCGGCGAGAATACCCAGGGCGTGACCGCCCTGCAGATGCTGAAGATCCTGGAGGGCTTCGACCTTGCGGGCATGGGCTTGCTGTCGGCCGACAGTCTGCATGTTCAGATCGAGGCCAAACGCCTGGCCTGGGAGGACCGCGCCCGCTTCAGCGGTGATCCCGGGCTTCGCGCCTCGCCGCTGCCGGGACTGCTGGACCCGGCCTACGCCGCGCAGCGGCGCAGCCGGATCGCCATGGACAGGGCGATGACCCTGGCGACAGCGCAGGACGGCGCGCGCAGCGCCGACACGACCTATCTTGTCGCTGCGGACAAGGACGGCATGATGGTCTCGCTCATCCAGTCCAATTTCCGCGGCATGGGATCGGGCCTCGTGCCGGACGGGCTGGGCTTCATGTTGCAGAACCGGGGTGAGCTGTTCGCCATGACGCCAGGCAGCCGCAACGTCTACGCACCGGGCAAACGACCGTTCCAGACCATCATCCCCGCGTTCGCGAAAAAGGACAGCCAGCCCTGGCTCGCCTTCGGGGTGATGGGCGGCGACATGCAGCCACAGGGCCACGTTCAGATCATCGTCAACATGATCGACTACGGGCTGGACGTGCAGGCGGCCGGGGATGCGGCGCGCTGGCGCCATGAAGGGGGCTGCGAACCGACCGGGGAATGCGTCGCCGGTCCCGGCCAGGTGTTTCTGGAAAGCGGGGTGGACGCATCAACCCTGCGCGCCCTCACCCGCCGCGGGCATGTGGTGCGTGACGCGGACGGGTCATTTGGCGGCTATCAGGCCATCGAATGGGACCCTGCCTTGAAGGTCTATCGGGCGGCCAGCGAAATGCGCAAGGACGGGCTCGCGCTCGGCTATTGAGGGCGGCTGGCTCCCGTATCCGCGCAACCGGCGGATTGATGGGACGACTAGGAAAAGAGCGCGTCGATGGCGTCCTGCGCGTTTTCCGGTTCGCTGTCGCGGCCATGGACCATCGCGTCAAGGCGGGCGATTCCGGACCGCGCGCGCGCGCAGGCCCCTTCCGCCGTCGCCGCGAAGTCTTCGTTGCGCGCGATCAGGTCCCGCAGCTGAGCGACGGCGTCCTGTATGACGCGCTCAAGATCGCGGGCCTCGGCCTCGAAGGCGGCGCGCCGCCATGCCGGCAGCGCCCGCCAGGCCCTGATCACGATCGCACGTCCCTGAAAGGCTGAGCGCTCGAAGTGATCTGCATAGCCCGGCGCGCCCCAATGGATCAGCTCTTCAAGCATGTCGGGGGCATCGGGCGTCAGCTCGAGCAGCATCAACGCTTCATTGAAAACATTCAGATAATCAGTGGCAAGCCCAGTGCAGGCATTGACATTGGCCGCGCGCAGGACGTCGGCTGGCGGCATCTCGCTCGCGTTCGACGTCGCCTTGGTCACCTGACCCCTCCTGCCCTTGCACCGGCATATAGACGCAGCGAGGTTAACAACACGTCAGGCCACACGGCCAAGCCCTGCGGCTAAGGCGCGCGCAGCGCCTGCGCGCGCGCTTCCACACAGCGCAGCAACCGGTCAAGTTCGCGCGCCTGATCCGGCGTCAGCGCCTGCAGCAGCAGGTCTTCGTAGGCGCGGGCGAGCGGAACGATCTCGCGGTAGATGTCAGCCCCGGCCTCGCTGAGCCCGATGAGGGTCGCCCGCCGGTCGGCGGCGCTTGAGCGTCGGGTCACGATCCCGCGCAGCGTGAGGGCGTGTACAGCGCGGCTGACCGTGACTTTATCCATCCCCGTGCGTTCGATCAGCGCGCGTTGGGTGCGCTCCTCGCCTTCGCCCAGCACGGCCAGAACCCGCCATTGCCAGATAGTCAGTCCGAAGCGGGTCTCGTAGGTGCGGGCGATAAGTTGGCTCACTGCGGCGGAGGCCGCGGCAAGACGATAGGGCAGATAGGCGTCAAGCCGCAGCGGCGCGGGACCGGTCGCACCGCCGTCGAAGGCGCCAGGGCGCGCTGGTGGCGCGCTCATTCAGCCGCCGTGGTTGCGACAGGCTTCCAGCTGTCGACATAGCCTGCCCATTCAAGCGCCTCTGCGCCGGGCGCAACATCCAGGGGATCGCGCGTATCGATCATCACGGCATACTCGTCCGTGGCCGGCTTCGGCTGCGACAGCATGCGGGTCAACGCCCTGGGGTGCGGTCCGTGGGTGAAGCCGGAAGGATGAAACGTCAGCATGCCCGCATGGATGTTGTCACGGGAGAAGAAGTCTCCAGCGTGATAGAAAAGCACTTCATCGTAATCGTCATTATTGTGGAAAAACGGCACCTTGAGCGCGCCTGGGTCGGTTTCGAAGGGGCGCGGACAGAATGTGCAGACGACGAAGCGATCACTGACAAAGGTGGTGTGGGCGCTGGGGGGCAGGTGATAGCGGTGGCTCATCACTGGACGCAGGTCGCGCACGTTGAACTTCACGGGCGCGAGCTCGCCATGCCAGCCGACCGCGTCCATCGGAAAGTAGGCATAGGTTGCGGTGCTGACGGCGGCGCGCTTCTTGATCTCGATACGCCACGGGCCGGGAGCTTCCTGGCGGGTGCGATACGCATCGTCCATCTCCGGCAGCCTCAACAGGGCGGGATCGATGAAGGCATGCGGGCCGAGCAGACCGCGTTCCGGCCACGTGAAGTGGCTGTTGGTGGCCTCGATCATCAGCGCCTCGAAGGCCGAGGTCCCAGCAGGTTCCACCAGCCACAGGGCGCCGCGCGGCAGGTAGAGGTAGTCACCCGCCTCGACAGCAAGGCGCCCCCAGTCGGTGAAGACGTCCGCCTCCCCGCGATGGATGAACAGAACAGTGTCGCCATCGCCGTTGCGCGCGATCGCGGTCTGTGCGCCCGCGGGGCGCCAGAAGCGAAGCTCGCAGGCGGCGTTTCGCAGGATCGCAGCCGCGGCCCAGGGTGATCCCGGCTGCAGGCCAAGGCGGGTCAGATCAAAGGCGCGCGGACGCAACGGCCCGTCGAAATCGGACCAGCCCGTGGGAGGCCGGCGGTGGTGAAAAAACGCCGCGGGCCCGAAGAAGCCCTCCTTCGACATTTCACGCTCGAATGTGCCCTCGGGCATGTCTGCATGCGCCTGGCGGGAATGGCGCCCGCCAGCGCCGCGCACAGGGATCCAATTGCGTCCGGACATGGTGTCTCCTCCGCGGTCAAACGCTTGGGTGGTGTGCGCCCGGCGGGCTGCGGGACTGGCGTGCGCTGGGGCCGTGAGGTGCGTCGGAGTCAGGGGAGCCAGAGTCAGGGGAGCCAGAGTCAGGGGAGCCAGAGCCAGGGGGGCCAGCGTCAGGAGCGCTGGAGTCAGGGTGGCTGGAGTCGGGCGGGTAGGAGTCGGGTGGGGTGGCGTCACCGTCAGCGTCCGGTGCGTTGACGCGACCGCGGATGATGAACATGCCGGCGACGACCGCGACAAGCAGTCCGACCAGCACAAGCACGTCCATCCACGTTTCCTTGAACCGCCCCATCGCCGTGACGGCGACTGCGGCGCCCGCCAGGATCATGATGTAGAAACTCGCGGCCCGGCGCCCATCCGCCGCCGAAGCGCGGTGACGCGTGCGCATGCGCTGACCGACCTTGATTTCCTCGCTCATCTCATCCCCAGCTCTCTAAACGGGCTCCTTGAGCACGCCGCGGCGGATCTGATCCAGTTCCAGGCTCTCAAACAGAGCCTTGAAGTTGCCTTCCCCGAACCCTTCATTGCCCTTGCGCTGAATGAATTCAAAGAAAATCGGCCCGCAGGCGTTCTTGGAGAAGATCTGCAGGAGAAGGCCCTGCCCGTCTTGCGGTGCGCCGTCGATGAGGATCCGTCTGGGGCGCAGCGCCTCGACATTCTCGCCGTGACCGGGCAGACGCTGGTCGATGCGGTCGAAATAGGCGTCGGGCGTATCCTGCAGCTCGACGCCGTTCGCCCGCAGAAGGTCAACGGTGGCGCAGAGATCATCGGACCCGAGCGCGATGTGCTGTATGCCCTCGCCGCGATAGGCGTCCAGAAACTCCTGGATCTGATCGACCCTGCCCGGCTCCGCCTTGCTTTCGTTCAGGGGGATGCGGATCTTGCCGCACGGGCTGGTCAGCGCCTTTGAGAACAGCCCGGTGAGCCTGCCCTCAATATCGAAGTACCTGATCTCACGGAAATTGAAAATTGATTCATAATATTCCGCCCACCGCGCCATGTTGCCGCGAAACACGTTGTGGGTCAGGTGATCAAGATAGGTGAGACCAACGCTGTTGCGCTGCTCCAGCTCGGCGGCGCCGGGAATGGGCCGGAAGTCCACATCGTAGATCGTCTGGGCGCCATACCGGTCCACCAGATAGATGTACGCACCGCCAATGCCTTCAATGCAGGGGATATCGAGTTCCATTGGCCCGATCGCCATGTCGACTGGTTTGGCCCCCCGCGCAACGGCCTGCGCAAAGGCGTGGCGTGCGTCGTGCACGCGAAAGGCCATGGCGTTGGCGCTGGGTCCGTGCGCTGCACGAAACTCGGCAGGCTGGCCGGCTGGCTCGCCATTGAGAATGAAATTGATGTCGCCTTGTTTGTAGCGCACAACATTCTTGGAGCGATGCCGCGCGACGGGCGTAAATCCCATGGCTTCGAACCGCTGCGCCAGGACTGTTGGATCCGGCCCGGTGAATTCCACAAACTCGAAACCATCGGTTCCGACGGGATTGTCAAACAGATCCGGCATGGTCGCCTCCGCGTCAGTCTGATGCCCAAAGGCCAGTCATGCCGGCCGGGCGGCCCGGAGGCGCCTCATGGCGCGGCCAGCGCGTCACGGGCGCCACCAGGGTTGGTCCTGGATGCTCAGCGTGATGCGCCGACGCACGACCGCGCGCCGCCTCCCGCGCACGGCCTCCTGCGCCGCGCGCGCTTCTTGCGCGCATCATGGCAATATTGGTTTCATTTGCAACTATTGGCGACGGGGAGAAAGCGGGCAAAGCCTGAAGACTGATCACCGGCGGCAGCCGGCTGTGGATGGGTGAAATGCCCCCTAGCGTTCCGCTGGCGTTACACTATAACGACGTCCATGGCTGAAACAACCGCAGCACTCGCCGCCCACCCGTCCGCGCCGTCGCGCCTGGCCGATGGCGTGGCCTTGGGGCTGTCCGGCGCCTGCCTCGTGCATTGCCTGTCGGTCCCGCTGGTCGTGGCCGCCGCCCCGGCGCTGGCGAACGGACTGCTGACGCAGTCCTGGGTTCACCCGGCGCTTCTGGCCTTGGCGGCGCCGGCCGCCGTTTGGGCGCTGGCCGAGGGCGGGCGGCGCCACCGCCGCTGGGGCTTGCCAGCCTTCCTGGCTGCGGTCGGCCTGTCCGTGATGCTGGTCGCAGCGGCTCCCGACATGTGGCACGACGCCATCCAGACCATGGCGCTGCATGGCGTATGGCATGCGGCTGAGCAGCCGCTGACTGTGCTTGGCGTCCTGGTCCTGTCGGCAGGCCATCTTGTGAATTGGCGACGCACGCGCGCCGCGGCGCCGCATTGCGCCGCCCACGGGCACGTCCATCACCGCCACTGATGCGTCACCGGCCTTGACGCCGTCGCCTCCGCCATCGCCGGCCAGCAACCGATCCTTTGCCACGCCCCGGCAGGCGCACGGCGGGCGCCCCACGCCGCAGCCCGGTGCTGGAAGCCTCAGACGCGGCTGACCCACGCTGCGCGCCGCGGGCGGCGCCGACCGGACCTTGCCGCCTTCGCCATCCTGCTGCGCAGGCATATCCCCCGCGGCATGCTGCAGTGAAGGCCGGGGAAAGACCTGGTCAGGAAATCACCGCGGCGCTGGGGAGCCCCCCCCTGCGGCCTCCTGCTCAGCGCACGCGGTCGGTCTTGGCCGGCGCGCGGAACAGGGCATTCGCGAGCAGCGGCGTCAGCCCATGCATGTATCCGCGCGCCGTTGGCTCGGCTGTGAACGCAACCACCATCCCGGCGTCGACCGTCTGCACCATGACGAAGGGCTTGTAGGCGAGCTGGGCACGATTGTCGGGCCAGAAATGACCGCTGGCGATCAGGTCCGGGGCGCCTGCGAAACGGACCGCGTTGACGCCCTCATCCCGGCTCAGCGGACGCCATATGTCGCTGCCGACCACCAGAACGGGGGCCCTGGCGGGAAGCCCGGCCGTGAGCCAGTGATCCTGGTCCGTCTCTGCAAACGCAAGAGCGCCTGCGATCGAATCCGGCTGCCCTCCCTGCTGAGCGATGCGCGCGCGGTAATCGTCAAGGCTGGAGATGCGCGAGCCAGGGGTGGTGGACTTTTCCGCGTCATCGGGGGCGCCCGGCGCCGCCGCATCGCCGCCCTTGTCAGCGTCTGCATCCTGTGCGGCCGCCTCCTCGCGGCGCGACGCCAGCAGGTTGACCTTCGGATCGGCGAGGAACCGCAACGCCCCCGAAACGCCGACCAGCACCCCGCCCTTCCTGACCCAGGCCTTGAGATTGTCTCCCTCGCCCAGCATCCCGGCGTAATCGCCGTCCGGCAGAATGATCACGTCGTAGCGCGACAGGTCCTGTCCGGCCAGACTGGCGGTCCGGATCACGGTTGCGGGGTAGCCGAGCTGGCGTTCGATGACGAAGCGCATGTGCCCGGCTGCGGTGGGATCGGTGGGTTCGTCCCAGGCGATCGCGATCCGCGGCGCAATGAGCCGCGCCGCCCTCGGCGAGCCGAAACTGGGCCCTTCGGTGACCCAGGTGGTGTCGAGGCCGACGACGCGGGCGCCGCTGGCGGCGGCCACGCCGTTCAGTCGTTGCGCCAGACCTTGCGGGTTCTCTCCGACCAGGGAGATCAGGCTTCCAGCCGGATAGCGGCGGCCCTCGATGACGAATGGCTCATCGGCGGCGCGAAGCGTTACGCTGGCGGCCAGTGCGCCCGCCATGAACCGCGCTGCGGCCGATGTGCCGCCAGCCACGACGAAGGCGGCGCGCGCATCGGGCCTGTCGACGCCGCCAGCGGGCTGCTCGCCCGGGTCAAGCCGTGTCGCCGGAACGCCCACGCTGTCGCGGCACGGCGTGACCGCAACATTATACATCACCGGCAGTGACCAGCCCGTCACGTCGTAGATTTCATCATCGAGCCCGCGTTCGCGCCGCTTCTCCTGACGCGCCATGAAGGCCTCGTCCAGCGGCGTGTTCCGGTCCAGCAGGACCCGGATCAGGCGTTTCAGCGGTTGATCCGTTCGGATGACATAGGAGCCCGCTTCGTAGCGCTCGCCACAGGCCGAAAACGCCGCGTTCACGCGCCCGACCTCGACCCCGTGCCGCGCCATCAGGCGGGCAAGATCGTCGGCGGCGGTCTGATCGAATTGAGCGGGAATAATGAAGCTGCGCACCGCCTCGCGCCTGCCCTCCTCAATTGCGCTGGCGTGCATGGCGTAGAAATCCGACAGGAACTTCTCCCGGTTCGCCGCCGCCGCCGCCAGGGTCGCGCGCGAGGCGATGAACTGGCTCAGCACCGTATCGCGGAACGTGAACTCAGACCCATTGGTCCGGCGGGCGATGAGCCCGCGCGCCGAGCCCTGTTCGAACGTCATGGCGAGGGCGCCCTGATAGGCGGGCCAGGCGTCGCCATAGCCCGGGTAGAAGGCGTCGAAAATCTCCCGGGTGAAGTACGCGATCGCCGCCCGATCGAAGGCGGCCCCGATCGTGCGCCCGATCACGTCCTTGTTGACGGATTGGGCGACGGTCAGATTGGGGTTGATCGGATCAGCTTCCGGGGGAAAGAAAAAGGTCTGATCCGACCCCATCTCATGCTGATCCGTCACCACCTGGGGGCGAAAGGTCTGGATGGCCGCGGCATGGCCGCGGGTTTCAGGCTGGGTCTGGGCGAACCAATCGCGGTTCAGGTCGAACAGATAGTGATTGTACCGCCCGCTCGGCCAGGGTTCGTCGCGCTCAGCCGACAGACGGTCGGGATCAGGCTTGAGGCCGAGGGCGGACAGATGGCCAGCGATGAAGCGGTCGCGCCCGTCCGGATTCTGGGTCGGCACGATGACGGCGACAACATTGTCGAGGATGCGGGCCGTCTCCTCGTCATCGCGCGCCGCGATCAGGTGATGGGCAAGCGCCAGCGCGGCGTCGCCGGGTCCGGGCTCATTGCCATGCACCGAGTAGGCGAGCCAGACGATCACAGGCTGGTCGGCGATCAGCGCGCGGGCGCGATCGGGCGAGGTGGTGCGTGGATCTGCAAGTGCGCGGGAGGTCGCCTTGATGGCCTCGAGGCGCGCCATATTGCGGGCGGACCCGATCACCGCATAGACGAGCGGGCGGCCCTGCCAGGTGCGGGCGTATTCGACGACCTTCATGCGGTCGGGCGCAGCGGCGGCGAGCGCCCTCAGATACTGTACTGCATCCTGTGACCAGGTGATGCGATCGCCCGGATCATAGCCAAGCACGGACCTGAGCGTCGGCGTTGCAGCATCATAGGCCTGATCCCCCAGGAGCGGGTCTGCCTGGGCGGGGGCTGCGAGACCTGCGCCAGCGAACCCGATGACGCCTGAAGCAAGCGCGGCGAGGGCGCGCCGGCGCAGACACCCGCCGGCGCGGGCGAACACTGCAATCGCGCGTGCGGTCCATCGGTGCGCCGAGCGGCCAATCAACGTCATCCTGGTCTCCTGTGTCCGGGCGGCGGGCCGGGCGGACCGCGGCGGCCCGTTTGTGATAGCGTTCGCACATCCACGAGCCTGCCGGCGATGGCGGCGGCCGCAGCCATGGCGGGGCTGACGAGGTGGGTGCGGCCGCCGCGCCCCTGACGGCCCTCGAAATTGCGGTTGGAGGTCGAGGCGCAGCGCTCACCCGGGCTCAGAATGTCCGGGTTCATGCCCAGACACATGGAACAGCCCGGCTCACGCCACTCAAAGCCGGCCGCAGCGAACACCGCATCAAGCCCCTCGGCCTCGGCCTGCGCCTTGACAAGGCCGGAGCCGGGCACAACCATCGCCCGCACGCCGGCGGCGACGCGCCGGCCCTGCGCCACGGCGGCGGCTGCGCGCAGGTCTTCAATGCGCGAATTCGTACAGCTGCCGATAAAGACGCGGTTCACGGTGAGACTGGTCAGCGGCGCCCCCGGCGGAATGCCCATGTAGGCGAGCGCCCGCTCGGCCGCATCCCGCTTGACCGGATCGGCGATCGTGGCGGGATCAGGCGCGCAGGCGTCGATCGGCAGGGCCTGCTCCGGGCTGGTTCCCCAGGTCACGCAGGGCGCAATATTGGCCGCGTCGATCTCCACCACGGCGTCAAAGCGGGCGTCGGGGTCGCTGACCATGCCTCGCCAATGGGCGGCGGCGATGTCAAACCCGGCGCCCTTCGGTGCGCCCGGGCGTCCGCGCAGATAGTCGAGCGTGACGTCATCCACCCCGATCAACCCGGCCCGGGCGCCGGCTTCGATCGACATGTTGCACAGGGTCATGCGGCCCTCCATGCTCAGCGCACGGATTGTCGACCCCTGGTACTCGATGACGTGACCCGCGCCGCCGGCCGTCCCGATCCGGGCGATCAGGTGCAGCGCCAGATCCTTTGCCCCGACGCCAGGGCGAAAGGCGCCTTCAACCCGGACGGCCAGGTTCCGCATCCGGCGCGCGCGCAGGGTTTGGGTGGCGAGCACATGTTCGACTTCACTGGTGCCGATGCCGAACGCGAGGGCGCCGAACGCCCCATGGGTGGAGGTGTGGCTGTCGCCACACACGATCGTCATGCCCGGCTGCGTGCGGCCCTGTTCCGGGCCGACCACATGGACGATGCCCTGGCGCACGTCGCCCATGCCGAAGTACTCAATCCCTGCAGCGGCGACATTCCTTTCGAGCGCCTCAAGCTGCATCCGGGCTTCCGGATCGACGACGCCCGCAAGGCCCCTGTCGTGGCCTTCGGTCGGCACATTGTGGTCAGCGACCGCCAGCGTCAGATCCGGCCGGCGGACCCGGCGGCCATGCGCTGCGAGCCCTGCGAAGGCCTGTGGGGTGGTGACCTCGTGGATCAGGTGCAGGTCGATATAAATGAGGGCGCCAGCGTCGTCGGCCGAGACCACGTGGGCGTCCCAGATCTTATCGTAAAGCGTCCTGGCGCGCCGGGGCGTGTCAGGCCCTGATCCTTCGGGAACCGGTCTTTCGGGCGTGGGTTGGTCAGGCGGTGGGGCATCGGTCATGACGTCGCACATACGGTCCGCGGACGCCCGGAGCAAGGGCGTCGTCCGACAAGGGCAAAGCGCACGCGCGCCGGGCAGCGCCGGGGAGCCCCGGCGAGTCCCGGGGCGCCCCACCGGCGCACGACCGGCGCCATGACCGCCGGAAACCTTTGGGCCAGCGCCCCAGCGCCCCTGTCCTGACCGGCCGCCAGACCGCCCCCCAGCAGCTCGCCTCCCGGCAGGCCGCGTCCCGGAGCGGCCGGCGCACTGGCGCAGCTTCTGGCGGGCGCGCGGATGATCCCGGCCGCCCAGTCGACGGCGGCGCGGGCAAGCGGGCGCAGGAGCTCCAGGGGTCTCGCCCAAACCGCCGGATCCGTGCGCCGCGTCTGTGCGCGCCACACCGGACCAGACAGCGCCGCCCCCTTCCGGCGCGCCGGCGGCAGGCGGCTGCAGCGCGCCGCCGGGGCTGGATCCGTCCAGGCTCAGCCAGGCACTCGCCTTCACCCGCGAAACAAGCTACAGCCCCAAATACAGCCCCAGTCTTCTGCAGCAGGAGCGCCATCAATGGGTTACCGCGTCGCCGTTGTGGGCGCGACCGGCAATGTCGGCCGGGAAATGCTGAATATTCTCGACGAAGTGAAGTTTCCGGCGGGCGAGGTGATCGCCCTCGCCTCGCGGTCGTCTGTGGGCAAGGAACTGTCGTTCGGCGACAAGACCCTGAAGGTCAAGGATCTCGCCACGTTCGACTTTTCAGGCGTCGACATCTGCCTGATGTCCGCCGGAGGATCAGTGTCGAAGGACTGGTCGCCCCGGATCGCCGCGGCCGGCGCGATCGTGATCGACAATTCATCATGCTGGCGCATGCACCCGGACGTGCCGCTCGTCGTTCCCGAGGTCAACCCGGACGCGGTGGATGGCGTGCGCAGGATGGGCATCATCGCCAATCCGAATTGCTCCACGATCCAGCTCGTGGTCGCGCTGAAACCCCTGCATGAGCGCGCACGCATCCGCCGCGTCGTGGTGGCGACCTACCAGTCGACGTCGGGCAAGGGGCGCGAGGCGATGAACGAACTGTGGACCCAGACGAAGGGAATCTTCGTCAACGATCCCCCGACGGCGGAGCAGTTCACGAAGCAGATTGCGTTCAATCTGATCCCGCATATCGACGTCTTCATGGACGACGGGTTCACCAAGGAAGAATGGAAGATGACGGTCGAGACGAAAAAGATCCTCGACCCGAAGATCAAGCTGGTGGCCACCTGTGTGCGGGTGCCTGTCTTTGTCGGGCACAGCGAGGCGGTGAATATCGAGTTTGAAACCCCCTTGTCCGCCGAGGAGGCGATTGACATCCTGCATGAGGCGCCGGGCGTGGTGGTGCTCGACCGGCGCGAGGACGGCGGGTACATGACCCCCGTCGAGTGCGCTGGCGAGTTTCCGGTGTTTGTGAGCCGCGTTCGTGAAGACCCGACCATTGAGAACGGGCTGTGCCTGTGGGTGGTGGCGGACAATCTGCGCAAGGGCGCCGCCCTCAACGCGGTGCAGATCGCCGAACTTCTTCACCAGCGCGGCCTGTTGACCCGGAAGGTCGCGGCCTGACGCTGGCGCGGCGCGGCGCCGGCGTGACAGACGGCAGGGTTCGGGACCTGTCGGGGGGAGCCCGCGCCGGTCGCGGGGCCGGCTGCAGAGCGGGCAGCCGGAAGGCAGCGGGGGACTGGCGACGTGTTTCGCAGCATTCTGATCGCCAATCGCGGAGAGATCGCCTGTCGCATCATGCGCACGGCGCGCCGTCTTGGCCTTGAAACGATTGCTGTCCATTCTGACGCCGACGCAGGCGCGCGCCATGTGCGCGAAGCGGACCGCGCGGTGCGTCTCGGTCCGGCGCCCGCCTCAGAGAGTTACCTGCGCATCGATGCGGTGTTGGCCGCCGCCCGCGAGACCGGCGCGCAGGCGATCCATCCGGGGTATGGCTTCCTCAGCGAGAACCCCGACTTTGCCGAAGCCTGCGCCGCAGCAGGCGTGACGTTTGTCGGCCCGCCGCCGGCGGCGATCCGGGCGATGGGCCTGAAGGATGAAGCCAAGCGCATTGCCCGCGCGGCCGGCGTTCCCGTCGTGCCCGGCTATGACGGCGCTGACCAGGACGGCGGCGCGCTTCTGCGGGAGGCCCGCGCGATTGGCTTTCCGGTGCTCATCAAGGCTGTGGCGGGCGGCGGCGGGCGCGGCATTCGCGCGGTCGACACGGCCGACGCCTTTGCCGGAGCGCTTGAGGCTGCGCGCCGCGAAGCCCTGGCGGCCTTCGGCGATGACCGGGTGCTGATCGAAAAGCTCATCAGGCGTCCGCGTCACATTGAAGTGCAGGTGTTTGGCGACGTGCACGGGTCGATGATCCACCTGTTCGAGCGGGACTGCTCGGTCCAGCGCCGCCGTCAGAAGGTGATCGAGGAGGCGCCGGCGCCCGGCATGAGCGATGACGTGCGCGCCGCCATGACCAAGGCCGCCATCACGGCTGCGCGCGCGGTCGGCTATGTGAACGCCGGCACCGTGGAATTCATCGCGGATGGCGCACAGGCCCTGCGTCCGGACGGATTTTTCTTTCTGGAGATGAACACGCGTCTCCAGGTCGAGCATCCGGTCACCGAGGCGGTCACCGGACTTGATCTGGTTGAGTTGCAACTGCGGGTGGCGGCGGGAGAGGCGCTGCCGGACCAGGGCGCCATTCGCCTGCACGGAGCGGCGGTGGAAGCACGTCTGTGCGCGGAGGATCCAGCGCAGGACTACCGCCCCTGCACCGGGCGGATTGCACGCCTCGACGCGCAGTGGCGCGACGTGCGGATAGATTCCGGCGTGGCCCCCGGCGACGCCATCACGCCCTATTACGATTCGATGATCGCCAAGGTGATCGCCCACGGGCCTGACAGGTCGCTCGCCCTCGACCGGCTGGCGCAAGCGCTCTGCGCGCATCCGGTTCTGGGGGTGACGACGAACGCAGGCCTGCTTGCGCGCATCGCCCGCGACCCGCACTTCGTCGCCGGCGCCGTAGACACAGACTTCCTTGGCGAGCGCCCCCATCTCGTCGAGGCCCCGGCGGCGCTGACCGGGGCGCGGGCTTTTGGCTATGGCGCTCTCGCGGTCCAGGCCCTGCGCGAGGCGCGGGCCGCGGCGGCCGTCGACCCTTGGGCGGCTGCCGACGGCTGGCGGCTGCATGCGCCGGCGCGCCTTGATGTCGCCTTCGCTTCGCACGACCGGACGATCGTGATCCCGGTGATCTCCGATGCCCGTGGTCTGGCGGCTGTCCCCCAGGGCGAGATGCAGCGTCTGGCGCGCAGCGGGATCGCGCTCATTGGCGGGGACGAGCCGGCGAGCCTCGATCTGTCCACGCCCGAGGGCCGCATCATGGCCTTTGCAGACAGCGAGGGGGTGACGCTGACGCTGGACGGCTTCGTGCGCACCCTGCGGTTTGCGCGTGCAGAAGCTCTTGTCGACGCGCTGGAGTCCGGCGACAGCATCACCACCCCGATGCCGGGAAAACTCGTCAGCCTGCGGGCTGAGAAGGGGGCGAGCGTTGTCAAGGGCGAAATCCTCGGCGCACTTGAGGCCATGAAGATGGAGCATGCCCTCAAGAGCCCTCGCGATGGGGTGGTCGATGCTGTGTTGTTTCGCGTCGGCGATCAGATCCGCGAGGGGGCCGTGGTCATCCGCCTGATCCCGCTGGAGGCGGCTCCCTGACATGACGCTGTCGCCCGGGCTCTATCTCGCGGTCTCGCTCGCTGCAGTCGGGTTTGTCATCGGATTGTGCCTGCTCCTGGGTTTTCGGGTGCAACGGCGGGTGGCGAGCGCTCCCGAAGCGCGCGCGGCGATCCTCGCGGCGTATCCGGACGCGGTGATCAGCGACCTGCATGTCAGCGCCGACGCCAGGAACGCGGTCGCCCGCGCAGGCGACTGGGTGTTCCTCGTCGTCGCCATCGCCGACGGGATCGCCGTGCGCCGCTATCGTCGCGCCGACCTGCGGATGCGCCTGCGCGAGGGCAAACATCAAGCGGCGATCCGGATAGACACCGACGACCTCGCCATGCCGGCCCTCCTGACAGTGGCGGCCACGCCCGAGGCCGCCCGGCTGCTCGCCCTGCGTCTGGGAGCGCCAGCATCATGACCCTGCCCGACGTCGTCAAACTTGCGGTGCCAGCGTTTGTTCTGCTGATCATCATAGAGATGATCTATGGCCGGGTGAGCGGAAAAGCGCGCTATCAGGCAGGCGACACGGGTGCGAGCCTTCTGATGGGCGTCGGCAATCAGGCTGCAGGTCTCGCCACGGGTTTCATTGGGGTGGCGGCGGCCGCCGCTGTATTCGAGCACCGCCTGTTCGACATCGGGTTCGCATGGTGGGCGTTCGTCGCGTGCTTTTTCCTTGAGGACCTCAGCTACTATTGGTTCCATCGGGTAAGCCACGAGCGCCGCTGGTTCTGGGCAAGCCATGTCGTGCACCACTCCTCGCAGCACTACAACCTGTCGACGGCGCTGCGTCAGACGTGGACCGGGACACTCGGGCTGACCTTCATCTTTCGCCTGCCGCTGTTCTTCATCGGATTCCCGCTGGAAATGGTCTTCTTTTTCAGTGGACTGAGCCTGGTCTATCAGTTTTGGATCCATACCGAGGCGATCAACCGGATGGGTCCCCTTGAGTGGGTTTTCATTACTCCAAGCCACCACAGGGTCCATCACGCCACCAATCCGCGCTACCTCGACGCCAATTACGGCGGCGTCCTGATCATCTGGGATCGACTGTTTTCAACCTTCGTGCGGGAGGACGAGACTGAAAAACCCGCCTATGGCATCATCGCCAATGTGGCCACGCTCAATCCGTGGCGGATCGCCTTTCACGAGTGGGTCGCGATGGCGCGCGATGTGGCCGGCGCGCGCTCCCTGCGGGAGGTCTTCGGCTTCCTTCTCGCCGCCCCGGGCTGGAGCCCGGATGGCTCGCGGCTGACCTCTGCTTCGCTCAAGGCCGCCTGGCGGTCGCGTCTTGCGCAAACCGGGGCTGACGGACAAAGCGCGGCGTCAGATCTCCCACCCGCGGACAGCCCAGAAGCGCCAGGTCGCGCCTGAGCTCTTCGGCGAGGATGGCGAGCGCGCGCGCAACCCCGCGCTCGCCCCCTGCGGCGAGCCCCCACAGATAGGCGCGCCCAATGGCGACCGCCTTTGCGCCGAGGGCCAGAGCCTTGATGATGTCCGTGCCGCGCCGCACCCCGCCATCGAGAATCACCTCAATCCGGCCTTCCACGGCAGCAACGATCTCGCCGAGCAGGTCAATGGTGGCGGGCGCGGTGTCAAGTTGACGCCCTCCATGATTGGAGATCCAGGCTGCGGTCGCCTCGATGTCGATGCACCTGCGCGCGTCCTCCGCGGTGGCGATCCCCTTTACCGCAAAAGGTCCGCCCCAGAGCTCCCGCATCCAGGCGGCGTCCTTCCAGGTCACGGTGCGATCGAACTGGTCATTGATGAAGGCCATGAGCCCGCCCATCGCGCCAGGGCTCGCGACAAAGTTCGCCGGCCGGATCGGCGGGCGGGAGGCAAGGTCATAGAGGTAGGCGGGACGCTGCAGGACCTGCGACGCCGTGCGCCAGGTGATCTTGGGTGGAATGGTGAAGTCGTTTGCCGGGTCCCGCTCGCGATTGCCCGCCACCGGCACGTCGACCGTCAGGATGAGCCCTGTGAATCCGGCCGCCCTGACGCGTGCGATCATCTCGCGCACCAGGCCGCGATCCTTCCAGACATAGACCTGAAACCATTTTGGACCGGGCGTGGCGGCGGCGATCTCCTCGATCGAGGTCGACCCAAGCGAGGAGATCGAATAGATCGTCCCGGCGGCGTGGGCGGCGCGCGCCACGCCCGGCTCACCCTCATGATGGAACAGTTTGGACGCAGCCGTCGGGCTGATGAAAAACGGCAGTTCGATTGGCTGACCCATGACCGTCGTGCCGGTGTCGATATGGGCGACATCGACAAGGGCGTCCCAAACGAGCTCATAGTCGCGAAAGCGCGCCACGCTGCGCGCGAGCGTCATCTCGTCGTCGGCGCCGCCGTCGATGTAGTCGAACACCATGCGCGGCAGCCGCGCCGCAGCCAGACGGCGCAGATCCGCAATGTTTCGCGCCCGCTCAACCCCCGCCATGCCGCCTCCTGCGCACGCCAGCCCTTGCCCTGATCACGCAACGCGTCACCATAGGCGACCGTGACGGTCGCAATCTACACGCATCCGGCCTGCAGTGAGCACAGGCCGCCCTTCGGTCATCCCGAACGCCCGGAGCGGCTGGCCGCCGTGCTGGACGCCCTTCAGGGGCCGGAATTTGCCGCGCTTGAGCGGCGGGAGGCCCCGTGTGCGTCGCAGGATCACCTGCGCCTCGCCCATCCGCAGGACCATCTGGCGCGCCTCGCGCGCGCCGCGCCGACGACGCTGGAGCGGGCTTCGCCGCTGGATCCGGATACCTGGATGAGCTGCGGCACGCCAGAGGCTGCAGCGCGCGCCGCCGGCGCTGGCGTCGCGGCCGTGGATGCTGTGCTGCGCGGCGAAGTCGCGCACGCCTTCTGCGCCGTGCGCCCACCCGGACACCACGCCGAGGCGACGCGTGCGATGGGGTTTTGCATCTATGCCAATGCAGCGATTGCGGCGCTGCATGCGCGCGCCGCGCACGGGCGCAGACGGGTGGCTGTGGTCGACTTCGACGTTCATCACGGCAATGGAACCCAGGCGATCGCCTGGAACGACCCCGACTTTTTCTTCGCCTCGTCCCATGAGGGCGGCATCTATCCGGGAACCGGCGCGCTTGGGGACTGCGGCGCACACGGACAGATCATCAACGCCCCTTTGCGCCATGGGGCTGACGGTGTGGCGTTCCGCGCCGCGTGGCGCGACCGAATTCTCCCGGCGCTTGAGGCGTTCCGGCCAGGAATGATCATCATATCGGCCGGGTTTGACGGGCACCTCGCCGACCCTTTGGCCGGACTTGCCCTGGACGCGCAGGATTTTGCCTGGGCGACCAGGGCGATCCTGGACGTGGCGGGCCATGTCGGGGCGGCGGGGGTCGTCTCCATGCTTGAGGGGGGGTATGACCTGGACGCGCTGGCTGCGAGCGCGGCGGCGCATGTGGGCGCGCTCCTCGCCCACGCGCGTTGACGATCGGGCCTCAGGGGCGCGCGAGGTCCGTCCTGTGCGCCTTCTGGCGCCTATACGCCGCGCAGATCCCTGTAGGCCGCCTTCTGGATCTCGTCCTGGAGCGGATAGGCGCGCAGGGGCATGTATTGCGTCATCAGCACGAGACCTAACCCGCTGGCGCGATCGGCCCACATCAATGTGCCTGCGGCTCCGCCCCAGCTGACCGAACCGGGCGCCTCCTCATCCGGTTCGACACCCTGCTCAAGCTGGATGTCCATCGCCGCCGCAAAGCCTTTGGACGGACGGTAGACGACACCCTCTGGAAGGAGGTTGGACATCGCCAGACGGGCGGTCTCTCGACTCATGATCCGCACACGGCCCAGCGCCCCATCGCCGAGCAGCATGCCGACGAACCGCGCATAGTCCTGCGGTGTGGACACCAGCCCGGCGCCGCCGGCGAACAGAGTGGCCGGCCGCGTCGCGAACGGGCTGTCGGCGCGATCATCGATGACGCTCAGACCTTGGGGTGAGACCCCATAGACTGACGTGAGACGATCACGTGCGCCGGGCGGCGCATCAAAGGCCGTATCGGGCATCATCAGCGGGTCGAAGATGCGCTGGCGCAGGAACCGGTCGAACGCCATCCCGCTCGCGACTTCAATAACGCGACCGAGCAGATCCTGCGCGACGCTGTACTCCCAGCGCGCGCCGGGATCAGCGTTGAGCGGCACGCCGGCGAGCCGATCGGCGAACTCTGCAAGGGTTGCAGGCTGGGCCTTCGCCCCGGCGGGAACGCGCCCGGTGCGGTCGCCCGGCGTGAGGCCCTCCTGGGCGTAGCGCCTGGCGAGAGGACTTTCGGGCCGGATGGCGTAGGACAGGCCCGCGGTGTGGGTCAGCAGGTGGCGAACCGTGATCAGGCGTTTGGCCGGACGCACCTCATCGCCCGAAGGGTCGACCAGAACCTGCATGGTGCGGTAGGCCGGCAGGAGGTCGGCGATCGGCTGGTCGAGCGACAGACGTCCGTCTTCGATCAGGAGCATGGCCGCCACGCCGGTGACGGGCTTGGTCATCGAGTAGATGCGGTAGAGGGTGTCCGGGGTTGTGGCCGGACCGTCGAAGGCCCGCGCGCCGGCGGTCAGATAGGCGACAGGGGCGCCGGGGCGGACGATTGCGACGGCGGCGCCGGAGAGTTTCCGTGCGCCCACATAGCTGTCGATCAGCGCCTGGGTGGCGGGGTAGCGCGCCGCTGCGGGGCGTACCGACGCGCAGCCGGCGACGCCGGCCCCCGCAATCCCTGGCGCGGCCGCCAGCCCGGCGAAGCCGAGGGCGGCTGCAAGCACAGTCCGCCGATCGGGCCGCCGATCGGGCGGCGCGCCAGCGCCCTGGCGATCCCGCGCCTCGGTCGCCGGGGCGAAGCAGACAGACGAAGCGTTTGGGTCCATGGGTTTTCTGCCGTGCTGGGCGGTCGCAGCCCGGCGTCGACCACCGCGCTGCTGAACGCCTGTCCGTATCGGGCCATCTCGACTTCCTGTGTGGTCCCATTGCCGCAGTTCCCGCGCTGCGACAACCATCCTGGTGCGGGGAGAGCCCGGGTCCCGGCGCTTTCGCACCCGACGGGGTTTGAAGGCGTCGGGGTTGGATCGCCACTGGGTTGGACAGCCACTGGGTTGGACAGCCACTGGGTTGGACAGCGAGCGGGTTGTCAAGCAGGAGGGCGATGGGCTGCGGGCGTCAGCGCGTCCCGGTCGCCGGCCGCAATGATCTGCAGAGGGCCATGGCAGCCGTCACCGCCTGCGAAGCCGTGCATCGCGACAGAATGGCGGGCGGTGAGGCGCGGGTGGGCAGGCGCCCCATGGAGATGCGCGCAGTGGGTCCGTGTCCGCAGGTCATGCCAGCCAGCAGCATTCCATGACGCGCCTGCAAACGACGGGCCGGAGCATCCGACATTCCGCACAGTGGACGACCATGGGGATCATCCCGGTGGAAGGTGCGCTGACCCGGAGCGATCCTCGTGCTCAACGACATTCGGACACAATCGAAACTCGACGCCCCCTCGGTTTCGAAGCCGTCGCCAGAGGCGGTTCAGCCACGATCTTCCAACCCGGCGGCGACAATTGCGGTCTGGAACAGCCGACTCTGGCGGGGCGGCGCCTGCGGGGATGGGGGGCGGATCCGAAAATGGCCGGTCAGGGCCGTCCTGCCTTTCGGCCGCCTGCGACCCAAGCAGGTCTGCGCCCCGGCCGGACTGCGGCGCCGATGGGGCGCAGCGCGCCCCGAGATGCAGGCTATCTCCGCTGAGGTGGGCGCACTGCCCACGGCGTCACCATGTGCGCTCGAAGCGGTGGCGCAGGTAGATGGCGACTGCGTTCATCATCACGAGGAAAGCGAGCAGGACAAGGATCGCCGCCGATGTCATCGCCGTAAATCCGCGCTCTGGATTGTCAGACCAGATGTAGATCTGTGTTGGCAGGGTCGTAGAGGGCGTCAGGATCGCCTCCGGTCCCATCGCCGGCGCCGAGGTGATGAAAGCCTGCATGCCGATCAGCATCAGGGGGGCTGTCTCGCCAAGCGCGTGGGCGAGCGCGATGATGGCCCCGGTCAGAATGCCTGGCATGGCCACCGGCAGCACGTGATCGAACACAACCTGGTGCCGGGAGGCGCCGACGCCCAGGGCGGCCTCACGGATTGACGGCGGCGCGGCCTTGAGCGCGGCCCGGGTGGCGATGATGATCGTTGGCAATGAGATGAGAGCGAGCACCAGACCGCCCACCAGCGGCGTCGAACGGGGCAGCTGGAAGAAGTTCAGCAGAACTGCAAGGCCAAGAAGGCCGAACACGATCGAGGGCACTGCGGCAAGGTTGTTGATGTTCACCTCGATCAGATCGGTCCAGCGGTTTCGCGGCGCGAATTCCTCCAGATAGATCGCTGCGGCGACGCCGACCGGAACTGCAACGACGAGGCAGACAAGCAACAGGTAGAAGGAGCCGATAATGCCGGCGAGCAGCCCGGCGTTTTCGGGGCTGCGGCTGTCGGCATTGGCGAACAGCCCCCAGTTGAAGTGGGTGGCGATAGCACCGTTCGCCTCCAGCCGCTCGAACCACGCGATCTGGCGATCACTGAGAATGCGCTCCTCCTCCGGCGCTGTCCGGTCAACGCGGCCCTTGGCGAGCTGGTCGTAGGCGTCGCTCACGGGAACCCGCACCTGGAAGCGCTTCCCGATCAGCGACGTGTCCGCCATGACAATGTCACGGATCCTGTATTGCACGTCGCCGGAGGGAATGCGCGAGATCAGGCGTTGGTGCGCGCGTGAGGTCACATCCGGGAATTGTTCCAGGAGGGAGTTTCGTGAGATGAGGCGCCAATTCGAATTGAGCAGGTCGTCTGGCACGATCAGCGCGGGATCGACGTAGATCTCATAGGAGAGCGTTGTCTGGACAAAGGCGCGACGGCCCTCGCCCACAAGGGAGGCCACAAGGACGGCGAGCAGCCCCACGGCGAGGGCGATGGACCCGATGCCGGCGAGCCGCAGCCAGAAGTCCCCGCGATAGCGCCGCCTCAGCCGCTTCGCAGCTGCGGGCGATGTCCAATCGATGCGGCGCAGGGCCGGAGGCGTGGGATTGAAGTGCGCCATCGGACTACTCGTATTGTTCACGATAGCGCCGCACGATTGTGAGCGCGATCACGTTCAGGATCAGGGTGCCGAAAAACAAAACCAGCCCAAGCGCAAAGGCCGCCAGCGTCTTGGGATTGTCGAACTCGGTGTCGCCGGTCAGCAGCGAGACGATCTGCACCGTGGTGGTCGTCACTGAATCCAGAGGATTGACGGTCATGCGGGCGATCATGCCGGCGGCCATCACGACGATCATGGTTTCACCAATGGCGCGCGACACGGCGAGCAGGACGCCGCCCATGATGCCCGGCAGCGCAGCGGGGATCAGCACGTCGGCGACGGTTTCAGCCCGGGTCGCGCCGAGTGCAAAGGCGCCGTCGCGCATCGACTGGGGCACTGCGCGCAGCGCATCGTCTGACAGCGAGGAGATGAAGGGGATGATCATCACCCCCATCACCAGACCGGCGGCGAGCGCCGGCTGCGGACTGATCTGGAGCAGGCTTTCAAGACCGAACGGAGCGAGCCAGGCGTCAAGCATGCCGTCCAGACCGGTCACGAACGCCACCAGGGCGGGCGTCACGATCAGGATCGCGAAGAAACCGTAGACCACGGTGGGAACGCCGGCGAGAATCTCCAGGATGGGTTTGATGATCGCGCGCACGCGCACGTCCGCATATTCTGACAGGTAGATGGCGCTGAACAGGCCGACCGGCACGGCCACGCACATCGCCAGGACCGCGATGAGCAGGGTGCCCGCGAACACTGGAACGGCGCCGAACGCGCCCTGCCCTGCGACCTGGTCTGCGCGGATTGCTATCTGGGGCTCCCAGCGCAGTCCGAACAGGAACTCGCCGAGCGGCGCGAGTTCGAAGAAACGCCAGCTCTCGTACAGCAGCGAGACAACGATGCCGAGGGTCGTCAGCACCGCGGCGATCGCGCAGGCCACCATCATGAATGTCAGCACCCGCTCGAACGCATTGCGTGCGCGAAACGGGGCTTTTGCCGCGCCGAGCGCGATGAAGCCGCCAAACGCGCCGATTGACGCCACCACGGCGAACATCGCCATGGCGCCTGTGGCCTGCCAGGCCTTGAGCCGCTCGGCGCCGGCCTGAAGCGCCGGGTTGTCCGCTTCAAAGATTGCAAGCCCGCGCGCGAGCTGGCGCACCTGGGTGACGAGGAGATCGAGTTCGCCGTCGGATCGGGCGTGGGTCAAGTCTGGCGGCAGGTTGGCGATGATCATGCGGTCGAGCACGCTTCCCTGCGCCGCCAGCCACAGCAGGAGTACGATTGCAGCCGGCAGCGCGCAGTATGACGCCGCAAGCAGCCCATGGTAGACGGCGCGCGAGTGTGCGCCCGTCGCCGGGCTGTCGAAGCGCTGCGCACGCCTTCGGGCGGCGACATAAAAAACCGCCGTTGCGAGGACTATGAACACCGCCGTCCAAACGATCATGGTCATCCTCGTGCGCGCCGGCCCGAAAGCCTCGCGCGTCTAGCGTTTCACGGCGACGTCATCGGCGTGGCGTTCGCCACTGCGGCCTGGGTGCGTCTGAGCAGCGCCATTTCAGCCGGCGTCAGCCCGTGCTCCTCATTATACCCGCCCAGGCCGATGGAGTCGGTTGAGACGAACTCACGCGCGAAGGCGTCGAGCCCTGGAATGACGCGTCGATGGGCGTTCTTGATGTAGATGTACAGGGGGCGCGCGATCTTGTAGGCCCCCGATGCGATCGTGCCCTCGCTCGGCGCGACCCCGTCAATCAGCACTGGCGTCATGCGGTCTGAATTTTCATAAAGAAATGAATAGCCGAACACGCCAAGCGCGACCGGGTCGGCTTGAAGACGCTGCACGATGATGTTGTCGTTTTCGCCGGCTTCGATGAACGGCCCGTCCTGGCGCATCCTCTCGCAGCGCGCTTTCACGAGTTTGTCGAAGTCGGCCGGCGGCATGCGCTGGGCCGCCGCGCTCATCGGCGCAAGCGACTTGCAGCCGACCACCATGACAAGCTCGACAAAGGCGTCACGGGTGCCCGAGGTCGGCGGCGGCCCGAAGACGCGAATGGGCGCCGCCGGCAGCCGGCGGTCGATCTGGTTCCAGGTCCGATAGGGATTGGGCGCGAAGCGTCCGTCGCTCAGGGGAACCTCTGAGGCCAACGCCAGAAAGATCTGCCCCTTTGAGAGGTTCCAGACCCCGCCCTGGGTGCGGCGGGAGTGGGCGAGCGTCAGGCCGTCATAGCCGATAAATGCCTCGGTGATGGACCCTGTTCCATTTCTGGCGCACAGATCAAACTCTGACTTTTTCATCCGTCGCGATGCAGTGGCGATGTCGGGATGCTGCGCCCCGACGCCGCCGCAGAATGCTTTGATGCCGCCGCCGGTGCCGGTCGACTCGACCACGGGGGCCCGCGCCCTGTTCTTCTTGGCGTAGGCCTCGGCCGCAGCCTGGGCGTAGGGGAAGACGGTCGAAGACCCCACCACCTTGATCTGCCCGCGCGCGTGCGCTGTCGGGATCGCCAACGCCGCCAGGATGGCGCCAGCGATCGCCCAGGCTTTCCAGCGAGGCCGCACGTCTTCGCCCCTCATTCGCATCTCCCGCCGGCCGTGACCGACTCGTCGGCGTCGACTGCGCCCAGGCGGACCTGGCCCGGGCTCAGGCTGGTCGTGTGCCTGTTTCGTGTGACACTTGCATTCCAGCTTGATGACAGTTGCGTGACGACCCTCGCCGGAGCCGCTTTGCGATAGCGCCAGGAGGGCGGATCGCCGTGCCGATTTTCGCGGCGGATCGGGTTGCTGGGCAATCGGGGCTTCAGCCCTTCGACCAGGACCAGGGCGATGGCGGCGTTTACCGGACCGCAAGAAGCCTCGGCGTATGAGAGAAGTTCAGGAGCATTCCACGATGGCCAAGGCGGTATTCCACAAGAGCCAGAAAGTCTTCGTGAAGCCGGTCGGGACCTGGGCGAAGATCGAAAGAGTGTTGCCGCAATGGGCCAAGGGCGTCGATGAGCCCTTGCGGGTCTTTTACGACGTCGGGCTTGGACGCGAATTCGCCGCCAATGAACTTGCTGCGGAAATACAGGACCGCGACGACGTCCTGGGGAGCGCCGCCGGCGGAGTCTGGCGCATCCATCGCGAAAAAAATCGCTGGAAGGACAATGACGCGTCAGGCGATCACCCCTTCCCCGGCACCTTTCCGGTGGTGATCACGGATGTTCAGGACTGGGGCGGCTGGCGCGTCCCGATCGCGGAGTATGACCGGGATCCGCAGCGCATCGAGCAACAGGCCCGTCTCATCAGCCAGGCCCCCGCAATGCTGGAGGTTCTCGAACAGCTGTCGCATTTTGTCGCGGGGGAGCCAGACGCACGCGACACAGAACTGGGGCGTCTGGCGCGGGCCTGCGACGGGATAATCCGGCAGGTGCACGCCAGTGCGCCTGCAACGCCTGGGAAGGGCCCCGCATCATTGGACGATGATCCGGACAATTATGTGAGCCCGGCGCTGCGTCGGCCGCGCGCGGCGTTCTGACGGCGCCGCGGCGCTTTTCAAGTCGCGGGAACACACGCACCATATGCGCATGCCTTCTGACCCTCAGGCCGCTGTGCGGCTGGAAGATTATCGTCCGCCGGACTTCCTTGTGGACCGTGTGGACCTCGACTTTGACCTGCAGCCGTCTGCGACCGTCGTACGGTCTCGACTGAGCCTGCGGCGTAACGGGCCATCGCCTGCGGATGGCCCGGCGCCTCCGCTGCGCCTTGACGGGCGCCGCCTGACGCTGACCCGACTGGCGATCGACGGACGGGTGATGGGCCCCGGCGCCTATGACCTCGACGGGGAGGGGCTGACGCTGCATGCGGTCCCCGCTGCATGCACCCTGGAAATCGACACGCGCATCGACCCGGCCGGCAATACAGCGCTTGAGGGTCTTTACATGTCAGCCGGCCGGTTCTGCACGCAGTGCGAACCTGAGGGCTTTCGCACCATCACCTTTTTCCCGGATCGCCCGGACGTCATGGCGCGCTACCGGGTCAGGCTTGAGGCCGATGCGGCTTCCTGCCCGATCCTGCTGTCGAACGGGAACGCCGTGGACGCTGGTCTGACGTCTGACGGACGGGCCTACGCCGTCTGGGAAGACCCCCATCCCAAACCGTCCTATCTCTTCGCCCTCGTCGCGGGCGATTATGATGTTCTGCAGGACGCTTTTGTGACCGCGAGCGGGCGGCGCGTCGCGCTCGCCATCCATGTCGACAAAGGGCAGGCGGCGCGCGCGACCTATGCAATGGACGCGCTCAAAAGGGCGATGACCTGGGATGAGCAGACGTTCGGGCGCGAGTATGATCTTGACGTCTTCAACATCGTGGCGGTGCGCGACTTCAATTTCGGAGCGATGGAGAACAAGGGCCTCAACATCTTCAACGCCGCCTATGTTCTGGCCGATCCCTCAACAGCGACCGATGCGGATTATGCCGCCATCGAAAGCATTGTGGCGCATGAGTATTTTCATAACTGGACCGGAAACCGCATTACCTGTCGCGACTGGTTCCAGCTCTGCCTCAAGGAAGGCCTCACGGTCTTCAGGGACCAGGAGTTTTCCGCAGACATGCGCTCGCACGCGGTGCAGCGGATCAAGGATGTCCGCCTGTTGCGCCAGCGTCAGTTTGCTGAGGATGCGGGGCCGCTGTCCCATCCGGTTCGCCCCTCATCCTACGTCAAGATCGACAACTTCTACACAGCAACCGTGTACGAGAAGGGGGCAGAGCTTGTTCGCGCCCTGAGAACGATGCTGGGCCCGGATGTCTTCAAGGCCGGCATGGACCTCTATTTTGACCGCTGCGACGGCATGGCTGCAACGGTTGAGGATTTTCTTGGAGCGTTCAGCGACGCATGCGCACAAGACCTGTCGGATTTCGCGCGTTGGTATGGGCAGGCGGGCACGCCGCATGTGACGGTGCGCCTTACGTCAGACGCTGAAGGCGTCGCCATGGACCTGTCCCAATCCATCCCGGGTCATGCGGCGGACACACCCTGGTCACCTGTCCCGATCCCGGTGCGTTTCGGGATCCTGACCCGAACCGGCGAGCCGGCGGTCTTTGCGCTGAACGGCGGTCCGCCGGCGCGCGAGCACATGGCGGTGTTGCGCGGCGTGCGTGACACGTGGCGGCTGTCGGGCGCGCCTGCAGATGGCGTTCTGTCGCTGCTGCGCGGCCTGTCCGCGCCGGTGATCGCCGAGGCCGGTCACGACGATGCGATGCGCGAAGTGCTCATGGCGCATGATCCTGACCCCTTCATGCGTTGGGACATGTCGCAGCTGCTTGGCCGGCGCGCCCTGCTGGCGCTTGCCGATGCGGCGCGCAACGGCGCGCCGCAGCCCTGCGTCGACGGATTTGTCGCCGCCTATGGCCGGTGCCTGGAGGCGGCGCTGGCTGATCCGGCCTTCGCCGCACTGGTGGCGCGTCTGCCCGAGACGAGCGATCTGATCCTGGATACGAACAATGCCGAGCCAGAGTCGCTGCATGCCGCGCGCCAGACGCTGCGTGCAGTGCTCGCTGGCGTTCATGAAGAGTTGCTGCGTGGGCTGATCGAAGCGCCACGCGACGCCGGCTTCACGCCGGACGCAGCCTCTGCCGGCCGACGCGCGCTGCGCAATGCAGCGTTGGAGCTGTACATGGCGCGGGGCGCATGCGGTGCAGCTGCGGCTGAGCGGGCGTTTGCGGCGGCGGACAATATGACGGACCAGCTCGCCGCTCTGGACGCGCTCAGTCATGCGTCGGCGGAGCAGTTCGATGACGCGCTTGGCCGCTTCCGGGCGCAATGGCGCGATGAGCCGTTGGTGATGGACAAATGGTTCGCCGTGCAATCGGGCGCCGCGCGGGACGACGCTCTCGCACGCATCCGCATGCTGCGCCGGGATCCGGAGTTTGATCTGCGCAACCCGAACCGTGTGCGCGCGCTCGCCACCGGGTTGATGCTGCGCAACCCGCGTGCGCTGCATGCAGCCGACGGGTCCGGCTATCTCTTTCTGGCCGAGTTGGTTCTTGACGTTGATGCTCTCAACCCTGCCGTTGCGGCGCGTCTGATGACAGGATTTGAGACCTGGTCGCGCATCGAGCCTGGCCGTCATCGTCATGCCATCGCCGCGATCGAGAGCGTCCTTGCCAGAAATCAGCTCTCAGACAACACACGCGACGTCGCCAGGCGGCAATTGGGCCGCGCCTAGACCCGATCAGCACGCCGGCGTGAACCTGCCGGACGGTGCGACAGCGCCGCGAGCGCGCACGCGTCGATGCAGACGGACGCCGTCGGCGCGCGCCGCGCCGAAAAGAAAAAGGGCGGGTCGCAGGACCCGCCCTTCCCTGTCTTGCGACTGTGACCCTTCGACCTCAGAACGCCTTTGAGACATTCATGAAGAAGGTGCGGCCACGGAACGCATCAAGCGGCGTCGCCAGCAGGTTGGAGCGACCGAAGCGGATCGCGCCGATACCGTTGGAGACAGCTGCCGGCTCTTCGTTGAAGATGTTCGAGACGCCAGCCGTCAAAGACCAGTCGTCGCCCCGATAACGGCCCGAGAGCGTGTGCAGGACGAGCAGCTCAGCCTCGGACTTCACATAGACGTTCGGACGCGTCGTGACGCCGGTGAACGTCGACGGACCGAGCGGACGGAAGCCCACGAGCGGCTCGTAGCGGGTGAAGCCGGTGAACACCCGACCGCCGAGATCCTCGGCGTCGGACGACTTGCCGATGTAGCGAGCCGTCCAGGTCAGGCTCCAATCCTTGCGTTCGAACTGCAGCTGCGCAGATCCAACGAAGTCCGGATCGCCCAGTTCGCCGTTGAACTCGTTCAGCACGCCGTCGAAGGTCTCGATCTCGTCTTCAAAGGTCCAGTTGTTCTGGCTGAAGAAGTTGACCGTCCCGAAGTCGAAATCACGCTCGTACTGCAGCGTGAGGTCGATGCCGCGGGTGCGCTGGCTGTTCAGGTTCCGGAACCCGTTGTCGACGTTCGTGATGTTCAGGAACTGCGGCGAGGCCGAGTCACGCTGCCGGGTGAACTGGGAACAGAAACCGGCGGTCGGGTCGAAGGTCGGGTTGCTGTAGCACTGGAACAGGATCGCTGCAGCGCCGGCCGTCGAAACCTGATCGTCGATCTGGATTTCAAAGTAGTCCAGACCGATTGACAGGTCCGTGAAGCTCGGCGTCCAGACGATGCCAATCGTCTTGGATGTCGAGTTCTCATCCCGCAGGGACCCGACGCCGCCGCCACGCCGCACCGGGATGGAGGACGTCTGACCGGCGTAGGTTTCCGGGATGCCGTCCGCAAGGCAGTTGCGGTTGACAAGCGGATTGGTCTGACGCGCGCCGGTGCTGATGCAGGGGTCGGCGCCGCCGCCCGTGAAGCCCAGCTGGTTGGCGAGGTAAAGCTCGTACAGCGCCGGCGTGCGGTACGCCGTGCCGTAGTTGAGCTTCACGCGGAAGTCCGAGTTGATCCGCCAGTCGAGACCGGTCTTGAACACGTCGTTCGAGCCATAGGACTTATAGTCAAAGTAGCGCATCGACCCGTTGAACTGCAGCTTCTCGAACAGCGGAACATTCGCCAGGATCGGAACCTGCAACTCGCCGAACACTTCGACGACAGAGTCGTTGCCCTTGGTGCGGCCCGCGGTAGTGCGGCCCCACTCATTGCCGACGATGGCGAACGGGCCCGGAATGTCGTCCAGGAGGTCGCGGCGGAACTCGAAGCCGAGCGCCGTCGCCACCGGGCCAGCCGGCAGCTCCATGACGTCGCCAGTGATCGAGCCGTTGATGAGCGTGCGCTCATAGGTCGTGTTGCCGACCTGCGGCAGGATCAGCCAGTTGCGCAGGTTTTCCGGAAGGTTGCCCGCCAGAATGTTCGCATCGGTCACGATGTTGATGCCGCTCGGGCAGCCTGCCGGCGTCGGCACCACCCGGCCGTTCGTCGACAGCGTCGTGGTCGTCGGGCAGGTCAGAACGCCGCCCACAAGCGTCATCTGCGACAGCGCGTCGACCCGGTCCTGCGGGATCGCCTGGTTCTCATATGTGCCCTCGCTGCGCGAGCCGCTCATATAGAGTTCCCAGGCCCAGCCGTTGAGGAATGAGCTGGTGATGTCGCCGCGCAGGCCGAGCACGGCGTTGAAGTAGTCGACCTGCACGCCATCGCTGGACGGCACGGTGAAGATCGGACGCACCTGGGTGGTCGCCAGGGTCTGGGCCGGGTTCGGGTTCGGCACGATGCCGACGCCCGGCTGGATGATGTTGTTGAACGGCGTCGACCGGTAGATGGTCGGAACCATCGGGTTTGCGGCCGACACGAACGGGAAGATCTGGCGCAGGCCGGTCAGCTGGGTTTCGCGGCTGGTATACAGCAGTTCGCCGAAGGCTTCCGCGTTGCCGAGGATGCCAAGGTCGTAGCTGAATGTGCCGAAGAAGCTGTAGTCATCCTGGACCGGCAGAACGGTCAGGTTGGCGTAGTTCGGGTCGTTCTGGTTCAGCCGGAAGCTTTGGAACGCCGGAACGATGTTCCAGTTCGTGATGCCCGGAATGCCGGTGACCGGCACCGCAGCTTCCGTAGACCCCGGAATGATCGGCGTGGCCGTCCCCGGATTGGAGCTGCCGCGGAAGAGCTGCACCACGTTGGACAGGATGTTCAGGCAGAACGGCTTGCCGGTGCGCGGATCCGTGCTGTCGATGCGCTGCGTCTGGTCCTCGGTATAGAGGTAGTCCTCCACGCAGCTCGTGAACTCACGCTGGCCAAGGCGCAGGGCCTCCTGGCGGGAGTACTCGAAGCTTGCCAGGACCTGGCCGCGCGAGAACGTTTTGCCGTAGGCGATCGACGCCGAATAGTCCTGACCGCCATCTTCCTGCGGGACGTTGGCGCTGACATCGAGGTTGAGCCCGTCAAGGCCCTTGTCGGTGACGACGTTGACGACGCCCGCGACGGCGTCAGACCCGTAGACCGAGGACGCGCCGTCAAGCAGCACTTCGAACCGGTCGATGATGTTGTCAGGCAGCACGTTGGCGTCGAACGGACCGGTCGTGCCCGTGACCCCGGACACGCCGACGCGACGGCCGTTCAGCAGGAACAGGGTGCGCTGGGCGCCAAGACCGCGCAGCGAGACCGTGTTCACGCCCGGACCGCCATCGACGAGGAAGCCCCGGAACAGCTGGTTGATCTGGGTGGAGCCGGCGGCGGCGGCGGCGCCCTGGAGGACCTGCGCCGAGGTTGCGAGGCCCTCGGCCGTGGCGCGCTCGCGGGTGATCACCTGGATGGGCGACGACGAGGTGAACTCATTTTGACGGATGCGCGACCCGGTCACGACAACTGTCTGATCCGAGGCATCTTCCTTCTGGGCTTCGCGCTCATCCGGGGCCGGGGCCGGAGCCGGCGCCGCAGCCGGGGCCTGCGCCCAGGCAGCGCCCGCGAAGGCCGCAAAAGCTGCGCCCGCGAGCAGTCCGAACTTTCGGGCGGTCTCCAATTTCTTCGTCGCCATGTTTCACCCCTCAACGTACGCCAAACCAGGACCAGCTTCGGTCACGATTTTGACATGACTGTGCGACGATCTGATATGGATCAACCGCCCGGTCGCCAAGTCCGTTGCGTCGCCGATGTGTGTTCTGTGTCGGTTGCGTGTCTGGAAGGCAACAGTAGCCGACAGATGCGGCGCGTGCTTCAAGAGGCGGCAGACGCCGGCGCGAAGATCTGGAATCACGCGACTGTGCGCCCGGCCGCCGCAACGGGACCTCCCGCAGGTCTCTCGGCGCCGGCATGATCTGACGGACCACCTGAAGGAGTCGCCCGTGAGAAGTTTTGTTTCCGCCGCCGTGATGGCCGTCGCCTGCATCGCATCGGCCACGCCCCTGCTGACGCCGTCGCCGGCCTCAGCCCAGGCGACCGCCGCGCAGCGGCAGCCAATGCCCATCGACGTCATGGCCCGCAACCTGTCGTTCTGGAGCGTCAACATGACGCGCGACGGCAAGCATATCACCGCGCTCGCATCGGACGGAAAGGCGCCCTACGCGATCCATGTGTGGGACGCCAATGATCTGTCCAAGCCGCCCTTCGCGTTCGGCGGCGGCTCCAAGACCTCCGATTTCATTTCGCTGACGCCGATCGGCAACGACAAGCTGTTCCTGGTGTTTCGCGACATCTACGACGGGCCGTTCGGGATCGAAGCCGGCGGCGGCAAGGATTATGCGGTCAAGACCTATCTGACAGACCTGCGCGGCAGCTCGTTCACTGAGCCAGGCCGCCGCCAGGGCACTGCCCGCACCGCGTTCCAGGAGGCGGTGCGCTCCAGCGCTGCTTCGGGCGCCGTGAGCAATCTGCCGGCCGATCCGGAGCACGTCCTGCTCGACCGGTCAGAAAGCGACATCAACGAAATCCTGAAGATGAACATCAAGACCGGGGCGATTGAGCGCATCTACCGCTATGCGGATGACGAGTTCGACGTCACGATCGACCCGCGCAATCTCCAGGTCTATTCGCGGATCAAGTTCGACACGGGCCCCAACGGCGCGATTTTCCGCCGCGAGGGGCTGAACCCCCAGACAGGCGCCTGGGAGGAGCAGCCGAAACTTTCCTACACGGCGCGGTCCCGCATCACCGCGGACATCGCCGGACGCTTCCCCGATGGCAAGTGGATCGTGCTGACCAATCAGGGCGCCAACTTCGTCCAGGCGCGGACCTATGACCCGGTCACAAAGGAGTTTGAGCCGGAGGTGCTCTTCGCGCATCCCAAATATGATGTGACCAGCGTCATCTTTGGGCAGACAGAGCGTGACGCCGGGCAGGTGCTTGGGTTCGCGGTTGGAGGCCCAACCACGGAGTACTACTGGGTCGACCCCGAGATGAAGGCGGTATTCGACGGCCTCAAGAAGGTCTTTCCGGGGCAGGTTGTTGCGCCGGTCCGCTATACGCTCGATCGCAACCGCATCCTGATCAATGTGTCCTCGTCCAATACCCCGGACACCTACTACATCCTCGACAACAAGAAGGACCTGCGCCTTATCGGCAACATCCTGCAGTCGGCTGGGTACGACTGGTCGAAGCTTCGTCCGGCGCAGTGGGTCACCTACACGGCCCGCGATGGGCTGGAGATCCCCGGTGTTCTGACCCTGCCGGCGGGCTGGACCCCGGCGCAGGGACGCATCCCGGCGGTGATCCTGCCGCATGGCGGCCCCTGGGCGCGCGACAGCGCGGACTTTGACCTGTCCGGCTGGCCGCAATTCCTGGCGTCGCGCGGCTACGCCGTTCTGCAGCCGCAATACCGCGGCTCGGCTGGACTGGGCGACAAGCTCTGGAAGGCGGGTGACGAGCAGTGGGGCAAGGCCATGCAGGACGACAAGGACGACGGGGCCAAATGGCTGGTCGCCCAGGGCATCGCCGACCCCAGCCGGATGGCGATGTTCGGCTATTCCTACGGCGGCTACGCAGCTTTCGCCGCCTCCATCCGTCCCAATGGCCTCTATCGCTGCGCCATCGCCGGTGCGGGCGTGTCGGACCTCGGGCGCATCCAGACGCTGTTCGGACGCAACCGACTGCAGCGTCAGGTCCAGGGCTGGACAGTGAAGGGTCTGGACCCGATCAAGGAAGTCGCCAATCAGCAGATCCCGCTGCTGATCTATCATGGCGACCGTGACGGGCGCGTGCCGCTGTTCCACGCCACGGATTACTATGCCGCCGCCAAGGCGCTGGGTAAGGATGTGCAGTATGTCGAGATCAAGGACATGCTGCATTCGCTGCTGTGGCGGCCGGAGTGGCACCGCCAGTCCCTGACCGCGATCGAGTCCTATCTTGCCGGGCCGAAGTGCTTCGGGGGGACCGGGCAATCAACGAGTGCTGGCGTGCCAGCCGCCGCGGCGTCCGGCCGCTGACCCCCAACAGGCGCGATGATTGGAGGGGGCGGATCGCAAGGTCCGCCCCCTTTTTCGTAGCCCGCGCCATCAGGGACCGGCGCCGGACAACGCAGGTCGCGCGTCCCGCGCATGGCGCGGCGGGGCCTGCCGGCGGGGGACCATGTCCTGAAGCGGCGACGCCTATTGGAACCGGAAACTGCGCGCCGCATTGGTGAGCGCGCGCACGTGATCGCGCTCATCCGTGCTGAGCAGCGGATTCCAGACGTCGAAAATGAGCACGACGCGCAGCTCATCGCTGTCGTTGCGCGCCGTGTGCTCAAGCGTGTCGTCGAAGATCAGCACCTTGCCGACGTCCCAGCGACGTTCTTCAAAGCCGACCCGGTAAAGGCACTTGTCCGGCACGATGAGGGGGAGGTGCACGACCAGCCGCGCATTGGTTTCGCCATGGTGAGGCGGGATCTCGGTGTGTGGCGCCAGGCTTGAGAACATGGCGTTCGGGCACAGGCCGCCGATGTCCGCCATGTCCACCTCGCTGAGCGCACTGGCCGTCACCGGGCAGCGCGCGAGATGTTCGCTGACTGGCGTTCCACTGCGATAGAGATGGTAAGTGCTCCACCTCAGGGAATGGTTCAGGTCCTTCCACTGATTGACGGGTTCGCCCGGCTTGTAGGCGATGTAGGGCTCGAACTCCGCCTTCTGGCCTTCCAGCGCTGCAAGGAGCTCCGCCCGGATGGCGTCTGTCCGCGCTTCGAGGCTCTCGACCCAGGGAAACTGATCCCGCTCAAAAAACGGGATCGCCGGCAGGCGGGGCACGGTCAGCTGGTTGCAGTCGGCGTGATAGGGGCGCGTGCGGCCGGCCATGATGGCGGCGGCCTCCCGCCAGCGACCCTGCACGCCCGACGCGCCCAGCGCCTGGACAAGGTGCGCCTCGAAGGCCTGCGAAAACTCCGCCACGTCGCGCGCTGCAGCGGCGAGCCGTGAGGCGTAAAGGGGGGGCCAGCGGGGCGCCGGCGGCGCCACAGTCAGCGTGTTGCGAAAATCCGCGACAGCGAGGCTCCTGCGGCCGGCGCGCCGATGGGCCTCGCCGCGCATCAGCAGCGCAGGCCAGCAATAGGGATCGATTGCGAGGGCGACGGCGACCGACTCGGCTTCGCCCTCAAGGCTGTTGGCGTCGCGATGCACCTCAGCGAGCATCAGAGGAATGGTGGCGTCCTGCGGCGCGGCCTGATGGGCCGCCACGAGATAGTCCGCTGCGCCCATCAGATCGCCCCGCTGACGGGCGACGATCGCAAGACCGCGCAAACCTTCGGGATGACGCGGGTCAAGGCGGTGGAGGTCTGCCCACAGGGTCTGCGCGCGTGCGAAATCGCCGCGCAGGGCTGCATCGTTCGCCGCCGCCGCCAGGGACTGCACATCTACGGCCATCGTGATCTCACCGTCCTTTGATGGCTGCGCCAAGACGTCCGGGGTCACAGTTTGACGTTGACTGACCGCGCCGGCTTGCGCCGCAGCCGCCGCTACCCTGCTGAGGACCCTGAGTTTGCACACGAAACGAAGAAATAGAAACGGCGGGCCGCTTGCGCGACCCGCCGTTGAATGATCCGTCCCGACGGACGCCGAGCCTAGAACTTCAGGTTCAGGCCGACGGTGTAGACACGACCCAGCGAGTCGTAGTTCTGCGGGAAGGTGTTGCCGCCGTTGGAAGAGGTCGTGGCGATGTCGCCACCGACGATTGGCGGATCTTCTTCCAGAGCGTTGTTGACCGTGAAGGCAACCGAGAGGTTGTCGTTCACCGTGTAATCCGCCGACAGATCGATGTAGTTGTAGGCGTCGATCGTGCGGAAAGCCGGGAAGGTCGATGCAGACTGCGCAGCCTCGACAGCCGCCGAGTCCTGATGGCGCCACAGGTACGACATCCGCAGGTCACCCAGTTCCCAGGTGGTGCGCTGCGTATGGCGATACTTGTGGGTTGGGTTGCCGCAGGTGTTGCCGTAGAAGCCGAGGCAATCGATCACCGGAGACACCAGCGACGACTGGGACTCGTTCTTCGAGTACAGGTTGCCGTTGTAGGAGATGTTGAGCGATCCCCAGCCTTCCGGCAGGTCCAGACCGAAGTTCACGCCGAGCTCGAAGCCCGAAGCCTGGGCGTACTCAAGGTTCTGCGTGAACGTCTCGATGCCTGACGCCTGCTCGACAAGCGTGCCGTTCAGACGACGGACCTGCGAGCAGAACGAGGTGATGCCCTGCTCGTAGCAGAGATTCAGCACCTCCTGAGCCGAAAGCTCGCCGATGTAACCGTCGATCTTGATGTCATAGTAATCGAGTGTCAGGACCGGGTTCTTCACGAACGGCAGGAACGATGGCGTCAGAACGAGACCGACGGTCGTGGTGTCAGCATCTTCCGGCTTCGGCAGACGGCTAAGGTTCGTGCCAGAGAATGTGTTGATCTGCCCGGCTTCGATGTTCGGGGTGACCCACACCTGGGACGAAGTCTGACCTGTGGCCTGGCACAGTGCCCGCAGTGCGGTCGTCTGCAGCGCGGTCGGCTGAGCCACCGAGCAGGGATCGCGAACCGCGTTGTCCAGACCAGAGGTCAGTGGCGCAGCAAGTTCACCGACATTCGGCGCGCGAACGGCTTTCTGCTGCATCGCGCGGAACCGCAGGGTATCGTTCAGCTGCCACGTCAGGCCCGCCTTCCATGTGCGGTTGACGCCAGACGGATCGTAATCCGCGTAGCGATAGCCGAGTTCCAGATCCAGGGACTGAACCAGCGGCTTGTCGGACGCCAGCGGCATGATGACTTCGCCGAAGTACTCCTTCGCCGAGAAGCCGCCCACGATCGGGAGGGTGTTGCCGCCCGCGCCGCCAAGGCAGCTCGAAGGAGCCAGCTTGAGGCACTCGTCCGGCGTCGTCGCCCCGGTCTCCTCACGGTATTCCGCGCCGAGGGCCATCGACAGACCGGTATCGGCAAACGGGCTCTTCAGTTGGTCAACCGTTCCCGAGATCGTCGCGAGACCGATCGTCTGCGTGTAGTCCTGCTTTTCAAGACCAACCGCAGAGCTGTAGCCAGCCATGGCCGGCGTGATCGAGCCGGCTGGCCCGAACAGATTGATAGGCACGCAGGTGGCCGTCTGGGCGCCGCCGGCTGAACCGCCGACCGGCCCGTTTGTGGGGGCCGTGCAGGAGGTGGCCGACACAGTGTTGAGCGCGCCCTTCAGGTTTTCAATATTGGTGTAACCCGCGGCCACATTGGTGCGATCAGACTCGCCGTGGGACAGGGACACGTCCCAGTTCCAGGCCTCGTTGATCGACCCGCGCAGACCAAGGATCGCCTGGAATGCATTGTTGTCGTAGGTCGACGACCGTTCCCCGAATTCGATGGTCCGGCGGCCCAGGGTCACCGACACGGTGTCCGCCGCGTCGACCACGCCGTTGCTGTTGTTGTCGTACCAGGCGCCTGCGGTCGGGTTGGACGACCTCGCCGTCAGAACGGTCGGGGTCGTGGCGCCCGGCGCCCGGCCTGCCGTGAAGCGCGCGATCAGTTCATTGCGCGCCGCGGCGGACAGGAACGGGTTGGACAGCGGCAGAAGCACCCGGGTGCCGGCGAAGATGCCGGAAGGAGCGATCTGCTGGCGGACGTTCACCGCTGCGAACTGGAAGCGGCCATAGGCTTCAACGCTGTCGTTGATGGCGTAGTGGCCCCAGGCCATGCCGCCATACCGCTCCTGCGGGGTCTGGTAGTAGTTATAGGGGTTGAAGTTGAACTGGTTGCAGAACGGGCCGAGCGTTCCGTCGTCCCGGATCTGGAGGCCCTGGGTGCCGGTGCCAACCCCGGTGTTGCCGGGAATCGAGCTGATCCGGGTTGGAACGGTGGTTCCCGAACCGCCGAAGGTGGTGGGAACTGTGTTCTCGCCGGAGCAGTTGGTCGGCTCAGCGGCGCCGGTGATGCCAAGGCCCGCGCCCGAACTGGACGACACGCCCACGCGCCCGTAGTCGCGAGCCCCGAACTGCACGCCCTCGCGCTTGGTGTAGTTCAACGCCAGAGCCACGTTGCCGCGGCCATCGGCGAGATTCGCCCCGAGCAGCGCCGTGTGGTTGAAGATCTCGCCATCATTGGCGCCCGACACGGTGTACTCGTTGTCGAGTTCGACGCCTTCAAAGTCGCGGCGCAGCACAAAGTTGATGGCCCCGGAGATGGCGTCCGAGCCGTACACAGCCGAGGCGCCGCCGGTGATGATGTCCATCCGCTCAAGGGCGCCGACCGGGATGATCGAGACGTCGACCCGACCAGCAATGTTGTACGGCGTGGCGCGCTTGCCGTCGATCAGGATCAGGTTGCGCTGAGAGCCCAGGCCGCGCAGGTTGATCGTGGATGCGCCTGCCGTGCCGTTGTTCACGTTGGCGCCGTCGCCCGGAACCGTGATCGGCAGGTTGCGCATCAGCTTTTCGACTTCAGACGATTGCTGCAGGCCGATTTCTTCGATGCCGACAGAGGTGATCGGGCTCGCCGACTCAAGACCGGGCTGCTGGATCAGCGTACCGGTCACGATCACCACCTGGTCGTCATCCGCCGTCGTCGACTGCGCTTGCTGCGCATGGGCCGGGGCAATGGTCACAACGCCGGCTGCAAGGCCAGCGATCATAGACGAGGCCAGCAGGCGCTCGCGCATCAGTTTTGTCACGTCGAACCTCCGAAAGATCCAAATTCGCCAGTCCGGATCGGGTTTACTCCCGAGCTTGCGGATTGCGGTCCCCCAAGCAGATCTCGCTCGCCTGGTTACCCGGTCACCCTAAAGGGCTTTGTTACGGAAACGTCAACGACAGCTCCCCCCTGCCGCCGCAGTTTCGCCGCATCTGTTGCAGAGGCGCCTCAGTGTTGGGCGCCGGCCAATGCCGAGCAGGCAACGCAGCCAGCGGTCGATGTCCGGACTCGCGCAGCCTGGGGCGGCCTCACCGGGTTTGCTGCCCAGGGCGTCCCCATTGTCGGTCGACCCGGGATGGCGAGCCTCCGACGCCCTCCCGGCAGGAAGTCTGCGGTCCAGGCTGGGTTCCCGGGCTGGGTTCCCGGGCTGGGTTCCCGGGCTGGGTTCCTGGGGAGGCGGGCAGGAGCCGGCCGTTCGCCGGCAGGCTGGACGGCGGGAACCGCCGCCCTCGCCTGCCCGCGCGCAACGCGCGCCCCCCGCCCGGCGCGGCCGGCTATTTCACGCACAGGTACCGCGGACGATGGATGTCGACGATGTTGTCGTTCCAGCCGGTGACGCGTGGATTGACCAGGTTCTTGGACACATAGGTGTAAACGGGAAACACGGCCGAATCGGCGAGCAGCTTCTTTTCAGCCTGCAGCAGCAGATCGGCGCGCCTCGCGAGATCGAGTTCCTGCTTGGCCTGGGCCAGAAGGCCGTCGTAACTCGAATTCACGTAGCGGCCGTAGTTCAATTGCCCGGACTTGCTGTCCAGGAGCATCAGAAAATTGATCGGATCGTCCAAGTCGGCGATCCAGGCGGCGTCCGCGACCTCAAAGTTGTTCTGTGAGAGGTTGTCGTAGTGGATCTGGGTATCGGTCGGCGCGAGCGACACCTTCACCCAGGGCGCGATCGATTGCCAGTCATTCTGGATCGCGGGCGCGATCCGCGGATTGTCCCCGGTGTTGCGGTGGGCGAACGTGAACGCCAGGGGTCTGTCAGGACCGAAGCCGGCCGCCTCCAGAAGCCGTCGCGCCTCGACCCGCCGGCTCGTCACCGGCGCGGACGCCCATCCCGGCGTCGCCCCGCCAGGATAGTTGGCCATGTTCGGGGGAACGAATGAGAAGGTGGGCACCTGACCGGCCCGCAGCACTTCCTTCGTGATGAAATCCCGGTCGATCGCCATGTTCAACGCTGTGCGCACACGCTCGTCCTTGAAGCGCGGGTCGGTCGTGTTGGCGATCGCGTACCAGGTGCCCATGTAGGGCGCGATGCGGACATAGCCGGGCAATTCCTTCTTGAGGAACTCGACCTTCTGGCCAGGAATGTCGTTGCTGATGTCGAGTTCGCCATTGCGCACCCGACGCTCAGCTGCGTTCACATCGGTCGTGGGATAGTAGAAAATCTCGTCGATGCAGACGTTCGCGGCGTCGAAGAAGCGCTCGTTGCGGCGGACTTTGACGAAGTTGTTCGTCTGCCATTCCATGAGCTTGTAGGACCCGTTGACCTGGATGTTCTCCGGCTTGATCCAGTCATTGCCGAACTTTTCCACCACGTGCCTGGGCACCGGGTAGCTGGTGTAGTGCATCAGCAGCGTGGGCAGATAGGGCGCAGGGTGCGCCAGGGTGATTTCGAAGGTCTTGGGATCGATGGCGCGCACCCCGAGCTGCTCAAGCGGCAGTTCACCCGCATTCACCGCCTGCGCGTTCCTGATGTCGTAGAGGATCGCCGCGTATTTCGCGGCCGTCTTTGGATCAAGGATGCGCCGGAAGGCGTATTCGAAGTCCCGCGCGGTGACGGCCACGCCGTCGGACCACACAGCGTCCCGCAACCTGAACGTCCAGACCAGACCATCGGCGCTGGTGGTCCAGCTTTCCGCCATGCCGGGGATCGGCTTGGCGTTGATGTCCTCGGTCGTGAGGCCCATGAACATCCCGCCGATGATGTTGTTTTCCCAGGTGCCGCTCGCGCCGTGCGGATCGAGGGTGAGCGGCTCGGAGCCATTTCCGAAATGCAGCACCTTCGCGCCGGAGGCGTCGGCCGCCGGCTTGGGCCCGCCGCATCCGGCAAGCGCCAGCGCCGCGGCCGCCGCGCCAGCCATGGTCAGGCGCGCAACTCCGCGCCGTGTTCTGGAAAACAGCATCCCCGTCTCCTTCTCCCCGCCCCGCCCTGCAGCGCACGCCTGCGCGCCTGGCTTTTCCTCACGCCAGCCGGCGCGTAACGTTTGGCGTACCGCTTGGCAAGGCGGCGTGCGGTGCGCAGTGCAGGATCGCGGCTGAAGCTGGCGTGAATGTGATGGAAGAGCCCACGCTGGACCTGTCGGCGGGACAGTGAGCAGGCGTCGGCTGACGCTGCGGCAGGGGAGACGGGACATGGTGCAGGATGGTTTGGCGGCGGGGCGCCAAAGCATGACCCACGGGGGCATGACCCACGGGGGCATGACCGACGGGGGGATGACCGACGGGGGCATGGCCAGTCGGCGCATGGCCAATCGGGCTCTCGCCAGCCGCGCGATAAGCGGTCTGGGACGACTGCTGGCGGCGTTCGGCGTCGCCGCGAGCCTGACGGTTGCGCAGGCCCAGACCCCCGCTCCGGCGGCGGCAAGCCCGCTGGCGAAGGTCTACGACTGCGCCGCTATCGCCTCTGACCCGGACCGTCTCGCCTGCTACGACGCTGCGGTCGGACGGCTCAAAGAGGCCGAAACCAAGGGCGATGTGGTCGCGATCGACCGCGAATCCGTCACCCGCATCAAGCGCGAGGCGTTCGGATTCCCGATTCCATCACTGCCGAGTTTCGTGCGTGGGGCGATTGGCGGCGGGGACGATAGCGGCCAGGAAGACGCTGAAGCGCGCGGCCAGACAATGGTGATCGAGCGCATTGGCAAGGCCGGTGACCGGACGGCGTACGTCTTCACCAACGGGCAGGTCTGGCATGCAACGGAGCCGGGCGCGCTGCGCGGGGCGAAACCAGGCATGAGCATAACGATCAAGCCTGCTGCGCTGGGATCGTTTCTCGCCAGCCTGGAAGGCCGCAACCAGTCCCAGCGGGTGCGGCGACAGCGCTGAGGATCCGGTCTTCCACGCAGGTCCGCCCGACGGTTCAGGCATGCGCCGCGGCGGCGGCGCTTTCAGCCCGCGGGCATGACAGTCATCATTCCGGCGCGCCGGAGACGGCGCATTCGATTGGTCGGATCATGCGCCACCGGGTCTCAGTCGGCGGCGATCCGGCCGCGGACAGGTCCAGGCCCGATCCCGGCCCTGTCGCCGCGGGTGAGCGAGGCGTCACAGGCGCAATCGCCCGCGCCGACCCCAGCTCGACGGCAGACGTCGGCGCGCATTGGCCCCGCTGCAGGGCTGCGCCGACGCGTTGAGCCCGCAGGGGGCTGCCCCTGTCGCTCTGCGGTTGGCGCTGGGGCTCAGCACGAACGTCAGCGAGCCTGTGGGCGACATCATCGGTGCAGAACCATCCACCTGGACTGCGGGCGTGGCGTCGTGGCGTTGACGCGCTGAGGGCCTGCGACGGCGCGGCCATCCCCGAAAGACCAGCCGGGCCCGCCGGCGGCAGACCGCCGTTTGGTGGCCTGCTGTCGCGTGTCACGGGGGCGTGCGCCCCGATCGCATGTCGCGGTTGAAGTTCTTTCCGCGGTCCGGGGCGACGCCACTATCGGGCTTTCTGGCTTTCGCTAGGTGCGCCGCCCGTGTCATCGCCGGCGCGCCGACGCAGCGAGGCGAGGGCGATCAGGGTCTGGGTCGGCGCAAAACCGTCAATCTGTTCCGTGGGGTCAGCCAGCTCCCAAAGCGCGAACAAGCCCTTCCAGCCCCACAAGAGCACGGCGACGCCAGCGGCCAGGGCGTCCATTCCGACTCCGAGGATCGGCGCGCGTCCAATCGTGAAATCGATCAGGTCGAGCACAAGCGCGATCGCGAATTTGGCTGCGACTGGCGCGCGCACCCCATCCGCCCAGGTCCAGCCGGCGGAGATGTTGGACGGCGCACGCTGCGTCAGGGGGCGGCGATCAGGATCCATGGATCGGGAGTGTGGGGCCGTCGGGACGCATGTGCAAGCTGGCCGCCGGCGGAACAGCCGGCGCGCTCGCAGGGCGCTGACGACGCGCCAGGGTATGCCTCGACCGGGGAACCGGCGTGCGATCTCACCGCCGCGGTGTCCCGCGCACGCCCTGCGCGGGACACGGAGCGGGCGACGGAGCGCACGAACTCCCGCAGGACCGGTGCGCTGGCAGTCGGCCGCGCCCCCTGGACGCCCGGGCTGCGGTGAGGCATGACCTCGACCCGGCGCTGCGGCAGCGGCGGTGACGGGGGCCGGGATGGCGACGGCAAGCGACGGATCCACAGCAGCGTTCGCGGTGGATGTGGTCAACACGTCCAAGACATTTGGTGCGCGCAGGGCGCTCGACGGCGTCTCGCTGCGCATCGCACCGGGCGAGATGGCGGCGCTCATCGGGCCGTCGGGGTCCGGCAAGTCGACCCTGCTGCGCGCCTGCGCCGGCCTCATGGCGGCCGATCCGGGCTCGGGCCCGATCCGTGTCAACGGCGTCAAGGTCCAGGACGACGGCGCACTCGCCGGAACCGCGCTCGAAGCGCGCCGCTCGCTTGGCTTCGTGGCGCAGCAATTCAATCTGGTGGGGCGTCTGTCGCTGTTCACCAATGTCATGCTTGGCACGCTGGGGCGTCTGGGGTTCTGGCGCGGACTTCTGGGCCTCTGGCCGCAGCCGGACAAGGCCCGCGCCATGGCCGCGCTCGCCCGTGTCGGCATCGCAGACTACGCCGCACAGCGCGCCAACACGCTGTCCGGGGGCCAGCAGCAGCGTGGTGCGATCGCCCGCGGCCTCGTCCAGGGCGCCCGCACGCTGTTTCTGGATGAACCGGTGGCGTCGCTGGATCCGGTCTCGGCGCGCACGGTGATGCAGCTGGTGCGCGATCTCAACCGGCAGGATGGGGTCGGCGTCGTCGTGACGCTGCACCAGATCGACCATGCGCGAAAATACTGCGACCGCATCATCGCGCTGCGCGCCGGCAGGATCGTCTATGACGGGTCGGTTGAGGGGCTTACGCCGGCTGTGCTGAGCGATGTTTACGGCGCTGAGTACGACCCGGAGACCGGCGAAGCAGCGGTTGCCGAGGCAGACCCTGTGATCGCGGCGGCGCGTCCACAGAGCCGCTGGCTCGGCTGGCTGCAGGCGGCGGCCGCCGCGGCGCTGGTGGCGGGCGCAGCCTATCTTGCGCTCGGCCGCGAAACGCAGCAGGCGGACCTCAATTTCTCCATTCTGGCGACGGAGAACTCGCAGAACCAGGCCGACCGGTGGGAGCCGTTCCTGGCCGACATGCGCCGCCAGACCGGGCTGTCAATCAAGCCGTTTTTTGGCTCGAACTACAATGCCCTCGTCAACGCCATGCGCTTCAACCAGACCCAGGTCGGCTGGTTCTCGAACAAGTCCGGCCTGGAGGCGGTGCGCCAGGCGAATGCAGAGGTGTTCCTGCGCTCCGCGGATGCGTCCGGCGTGGACGGGTACAATTCCGTTATCATCGTGCCCGCGCAGTCGACGCTGACCCTGGACCAGCTGCTGACCTGCGACAGGACCCTCGACTTCGGCATGGGCGACGCAAACTCGACATCCGGAACGCTGGCCCCGATGGCCTATCTGTTCGCGCCCCGCGACATCGACCCGAACACCTGTTTCAAGACCGTGCGGTCCGCCAACCATGAAGCCAATGTGCGCGCCGTCGCCAACGGACTGCTGCCAGCGGCCACCAACAACACGACCAGTCTCGAAGTCCTGAACCAGGATGATCCCGCGCTGATCGGCAGGATCAGGATCCTTTGGCGCTCGCCGACCCTGCCGGAGGATCCGATTGTCGTGCGCTCAGATCTTGACCCGACCGTGCGTGCGAAAATACGTCAGTTTTTCCTTACCTATGGCCGCCAGGGCGATCTCGCGCAGCAGACCCGCGAGCGCCAGATTCTCGCCAACCTGTCGTTCGGGCTGTTTCAGCCGGCGGATAACACGCACCTCCTGCCCGTGCGCGAAATGGAGGCGACCGAGAAGCTGATGCTGGCCCAGAGGAGCGGCGACGCCGCTCAGCTTGAGGCGGCCAAGGCCGCCCTTGAGGCGATCCGCGCGGAGCGTCTGGCGGCGGACGCAACGCCCATTCAGCTCCTGGCCAATCCGCCCCTGCCGCCCGGCGTCAGGCTGATGGAGGACAAGTGATGAGCGTGAACGCCGCCGCCATCCCCGCCCCGCCGGAAAAATCGCCGACCGATCGCCTGTTCGACCTTGTCGTCTGGGGCGGCGTGGCTTTCCTGCTGCTGGTCAGCTTCGCGCCAGCAGAGATCTTCAAGTTTCCGCTGCTGTTCACGAATTCGCAGAACATGCAGACCTTCGCACGGGAGTTTCTCAACCCCGACTGGTCGCGACTGGCCCAGTATCTCGATGCGATGTGGCTGACGGTGCAGATCGCGATCTGGGGCACTTTCCTCGCGGTGATCTTTTCGGTCCCGTTCGGCCTCCTGTGCGCGCGCAACATCGCCCCGGCCTGGCTTGTCTGGCCGATGCGCCGACTGATGGACATCCTGCGGTCGGTAAACGAGCTCGTCCTGGGAACGATCTTTCTCGTTGCGGTTGGGCTTGGGCCGTTCGCTGGCGTCATGGCGCTCGCGCTGCACACGATGGGAGTGCTTGGCAAATTGTTTTCCGAGGCCGTGGAGGCGATTGATCCCCGCCCGGTTGAAGGCGTGCGCGCCACCGGCGCCGGCAAGCTCCAGGAAGTGGTCTGGGGCGTCATCCCGCAGGTTGCGCCGTTGTGGACCAGCTACGCGCTCTATCGCTTCGAGAGCAATTCGCGCTCGGCCACGGTGCTTGGCCTGATCGGCGCCGGCGGCGTCGGACAGCTGCTGTTTGAAAGCATCAACAGCTTCAATTACGGCCAGACGGCCGCCATCGCCATCGTGATCGTCGTGGCGGTCAGCCTGATTGACCTGTTGAGCCAGGTGTTGCGCAACCGACTCCTCTGATCAGGGGCCGCGCCGGGCCTCGTCTCCCCAAGTCAAGGCGAAGGGCCCCAGGTCAAGGCGCAGGGACGTCATGCCGCCTGATCCTCCGCAATCGGGACATCTTCGCCCGGCAGCGGCGGTCTGGCGCAGATCATGTCGGCGGCCTTCTCCGCAAGCATGATGGTGGGTGCATTGGTGTTGCCTCCCACCAGGGTCGGCATCACCGACGCATCAACCACCCGCAGGCCCTCCAGACCGCGGACACGCAGGCTCGCATCGACCACGGCGCGATCATCGACGCCCATCCGGCAGCTGCCGACGGGATGGTAGATCGTTTCCGCCGTCTCACGGATCCAGGCGTCGATCTGCGCATCCGTGCGCACCGTCGGCCCCGGTTCGCGCTCAGGCCCGCGGAAGGGCGCAAGCGCCGGCTGGCTGAAGATGTCGCGCACGACTTTGACGGCGGCGCGCAGGGCGAGGCGGTCTTCCTCGGCGGCGAGATAATTCGGGTCGATCACGGGATCAGCGAAGGGGTCGGCGGAGGCCAGGGTGACTGCACCGCGGCTTTGCGGGCGCAGCTGGCAGGCGTGGACACAATAGCCATCCTCAGTCATCTCCACCCGCGCGTGATCCTTGACGATCGCGTTGACGAAGTGGAGCTGCAGATCGGGACGGTCGAGTTCGGCGCGCGATTTGAGGAAGCCGCCGGCTTCCAGGAAATTCTCCCGGCCTGGTCCCTTGCGACGCAGCATGTAGTCGAGACCCACGGCAAGCCTGTTCAGTCCTTTGTTGACGGTGTAGGCGGTGATCGGCCTTGTGCAGGCGTGTGCGAGCAGGACGTCGAGATGATCCTGCAGGTTCTCGCCGACATCGGGATGGTCGAGCAGGACCGGAAGACCGTGCCGGCGCAACTCCTCAGCCGGCCCGATGCCCGACAGCTTGAGCACCTGGGGCGATTGCACCGCGCCGGCGGCGAGGATCACCTCACGCCGGACCCGCACTGCACCTGGCTGAGCCCCGGGTTTGTTGACAAACTCGGCGCCCACCGCTCGGCCTTTTTCGATCAGGATCCGGCTGGTGCGCGCGCCGGTCTCCCAGAACAGGTTGGGACGGGCGAGCGCAGGATGAAGGTAGGCGAACGACGCGCTCGCGCGTTCGCCGTTGCGGATCGTCAGCTGGTAGAATCCCATGCCCTCCTGCTGACGGCCGTTGAAGTCCTCGGTCAGCGGATGTCCCGCTTCGCGGCCTGCCGCGACAAATGCGGAGAACAGGGGATTGGCGGATCGTCCCCAGGACACGCCGAGCGGGCCGCCGACCCCGTGATAGGGGTCCGCGCCGGCCTCGAAGTCCTCGGAGCGGCGGAAATACGGCAGCACGTCGCGATAGGCCCAGCCTTCGAGCCCCATCTGGCGCCACTGGTCATAATCTCGGGCGTGGCCGCGGATATAGACCATCCCGTTGATCGACGATGAACCGCCCCAGCCCTTGCCGCGCGGCCACCACAGCCGCCGCCCGTTGAGATGGGTCTGCGGCGCGGTTTCGAAACCCCAGTTGTAGGCGTTCCTGGACTTGAACAGGGATCCGGCCCCGGCCGGCATTCTGACCAGGAGAGAGCCGTCCTTGCCGCCGGCCTCCAGCAACAGAACCGTGACGCCAGCCTCTTCGGTCAATCGATTGGCGAGCACGCAGCCCGCCGATCCGGCGCCAATGATGACGTAGTCGAATTCAGTCATGGCGCCGCGTTGGGGCATTGCGCGTTCCTCATCTTGGGCGGCCTGATCCGCCCTGTGCGACCGATTGGGGCAAGTTGTAACGTCGCGTCAATGCTTCGATGTCACGCTAGGGTTGGAGCGTCATCATGTTGGATCCCAGTCCGGCCGCAGGCGGTGCGTCCCAGAACGGGGGCAATACGCCGGAAAGCGCGTCTGGCAGGACCGCGCCGCCCCATGCGGCGCCAATTGGTCAGGCGCCGGTTGGTCAGGCGCCGGTTGGTCAGGCGCCGGTTGGCCAGGGGAGTGTTGGTCCGGGAAGTGTTGGTCAGGGAAGTGTTGGTCAGGGAAGTGTTGGTCAGGGGCCGGCTGATCACGGACCGCGCGGTCCCGGCCCAGAAAACCACACCCAGGCAGTCTACCGCCCGATCATCACCCCGGCGAGGACCGGCGTCCCGTCGGCAGTCCTCGCCCCGGCCTCACGCCTGGAGGAGGCGGGCGCGCCATCAAGGCCTTGCGCCCCATCGGCTGACGTCGCCAGCTGGGATCATCCGGACGCCGCGTACGCCCCCGCCTGCAGGCCGGAGCAAGGTCCCATGCGGCGCCCCGGCCCTGACGCGCCCGGGAACGAGCCCGCCGCCGACCGCTCACTTCGCTTGAAGACAGCGCGGGATCGTCGTCGGTTCCGCCGCATCGAGCTGGCGCTGAGCGGCCGGCTGCTCGATCCGTATGGCGAAGAGCATGCCTTCGACCTCATCAACATCTCGCCGGGCGGCCTGGCGCTGCGCCGCGCAGCCCGATGGCGGTTGGGTGCGCGCACGGTGATCTACTGCAACGGCCTGGGCCGGCTGGCCGGAGAGGTCGTGCGCGGCGGCCCCTCAACCTTCGCCGTCCGCTTTGAGCTGACGCCTCTCAAGCGCGATCGGCTCGCCGACGACCTTACCTGGCTGTGGAACAGGGACCGGCTGGAACTGTCGGATGACCGCAGTTTCGCGCGCGCAAAAGCCGACGGACGGGTCGGGGTGCGGCTCGATGATGGACGCGAACTGGAGTGCGACATCATTGACTTGTCGCTGTTCGGCGTCCTGCTCGCCTGCCCGCAGGCACGCCCGTTCATCGGCCAGGAGGCGGTTCTGGCGGGTCGGCGCGGCCGGGTCGCGCGCTACACCGACTCCGGCTTCGCCCTGGACTTCCGAACCGGGTTCGCGCCTGGCGACGCCCTCTGAGACGGAAGTCCCCCAATCCGCCAGGCCCTCAATCCGCCAGGCCCTCAATCCGCCAAGCCCTCAATCCGCCAAGCCTGCGCAGGCAGCACGCGCCTGGGATGGAGCCGCCAGACATGCGCTCACGCCCTGCTGCGCCAGCCGGGAAAGCATGGCGCGCACAAGATGGGGCAGCTGGCCCGGTTTGCTGACCACCCGGGCGCGTCGCACGCCGTCGGCGATCGCCCGATCCTCGTACCGGGTCACATCGTACGCACCGGCCCTGGCCAGGCGCACAGACACCTCAGTCCGGTAGGCTTGCGACATCCGGGAGAGCGCCCGCGTGACCGCATCTGCCGGAGCCCCCTGGCCCGTCAACTGCGCAGTCGCGGCGTCCTCGACCGCGCGAAAGGCGAGGCCGCGCGCAATCAGCGCATCAGCCACGGCGTCGCGCTGCAGACCGCAGGCAGCGGCGATGGCGTCCAGCGGCAGGCTGTCTGCAGGCGCTGGCTTCGCCGCGAGCACGTCAAGGACGCGCAGGCCCCCCTCGACCTGGCCCAACGCTCCCGCGCCCGGTTCGCCCGCCATCGCAGCAAGCGCTGGCGCACTGACCTGCCCTGCTGCGCAGGCGACGGGATCGGCTGCGGCGAGCGCTGCCGGGGCGCCGAGAAGGGTGACAACAACGCAGGAAGCGAGGAGGCGGCGGGCAAGGGACATCAGAACCATCCATAGCGTGCATCAATCAGCGTGCATATATGATCGCCGGCGGCGACGGCCACGCCCGTACGCGAGGCGACGGGGCCCGCGCCACCCCCGAAAAGCAGACCAGAACGCGGCGAGGCCCGCGGTCAGCGGCCTTTCCAGTTGGGCTTGCGCTTCTGGGCGAACGCCAGCGGGCCTTCCCTCATGTCCTCGCTCCGGAACATGGCGCGCAGCGCCTCGTAGCCCGACTGGTTTTCGTAGGCAGCCTGCAGGCTCGGCTCCGTGAGACCGCGCAGCACAGCCTGTTTTGAGGCGCGCACGGACATCGGGGAAGCGTCCAGCATCTCGCCGGCCCAGCGCCGGGCGGCGGTCATAAGATCTCCGGGGGCGACGACTTCATTGACGAAACCGAGACGCTGCCCCTCGGCCGCACCCACGCGCCTGCCCGTCAGGATCATGCCCATCGCCTGTTTCTGGCCGATCTGGCGGGGCAGACGATGCAGTCCTCCGGCAAGCGCGGCGAGCCCGACGCGCACCTCCGGCAGGGCGAAGGTGGCCGTCTCGCTCGCGACCATGATGTCGCACGCCAGGGCAATCTCAAAGCCGCCGCCCATGGCGACGCCATTGACCGCTGCGATCACCGGCTTGTCGAGATCCCACCGGGACGTAAGACCGGCAAAGCCGGTCTTGGGCACGCTCATGGCGCCGCCCATAGCCTGATATTTCAGATCATTGCCGGCGCAGAAAGCCTTATCGCCCGCCCCGGTGATGATCGCCACCCACAGCTCAGGATCAGCCGCGAACGCATCAAACACGCCGGCGAGTTCATGATTGGCAGGCGGATGGAGGGAGTTCATGACATCCGGGCGGTTCATGGTGACCACCATTAACCGTCCATCCACCTCAACGGTGCAGAATTCATGCTGGGTCATACGTCTCCCCAATGGCTTCGCTACGAGACTATGGAGCGTCTGGCGTGTCAGTGCGAGCGGTGAAATCAGGAAAAACCGCGGGTGTCGAGATGCGCGGGCGCGTGTCTGTCGCCGCGCCCTCACACCCGCTCGGGCGCACGCCCCAGCATACGCGCTCAGGCGCGCCCTCGCCCAACCCGCCCGATGTCCCTGCCTGGATGCCCTCCTGGCTGTCCTCCCGGACCCCCGCCTGGCTTGCGCGCCTCCTGCCTGCCGGCCTTGCAGGGCAGGCGTCAGATCAGGCCGCCGGCGCGCCCGGGACGCCGCTCCAACCTGCCCACTACTGGCACGTCAAAGTGCGGGAGGCGGTCTATGGCCCCTACGCTCTTGCTGACTTCGCCGGCTTCATCGCCGAAGGCCGGATCGCCGGGCGAACACTCGTCTCGGAGTACCTGGACACCGGTTTCCGGCCGGCCGGGACCATACCCGAACTCGCCCATCTGTTCCCGGTGGTGCAATCGGAGGCCGAGGCGAAACAGCAACCCCTGATGTCCGGACAGCCGCGCCCGGCGGCTGCGGGGATCGCAAATTTCATGATCTGGGCCGACATCGTGTCCGGCATGGCGTCCTCCTTCGAGCGCGAACTGGAGCATCTCGGCAAATCGACGCGCGTCGGCCAAAGCCTGTGGATCCTGCGGTCGCGCCGCTCGCTCGCCGACATCCGCGCCACACTCGCGCCAGGCTTGCAGCGCAGTGATCGCGCAGTCATCGCCGACTGCTCGAATGACCGCATCGCCTGGGTGAATGTCGGCATTGAGACGGACGTCCGCATCAAGGATGTGTGGACGGCCTCCGACATCGAGGCCGTGTAGGCGCGTTTGCGGTTTCTTTCCGGAAACGCGCTATAGGCGGGCGATGGCGAACCCTGGCTTCACCGATCCGAACTCCCGGAAGAACGCTTTCCGGCGCAGGCGGTTCCGCCACGTGCTGAAGCTGATCGACGCCGCGATCGCGCGCACCGGGTCGTGCCGGATCATTGATGTGGGCGGCGCCCAGGGGTACTGGCAGGCGGTCGGCGATCTGCTGGACCAACGCAACGTCTCGATCGATCTGATCAATCTGTCCACGGAGCCAGTGACGGATCCGCGGTTTCGTTCGCTCGCCGGCGACGCCTGCGACCTTGGCGGGATCGCAGACATGAGCTACGACCTCGCGCACTCCAACTCGGTCATTGAACATGTGGGCGGCTGGGCGCGGATGCGCGCCTTTGCGCGCGAGATACGCCGGATTGCGCCGGCCTACTTCGTCCAGGCGCCCTATCTGTGGTTTCCGCTGGAGCCTCATTTCACCGCGGTCGGCTTTCAGTGGCTGCCGGAGCCGATGCGTGCGCAATGTCTGTTCCGGCGCAGGATGGGCTACAGCCAGGGACCTGGGAATTGGGACAACGCCTGGGCGGATGTGGAGCATGCCCGCCTGCCTGACCGCACGATGTTCCGTGTCCTGTTTCCTGATGCGATGCAGCGCGCGGAGCGCGTCTTCGGCCTCACCAAGTCGCTGATGGCGATCCGGCCGGCCCCGCTGCGCGCAGCCTGACGGACCTTCCGGTTCAAGCCGCGCGCCGGCCGGCGGCGCTCAACCTGGCTTGCGGAACACAAGGATCATGTCGGTCAGGTCAGGCCGCCAGCGCCCGAACGTAAGCACACGCAGGAGCGCCATGGTGGCGAGATAGGCCTGTTTCAGGAGTGGCGAGACCCGTTCCATGCGCTCCAGGATGAAGCTCGGATGGGACAGTCCCAGATGCGCCGGTTTCAGCCCCGCGGCCGCAGCGCGCGCCGCCAGCGGCCCCGGCGCCATGGAGAAGCGCAGAAAGGTCTTGAACGGCGCAAAGCCGGGCTTTCCCGCATTCATTTCACGCAGGACCGCGCGGTAGAACCAGACATGGACCGCGTGCGGGGTGAATTTGGTGAACAACCCCTTGAACGAGGTCGGCTGCGGGCCGCCAATCACCAGGAAGCCTCCGGGCGCAAGGTGGGGAAGCAGGTTGTCGAGCGCCCTGTCGGGTCTGTCGAGGTGCTCAAGCACATCGTTCAGCACAATGAAATCGTAGGCCTGGGGATACTCCCTATAGGTCTCGATGTCCGCGACGATGGCGTTGGTTGCGTAGGGATTGCGCGCGATCTGTTCCGGGCTGATGTCGATGACGGTGAACTGCGCGTCCTTCAGAAAGCCGACATTCGTGTGCGACCCGCCGCCTGCCTCAAGCACGGCGATGCGGCGCTGCGGGGCAAGGCCCTCAAGCAGCGCGCGGGCCGCCGCCCAGTTGTCCTCAATCGAGGCGAATTCCTGTTTCACCCGCTGCTCCGGCTGGACGCGCTGCGCGCCCGGGGACGGTTCTAGCCTGCAGCATTGAACCGGCGATTAATCCGCGCTGAAGCGGGCCGTGCGGCCGCAGGCGGCGGCCTTGGCCTCGACAAAGCGTCGCGCCACCCGCCCGGACCGCCCGCCCTGCTCCAGGGCGAACAGACGCGCCTCCATCGCCAGGCGCTCGCCGGCGTCTTGCAGACCGACCGCGTCGGCATAGGCGGCAACGACCGCGAGGTAGGTCTCCTGGTCCATCGGGTGGAAGCCGATCCTCAGGCCGAAGCGGTCGGCAAGCGCGATCTGCTCCTCCTCGCTTTCGGCGACGAAGCGGTCGCGGGTTTCGACATGGCTGGCCTCGCGGGCGGTGATGTGGCGCCGGTTTGAGGTGGCATAGAGAATGACGTTGGCCGGTCGGCCGCAGACGCCGCCGTCGAGCACGGGGCGCAGCGCCCGCGGGGTCTCGTCGCCCGGAGTGAAGGAGAGATCGTCGACGAAGAGAATGACCTGCCACGGCGCGCCGGCGACGGCTTCCATGATCTGCGCCAGATCCTTCAGATCTTCCCGCCGCACCTCGATCAGGCGCAGGGTCGCTCGCTGCGCGGCGACCTCTGCGACGATCGCCTTGGCGAGGGCGCTCTTGCCGACCCCGCGCACCCCCCACAACAGGGCGTTCTGGGCCGCGAACCCTTGCGCAAAGGCGCTGGTGTTGGCGCGGAGCGCCTCGGCCGCATCCGCCAGCCCGATCAGCAGGTCGCCGCGCACGACGTCCGGGCGGTCCACCGGCGCGGTTCTGCGCTGAGCGGACCGCCAGACATGGCACCAGGCGCCGGCCAGATCGGGCGCGCCCAGGGCCGGCGGGGCCAGCCGATCGAGTGCGTCAGCAATGCGGCGCAGCAACGCCAGTCGCACGCCAGCCGGGTCGCCCGCCGGGTCGCCAGGGGGGACGTCGTTCACGGCTGCAGCGCCGGCGCGTTGCATTCAGGCGCCCCCTCGCTATAGTCCGGCCGCTTTCGCGCTCCGGCAGAGGCGAGCCGCATGGCGGCTTCGGTTCCGCCCGGATGCGGACCAAAAACCCAGGCGGCACGAGACGCCGCATGACGTGAGGCGCGCATGTTTTTCCCCCCAGCTTATGCCCAGACCGCCCCGGCCGGGGCGTCCGCCGATCCGACGACGGCGATCCTTCTGCAGCTTCTGCCGTTCGTCCTGATCCTTGTGATCTTCTACTTCCTGCTGATCCGCCCGCAACAGAAGCGTATGAAGCAGCATCAGGAAATGATCGCAGCGCTGAAAAAGGGCGATACGGTGGTGACCTCCGGCGGCCTGATCGGCAAGGTCGACCGGGTCGAAGCCGATGAGGTGCGCGTCGAGCTGTCGCCGGGCACTGTGGTGCGGGTCGTGAAGGGCACCATCTCGGAAGTTCGCGGGCGTGGCGAACCCGCCGCGGCCAACGATTCCTCGCCAAAGAGCTGATCCATGCTGCACGTCGCGCGGTGGCGCATTGCGCTTGTTGTGGTCGTCACCGTCCTGGGGCTGGTGTTCGCCATGCCCAACGTCCTGACGCCGGACCAGCGCGCGGCCCTGCCTGGCTTCATGCCGAAAAACGCCATGTCGCTTGGCCTGGACCTGCAGGGCGGATCGCACCTGCTGCTCGAGGCGGATCGGCAGAGTTACTATACCGAAAAGTACAAGAACCTCGCCGACGACATGCGCCGCGTCCTGCGCGAGAAGCCGGCCCTTGGCTATACCGGCCTCGGCAGCGACCGCACCGCCGCGCGCGTGCGCCTGACCAATCCCGCCGATCTGCAGGAAGCGACCAAGCGGCTGCGCACCATTGTGCCGGCGGTGCCGCAGACCTCGCGCTTCGCCACAGGCGCGGTGGCGTTCAACATCCAGACCACGCCCGACGGCCTGATCACCATCGCCTACACCGAGGAAGCCGCCGAAGCGGGGATCCGCGACGCGGTGCAGCGGTCCATGGAGGTCGTTCGCCGTCGGATTGACGCCTTGGGGACCCGGGAAACCTCCATCCAGCGGCAAGGCACGGATCGGATCCTGGTGCAGGTCCCGGGCGAGAGTGATCCCGAGCGGCTCAAGAATCTGATCGGCCAGACCGCCGTGCTGACCTTCCACATGGTCGACAGCAGCGTGACGCCAAGCGATGCGGCGGCCGATCGGGTTCCCCCGGGGCGCGAAGCCCTGCCCGACGACAGCGGCTTCCCGATCGTGATCGAAAGCAGGGCGCTGGTGTCAGGGGAGGACCTGATCCGCGCCGAGCCCTCGTTCGATCAGATGAATCAGCCGGTGGTCACGTTCCAGTTCAACAATCGCGGCGCCCGCGCCTTCGGGCGCGCCACGCAGGCCAATATCGGCCAGCGTTTCGCCGTCGTGCTCGATGGCAAGGTCATCACGGCGCCAGTGATTCGCAGCGCGATCCTCGGCGGTTCAGGCCAGATCGAGGGTGGGTTCACGGTCGAATCGGCGTCAGATCTTGCGGCCCTGCTGCGCGCAGGCGCCCTGCCGCTGAAACTCAACGTCGCAGAGCAGCGCACAGTCGGCCCCGAACTCGGCGCCGATGCAGTGCGCGCTGGCTTTTTGGCCTGTCTCATCGCCGGGATCATGGTGATCGCCTTCATGGGGCTGACCTACGGCTTCTTCGGCCTGATCTCGATTGTCGCGCTGGTCGTGAACCTGATCCTCACCGTTGCGTTCATGTCAGCGATCGGGGCGGCGTTGACCCTGCCGGGCATCGCCGGCCTCGTTCTGACCATGGGCATGGCGGTCGACGCCAACGTGCTGATCTATGAGCGGATGCGGGAGGAACAGGCCGCCGGGCGCGGTCCGGTGCTGACGATCGAGGCTGGTTTTTCGCGGGCGATCGCGACGATCATCGATTCGAACCTCACGGCGGTTTTGGCCGCGCTCATCATGTTTCAATTCGGCGGCGGGCCGGTGCGCGGCTTCGCCATCACCCTGACGGTCGGCATCCTGACATCCGTCTTCACGTCGGTGCTGATCAGCCAGGTGCTGATCGGGTGGTGGTTCCGCGCTGTGCGTCCCAAGTCCATTCCGGTATAGGTGCGCGATGTTTGGCGGTACCCGCGACAATAAATCCAAATGGTGGCCGCTCGGTCGGATGATCCCGAAGAAGACGAACTTCGTCTTTACCGGTTTCGCCCTGCCGTTCGGCATCGTCTCCGGCCTGGCCTGTGTTCTGGGCGCACTCTCAATGTTCGTCTCGGTTGCGGCCTTCATGCCCAACGCGGCGGCGCCATCGTTCCTCAAGCCGCTCGAGCTCAATTTCGGCGTCGACTTCAAGGGCGGCACGTTGATTGAAGTGCGCGACCGGCAGCCGATCGACATCGCCGCCGTGCGCAGCCGCCTCGGCGAACTCGGTCTGGGCGACGTGCAGGTGCAGAACTTTGGCGATCCAACCGATCTGCTCGTGCGATTTGAAACGCCTGAGGGTCAGAATACAGCAGAGTTTGTCGGACTTGCGCAGGAGGCGATCAAGGAGACGATCGGACGCGACGTCACCTTCCCGCGTGTTGAGTTTGTCGGACCAAAGGTGTCCTCGGAGCTGCTTCAGGGCGGCCTGATCGCCCTGGGGCTGGCGATCCTGATGCAGCTCGCCTATGTCGGCTTCCGGTTCGAATGGCAGTTCGGGCTCGGGGCCGTGGCGGCGCTGATGCACGATGTGCTGCTGACCATCCTGTTCTTCACCGTCACCAAAATGGAGTTCACGCTGACCTCCATCGCGGCCCTGCTGTCGATCATCGGCTTCTCGATGAACGACACGGTCGTGGTGTTCGACAGGTTTCGCGAAAATCTTCGAAAATACAAGAAACTACCGCTCAAGGACATCATCGACCTGTCCCTCAACGAAACATTGTCGCGCACCATCATCACGGGCCTGACGACGCTGGTCGCCCTGGTCGGCCTGCTGGCGCTGGGAGGATCGGCCCTGTCGCCGTTCGCCTATGCGCTGATCTTCGGCGTCTTTGTGGGGACGTATTCGTCAATCTATGTGGCGGCTCCGATCATCCTTGTGTGGGGGGTGGGACGCATCCGCGGCGATGAGGACACGCCCGCGGCGAAAGCCGCCGCGGCGCGGCCGTAAGCGCACGCCAGCAGGCGTTAGGCGCCATATCACGTTGAGCGCACGCGTGACGCCGGCGCGGGGCCGGGTATATATCAGATCCGGGTGATTCAGGCTGGAGGCCTCTGATGGCAGCGCTCTTATCCAATTTCCGCAACACTGTGATCGTCAGCTGCATCCTGGCGCTGGCGCTGATCATTGCGTTTGTGCCGCAGTCCAATATCGCGGAGAGCACGCATGAAATCTTCGCGCACGCCGGCATGCGCTGGCTGCACGTGTTCTTCGGCATTCTGTGGATTGGCCTGCTCTATTACTTCAACTTCGTGCAGATCCGCACGATGCCGAAGATCCCGGACGAGCTGAAGCCGGCTGTCGGGAAGTTCATTGCTCCGGAGGCTCTGTTTTGGTTCCGCTGGGCGGCTCTGCTGACCCTGGCGACCGGCGTCCTGGTGGCGGCCGGGCGCGGTTATCTTGTCGACGCCTATCTGCTCGGCGCGCTCGGCGGCGGCCCCGGCACGACCTTTATCGGCATTGGGATGTGGCTCGCCACAATCATGTTCATCAATGTCTGGTTCGTGATTTGGCCGAACCAGCAGAAGGCGCTCAACATCGGCAACGCCTATCCGGACCTCAAGCCGGAGGAGAAGCAGAAGGCGGCGCGCACGGCGATGCTGTTCTCGCGCACCAACATGCTGCTGTCCATTCCCATGCTGGCGGCGATGGCGATGCGCCAGACGATGTGGGGGTGAGGCCCTGCATGGCGGAACACGCGCCCGGGCCGTGGACACGGCCCGGGCGTTTCTTTCTTGAGATGCGGCGGGGCCACGCCTGGCGTCGGCGCGGCCGCTGATGACCCGGGGCGGCGCGACGCAGCCTGACCTCACCGCGATGCTCGCGGGCCATGTGGCGCGCGTCGACCCGCACCGCTGGCAAGCTGCGCGTCTTGCCCCGCCGCGCGCGCGGTTCGGCCTCGGCGTGCTTTATGCTGTCAATCACGAGTTCGCCCGTATCCGCGAGACTGTGCGCGAACCGATGCTGGGCGCCATCCGCCTGCAATGGTGGCGCGAGACAATCGGCGAGATCTATGACGCGGACGCGCGTGCGGCGCATCTGCATCGCCGCCACGAACTGGCTGGCCCGCTGGCAGGACTGATCCGGGACGCTGGTCTTGCGCGGGCGGCCTTCGATGCGCTGATTGATGCCCGCGAGAAGGATCTGGAGACGGCTCCGTTTGCGACGCTCGCCGACCTCAGCGCCTATGCAGAGGCCTCCGCCGCAGGATTGATCGGTTTGGCGGCGCAGGTTCTCGCTCCGGGGCTCACGTTTGACAGCCAGGCCCGCGCCGCCATGCGTGAAGCGGGTCTTGCCTGGGCGATCGCGGGGATCGTTCGGTCCGCTTCGGTATGGGCAGGCCAGGGGCGCAACCTGACGCCTGCGGAGTTCGCCCATGATCAGGGCCTGACGCATGAGGAGGTTGCGCCGGGCGCACCGGGTTTCACCACGGCCGCAGGCCGCCTTGCCGCAATCGCCGCCACGCATCACCGCCTGGCGCGCAGACTGGGGGAGGCGCTGCCCTCCAGCGCCTTCCCGGCCATTGCCTATGTCACGCTGACGCCAGCCCTGTTGCGCCAGCCTGGGGGTCCTGGCGCGTTCTCACGCTGGGCGAGCCTGATGACCGCTGTCATGCGGGGCCGGGTCTGAGCGGCGCGCCCCTCGGCGGGGGCGCCTGGCCAGACTGCTCCGGGGCGGCCGAGCGGACCGGTTGCGCCACCATGGCATGGGCCTGGGCCAGGACCGGGAGCCAGGACCAGGACCAGGACCAGGACCAGGAGCCAGCACTGGAGGCAGGGACTGGAGGCAAGGACTGGGCGCAGGGGCAGGATGCCGCTGCAGCCAACCAGCAGCCAACACACTGCGTCAACGGCGGGAGCACGACAGCGGGATGGCGCGCCAGCCTGCGATCACCGCGTCTGTGGGGAGGGCTTGCCTATTGGGTCTCGACCTCAAACGAGGACGTTGCGTAGGCGCCGTCGAGAAACGCCGTGATTTCGCGCGCCGCCGGATGGTCTATCGCCTCATACCGGGCGCGCAATCGCGCACGACGCGCGTCGTCAAGCCGATCGCGCCCTGCGTCGTCGAGGGACAGAATGTCACCCTCCAGCACCTGCGCGAAGTCAGCTCCGAGCACGGTTCGTGCGGCGCTGCGGAAGGCCGCATGATAGCAGTAGCGGCCCTTCTCGCGATAGGCCGCCGCCAGAGTGAGCGCCGGGATCAGGCTCAAGGTGGGCTGCAGCGCCGGATTGACCGCGTGCGCGGTGATCCTGCGCGCGATGGCGTGTCCCCTGCCTGTAAAGGCGCGCAGGTGAAGGTGCTCTGCCATGCGCGGACCATCATTGACCGGATAATTGTCCCACAGAAACGGTTTGCGCTGAAGTCGATCTGCGACCTGCGCCAGGTGGCCCGGCGAGATCTCGCGCGAACACACCTCCGGTCCGGTCCAGTAGATGCAGACTGAAGGGTCGAGGGTTCGACCGAGATCGGACAGGAAGCCCTGCGGCCGTGGCCCGAACACCCGATCGAGGATGATGTCGTCGCAGTAATAGGTCGGGCACATGATCACCCGCGTCGCCGCCGACCGGGCGGCGATCCAGTGGACGATCTCGGCTTGGACGCGCGCGAGGTCAGGGCGATCGCTGCGCATGTCATCGAACAGGACCGCCAGATCGTCGATGCCGATGGCGTCCAGGTCGGCAAGCTTGGCCGCGAGCGCCGCCCTGGCGGCGGCGTCGAAGCGATTAAAGACTTCAAACGGGCTCAAGCCGACGCCAAACCGCATGCCGAGCGCACGGCAGGACCCGGCAAAGCGCTTGAGTTCCTCTGCCGCCAGTTCCGGGAACGGCTGATCCCACCGTTTGCGCAGATAGGGATCGGCCTTCGGCGCATAATGATAAAAACTGTAGCCTGCGCCGGCCAGGGTCGACGCCACGCGCACGCGCGCCTCAAATGACCACGGCCTGCCGTAAAAGCCTTCAATGATCCCAAGAGACGCAGCCCCGCTCACCGGGCGAGCCCCCGGGCGGCGATGTCACGGCGATAGAAGCCGTGCGGCCAATCAATCGTGGCGACAGCTGCATAGGCGCGTTGGACAGCCTCGCGCAGCGTTGCGCCGCGGGCGGAGATGTTGAGCACGCGCCCCCCGTCCGACAGCAGGCGACCATCCGGGGTGGACACAGTGCCAGCGTGAAAGACCATCACGTCGGGAAGGCTCTCGGCGGCCGCAACGCCTCGGATGACATCGCCCTTGCGCGGCGCCTCTGGATACCCGCTGGCTGCGTAGACCACCGTCACTGCAGCGGCGGGATCAAACACGGGCGGTTCAGCCTCGGCGAGGCGGCCAAGAGCTGCTGCGTGCAGCAGCCCTGCGAGATCGCCGGCAAAGCGCATCATCAGCACCTGACACTCCGGATCGCCGAAGCGGACATTGAACTCTATGAGCCTGGGACCCTCGCGTCCGATCATGACGCCTGCAAACAGAACCCCGATGAACGGTGCGCCCTCCGCGCGCATCTCGGCGAGGGCGGGCTCGATGATGCGTGTGCGCACCTTGTCCATGATGTCCGGCGTCAACACGGGCGCAGGCGAATAGGCGCCCATGCCGCCCGTATTGGGGCCCGCGTCGCCGTCGAACGCGCGCTTGTGATCCTGGGCCCCATCGAACAGAACTGCGCTCGTCCCGTCGCAGATGGCGAAGACAGACGCCTCCTCGCCCTCCAGGAACTCCTCGATCACCAGGGTTCTGGAGGCGTCGCCGAAACGTCCGGCGAGCATGGCCTGCGCCTCTTGGACGGCCTCGGCGCGATCGGCGACGATCACCACGCCCTTTCCGGCGGCAAGACCATCCGCCTTCAGAACAAATGGCCCCGTCATCCTGTCAAGCGCGGCCGTCGCCTCGCCCGGGGTGGCGACGGTGTGCGACGCGGCGGTGGGAATGCCGGCGCGCTGGCACAGCGCCTTGGTGAACGCCTTGGAGCCTTCCAGACGCGCCGCTGCAGCGCTTGGCCCGAAGGTGGGAACGCCAGCCTCGCGCAGGCGATCGGCCAGACCGAGGGTGAGCGGCGCCTCCGGCCCGATCACGACGAGATCAACGGCTTCGGCCACAGCCAGGGCCGTCAGCGCAGCCACTTCGTCCGGCTTGATGGGGGCGAGGCGCGCATGACGCGCCACGCCCGGATTGCCAGGGGCGGCGACGATCTCGCGCACCAGGGGACTTTGCGACAGTTTCCAGGCGAGGGCGTGCTCGCGACCGCCCGAACCGACAAGCAGGATCTTCATGACTGCGGTCTCGCGCGCCCTGCACGCCCGGTCAATGGGGCCGCGTCAGCGCCGCAACAGGCAGGGGACGACTGCCGCGAGCGCCTGGATCAACCGCGCCATGTCCGCCCGCAGCGCGGCGAACGCCGGACGGCGCTCGAGAGTGCGTTCATCCATGTAGAGCCCGCGATTGATCTCGATCTGCAGCGCGTGCAGTCCCTGATGGGGTCGCCCGTAGGTCTGGGTGATGTGTCCGCCCGCATAGGGCGCATTTCGCGCCACGCGATACCCCATCTGGCGCAGGATGCGCTCGACTTCCGTCGTCAGGCCAGGGTGGCACGACGCCCCAAACCGATCGCCGAGAACAACGTCGGCGCCGGGCTGGGCGCCGCCGGGACCTGACGAGGGCATCGAGTGACAGTCCATGAGCACGCCGACCCCGAAGCGGGCTCTGGCCTGGTCGAGGAGCGTCGCCAGGGCGGCGTGATAGGGTCTGTAGACCTCGGCGATCCGCTTTTCTGCTTCTGCAAGCGTAAGCTTGCGCGCGTAGATTTCCTCTCCGTCGCCAACGACCCGCGCGATGGCCCCGAGCCCGGCGGCGACGCGCGGAGAGCGGATATTGGCGTGATCGGGCAGCCGGTCGCGAAACATCGCCGGGTCGAGTTCGTAGGGCTCCCGATTGAGATCGAGATAGGCGCGGCTGACCAGGGCATGGATCAGCGGCGCGCCGTGATCGGGTGCGGCGGCGAACAGCTCCTCGACATAGGCGTCCTCAATCCGCTTGAGCGCATTCGCAGAGATGCGGGCGGCGGCGATGAGATCGGCTGGCTGGCGGCGGCCCGAATGTGGAGAGGCGTAGACCAACGGGCTGTCGCCTGCACGCGGGGGGGCGACTTCGAACGCCGGTCCGACCCCGGCCGGAGCGACGCGTTCATAGGATGCGCCAGGGCCTGCATCGCTGGTGACGTCAACAAGGTCCGGCGCACGTTCAGACATCGCGGGAGTAACGCCCGCCCGACGGCGGCGCGTCAATCGTCCAAGTTCTGCGACCCGCTGCATTTCCATCCGGCGCCTCCTGACGAATCACATCGTGGGGCCAAGAGTGTTGACGAGTTGTGGCCGAACCCCCGGCGCAAGACGGCGCAAACGCGGCGGCGTGGATGGCTTGGGGATGGGCGGCGCGTCGGCTATGCAGGCAGCGCCGCTTCGGGGGCAGGAAGCCCGGCGCGGCATTGGAGATGGCGGAGCGGCATGAACATCATCGACAACCCGAAACGGGGCTTTATCACGGTGACCGCCGACATTGCGGCTGCGGCGGGGCCCGAGGGTTTGACGGTGGGCGAAATCGTCGACCGGCTCGACGAGCGGGCGTTCGGCCTCCTGATCCTGGCGCTCACCATTCCCTGCCTGGTGCCTGGCCTGCCCGGCGCCCAGATCATCGCCATTCCGATCTTCCTGCTCGCCATCCAGATGGTGTTCGCACGCGAGGAGCCCTGGCTTCCGGGCTGGTTTCTGCGCCAGCGCGTCAGCAAGAAATGGCTGGGGGCCATCGCCGGCTTCTGCAGTCAGCGGCTCGGTTGGACGGAACGGCTGGCGCGTCCGCGTCTGACGCTGCTCGCAGATGGTCCGGGCGGCAGGCTGGCGGCGCTGATCATGGCGCTTGCCGCGATCACCATCATGCTGCCGATCACCAACACCATCCCATCTCTCGCGCTGACATTGCTGTCGGTTGGGCTGCTGCAGCGCGACGGCGTGTTCGTGGCGGCCGGCGCCGCCGTCGCCGCGGCCTGGGTCGCCCTTCTCGGCGCGCTCCTGATCGGTCTCCTGCACGGAGCCGGTTTCGCCATAGACTGGCTGCAGGGTGCGGCGCCATGGCTGGTGGAGCGTCTGCACCCGGGTGCATGACGCACTGTACGCCGTTTTGTACGCCGTTTTGTGCGCGCGTGTGCGAGCCGGTCGCATGGACAGCTGCAGGCGCGTGGGTTAGCCCCTGTGATCTGCTGACGCAAAGGAACCCTTGGTGCGGATCGGTCTCGGCCCCCTGGTCGGCTCCCTGACCCGGTTGTCTGATATGGTGGTGCGCACCCAGCGCTGGCCCTTCTTCGCCGCGCTCGCAGCGGCCGCCATGTTGGCGACGGCGCATGCGTTTGAGCGGTATGGAGGCCTGCCGCCCTGCGCGCTGTGCCTGCGTCAGCGGGAAGTCTATTGGGGTGTGCTGGCGTTGGCGGGCGCAGCCTTGGGCGCGCGCCTGATTGCGCGATCGACGCCGGTGGCCCGCGCGTTTGACGTGTTGCTGGGCCTTGCGTTCCTGACGGGCTGCGTTGTCGCCGTGTACCATGCCGGCGCCGAGTGGAAGTTCTGGCCAGGCCCCCAGACCTGCAGCGCAGCTCCGGGCGCTGTCATGGCGGCAGGGCAGGATCTTCTGGCGGCGCTTGCCAGACCGACGGTTGTGGTTCCCTGCGACGAGGCGGCGTGGCGCATGCTCGGACTGTCCATGGCGGGCTGGAACGCGCTGGTCTCGGCGGGCTTGGCGGTGATAAGCTTCATGGCGGCGTCTGCAAGCGCGCGCCACGAAGCGCTGGGCGAAGATCAGATCGTCGAGTTCCAGCCCAAACAGGGTCAGGCTGGGCAGGGTCAGGCCAGGCAGGATCAGGGCTGACACGGCCGGGCAGAGTGGGCAGGCTCTTCGGGATGGGGCCGGAAAGAACAGACAGGCTCGGCGTGGCGTCAACAGGATCGGGCCAGGGAGATCTCTCAAGGCCCGATAAGCCCTGGGCCCGATAAGCCCTGGGCCCGATAGGAGCTGGGCCCGATAGGAGCTGGGCCCGATAGGCGCAGGGCCTGGTCCAGGCAGCAGGGCTGCACCCGGCCATTGGGCCGGGCGCAGCGATGGGGCTGCAGCGGACGATCGGGGCCAGAGGTTTGGAAGAAGGCAAAGCCAGAATGAACACAGCTGTGACCGGCAAAGCCTCCGCCGCAAACGACCGTCCGGATCTGCCGGGCGACGCCGGCTGGGGGCGTCGCATGGCCGAAATGATCCGCGTCGACCATGCCGGTGAGTATGGTGTGGTAGCGATTTATCGCGGCCAGCGCGCGGTGTTGGCCGGTGCGCGCGGCAAGGCGCGCATCGCCGGTCAGATCGCGGAGATGGAGCGCGAGGAGCAGCGCCACCTGGACGCCTTCGACGCCCTGATCAGAGCCGGCAGGGCGCGCCCGACCGCGCTGGCCCCACTGTGGAACGTGGCCGGCTTTGCACTCGGGGCGACAACGGCGCTGCTGGGCGAGAAGGCGACGCACGCCTGCACGGCGGCCGTGGAGGAAGTCATCGACCGGCACTATCAGGAGCAGCTTGAGGAACTGGGCGCGCGCGATCCTGCCTTCAGCGCCATGGTTGAAGAGTTCCGGAAGGATGAGATTGCGCACAAGGATCTGGCGATTGCCGAGGGCGCGCGCGAGGCGCCGGGATATCGCCTGCTCAGCGCCGCGATCCGGCTTGGCTGCCGGATCGCCATCCGCGTCAGTGAAAAGGTGTGATGATCGCCCCGCCAGCGGTGCGTCCAGGCCGCCCTGACGAGGCGGATGGTCTGGCCTGTGTGCTGTCGGCTGCGTTTCACGACGATCCGGCGTTCACATGGTTGCGCGGACGGGTGGGCGATCTGCTCACGCTGCGCGGATTCTTCCGCGCCCTGCTGCGCCTCGCCGCCTCCGCTGGCGGAGCCCTGGACGTCGCAGGCGATCGCCTCGGCGTCGCCGTCTGGGCCCCGCCGGCGGGTGCGCCCGCGCAGCTGTCAACCTGGGACGAGCTCCGACTGATCCCGGTGTTTGTCGACGCCGTGGGCTGGTCTGGGCTTGGGCGGATGCGCCGGATGCGCGCCGCCATGGATGTGCATCACATCAGTGAACCGCACTGGTATCTGATGTTTTTGGGTGTTGATCCGGCGCATCAGGGACAGGGATGCGGATCGCGCCTGTTGACAACGCGCCTTGCCGGTATCGACGCCAGTGGATTGCCGGCCTACCTGGAAACGGCGACTGCCCGCAATGTGGGGCTCTATGCCCGCCATGGCTTCGAGGTGATCGCAGAGTTCCGCGCTGCGCCAGAGGCGCCGATCATGTGGGCGATGCGCCGGCCCGGGCGGATGTGATCCGAGCGCCAGTCGCAGAGACAGGGACTCCGGACTCCGTTGGCGCACCTATCCAGGGGCCGAGGTTCCGGGATCCTGGCATCGAAGACTCCACCATCGCGGGCGCCATCGAGGCGCTCAGGTTCCGGAACCAAGGTATCGGGCACAACGGCATTATGGGCCCAGGCATCAAGGGCCCAGGCATCCATGGTCTGGGCATAAATGGTCCGGGCATAAATGGTCCGGGCATAAACGGTCCGGGAATACATGATCCGGACATTGCGACCACGACCTGCACACGCACGCGTGGCGCGCCGCAAAGGCGTGGCGCGCCTCCGGGGGGCGCCCCTGGCGCACCGCCCTATTGCGGCAGGCCGGCTTTCACAGCGCACGTGCGCGCGAAGACCGCCAGCTGCCCACCGCCGCCGGGATCCGTGTCGATGAATGCGCCGCCCGTCATCAGTCGTACAGTGTCCGAGGTACGCATGGCGCGCACCAGATCAGCGGTGAGAGGAACCGCGATCGCAACTGTGTGTCCTGGAATTCGCGCCGGCTCGCTGGCGCCGCTGAAGCGTTTTCCAGCAAAGGCGATGGCGGCGGTTTCGCCAGGCCGTGACGGCGATGCTGCGCCAAGCGCGCCGCTGACGGCAAGAATTCTCGCCTCGGCGATGCAGGACAGCTCCATCAGGGCGGCGTCCTGGTCGCGATAGACAATCGAGGGTCCCGTCGGCGTATCGTAACTTGACCAGCCGTCAGCGCCGGGGAGCGGGTCCGTATTGGCCGGACGCTCCGGCGCACTGGCGGCTTCAGCCGGGGCGGCCGGCGGGCCGCCAACAGGCGGCCCGTCGCAGCCGGCCAGAACCGCCATAATGGCGCAAAGACCCATACACGCCCGTATGCCCGCCTGCATCGCCGCCTCCCCGCCCAGTCTCAGGGCGTGCTATCCGAGCAAAACACCCTCTCCGGGTTACGCCGTTGGGGGATTACCCGTCACAGACTTCACCTCCCCCGATCCCAGCCCGTCAGCGCGACGCGTGGCCGGCGTTTGGGCTGCGGCAGTGTCATGCCGTTCCATCGTGCGAGTGATGCGCAGGACGCGCAAGGAAAAGCTGCGGAGGCCGGGCTGCAGGGCCGCTACCCGGCGCACCGGGGCTGGCGACGGACGTTGCACAGAGGGTCAGGACCCCGCGAGGCGGGCTGCTTCGGCTGAAGACAGGCGGGGGTGATAGGTCCAGACGCGCGGCGGATAGGCGGAAATCACCTGGAATGACGCCGAGCGGGCGCGCCTGTTGAAGGCGACAATCTGCAGGCGGACGCCGTTGACAGTGATGACCCCGCGACCAGCCGGTCCGCGCACGCACGTCGCCTGGCCGACCGCCTCGTAGTCGGACGGCTTTCCGAACAGGGTCCGGAAACAGTATTCGGCAGTCTTGGGGCGACGCCCCCGCGCGGTCGCGCGGGAAAACTGCAGACCCACGAAGGCGCGCGGGCCTTCCTCCGGGCTGAGAATGCGATATTCGGCGGGTTGGAGCAGCACAGTCGGCAGGGAGACGCGCGCGATCAGGAGGCGGGCTGCGTATTCGAGCGCGTCGCCGCGCCAGACCCGGTCGAACCTGGAATCCCCATCCGTATCCTCCAGGCACGGACGCGCCGCAAACCCCCAAACGCCTGCCCCTGCTTCGTAGGCGTCAGCACAGAACAGGCGCTTGCGATCCGACGTCACCGCGAGCGCCAGCTGGGCCCCGGACGGGATCGTCAGGGTGCGCCCATTGAACTGAAAGCTGGCGGCGCCGGCGAGCCGCATCGCCTCCACTGCAACAACGGGCTGCAGGAACAGGGTGCGGGGATCTCCAGGTTCGCGCAGCTTCAAACGCTCGAGGAACCGCAGGGGGGTCGCGGCATCCATCGTCGGCGACGCCGGCAGGGGCGTCGGGGGCAGAGGCCCCATGACCATCGGGCGCGATGTCCCGAAGCCCGGCGGCGGTGCGGTGAGCACAGCGGGCGACGGCGGCGCGACCGGATCTTCCTTCGCCGCCTCCGGTTCTGCGTCGCTCGCCGTCTCGCCAGCCGGATCAGGCTGGTCGGCGTCTTCCTCGATTTCGCTCTGCTCACTGTCGGCGCGCCCGGTGTCGACCCGGCCGGCCCCTGTCCGCGCCCCGGGCGCCGGGGCGCCATCTCGCCCGATCGCCTCGATCGGGCGAACAGGCAGGCTCGGCTCGCCGACTCGGCCTGGCGCGGGCGCTGGCTTGAGCGATGGAACGGGCGGCCTGGACTCGCCTGGACCAGCAGCTTCCGGACCTGCGGTTCCCACGGGCGGCGTCCCTGCCGGGGCGGCGCCAGACGCCGGCGGCGCCCGCAGCGCAGGCGGCGGCGTCGCCGCCCCAAACGGAGCTGAGGCCGGCGCGGGCTGCGAACTTTGCGCCGACGAGCTCCCTGCGCCCAGGGCAAGGGTTGCTGACACCGCTGCAGATAACGCCGCCAATCGCAGCAAGGCACCCCTCCGCCGACTCACTCACGCGCATGGCGACAGTGGACGCCAATTGTGGCCAAAGAAATGCCCGCGTCAGGCACTGGTGCAGAACAGCGCGACGAGCTCGGGGCGAACACGGGCAGGCGTGCGACGCATCGCATCGATCAGCACCCAGTCGGATCGCGCCTGTGTGCGCAGTTCGCCGGCCGGTCCAAGCACCTGGACGAGTCGATCGAACCGCGGCCCCCGAGCCTCACCGACCCAGGTTCGCACCTGCAGCATCTCGCCCAGAAAGCTGGCCTTGGCGTAGTCAATCTCATGCCGGGTTACGACCCAGGCCCATTTGGCCTGGAGGTCAGGGTCCGTCTGGGCGCGCCAATGCCGGGTCGCCGCCTCCTGCACCCAGCGCAGGTAAACGATATTGTTGACATGACCATTTTCGTCGATGTCGTCCGGCGCAGGCGCCGTTGTGAAGGCGAACACGCGCCGGTTCGGCGGCGGCGTCATCATGCCAGATCGTCCGCCGGCAGGATCGCATCGGCCACCGCGTTGGAGAACCGCGCGCGCCCCCGCACTGTGAGCGCAACACAGGTCAGATAGAAGATGACCGAGCCCACGGCGGCGCCGGCGATGGCGGGCCAGTGCATCCCGGGCGCGCCGACCAGTGCGGTAAATGCCTCCGGCGCCGGCGCCCAGCCGGCGGCGGCGCACGCAGCAAATGCGCTCGCCGCAACGCCCAGCAGCGCGAGCGCAGCAGGTGCGGGCGCCAGGAGGGATGGCTGAAACAACCGCCCCTCCAGGACTGACCCATGGGGGGTGGCGGCCGCGCGGCCTTCAAGCTTGAGACGAGGCCCCCCGGATCTCTGCACGATTTCCACCTGGGCGCGGTCAAGCGACACGGCGAAGCGGTCAGGGTCGAGCCGGGAGATGCGCTCAAGCAACACGTTCAAAGGCAGATTTGCGCCGATTTCGACCTCGCGCGCCACGAAAGGTTCAAACAGCGCGACGACCATCACGCGCTGACCAGGACGCCCTTTTCGGTGAGAAGCTGCTTCAGTTCGCCGGTTTCATACATTTCGCGAACGATGTCACAGCCGCCGATAAACTCGCCCTTGACGTAGAGCTGGGGAATGGTTGGCCATTGGGTGAAGGCCTTGATGCCTTCGCGGATCTCTGGATCGGCAAGAACGTTGACGCCGACGAAGTCCACACCGGTGATGTCGAGGATCTTGGCGACCGTGGCCGAGAACCCGCACTGGGGCATCAGGGGCGTGCCCTTCATGAAGAGCACGACATCGTTCTCGGTCACCGCCTGGCGGATATCGGCAAAGATTGCGGGCTCGCTCATGGCGTCCTTTCCGGAATGGCTTCAGGAGCCACGTAGGCGCCTTGCGCGAACGCGTCAAGCTGCGCCGCCCCCGGGGTGGCGGGCCAGGCGGGGCCGAGGCGCGGCCATAGCGAACGGTCTCAGCGCCGCCGGGTCGGTCGCTGGTCGAACCATCCAGCTTCGGCGTAACCGAGCAGACTGCGCACCTCTCGCCGGGCTGCTGCAAGGTCATGCTGAAAATCAGGATTGGCGCGGGCGCGCGCGAAGATGGCCGCCGCCATCAGGCGCCCGGCCGTGACGTCACTCGGATAGTGCACGCCGCACACCACCCGGCTGTCCCCGTACCGGCGTCCGCGTTCGAGCAGCGCATCGGCTTTCTCCGGCGCCATGTCGGCCAGTACGAGCGCGGCCAGCCACCCGACCATGGCGTGCCCCGAGGGGTAGGAGCCTGACAGGGGCGTGCCCGCAGGAACCGGCGCACAGGGGGTGACTCCCGGGTCCGTCTCGTAGGGACGCCGCCGGTCAAATGCGGTTTTGGCCGCACCGGTGATGTCGCGTGACTCCGTCATGAGCCTGCTCATCAGCGCCGCCGTGCGGGGCGCGTTCGCCGCGGTGAAGGCGTCGCCAAGGACAGCGTCGAAGGCGTTGAAAACCGAGAGGTCCACATCGGCGACCGCCTCGGCCCATCGCGGATCGGACTTGCGCTCCTGCCAGGAGAGCACCTCAGCCTTGTCGATGATCTGGGCCAGGGAGCCGGGCTCCGGGGGCGGTCCGATGAAACTTGCCGCGTCAATGGCTGGGCCGGAAAGATATCGGGCCTGAGCGGGGGCGGCGGTGATCGCGCAGAGGACAGCCGCGCTTACGATCGCCGCGCGCGACAGGTTCGTCTTGATGTCCATGGCCGCCACCTCAAGCCCCATACTGATGTCTGCGGCGATGACTAGCACGGTCTGGCGATGTGCAGGAGGTGCGGGGGCGCGGGCTGCGAAGTCTTGCCTCAGGAGGCGCGCAGGGGCCCGCCCGCGGGGCGGCGCAGGCGACGCGCGGTCAATGGCGATGCGCGACAGGCGCAGGATCTGGTGCTGACGGACCCCACGGCTGGATCGCCTGACGGAATTGGCCCAGCGGAAATTGACGGGGAAATTGGCGGGGAAATTGGCGGGGACAATTGGGAGGGAAAAATTCGGACTGGTGCACAGAGGATGGGGATGCGACGGCACGACGCGCGCAACGATGCGGGGGCTTCTGTTGCCAGGCGCCCCGCCGGCCCCGCCTAGGGTTGCGAGACCCTAGGGCTTAGAAGTCTCACGTCTCTGCCGCTTACGCAGCGAGGGCGCGAGGTTCCGCGTAGTTGTCGTTGGCAACTATTTGGCTTGGCCTGTGTCGGGACCACCCGGGCGAAAGCTCTGTCTTTACACGTCCGTCGATCCTGATCGGCCCCAAACGCCCCGCAACGACAGGGAAGGATGGTGGAGCCGCCGGGAATCGCACCCGGGTCCGGTCCGCTTATTCCACAGGCGTTTATCGCCATAGTCGGCCGAAACCGACAGGTCTTATGTAGGCGCTTCCCCCGCTCAGCGAAAGGGGGGCGAAGCGCGTGCCGCACGCACTGCTTACGGGCCGCCGCTGTGCGCGGCGCGCGCGGGGGGCGCCAGGGGCGCCAGGGGCGCAGCGACAGGGGCGGAACCTGCCGGCCCAAGCGCAGGCACAAGCCCAGGCCCTGGGGCCGGGCCCGATGCAGCATTGGCGCCGGCTGTGCGCAGGCACCTGGCTGTGGCGGCCGCGGCCTGATCGCTGAAGGCGCCAAGCCCCAATGCGGCGCGCCGGCCATCGAGATGAGCGGGATCGGCGATCGGCTGGGGCGACCAGGTCCCGGCGACACACCGCCCCTGGGTGCCATAGCGCTGCGGGCGCGCGGCGGCGATGTCCAGGCGGTCGGCAAGCTGGGCAACGCCCTCAGGATCAGACCGTTGCTGCATGGCGAGCGTTTCAAGGGCGCGCAGCCGTCGCATCTGCCACGCCGGCTCATGGTCGGCGGCTTGCACGATCAACAGGGCCGCCAGGTCTGCGTCCTCATCCCCGGGCGCGCGCTCAAACCATCCCATGCGATCGACCTGCGCGATCAGCCAGGCCGTGTTGTCCCTGTCGGTCAGACAGGTCTCGAGTGCACGAAGGCCAGCCCAGTCAGCCGTCGCATCGGGCGGAACCGCAGCGGGGTGCTGGGCGAGACGGTTGAACTGGGCGGCTGCAACGCGGGCGAAGAGTTCTGCGCGGACCGGCGTGGCGGCGCGGCCGCGTGCATCGGTCCAACGCTGCAGCGCAGCAAGGTCGTGCGCCCCGCCGGTCGACGCAGCTGCACGCTGGCTGCGGAACGCAGCGAGCTGCGCGCTCAGCGCCTCACGACGGGCATGATAGGTCCCCGCATCGCCCGCCCGCGCTGCGATGGCCGACCATGCCTGCAGTCCCAGCCACCTGGACGCGAGACATCCTGCGACCCGGGCGTCCGGGGGCAGACCGCGCTCGCTGCGGGCTGTGGCCAGATCGGCCTGCACGCCCGCCCTGAGTCCCTCTGCGAGCTGCCGGAATGCGGCCTGCCCCGCCTCGGCGCCAAACCGCCAGCTTCCGAAGTCCACCAGAGCGGGATCAACGCCGCCGTCCAGGAGGCGCGCGACGGCCTCCGGCGTCGGCTCCAGGATCAGCCGGACCGGGGCCGGGCCGAGCGGTGCGACATCGCCAGCCGCTCGCGGACCTGACGCGCCGGCCGGGCTCGCTCCCATGACAAGGGCGACAGCTGCAGCCCCAGCGGCCGCCCGGCGTCTCAACCAGCCGGCGCCACGGCCGGAGGGAAATCTGCGCATGCTTCGCCCCTGCGGCTCGCCGAATCGTCTCTCGACCGCTAGCGTCTCACCTATGAGCGCCGCCGCGAAGACACGTCCCCTCCCCCCCGCAGCCGCAGAGAGGCCGGCAGGATCCGTTCATTCGCCCGGGGCCAGCAAGGCGGATATCGCCTACCAGGACCTGCTTGCAGACGTGCTCGCAAACGGCGTCGAGCGCAGCGATCGAACGGGTGTCGGCGTGCGGGGCGTCTTCGGGCGCCAGATGCGGTTTGACCTCGGCGACGGATTTCCGCTGCTGACGACAAAGAAGCTGCACGTCAGGTCGATCGTCCTCGAACTGCTTTGGTTTCTGCGCGGTGACACCAATGTGCGCTGGCTGCAGGAACGCGGCGTGTCTATCTGGGATGAATGGGCCGACGCCAACGGCGATCTCGGCCCGGTCTACGGCAGACAATGGCGCAGCTGGGCCGCACCCGACGGACGCGTGATCGATCAGATCGCCCAGGTTCGCGACCAGATCCGCACCAACCCCACCTCACGCAGGCTGGTCGTCACTGCCTGGAACCCGGCGGACGTTGACGACATGGCTCTGCCGCCCTGCCACTGCCTGTTCCAGTTCCACGTCGCCGAGGGTCGGCTCTCGTGCCAGCTTTATCAGCGCTCAGCCGATATCTTCCTTGGAGTGCCGTTCAACATCGCCAGCTACGCACTGCTGACCGCCATGATGGCGCAGGCGACAGGCCTCCAGCCCGGTGAGTTTGTGCACACCCTGGGCGACGCGCATCTCTATCTGAACCACCTTGACCAGGCGCGCGAACAGCTGGGCCGTTCGCCATTTCCCGCGCCGCGCCTCACGCTCAATCCCCACAGGACGGATGTGTTCGCGTTTGAGGCCGGCGACATCGTCATCAACGACTACCAGGCCCATCCCGCAATCAAGGCGCCGATCGCGGTCTGACCGGCCCGCTGTGCGGCTCGAAGTCGCCCCAGCCCTCCGCGCCCAGCACTTCGAGCGGGCGGAATTGCGCCTTGTAATCCATCTTCTCGGACCCGCGCACCCAGTATCCGAGATAGACGTGCGCGAGATGTGCGGCAGCGGCGCGACGGACGTGATCCACGATCATAAAGGCGCCGAGACTGCGTCGGCGATCATCCGGATCGTAAAAACTGTAGACCATGGACAGCCCATCACCCAGGAGATCGGTCATCGCCGCCGCCTTCAGCTCGCCGGTCATCCGTGAACGGTATTCAATCAGAAAGGTCCGCACCGGGCTTTCTTCCACCATGGCGGCGTAATCAAGCATGGTCATGTCGGCCATGCCGCCGTCAGCGTGCCGGCGATCGAGATAGCGTCGCAGGAGCCAGTACTGCTCCTCGGTCGCCTGCGCCTCACGCAATTCAACGGTCAGGTCGGAATTGAGTTTCGCCACCCGCCGCCAGCGCCGCGTGAAACTGAAGCGGGCGACCGGGATGCGCACCGACACACAGGCGCTGCATGCCTCGCACGCCGGACGGTACGCGATCCGCTGGGAGCGGCGGAAACCGGCATTGGTCAGCGTGTCATTGAGATCGATGGCGTCCTGTGCGTCGTCGAGCGAGGTGAACACCTTGCGCTCCCGCTGCCCGGGCAGATAGGGGCATTGGCCGGGCGTCGTCAGGAAGAAGCGCAGCTTCTCGGTGACGAAGTGCTTGGTCACGGTGCTGTCCTATCGGCGTGGGCGGCGCCCTCAGTGGCGCAGGATAGTCGCATTTGCATGAACCGCGCCACTGCCGAATTCGCCGGCCGAACTCGCAGGCTCATAATCGGGCGTGGAGATCGCCCAAAGGCTCATCTCCTGCGCGCTGCCCCGCCATGGCAGCGGCGCATCAGCCCGTTTGTGCGCCACCTCACCCATCCCGCCCCGCAACCGCTCAGGCCTGGTCGATGCGCGCGCGGTTCTCCGCCTGAGCCCTCTCATCGAGAGGAAATCCCCAAATGATCGCCGCCAGGGTGACATTGGCGATCAGTGGGAGGGCTACGAACAGCACCGTCAGCGCCGTCATGGCCGTTGCGCTATTGTCCGCGCCAAGCGACACCTGAAAGCCGAAGGCTGCGAGGATCGGATAGGTGAGGCCGGGCGCAAGGGCGAGGCCCAACTTCGAGGTGAGGAGCAGAAGACCGAAATACAGCCCCGTGCGCTGCTCGCCCGTGCGCAGGCGATCGACATCGACCACATCGGACATGATGGCGCGCATCAGAAACGGCACCGCGTTGGAGGCGATCCCGACCATCGCCATGACGATGATCGCAAATCCCATGTGACCATGGGGAATGAGGGCGGTGCAGCATAGACCGACAGCCTGATAGACAGCAGCGACCGCAGCGGCGCGGTGTTTGCCGATGGCGAAGGCGACGCGCATCCAGATCGGCACGCCGATCAATCCGGCCACAAAGTAAACCAGCATCAGCAGCGGCGCTGTGTTGGGAAAGCCGAGACCATAGCTGAAGAAGAAGACAAAGAGGGCGCCGGTGACGCCCGGAGCGAAACCGGCCATCAGGTCAGCGGCCAGCGCCCTGCGCAGAGCCGCGTTCTGCGCAAGGGCTGCAACAGAGGCCTTGAGCGTCAGCGACTGCGGCGGCGGCTGGCGCGGTTCGGGCGCGGCGATCAGCGTGACTGCAGCCACCGGGACCAGCAGGACCACAAAGAACCATCCCATCGCCTGGACGCCCTCGGCGCGCCCGCCGAGGCCGGCGGCCTGCACGAGGGCCGGTACGGCGAGGATGGCGACCATTCCGAAAACGGCGGCCGCCTCCCGCCAGCCATGGATGCGGGACCGCTCATGATAGCCGGTGGCGATCTCGGCGCCCCAGCTGAGGTGACCAACGCTCGCCATGGTGAAGCCGATATAGAGAACGAAGAGCACCACATAGAGATAGGCGAGCCCTGCCCCAGCGGGGGGATTGAAGAGGAACCACGCGGACACGATCAAAATGGGCAGGGATAAGGCGATCCAGATCTTGCGCCGTCCCCAGGGATGTTCTGTCCGATCCTGGGCGACGCCGATCGCCACATCCGTCACCAGGTCCCAAAGGCGCGCGACAGTGAACGCCGCACCCACGGCGGCCAGCGGCAGACCGACGGTTTCGGCATAAAAGGGCGGCAGGTAGACGACGAGCGGCAGCGTGAGGGCGACGAGCGGGGCGCCGAGAATGGCATAGGCGGCGACGACCCGGCCTGGCAGGCGGCGGGCGGGCGGCGGTGCGGCGTCCTGCGTCATGACTCTCCGGACTGGACAAACTGGCGGGCGGGCAAGGGTGGCGCGCCAGCGGCCTACGGAGCAATCGGAATCTGCACCTCGTTGCGCCGCATGAACCCCGGGGTCCAGGGCGGGTTGTAATAGGCATAGATCGCCTCACCGGCCGGCTGGAGGCCTGCGCGCGTCATCCAGGCGCGCAAGGCCTGTTCCTTCGCGCTGGAGGAGTCGCGCGTGGCCATGCCGGAAAACCGCACGACAGCAAGCCGGCGCGCAGGCTGGGCCCGCAGGCGTACGGCCGGGTCGTTGGGTTTGGGCATTGTGTCGAGGCGGGAGCCAGCAGGCATGATGAACCGCACAACCCAGCCTGCATCGTCGCGTTCACGCTGGACCGGCGCCGTCATGGCGATCCTGGTTCCGCGCTCGACCGCCACGGGCGCGGTCATGGCGATCTTCGCGCCAGGCGAGTTGTCGCCGAAAATATAGTTCGCCAACGGGCGGAACCCGTCATTGGCAGGGTAGCGACTGGTGGATGGGACGACGACTTCTGCGACGACCATCGGGGCGTAGTCGCGGATCTCGAAATCGCCATCCGTGCGGGTCGCAACGTAGGGCGGTTCCTCAACGGCCATGGCAGGGCTCGAAGCGAGGGCGGCAAACAGAAAGACCGCGAAGAGCGCCATGATCGCGGCGACTGGATTGCGTTTGGACATGCTCCTGGATACGCAGCCGGAAGGTGTCTGGACCACCTGCCGGCCGGCCGAGGTCAGCCGCCGCCCGGTTCAATCCACCGCACGGTGTAGCGCAGCGTCTGCGAGGCCCGCGCCGGAACCGGGACAAGAGCCCTCCTTTCTCCGTCAACCAGACGGAATGGCGTGGTTGCCCGCACGATTCGCTGACCTGGCCCGAGATCGGGATGAACGACCTCCACGATCGCAGCCGCAGCACTGGCGTTGGCGAGACGAACCTCGACCGCGGCCGTCATGCGCACGCGTCCGTCACGCATGTTGCGCCGGCGCAGCGCCGTCACTGTCGGCTGCGCCGTCACGGCGCTCGAGGCAGCGATCTCCAATCTCCAGTCAAGTCCGACGGCGGTGTCACGGATGTCATCCTGGCCAAGCAGCAGAGGCCCCCGGCCGGCGTCTCCCATGACCCGCACCGCACCGCGCGGCAGCGGTACGCCGAGACCACGCGCCTCGTCGTTCCTGAACGCCAGCACAACGGTCGTGGCCTCAACGGACCCAGTCATGAACCGCGGTTCTGCAAGACGGACGCGCCGGCGCGTCTCGTAGACAACGTCGGACCGGGCAAGGAACGCCACCTGTTTGGTCTGGTTCGCCGCGACACTGGTGGGCGCCGGCATTGTGTACAGCTGATAGTCTGACAGCTGTTCCTGGCGCATCATGGCATCGCCGTCCGCCATCACGGCCATCGCCATCTCCGGCGCCGGCGGCGGGGGCGGCGCCATCGCCGCCATCGGATAGGCCTTCATCATGCCGCGCGATGTGCGCTCCCAGAAGCGGTCGACCGGCGGCAGGTCGGTTGTCGTCTTCATCGGATAACAGGCGCGCTGGGCCATGTTGAAGACAGCTGCGCGCGTCGAGGGCGTGAACACGCGCGACAGGTCGCCAGCGACAACGCCAACGCCTGCATCATCAAATCCGTTCGCGGCTGCGTTCGTCAACGAGACCCATCCGATCAACGTTGCAGCCCGCCGCGCCGGATCCAGGGTGGCGACATAATCGGCGCGCCAGGACAGACCGGTCGCCAGATAAGACAGGCTAAGCGTTGCACGCCCGGCAGGCGCGGCCGTCAGCGTCGTCGACAGCGTCGGCTTTGCGCGCAGACCCGCAGGCGTCTTTTCAAACACGAGACGCTCCGGCAGGCCAGAACATCCAAGCGCCTCGAAACGGTTCCTGAACGCGAGCGCGACGCCGTCGCCGGCAGCCTGCACCGTGGCGTCCTCGCGCACTTCGCCGCCCGTCGCCGGATTTGTGCGCACGAGCGTCACCCGCTCGCCGATTGACTTGGCGAGCAGGCTTCGCGGCGACAGCCCGTCAAAATCGAAGTTGCGCTCAGCCTCCAACCCTTCGAAGCCGCGGATCACGGCGGACGGCGCAATGACGCTGTCCAGGACACCCTCAAAGGCGATCTTGACCCGTCCGGCTGGCAGATCCACCGTCCGGGTTTCCGTGATCAAGGCCAGATCATCCCGATAGATCGTGACAAACACGGACTCGGCAGGCCCCGCCGTCACTTCCGGCACGCCGGGGGACGAGACTGTCTCGCCGAACGAGGGGGCCGCCCACAGGCAAGCGACCAGGACGCAGGGGGTGATCCGCAGGCGCATCACTTCGCCTTTTGATCCTTCTCTTCCGTGCCCTCGCGCAAGGTGAAGGTCACGACGGCTTCTCCGCGCGCGGGCGTGGCGACGTCAAAGCGATAGCTTTGCGCATCGATCCGGGTGGGCGTCATTGAGGATTCCAGGAACTCGTGATCCCCATCGATGCCGCCCTGCACGAACTGGATGGTCACCGGCTCGGCGCGCGCATTGCGAAAGACGTAGCGCATCTGGGTCACCGTCACGCCCTTCACCGGTTCTTCCTGTTTCTCTACGGACGATTGGGCGGTCACGTCGAAGGCCGTGCCGACATTGAGCTCAATCGTCGAGCCCTGCGCGATATGGCCGAGCGAATCCTCACCAATAAACTGAGCCCGCCCGGCTGAATCCTTCGCGTACAGACGCACCGTGCCGGCCGGCAAAGGCGCCCCAAGACCGGACGGCGTATCGTTCTTCAGGCGGAGCTTCACGCTGGCGCCTTCCGCATAGCGCTGGGACATCAAGCCGCTGCGCTCGACGAGATAGATCTTGTTGGCGCGCGCCTTTGGCGCATCCAGGAAGCTCACCTGTTTTGTCTGGTTCTCCGCAATCGTGGTCGGCTCCTTGAGCGTATAGAGATGATAGTCGGAGAAGGCCGTTTCATCGCTCTGTGCCCCGCCGACACCGCCGGCGAGCGCGCTCTCGATCACACCTCCGCCGTCTCCCGGCGAGCCAGCGATCAACTGGGTGCGGGCGTTCACATAGGCTGCGCCCGTCTGGTTCGTCAGCGTCACCCAACCCTGAAGATTGAGCGAGCCAGACTTTTCATCGAACAGGCCGACATAATCAGCCTGCCAGCGCACGCCGTTGGTCAGATAGCGCAACGTCGCCGTGCGTCTGCCGGCGGCGGCGCTGTTGACCGTAACAGACAGCGTTGGTTTGGCGCGCAGGTTGGGCGGGATGCGGTCAAACAGCACGCGCACGGGCAGACCGTCGTCACGCAGCACTTCAATGCGGTCGCCGATCTGCAGGACCACGCCTTCATTGGCGGAGAGCACCTTGGCGGTTTCGACAGTCTCCCTGCCGGTCGCCGGATTGGTGCGCACCAGCCGGATCGTTGACCCCACCGCCTTTTCCATCATCTTGTAGGGAGTGAGGAGATCGAAGTCGAAGTTCTGCTCCACGATCGAGACGCCATCGGCGGCAAGACTGACTGTCTCGGGCTGAATCCTCGCCGAGACGTTTGGGAACTCAAGGCGCGAACGGCCGGCGTCAACGCTCATGACACGCGCATCTTCGACCAAAGCCAGATCATTGTTGTAAATGGTGATCGCGATCTTGCCGGCGTCTTGCCCGGCGGGCGGTTGGGCTGCGACCTGTTGGGCGGCGGCGCCGCCCGCCACGGCCAGCACCGCGGCGCTGAAAATCCACTGACGCATGGGACACGTCCTCCGTTTGGCCGGAGTCTACCCCGCTTTGCGGCGTTTTGGAGAGCGAATCGTCGCGCCCGCGCCGCGATGCGGGAGGATACGTAGCGGCGCAGCGCCTCACCGCCGAGCCCCGACCGGCGTGCGCGCACACTCCGCAGCAGCCTGCGTCTTGCGCACCGGCCCTGTCGCGACTAGCTTCCGCGCCCTGACGCATGCCGCCTTAGCTCAGATGGTTAGAGCGCCGGATTGTGGATCCGGAGGTCCCTGGTTCGATCCCTGGAGGCGGTACCACACCCCCGGATTGCGCTGGCGCGCTGACTGCGCCGCCAAAAACATCGCACTTTCAAAAGACTGATCCGACCATCGGGCGATACGGCGGCACAGTCGCGCCCGCAATGGGGTGAGCGACAGGCCGGTCCGACTGTCGCTGTGGCGCGCCTGCCAGCGCGCGGTGTGGGCTGGTCGCCTGCCCGGCCCCTGCCAAACGGGCGCGCGCCGGTCACCGCAGCAAGCGCCAGGCCATTGCCTCGCGCGCCACCCTGGGCTCTGCTGGCGCGATGGCGCGCACTGCATTCATCCCTGCGAACGGCCTGACGTTCGAAACCGACATCGCCGGCAGCGGCGGGAAGTTCGCCCTGTGCCTGCATGGCTTTCCTGAGTCCAAGCAGTCCTGGCGCTTTCAGCTGCCCTTTCTGGCGACGCTCGGTTACGAGGTCTGGGCGCCCAATCTGCGGGGATATGGCGGTTCGAGCCGCCCGCGCGGCGTGGCCAACTATGCCATCGACAGGCTTACTGACGATGTCGCCGGCCTGATCGACGCAGGCGCCCAGGGTCGTCCCGTCACCCTTCTCGCGCATGATTGGGGCGCGCTGGTCGCATGGGCCTTCGCGGCGGACGCCAAACGCGCGCTCGATCGTCTGGTCATCATGAACGTGCCCCACCCCGGCGTGTTTTTCGACCTGATACGCACGGACCGCGAGCAGCGCCGCAAGAGCTGGTACGTGGCGTTTTTCCAGGCGCCATGGCTGCCTGAATGGCTGCTGACCGCGAGTGACGCACGCGGCGTGCGGCGCGCCTTTCACGACATGGCCGTCGACAAGACCAATTTCGGTCCGGAGGTGCTTGACGCCTACGCAGCCAACGCCCGCCTGCCCGGGGCCATGACGGCGATGATCAACTACTACCGCGCAAACTTCGGCCAGAATGGCCCGATGGCCCGGTTCGCCCGCGGTATGGTCGCCCCCATAGAGACTCCGACCCTGCTGATTTGGGGGGAAGCCGATACGGCCCTCAGCGTGCGTGGCGCCGAGGGCTATGAGGGACTTGTGCGCGACCTCATGGTGCGCCGCCTGCCAAATGTTTCCCACTGGGTGCAGCAGGAAGCCCCGGACACGGTCAATGCGCTCCTCGGCGAATGGCTCGGTGCGCCGCGCCCGGGCCCTGCGCGCGGCTAGGCCAGGCTTGCCGGGACGCGCACCGGCATGTCGAGCAGTTGCTGTGCGAGCCCCTTGGCCAGCGGATCTGCGCGCAGCGAACCTGCGCCGCCGCCGCCGAGGGCGGCGTGCAGGAGAAAATTGAGCGCATCAAAGCCCGGGAGCTCGAACCGCTCGACGCGCGGCGCTGCGTCTTGATCGAACAGGTGCGCCATGTGCGCCGCAACCGCCTCTGCGGTCAGGTTGGCCCGCAGATAGGGCAGATAGTCTGGCCGGCGCGCAATGACGCCGATGTTCGCCGTATCTCCCTTGTCGCCAGACCGTGCATAGGCGAGCCGGATGAGTGGGACGGTCACGGTGTCTTCGCCCAGCAGCGCCGTCGGACCGGCCTCGCAGGAGAGACCGGACGGGTCGCCGACCGGCCCATCCGCCTCCAGCACCGACATCGCGCCGTTCACCGTGATGCGCGCGGGCGCCTCGCGCCGGTCGATCAGGAAGGAATACACGCCGACGACGGGCGACGGCTGGGGCACGCCGGCGAACCACCCGGTCGAGCCTGGCGACATGGACGTTGTGGGGGAGGCGTATTCGCGGATGAACAGCTCGACGCCGGCCCTTTCCTCATGCTCCACGCCGATCTTGCAGACCACTTCACGGGTCGCTCCAGCGCGTGCATGGGCGCCGTAGCCCGCCTCCGCGCCGAGGTTCTCAATCAGGGTCCGACGATAGTCGCCGAGATTGCGGGCGCGCAGCATGGCCCGTGTTCGCTCGAGGATTGCCTCAGCCTGGCGCTGCGCCTTGGCGGCGGCGTCAATGCCGATCACCGGCATCACCGCAATGGCGCGCCAGCCGTCCTGGTAGGTCAGGCACGCCTTGTAGCGTCCGCTCGGCGCGCGCCCGCGCGCGCCGGTGACTTCGACGCGGTTGCTGGCCGGCTGACGCAGGCGGACATGCCTGAAATCACACGCCACGTCCGGCAGCAGATAGGCTGAGGGGTCGCCGACCTCATACAGCAGTTGCTCGCCCACAGTCGCCGGCGAGACCAGACCGCCCGTGCCCTCGGGCTTGGTGACGATGAACCGTCCGTCAGCGAAGCACTCGATGATCGGATAGCCTATGTTGGCCCAGTCCGGCACCTCGCGCCAGTCGGTGAACAGCCCACCGGTCGCCTGGGCGCCGCACTCGATGATGTGGCCTGCGAGAGAACCCTGGGCAAGGCGATCGAGGTCGTGAGCCGTCCATGCGAATTCGAAAATGAGCGGGCCCAGCGTCAAGGCGGAATCCACCACCCGCCCGGTGATGACGATGTCTGCGCCGGACGCCAGAGCAGCAGCGATCGGGAAGGCGCCGAGATAGGCGTTTATGCTGAGCACCTGGCCTGGCCATGGGGCGCCTGAATACATCTCGACAACGCCGCGGCTCGCAAACTCCCCCGCGCGATCAGCCAGGTCATCGCCTTCAACGACGGCGATTCGGGGAGACAGGCCGAGTTCCCGGCACAGCGCCTCCAGGGCCCTGGCGCAGGACTGCGGGTTCTGGCCGCCGGCGTTGGCGACCACCTTGATCCTGCGCCGGAGGATCTCGGCGAGGTTTTCCCGCATCGCCACATCGACGAAATCCGCTGCAAAGCCGGCGTTCGGATTGGCCCGCCTGGCGCGCGCAAGAAACGTCATGGTGACTTCAGCGAGATAGTCGAAGACAAGATAGTCAACGCCGCCCGCGATCAGCTGCGGGGCAGCGGTGGAAGAATCGTTGATGAACGCGCTGGCGCCGCCAATGCGCACGACCTTGTCTGACATGGTTCCACTCAAGCATCTCCCGGCGGGCGCGCCAAGGCGTCCGCGCCGCCATGCCTGAGAAAAAGAAAGGCGGCGCCCGCATCAGCGGACGCCGCCTGGACTGCCTGCCAAGACAGCTCCAAACGTTTACTCGGTGCGACCCTTGAGCGCGGCGCGCATGTCGGGATCGCGCTGGGGATGCCAGCGGCGCGCTTCATCGCGGGTCAGGGCGTTGTTGGTCTCAAGATTGTCGTACGCCGGGATGAAATCACCCGTGGCGCCATTTGTCGCCAGCGGATCGGCCCGAAGCACGCCGGCGCAGGCCGAGGGGCCTGAAGCGCCGTAGAGGTTCGTCATCATTTCCAGCACCGCGCGCTCCACCACTGCGCGCACCGCGAGCTGAACCGGCTCCTGGGCGCGTCCGCCCACTCCGATGTCGATGACGTTGTCCCCAAAGAAGGTGAACACCCCCGCGCCGACTTCCCGGCCCAGGATCTGCTTCTGGTAGGAGATGACATCGATCACCTCGAGGCTGCGCGTGTCGACGAGGCGCAGATCCAGACCGATATTCATCACATAGATTTTTGCGTTGATCCGGCCCTTGGGGTCGCTCGCGTCCACGTCGCCGCCGAAAGCGTCAAGCCCGCTCGAGCGGATGTTGTAATTGAGTTCCGTGACGCCGCCGACAAGGTAATAGTCCGATCCCGGAACTGACCCGGCCAGGATCTTGCGGTAGTCGGTATCCGCATCGCCGATCAGCTTGTTGTTGGCGTACTTCAATTCAAGTTCCGACACCGAGGTGTCAAACCGCTCGACCAGCCGGGCGCCTGCCTTGGCGAAGGCGGACATCGCCATGAGGGACGCGCCCTGGGTGATCTTGCGACCGCCTTCGAAATCTTCTTTTCCGGTATAGTCCAGGATCCGCCCGACGGCGATCCGCGGCGCCGGCGCGTTGGCGGCGCGGGCGTGATCGCCCAGGCAGACAAGGGCCGGCGTATACGGGGTCGGATTGGCGACCACCGGGGCATTGCCGATCGGTCGGGCGTACAGGCCCGATGGCTGGGCCGACGGAGAGACGGCGCAGCCGACCAAGGCCAGCGCGCCCAGCATGGCCCCAGCGGAGGCCGGAATGCGGAGGTGGGGACGGTTCATGGGCAGCTTCCCTTACAGCTCGGGCCGTTAGTTCTGATTGGCGATACAGGTCGCCCCGGTGCACGCGGTGATATTGCCGTTGTTGGTCTGGGTGACGTTCAGCACGACGGTGTTCCAGTCGCCCTGGGTGATCACATTGAGCTGGTTGCCGATCGCCAGGGTCGTTCCAAAACCGCCGAGAGCCGTCGTGTCCTGGCTGATGTCTCCGAAGAGCCCGAGGGTCGCAGGAAGGGTCGACAGATCGCCGCCGAGCACAATCCGTCCGTTCACGATCAGGCGGTTGCCCGAGGCGTCGCGCGAATATGCATCGTAGGGGCGGGTTTCCTCGCCATAGGCGAAGCCGTAGGGACGCTCGAAAGCAGCGTTTGACTCCTGCGCGGATGCGTCCTGCGCGGTGACGACCGCCGCCGCCGTAAGCGCGACGGCCGCGAGCAGGAAGCTCACCGTCGGCAGCGGCGGCGCCGGGTCAAGCTGAATACTCATAAGGCGCTGCAACAGGTTCATGGTCCGTTTCCTGATCCCGAGGCTGATCAGCGCAAACGCAAGCGACGGGGCAGCCGGGCGCGCGACCGTCGCGCCTTGTGTCCGCCGCGGGCGATGCGCCCGCCTGGCCCGAGCGCCTCACCGTCCTTGATGCACGGTAAAAAGCCAAAGCCATCACATTGATTTACCTGGCGTTATCCACAATCACCGCCGCTTGCGGCAGAGCGCGGGACAGGCCAAGCTCTCACTGTCAGGAGAGCAAACACGAAAATAGAAAATATTCGCTGAACACCGCCTCAGCCTGACATGATTGCAAAGGGCGGGCGCCCGGCAGGGCGGCGCGTCGGTTCGCCCTGCTGCAAGCCCAAGGATGTCTGACATGTCACCGCAGATGACCGCACAGCCGGCAAGACCGCGATTGGAGTTCTTTTTCGATTGCTCAAGTCCGTGGACATTTCTGGCGTTCAGCCAGATCGAAGCGCTCGCCGCACGCGCCGGGGCCGAGTTGATATGGCGGCCTGTGCTGGTGGGAGGCGTGTTCAACGCGGTGAACGACACGGTCTACGCCTCACGGGCCAATCCCAATCCGGTCAAGGCGCGCTATTATGTCAAGGACCTCCAGGACTGGGCGCGCCTTGCCGGCGTGCGCATCGGCGAGCCGCCGGTGTTTCCGGTCAACGCGGTGCGTGCCATGCGCATGACCTACTGGGCGCTCGATCATGGAGCTTTGCCGGCTTTCGCCCTGGCCGTTTTTGAGGCCTATTGGAGCCGACTGGAGGACATCTCAGAGCCTGAAACGCTGGCGCGGTGTGCGCGCGAGGCGGGTCTCAATCCGGCGGATGGCCTTGCGTATGCGCAGACGCCCGAGGCGAAGGGACGGCTGCGCTCGGCCACGGACGAGCTTGTAGCGCGCGGCGGCTTCGGGTCGCCCACAATGTTCGTAAATGGGGACGACATGTATTTTGGAAATGACCGTTTGATCCTGGTGGAGGCGGCGCTTCGCGGCGGCGCGCACACGGACCGGTGAGCGGCCTGCGCATCCTTGGCGGTTCGCCGGTCGCAGCGGTCCTGGCTGTCGCGATGGCGGCGATGTTCGTTCTGCGCCTGCTGCCGTTTCCCACGGCGGTCGAGCAGATCTACGCCACCGCCACTCTTTATGCGGTGCAGTCGAGCCCCCTGCCCTACTCACCGGCGAGTCTGGTCCTGCATCCTTTCGTGCATCTTGAGTCGAACGTGCTGATGCTGAACGATCCGTTCCGCCCGGAGCTGTTTCTGATCGGCGCGACGATGGTTGGCGTCGATGCCGTCCTGGTGTTCGTCACCGGGTCCCTGGTGGCGCAGATGGCGCGACGCGGCCCCCTCGGGGGAGGCGCGACGCCGCTGGTGTTTTTCACCTCCGCCGCTGCAGGCGGTCAATTGCTGGTCTGGACCAGCCTCGACCGGGAGGTGCTCGCCTATGGCGGCGCGGCGCCGATCTGCGGCCTCCTGGCCGCGTTCATCGTGCTTGCCGAGCGTGCGCCCCCGACGGGTCCGGCGCGCCGCTTTCTTCCCGCCGCCACGGTTATGCTGATAGCCGGCATCAGCCTGCCGCTGCTGGTCGACCTTCTGCGTCTGTATGAACGCCACTCGCCCTGGCAGCTCGCTCTGGGCGGCGCGGCGGCCGGTTTCATCATCGCGCCGTTGATCGCGCCGCGCGGGGACGACTGAGCCGGGGCGAATACTCTGCCTCTGCCGCCGATAGCCTGGATCTGATGCGCCAGAGGCTGAGCGCCGGGCGTGATGCGCCTGGATGGGGGCGGGGTGGGGCGCCATGAAGGAGCGCCGGGATGGAGCGCCGGGATGGAGCGCTGGGATGGAGCGCTGGGATGGAGCGCTGGAGTGGGGAGCCGGGGGGCGGGACCGCCCCGGGGCGTGCAGCTGGAAATCCGTGCGCGGATGGGTTAGCATCGCGCCATGCAAACGGTCCTCGCCAGCGCGCCTGCAGTTTTTCGACCAGCCGAGGCAGCGCATCTGAAAGCCATTGTGGCGCTCCTCGCCGATGATGCGATCGGCGCCTTGCGGGAGACGCCGTTCGATCTTGCCCCCTATGAAGCGGCCTGGGAGCGCATCAGCGCGGACCCAAATACGACGGTCTACGTTGCGCTCGAGGGCGAGGCTGTGATCGGCACGTTCCAGCTCACCCTAATCCCATGCCTCGCCCTGCAGGGGGCGACGCGGGGCGAAATCGAAGCTGTTCGGGTGGGTCCTCGCCGCCGGCGCAGGGGGCTCGGCGAGGCCATGATCCGGTTCGCGATCGCCGAGGCGCGTCGGCGCGGCGCGCGGATCATGCAGCTGACGTCCAACAAGGCCCGGATGGACGCGCATCGGTTCTATGAGCGGCTCGGCTTCCAGGCCAGTCATGAGGGTTACAAGCTGACCATAGATGACGATGAACGCACGGCGCCCGACATCGCGTAGCGGTCAGCACAGGCTGGCAGTCAGCACAGCTTCGCAGTCAACACAGCCTGGCGGTCAACACAGCCTGGCGGTCAACACAGCCTGGCGGTCAAGACGGGCAAGCGATGCACACGACAGGGCCGCACGGCAGAAACGCGGTGCGCCGAACGCAGGGGCACGCTCCGATGGGGGGATGATCGGTCCCTGCCGACACGCCCGGCGTCGGCGTCGCCCTAATCGATGACGTAATACGCTCCGCCCGAGGGCGCCGACACCGGCTTGAGCCCTCTTTGGGCGGCGGGACGTCCCGTCGAGATCAGCGTCCGCAGGTCGGTCAGCACATCCTTTTCGCTGGCGAAATAGCTGTGTTCGAGATCAAACACCGCAGTTGTGACGTTGGAGGCATCAACTGTGGTAATGCCTGGCGCGACGATAATCGAGGCCCCGGCGTCGCCAGCCCTCGGAAATCCATTATAGCTCTTGGAAGCCTGCAGCGCCTTGTCATTGGCGGAGGCGTACAGGGTCACCTGCTGGCCCGCTCCGCGCATGCGCCGCGCGAGATCGAGAAACACTTCGCGATCGATATCGGGGGCGGTCAGCACGATCTGGTTGAACAGCGGCGCCGTCTGCTGCGAACGGCTCGCCGCCATCCGGGCCAGGGCGTTGACCAGCGCCTTGTTGCCCATCGAGTGGGCGATCAGATGAATTCGCCGGGCGCCGGTGCGGGCGGCGACTTCCTTCAGGAATGCTTCAAGACGCGGCTCAGTGCGGGCCGACAGCGTGACGTCGCGATTGTATCCGAACAGGGAGAGTTCCGCCTGACTGGGCCACGAGTAGAAAATCGGCGCGCCGTCAAAGCGCAGGTCCTTGTACAGCTGGGCTGTTCGCCGTGCGGCGTCCTCAAAGCTTGTGTTGAACCCATGCACGAAGACAAAGGCCTGCTTTTCCTGGGACCTGGACACGACGTCGCACAACCGCTGATAAAACACATCCCGCGTCATCAACGTGTATCCCTGGTACGTCACGTGTTTCTCAGGGTCGGCGTTGAATTCGAAACGCCACCATTGCGGACTTTCCAGCTCGCCCTCCTGGTGGCCGGGGGGGATCGTGACGTCGACGAGGCCGTAGTAGAGACCGGTGGCCTCGGAACGGCCGAACACGCGCGCGCCGCGAACCGTCTCCAACGCGCGATCCGTCCCGAAGTACACCGTGACCTTCTGGATCCTCTCCGGCTCGCCCGGGGCCGGCGGCGGGGCAGGCGGGGCCTCGGGCACAGGCGCAGGAGCGGGGGCGATGGGACGACCAGGGTAAGTCGGCGGCGGGCTTCGGGAGGGCTGGCGCTCCTCGACTGGCGGCGCGAATGTGTTGGCTTCGCCGCCTTCAGTCTCCGGCGGCTCGGCCATGGCGTAGTTCTCGCGTTCCTGCTCTGCCCCACCCTCGTCGGGACCGCCGCCTGCCTGGGGCGTCTCGGCCTGGGGCGTCTCGGCCTGAGGCGTCTCTGGCTCGCTGGGGGGCTGTTGCGCGCCTGATGTTTCATCCGGCCCTGCGGCTTCCGCCAGCGGCTTCTCGGGCAAAGCCGACTCCTGCACGCCGGTGGTCTGGGGCGCGGACGGCGACGGCGCCTGGGCCTTCTGAACGCCGCAGGCGGCGAGCAGGACGGCGAAAATCACGCCTGCCGCACCGGCTGCTCCCCGTCGCCGCACATGCCCGCCCATCGTCTCTCTCCCGACGCAGCCCTCAAACCTTCAGCATAGCGCCGCTGTGCGTCGATATGAAGGCTCGCACAAGCCCATATTCCGGATGACGCGATAGGCTGAGCGCGTCGCAGGCGCCCCCCAGGCGCTGGGCGCTGGGCGCTGGGCTCTGGGCTCTGGGCTCTGGGCGCTGGCCTGTGGCGGTCCCATTGATGGCGGGTCCAGGGGCCGCTCCTGCGGGCGACGCCCTGAAGGAGAAAGGCCCCGGAAGAACAGGTCCGGAAGAACAGGCCCGGCAGAACAGGCCCGGCAGAACAGGTCCACGAGAACAGGGTCCCGGACAACAGGTCGGGAGAAAGGGGCGACAAACACGAACCAGGCTGACGGCGCCCCGCCACGGCGACACGCCAACCGGGACTTCGCCAACCGGGACTTCGCCGAGCGGAACTTCGCCGAGCGGGACTGTGCCGAGCGGGCGTTTCCTGGGGGAACTGTGCTGAGCGGAGGCAGACCTGGTGCCGATGGCGGGAATTGAACCCGCGACCTACCCCTTACCAAGGGGTTGCGCTACCACTACGCTACATCGGCGCGCCAGGAAGAGCGTGCCTATAGCGAAGGCCGCGGACGATGGAAAGACTGTCGCTGCGCGCGAGGAAGGTGGATCGCAGCCGTGAGCAAGGGTGACGCCCCCGGACCAGACGCCCCAAAGGCTCCCCCAGAGGACGACCGCGCCGCCAGACGCGCTGCAGCGCTGCGCGCCAACCTCAGGCGACGCAAGGAGGCCGGTCGGCCCTCCAGGGATAAGCCAAAGCCGCCCTGACGCCGGCGGCGCGCGGGCGGCTGGCCCCTGTCCACCGGCGCCATCCCGCCACGAAACGCGGCCTGGGACCTCTTCCCGCCCGGCCAAGGGAATGCTAGCCCGCAGGCGCGCCGTTCCGTTTCCTGCTCTGGAGAGCCCGCCCCGATGAAAGACATCCTCGATCGCCTGGAAGCCAAGCGCGAGCAAGCCCGTCTCGGCGGCGGTGAGAAGCGCATCCAGAACCAGCACGCCAAAGGCAAGCTCACCGCGCGCGAGCGCATCGATCTGCTGCTCGACGAGGGATCCTTCGAAGAGTGGGACATGTTTGTCGAGCATCGCTCATCCGAGTTCGGGATGGCAGATCAGAAGATCCCGGGCGACGGCGTGGTCACGGGATGGGGGACGGTGAACGGGCGCCTCGTCTACGTGTTCTCAAAGGACTTCACAGTGTTCGGCGGGTCGCTGTCGTACGCCCACGCCCAGAAAATCGTGAAGGTTCAGCGGATGGCCGCTCAGAACGGTGCGCCGGTCATCGGCCTGTTCGACGCCGGAGGCGCCAGGATCCAGGAGGGCGTCGACAGCCTGGCCGGGTACGCAGACATTTTCGTCGAGAACGTGTTGTCGTCGGGCGTGGTGCCCCAGATCAGCGTGATCATGGGCCCGTGCGCAGGCGGCGACGTCTATTCGCCGGCGATGACGGACTTCATCTTCATGGTGAAGGACACGAGCTACATGTACGTCACCGGGCCAGACGTGGTGAAGACAGTCACAAACGAGCAGGTCACCCACGAAGACCTCGGCGGGGCCCGGGTGCACGCGCAGAAGTCCGGCGTGGCTGACGGCGCCTTCGAAAATGACGTCGAAGCGCTGATTGAAATCCGTCGGCTGATTGATTTTCTGCCATCCTCGAACCGGGATCGGGCGCCGCGCCGCGAAACGCATGACCCCAACGACCGGCAGGATATGAGCCTGGACACACTTATCCCGGACAATCCCAACAAGCCCTATGACATGCTGGAACTCATCGAGAAGGTCGTCGACGAGGGCGATTTTTTCGAAATTTCGAAGGACTTCGCAAAAAACATCATCACGGGCTTCGCCCGCATGGATGGCGAGACGGTCGGTGTGGTGGCCAACCAACCGATGGCGCTTGCAGGCGTGCTCGACATCGACGCCAGCCGCAAGGCCGCCCGCTTCGTGCGCTTCTGCGACTGCTTCAACATTCCAATCGTGACGTTTGTGGATGTTCCAGGTTTCATGCCTGGCACGCGCCAGGAGTATGGCGGCCTCATCAAGCACGGCGCGAAACTTCTGTTCGCCTACACCGAAGCGACAGTTCCCAAGGTCACCGTGATCACGCGCAAGGCCTATGGCGGGGCATACGACGTCATGTCGTCCAAACATTTGCGCGGCGACATCAACTATGCATGGCCGACCGCCGAAATCGCGGTCATGGGGGCGAAGGGCGCCGTGGAGATCATTTTCCGGGCCGAGATGGGTGATCCGGCAAAAATTGCTGAGCGCACCGCTGAGTATCAGGATCGGTTCGCCAACCCGTTCGTGGCCGCGTCGCGGGGCTATATTGACGACGTGATCATGCCGCACAATACCCGGCGCAGGATTGCACGGGCCTTGCGCACGCTCAAAACGAAGCAGGCGACCAATCCGCCCAAGAAACACGACAACATCCCCCTTTAGGCCAAACGCCCGCCCGGTCACCGGCAATCCAAAGGACTGCAATGACGCAGGACTCCGACACCCGCCAGCGGAGCGAGGCGCTTGCGCTGGCGGCGCGGTTTGTGGCGGCGCTGGAGACGGGCGACCTTGACGCGATGCGCGACTGCTACGCGCCTGACGCCGTCATCTGGCACAATACCGACGGGCTTGACCATCCTGGCCAGGACCGGGAGGCGAACGTCCGCATGCTGGCGTGGATGCGCCGCCAGCTGAAGACCTATCGCTACGACATTCAGCGACGCGAAGCCACCTCGGACGGTTTCTTCCAGCAGCACGTGCTGCGCGGCGAGACACACCTTGGCGAGACGCTGGCGCTTGCAGCGGTGGTGATTTGCCGGGTGGCGGAGGGACGGATCACGCGGCTTGATGAGTATCTGCGGGAGGCGGACGCAGAGGCTCTGGTCCGTGCGGCGAGCGCGGGCAGGTCTGGCGCCGGCGGCTGAGCACGATTCTGCAGGACTGCCGGCCTGCAGGACTGCAGCCCCCAGGACTGCCGGCGCCGCGGACCTGACCGCCCCAGCCCCCCTTGCCGCCCCAGCCCCCCTTGCCGCCCCAGCCCCCTTGCCGCCCCAGCCCCCTTGCCGCCCTGGGCGATTGACCACCTGCGCCGGGCCACCGCTTCTGCGCCAAGGTTTGCCCGGTGTAGGTTGCGGTGTGAAGGTTGCTGCGTGAAGGCTGTCTGGTCTCGGGGGCTCTCATTGGGGGAGGCTTGCGCGCATGCTGCCCGTCAGGCGGGCAGTCATGGGCGTGGCCATTGACGCCGGGGGGGTGACCACTCGCTGCAGGCGCGCGCGCCGCCCCCGGCCCGGCCTGGCGCCGATACGTCAGTCGCACGGCCATCAGTTTACGGTTCCCTGAGCACTCCCCTGCTACCCAGGGCCCGCCCCTGGGGACACAAAACTGATGTCGCAACCGATTGTCGCTGCGTGGGACGCTACGCTCGCAGGAGACTTTCTGCGCCGCCCGCTGACGTTCGCACACACCGTTCTGGGGCGGCCGCAGGCTGCGCGTCTGTTTGACGACGCGCATCTGGCCGAACTCCTCGAACGTCACCCCGACACGCTCACCGACGTCAACCTCTATGAGACGGATCACGACGGGCTCAGCCGCGTTCGCACCGGCGCGCGCGGCGCCTTGCCGGGCGTCCAAATCCTCGACGCCGTCCGGCAGGGACGGCTCTGGGTCAATCTGCGCAGCGTGCAGCAGGCGAATCCAGCCCTGGGCGAGATCGCCCAACACCTGCTGCGCGATCTGGAGCGTCTCAATCCCGGCCTGCGTGTCATGTCCTCAAACGCGCACCTGCTCATATCCGCGCCGCACAGCCGCGTACCCTACCATGCGGACATGCCTGGCGTTGTTCTTCTGCATCTGCGCGGGCGCAAGCGCATCTGGGTTTATCCGACAGACGAGACCTATCTGCCCGACACGGCCATGGAGGACATAGCCCTCCGGGTCACGACGGAGGATCTGGTCTATCTGCCGGAATTCGATACGGCGGCCGCTGTCTTCGATCTTGAGCCGGGCATGGCGCTGTCATGGCCGATCAACGCGCCCCACCGCGTCGAGAATCTTGGAACCCTGAACGTCTCCCTGTCGATCGAGTTCATGACGTGGGAGGCGCGGCTGCGCCACGGGGTCTATTATGCACACGGCGCACTGCGCCGGCTTGGCATATCGCCGCCGCGCAGCGATCGCGTCTCAAAGCCAGGCGCTGCCGCGCGTTGGGCGCTGGCCGTCGCACTGAAGCGTCTGAACGTCCATCGCAGACTGGCGAAGACACATCGCGTCGATTTCAACCTGGCGACATCACTGCGCGACGACGGCGCGCGGCGCGCCTGAGGGAGGCGGGCATGCCATTGGCGCTGGCGCACCGTTACTGGCGGGCTGAGCCCTCCATCGCACGGACGCAGCCGCGGCGCGCGCCAGAGGATCTCCTGCCGCGACGGCCGGGGGCCCTTACTGCGGGCGCAGCCCGCGATAAAGATAGGCGCTGAGGCCGGCGATTGGCACGTTCATCAGCATATAGGTCACAGATCCCCAAACCAGGCCTGCGACCGCCAGCGCTTCGGGTGCGGCGTTCGCCCAGGTGCGCACATCCGCCGGATCAACACCGGTGGCGAGTTTCAGCAGGGCCGCCAGCAACATCGACAGGATGAACAGCGGCGTTCCGAGGAGCACGTTGGCCGCGAGGATCCGCATCACATTGCCTTTGGTCCAGCGCGCCGCAGCCATCACTGCGATGCGCCGCTCGCCGATCACCGCGGCCTGCACAAGGGAAAAACGAACGAGCGCGGCGACCAGTGCTGCGATGGCGAGCACGCCGAGAAGGCTGATCAGCAGGCCCCCCATTGGACCGAGGGCTGCGAGCAGCGCCTGCGGGTCGCCCTGGATGCTCTCCAGCGAAGCGCCGCTGGAGGCTGCAAGCGCCATTGCGACAAGCACCAGGGTAAAGGCGGCGACGAGCATGATGAACATGACGATGGCAAGCACCGCGAACTGGGACAGGATCAGACGCAGCTCATCGGCGCCGACCTGGAGCCCGCCGAACCCGCCCGTCTCCTGGCGCAGCGCGAGCCGGTAGGCCGGGGCAAGCGCGATGAGGCTTGCCAGGGCGTAACTCGCCTGAACCAAAAGGGCGCTGGCGGGAGAACCGGATGCAGCTGCGTCCGGTCCAAGCGTCGCGAACATGATGGCGCTGACCAGTCCCAGAAACAGCGCCGGCGCCAGCAGCTTGCGCCAGTGCATGACAAGAAACTGGAGGCCTGCGCTGGCCGATTCGACGACTGGGGCTTTCGCGCTGTTGTCCTGCGTCATGGCGCTGTTCCCTTGCCCCGCCCGAATGCGAGGTCTAGCCGGGGGGCATCCTCGAGGTCAACGAGCGACCCCCGCTTCTGCGAGGCCTTGCGCGCGCCCTCGACCCGCCGCACAACACCGCGATGACACTGCCCATTCACATCGTTGGCGGCGGCCTCGCCGGATCTGAGGCCGCCTGGGCCGCGGCGCACGCCGGGGTCGACGTCATCCTGCATGAAATGCGCCCTGTGCGGATGACTGACGCACACAAGACGCACGACCTTGCCGAACTCGTCTGCTCCAACTCGTTCCGCTCGGATGACGCAGAAACGAACGCGGTGGGACTTCTGCACGCGGAGATGCGCGCCTGCGGCTCGCTTGTTCTGACCGCGGGCGACGCCAACAAGGTCCCGGCTGGATCAGCCCTTGCTGTCGATCGCGATGGGTTCGCCCGCGCGGTGACGGATGCGCTTGAGGCTCATCCGCGCATCACCATAGAGCGGGGAGAGATCGGCTGGCCGCCGCCCGACTGGGGCGCGGTCATTCTGGCGACAGGGCCGCTGACTGCGCCCGGGCTCGCGGCCGAGATCATTTCCCGCACCGGGCAGGACAGTCTGGCGTTCTTTGACGCAATCGCACCGATCATCCACCGCGAGAGCATTAACTTTGACGTCGCGTGGTTCCAGTCGCGCTACGACAAGGCCGGTCCCGGCGGAGATGGGGCTGATTACATCAATTGCCCCATGAACGAGGCTGAGTACGACGCATTCATTGGCGCTCTGCTGGCTGCAGAAAAGACCGAGTTCAAGGACTGGGAAAAGGACACGCCCTATTTTGAGGGGTGCCTGCCGATCGAAGTCATGGCGGAACGCGGCCCCCAGACGCTGCGCTTTGGGCCGATGAAGCCGGTGGGGCTGACCGATCCGCGCACCGGCGCACGGCCCCATGCCGTCGTGCAGTTGCGCCAGGACAACGCGCTCGCCACCCTGTTCAACATGGTGGGGTTTCAAACCAAGCTGAAGCATGGAGAGCAGGCCCGGGTATTCCGCGCGATACCGGGCCTGGAGCGCGCCGAGTTCGCGCGTCTCGGCGGCATCCACCGCAATACCTTCATTCGCTCACCCCGCCTGCTGGACGACCGTCTGCGGCTGAAATCGGAGCCACGCATCCGCTTCGCCGGGCAGGTGACCGGTGTGGAGGGCTATGTTGAATCGGCGGCGATCGGTCTGCTTGCCGGTCGTTTCGCTGCCGCCGAGATGTTGGGACGCACCATACCCTGCCCGCCGCCTACGACCGCGCTGGGCGCCCTCCTCGGTCACATCACCGGTGGACAGCTGGATGGCGGCGCCGGGCATTTTCAGCCCATGAACGTGAATTTCGGCCTGTTTCCCCCGTTGCCGCATGAGGTTCCGGGGCAACGTCCGGCAAAGGGCGCGCCGCGCGGCGTCGACCGCAAGCGCGCGATCGCTGCGCGCGCCCGCGCTGACCTTGCGCACTGGCTGAGCAGTCCGGCGCATTAGGCGCACCGCCGTTACAGACTGGCTTGGCCGCGCTCGCCCGGGTGCGTGAGGTGAGCGGACCGGTCCTGGCCGATTGACTGACGCAAAGGCGCCCAGGCTGTGCACGGGACCGAGCCGCACAAGCTGCGCAACGCAAAACGACCCGCCTGTTGAGGGCGGGTCGCTCGTTTCGATCGGTTATGCTGCCTAGTTCCAATCGTCGTCGTCGTCGCGCTTGCGTTCGCGCTCTGGGCCACGGGTCCGACGGGGAGGACCACGATCTTCTTCCGGCGGAGGGCCGCCGAAACCACCGCCGAAGCCGCCGCCGCCAGGACCGCGCGGGCCACCGCCGAAGCCGCCGCCACCGCCGCCGGGACCACGCGGACCACCGCCGAAGCCACCACCGCCAGGGCCGCGCGGACCGCCGCCATAGCCGCCGCCGCCTGGGCCGCGCGGACCACCCCCGAAGCCGCCGCCGCCTGGACCACGCGGACCACCGCCGTAGCCGCCGCCACCGCCGCCGCGGAAACCACCGCCGCCGCCCGGACCATCATCGAAACGCCGGGGGGGGCGATCGCCGAAGCGGCCGCCGCCGCCGCCGCCGCCAGGCCCGCGATCATCAAAGCGACGCGGCGGACGGTCACCGAACTCCGGCCGCGGACGCGGCGTCGCCAGTTCGGGAGGTACTTCGCCGATGACCTTGATATTGACCGCTTTCGGACCTTTGCCGCGCGGATCGGGTTCGAGGTCGAATTCGACCTTCATGCCATCGGCGAGACCGCCGAGGCCGGATCGTTCGACGGCCGAGATGTGGACGAACACATCTGACCCGCCTTCATCCGGTGTAACGAACCCATAGCCCTTGGAGAGATTGAAGAACTTGACTGTGCCGCCCTGCGCCATCCGGGGTGACTTTCGCCTATGTCTGTGATGCGGAGCCCCGACGCAAAAACCGCGGCGCGTCCGAATTTCACTGCCTGTCGAACCGCCGGGAACTCATTTCGGACGGCGGGCCAGGATCGGTTGAGATCGGGGAAGTGTCTGCTGCGCGTTTGCCGGATGAGCGGCGGCGCGCTTGATTCGCGTCCTCTCCCTCGGGGTCGCAACCACCCGAGCATATTGATTATGCCTGCAGAACAGGCATTCGGCAAGAAAGAAGAATGCACAGCGCACAACCAGCGCGAGACAGGCCGGCGAAAGCCCTCTCAGCCGGCGCAAGGGGCGCGGCTCAGCCCGACAGACCCGCCGCTCAAGCTCACCGCGAAGGTCGCGCAGTGATGGGGCTGGAGGGAAGTCCCTTGCGCAGGATTGATCCACACCGCTCCAGCGCCGCCGCGAGTTCTGCGCGGGGGGCCTGGCTGGACGCGCCTGCGCGCGCACCTGCTGCTGCCACCGACTGGGCGCCGCCGCCGCCTGCCGGGCCCGGCGGCTCATCGAACTGCGGCCGCAGCGCCGGCAACCGGGCCGCCGCCGCGCGCGCCTCCATGGCCACATCCCAGGGCAGGTCCATGCGTGCAGCCAGCGCCGACAGGTCAGAGCGGCACCGGGCCGCGAGGTCGGTCTCGCCGACCGGCTGGCCCAGCGCTGTCGGGCTCAGGCAGATCGACAGGGTGACGAGAAGAGCAGGCCAGTTCCGCACAGCGATCCCTTACCTTTCGGATGAACATCTCAGCAGGCAATGGTCGGCGCGACCGACCGCCTCCGCATCACGCACGCTGGCTTGCCCGGACTGCGATTGGCGATGACACCCGACCGTGGCGACCCACCCGACCATGGCGACCCAACTGCCATGGCGACCCAACTGCCGTGGCGCCCCAACTGCGATGGCGCCCCAACACGCAGTTGGAAGGCATCCAAAACCCACGGCGCACATAAAAATGCGCGCCGCCGGAGCCGGATGCAACCCGCATCAGCCCCGGCAGTCGCGCAGAGCGCCCCCGCGACGCCCCCGAACTGCTTCTGGCTCGACCTGGCGCGAACCCGAAGGAACGCAACCAGGCGAGCCGTGTGCAGTGTGTGACCTCAGTACTGGAAGCGCAGCGTGGCCCCGAAGGTCCGCGGCGCGCCCAGGAACGCGTTGTAGGTGATCGTGTCGTTGACCGGATTGTAGGGCGTGGTCAGCGAAGTGATGCCGGAGCTGCCTTGCAGCGGCCCGTTGAACCCGACCTGGAGATAGTCCTGGTCTGTGATGTTCTGGGACCACACTTCAAGAGTCCACGAGCCATTATCGGCGCCGATGCCGACACGCGCGTTGAAGAGTGCGAAGGCGTCCTGGATCTTCGGCGGCAGCAGGTCGGAGCCGGTGTTGTATTCCGACACCCAGCGACCGCCGAAATTGCCCTTGAACTTCAGGTTGCCAAGAACCGGACGCTCGTAGCTCACCGATCCGGACACATACCACTTGGGCGACAGCGACAGCTGCGAGCCCGGGAGCGTGACGTCCGTCACAACGCTGCCCGTCGGACGGATGTTGTCGCCATACTTCGTGTCGGCGTATGCGACACCGCCCTGGATGTAGAACCCGTCAACCGGCGGGATCCAGACCGTGTCGATTTCGAAGCCCTGGCTCTTCACTTCCCTGATCGGGGTGACGATGAACTGGATTCCCGTGAACGTGTTGAGCTGGAAGTTCTCAAAGGCGGAGCTGAACGCCGTCGCGTTGACCAGAAGTGCGTTGCTGAACCAGGAGGACTTCAGGCCCACTTCGTAGGTGTCAACGAATTCGGCCGGGAAGGACGTGTTGGCGCGATACCCGGCCGGGTTGGAGCCAATGCCGCCAGGCGCCCGGTCAAGGTTGAAACCGCCGCCCTTGTAGCCGCGGCTGTAACCAGCGAACACCGACACGTCGTCGGTGAAGCGGTAGGTGCCGCGCGCGGTGCCGGACCACTCGTTCTCGCTGCGCGACTGGTCGAAATTGGACGTATCCGCGGCCGGGTTCGCCCATGGTGCGCAGATGTTGCCGATCACGGTCGGACGGCTCGCCGCCGGAATGATCGTGTTCAGGAGCGATGTCGGGTTCACGGCCGCAGCCAGGATGCCACGGCAGGCGGACGACTCGGTCTGGAAGGTCGCCACCGCATCCTTGTCTTCTGCGGTGTACCGCAGACCCAGCGTCAGTTCGAACGCGTCGGTGACCTTGATCTGGTTGTGCGTGAACACAGCCCAGGTGCGGGCTTCCTGCGAGAACTGGTCGCGCGAACCGGCGCCGACCGGATAGGCCGAACCGGCCGGGAGCCCGGTGAGCAGGTTGACGAGCGACGCGTTGGTTCCGCTCGACAGCAGCAGGCTGAGGAACTGCTCATAGGCGGCGCCGTAAAGCTGCGAGTCCTTCCGCTCCAATTGCTCATCGGCGTAGAAGCCGCCGATCAGCCAGTTCACATTCGCGAATTCGCCCTGCAGCCGGAGTTCCTGGCTGAAATAGTCGAATTTGCTGCCCTGGCGGTTCGGATCGGACGTCCGGTAGGCGATGGGGGCGGCCGAGAAATCGACGTCCTGGGCGGACTGGTTCTCCCAGTGCCGCGCCGCGGTGATCGAGGTGAAATCGGCGAAGGGCAGGCTGTAATCAACCTGAACGGAAACGCCGGACTCCTTGGTGTTGGACTCCGTCGACGCGTCCGAATAGGCGCGCCGCGCGAACGGATCGGCCGGCACCAGACGGTTGACGCCCACCTGCGCCGGCAAAGTCAGCGCGGATGCGGGCACCGGACGGTTGATGCCCGGCGAAGCGCCAGCGAGCGAGTCGATGAATGCGCTGGTCGGCCCTGTAAAAATCTGCACCGCAGCACAGCAGTTTTCCGAGCGCTGCGCAGCGTCGACGATCCCGCGCACGCGCAGGTTATCGTTCGGCGTGAGAAGAAGCTGGGCGCGGAACGTGCCGTAATTGGAGTCCTGGTCGCGGCTCTCGTCGCGCTTGATCAGGCCGACGCCCGGGTCGACCTTCAGGTACCCATCACGCCGCGATGTCTTGCCGAACAGGCGGAACGCCGCCTTGTCTTCGACGATCGCGCCGGTGACAGAGCCGGCCGCCGTGAGCAGGTCATAATCACCCCAGGTCAGCTCGCCATTGACGCCAAAATCAAAGGACGGCTCGCGGGTGATGATGTTGATGACGCCCGCCGATGTGTTCTTGCCGAACAGCGTGCCCTGCGGGCCGCGCAGGAGCTCAATACGCTCGATTTCGCCGAGATCGCTGAAGCCAACGCCGTTGCGCGGGCGGTACACGCCGTCAATGCTGATGCCGACCGAGCTCTCAAGGCCCGGATTGTCGCCGACAGTGCCGATGCCGCGGATGCGCGCCGTGGTGGATGATTCGTTTGAAGTCGAGGTCACCATCAGCGACGGCGCAACCTGGATCAGGTCCTTGATGTCCTTGACGCCGGCTTCCTGCAGCAGCTGGCTGTCGAATGCGGTCACAGAAATCGGAACATCCTGGATCGACTCTTCGCGCTTCTGTGCGGTGACGATGATCGTTGTCGACCGCTCGTCGTCCACGGCTTGCGCGTCGCTCGTCGTTTCCTGCGCCAAGGCCGGCACAGCCGCGGCGAACGCCGAGGCGGCGGCTGCAGCGTACCAGAAAGCGCGGGTGAAACGGGTCTTGGACATCTGGAGTTCTCCTTCGTGGCCCTCGCTGGAGGCGGCATGGGAAGCGGCAGAAAGCCGCAGCCGACCCCACAGGCGTGATCGCGGGATATAGATAGACGCGCCAGCGCACGTCGAGAGGCGTGGCTGCGTTCAGGGCCGGGAGAACGACGTGACCGGTCAGGTGTGTCCCAACGGCAACAAAAACCCACAGGGGTGGACAACACTCGGGCGCCTGGCGGACAAGCGGATCACGCATCCGTGATCGCCACCCCATGTCTGACGCCTCATGCAAGCCGTGCAACCTCCCGCAGTCACCAGCGCCGGCCTCATCGCCGCCGTCATCGCCTATGGCGCCTGGGGGGTGCTGCCGCTGTACCTCCAGCAACTTGGCGGGATGGATCCGGGCGTGGTTCTCGCGCAACGCATCGTCTGGGCCTTCCCAACCGCGCTTGTCGCGGCGTTCGCGCTTGGCCAGTCGCCCGAAATCGCGGCGGCGCTGCGCGATCGGCGCATCCGCGCCGCGCTGTCGCTGTCAGCCTGCCTCATCGGCCTGAACTGGGCGGTTTATGTCTGGGCGGTGGCTGAACACCGTGTTGTGGAGGCGAGCCTCGGCTATTTCCTGACGCCGCTTGCGAATGTCGCGTTCGGCGTAGCCCTGCTCGGCGAGCGTCTGCGGCGCATGCAGGCCGCCGCGCTCGCACTCGCCGCCTGCGGCGTGCTCGTCCAGGCGCTGACGGCGGGCGCTCCGCCCTGGCTGGGGCTGGTGCTGTGCGCCTCATTCGCAACCTACGGCTATGTGCGCAAGACGACGAATGTGGGCGCGGCGGCAGGCATGACGGTGGAAAGTCTCATTCTGTTTGCACCGGCCTTGGGGCTCATGGCCTTTCTGGCGGCGCGCGGCGCGCCATTGGCGCCGGAGACCGGATTGGGCCTGGCGCTCGTCCTCGGGCTCGGACCGGCGACGGTTCTTCCGCTGGCGCTGTTCGCCTTTGCGGCGCGCCGACTGCCTCTGACGGCGCTTGGCCTGTTGCAATATCTCGCGCCGACGCTGCAGTTCCTGATCGGCGTCGCCGCGGGCGAGCCGGTCAGCCAGGGACGCCTTGCAGGCTTCGCCCTGATCTGGGCCGGTCTTCTTTTCTACACCGTCGACGCGCTCACCGTGGCGCGCCGCATGAAAGCCTGAGCGCCCGGGTCAGGCCGTGCGGTTCAGCGTCACTGCGCCCGCATTTCGTTCCGGCGCGTCGCCGGGGCCAAGGCGGCCATAGGCGCTCGGCGCGGCGCGCGATGCGGCGATCTCCTCAGCGATCGCCTTGACCACGCCTTCACTCACCGCGCGCACCGCGCCAAGGGCGCGGCCATGGGCGGCGAGCGCAGCCTGGAACCGCTCGGTGGCCTCGGCCAGCACTTTCCTGTCGGGCGCGGGCGCGCCTGCAATCAGGGCGCGATCTTCAGCGATGCGTTGCAGCTCAATCCGATAGATGTTGGCAAGGCGCAGCTTTTCCGTCGCGAGATCGCCGGGCAGGCCTGGCTGACGCGCGGCGTAAAGCGCCGTCTCCTGCGTGATCAGCAATGTCAGGCGGTCCGTCAGGACCGTGAGCTGGCGGACCCGGTCGCCAGGGTCATCAGCGACGAGCGGCATCTTCAGCACCCTGCGTTCCCGCCGGCGCGGCGGGAGCGATCCCCTGCAGGCGCATCATCTCGCGCGCCACCGCATCGGCCACCCCGACGCCGCCCGCTCGCATGATGGCCTTGCCATACTCCTCAATCAGCATCGGGCGAAACGCCCGCTCGCCAGCCCCGCCGCCGAATTCGCCATCGGTGGGCAGGCCGTCGAACATGGGGGCCAGCATCTGGGCCAGGAACATGGCTTCGAAGCTTTCGGCCGTCCGCCGGATGTCAGCGGCCCGGCTGTCGGGGGGCGCGGCGGACGACTGTGCGGCGCCCCCGGCGGCGGGCGATCCGCTCGCCGGGCGCGCAGGTGCAGGAGGGCGCGCCAAAGCCGACACAGTGTCCATCACAGCACCTCGATTTCCGCCTGCAGGGCGCCGGCCGCCTTCAGGCTCTGCAGAATGGACAGGAGATCACGCGGCGACACACCGAGCGCGTTCAGACCGTCGACAAGGTCGCGCAGGCGTGCGCCCTCGACGATGGCGAGGCCGCCGCGCTCCTCCTCCACCTCGACATTGCTCTGCGGCGTGACGACCGTATCGCCCCGCGCCAGCGCGTTCGGCTGGCTGACCTGCGGCTGCTCGCGCACGGTGATGGTCAGGTTCCCCTGCGCAATCGCAACGCGCGACACGCGCACGTCATCGCCCATGACAACAACGCCGGTCGCCTCATCGACGACGATGCGCGCGGCCTGATCCGGCTGCACGACGAGCTGCTCGATGTCGGTGATCAGCTCGACCATGTTCTGGCCGGCGGCCCTGACCTCCACCGTCGAGGGGTTGGCCGCACGCGCGACGCCGCCGCCTGCGAAGTCGTTGATCGCGGACGCCATACGCCGGGCCGTGGTGAAATCCGGGTTGCGCAAGGACAGGCGCAGCGTGTCCTGTCCGGCCAGGTCAAAGCCGAGTTCACGCTCGACAAGCGCGCCGTTGGCGATCCGCGCATTGGTCGGCGCGCCCTGTTTGACTGACGAGCCGGACGCCCCCTGCGCGGCGAAACCGCCGATGGCCACTGCGCCCTGCGCCACGGCGTAAACCTGCTGGTCCGCGCCGAGCAGCGGCGTGACCAGGAGCGTTCCTCCCGAAAGGCTTTTGGCGTCGCCGATCGCGGAGACCTGCACATCGATGCGAGAACCTGCCGCTGCAAACGGCGGCAGGCGCGCCGTCACCATGACGGCGGCGACATTGCGCGTGTTGAGGTCCTCGTTACGGGTCGAAACCCCCAGTCGCTCCAGCATCGACTGCAGGCTCTGCCGGGTGAACGGCGCATTGCGCAGACTGTCGCCGGATCCATCAAGGCCAACGACCAGGCCGTAGCCGACCAACATGTTGTCGCGAACACCTTCAACATCGGCGATATCCTTGATGCGCGACCCGGCATGACCAGGAGCCGGCGCGACAAGCGCGGCGACAACCATAGCAAGCAGCCAGCACAACCTGATCATCAAAGGGGTCCTTGCACTCGCGATGCGCGCCTTGCGTGCTCCAGGAAGCGGCAATGCGAGGCGCGGGCCAACCGAAGCGGCGATGGGCGCCGCAGGTGGCGTTGATTTCATTGGGTTTGTTGAGAGGCTTTGAGCCCGCGGCGACGCGCAGCAGACGCCGCGCGGCAAATCCTGCCGGCGATTTCTGCCGACAAGGCCATTGCCGCCAGGTCCGGTTAAGCCCGCGTTAAGGGGCAGGCCGCAAATCTCGACACAACGGGGAGATTGCATGCGCGTGGAACGTCCGCCTCCGGCGGGGCCAGTCACTCCCACCCGTCGCAGCACGGGCGTCGCTGGCGGCTTTGAGGCGCCGAGCGGAGCGGCCGCGCGCGCCGGGGCTCCTGCTGCGGCGAGCGCGGCCGGTCCCGTCTTCGGCGCAGACGCCCTGCTCGCCATGCAAGGCGCGCCGGACCCTGCCGAACGTCGCCGACGGCAGGTGCGCCGCGCCAATGACATGCTCGACACGCTCGACAGGCTGCAGGTGGCGCTTCTGGAGGGTCGTCTTCCGGCCGGTCAGGCCCTGACGCTTCGGCTCAGCCTGCACAACCGGCCTGAAGCCGATGAAGACCCGAAGTTGATGGCGCTGGTGCGCGAGATCGAAGTGCGCGCAGCGGTAGAATTGGCCAAGCTGGAATTCGCCCAATAGGCGTGCTTTGGTCGCTGTATGTCTCAGTTGGGCGCAGTTCTCGGTTTATAAGAGTTTTCCTGGCGCGCACGTTGAAGGTGTCGTCGCGGCTCGCTATAAGAGCGCCGGCGCAATCCTGACGAGTCGTTGCGGGAGACGTCGCCACGGGACAATCGGCATGGCTCTCGAACTCAACCAGGACTATCGCCCATCCGAAGGCGAGCCGTTCATGAATGAACGGCAGCGACAGTACTTCCGCATCAAGCTGCTGGCCTGGAAGAACCAGATCCTGCTCGAGAGCAAGATGACGCTCGAAAACCTGCAGAATGACACCGAAGCCCTGCCCGATCTGGCGGATCGGGCCACCAGCGAAACGGAGCGCTCGATCGAGTTGCGCACCCGCGACCGCCAGCGCAAGCTGATCGCCAACATCGACGGCGCACTGCGACGCATCGACGAAGGCACCTACGGTTATTGCGAAGAGACGGGCGAGCCGATCAGTCTGGCGAGGCTGGAGGCGCGCCCGACGGCGCGCTATTCCCTGGAAGCGCAGGAGCGTCACGAACGCCGTGAGCGCGTGTATCGGGACGCATGAACGATCTGGTCTGCGGTGTCGACGAGGCAGGCCGGGGCCCCTGGGCAGGACCGGTTGCAGCGGCCGCCGTGATCCTGGACCCGGCTGCGCCGATCCCCGGACTGGCTGACTCGAAAGCGCTCAGCGCCAAACGACGGGCCGTGCTCGCAGCGCAGATCCGCGCCAGCGCCCTGTGGGGTCTTGCCTTCGCCTCCCCGGAGGAAATCGACGCACTGAACATCCGCGTGGCGACCCATCTGGCGATGCGCCGGGCCGTGGAGGCCCTGCCCCGCCTGCCCACTCTCGTGCTGGTGGACGGACTTGATGCGCCCGGGTTTGGCGCGCCCGCGCGGGCAATCGTCAAGGGCGACGCCAGCGAGCCGGCGATATCGGCCGCCTCGATCCTCGCCAAGACCGCCCGCGACGCCTGGATGATGGAAGCCGCACTGCGCTTTCCAGGCTACGGCTTCGAGCGGCACATGGGCTACGGAGCGCCTGAGCACGCCGCGGCGCTGGCCAGGCTCGGACCGACCCCGATCCATCGCCTGAGTTTCAAGCCGGTGGCTGCGGCGCGGGCGCGCCTGGCGTCTGCGCCCTGACCACGGGACGGCATCGCTGCGGCGGGGCCTGAACGCGCCGCCCGATTCTCGCCGCGCTTCTGCGTGAATCTTTTTTTTACCGACGGCGACGATGGTGACGCCGGCTTCGGGGGACGTAGCGCGCATGCTGAACGATTTGGCAAACCGGATCATTGCCGGCGATTGCGTCGCCGCCATGAACGCCCTGCCGGACGCGTGCGCAGACCTGGTCTTTGCAGACCCGCCCTACAACCTGCAGCTCGGCGGAGAATTGCTGCGTCCGGATCACTCGCGCGTCGAGGGGGTGGAGGACCATTGGGACAAGTTCAGCGACTTCGCCCATTACGACGCCTTCACGCGCGATTGGCTCGCGGCTGCACGCCGCATTCTCAAGCCCGACGGCGCCCTGTGGGTGATCGGCGCCTACCACAACATTTTCCGCGTCGGCGCTATCCTGCAGGATCTCGGCTACTGGATTCTCAATGATGTTGTGTGGGTCAAGACGAACCCGATGCCGAACTTTCGCGGGGCGCGTCTGACCAACGCCCATGAAACGCTGATCTGGGCGGCCCCCTCGCGGGACGCCCGGCCGACCTTCAACTATCAGGCGCTCAAGGCGGCCAATGATGATCTGCAGATGCGCTCCGACTGGGTCATACCGATTTGTTCGGGCGCGGAGCGGCTGAAGGACGCTGCTGGGAAAAAGGCCCATCCGACGCAGAAACCGGAGGCGCTGCTGCATCGGGTGCTCACGATGTCGACACGGCTTGGAGACCTGGTGGTCGATCCGTTCTTCGGTTCAGGCACTACGGGCGCTGTGGCGCAGCGTCTGGGCCGACGCTGGATCGGCATCGAGCGCGAGGACGCCTATATCGCCGCGGCGCAGGAGCGTTTGCGTCAGATCCGCCCGGTCGCTGACGCCGAGGCCCTGGCGCCCGTCCCCTCCAAGCGCGACCAGCCGCGTGTGGCGTTTGGCGTGATCGTCGAAAGCGGTCTGTTGTCCGCCGGCGCCCGTCTGTTCAGCCCGGAACGACGCCATGTTGCGAAAGTGCGAGCGGATGGAAGCCTGATGGTCGGGGATGCGATCGGCTCGATCCACCGGATCGGAGCGCACGTGCAGCGGCTGCCGGCCTGCAACGGGTGGACCTACTGGCATTTCGAGACCGACAGCGGTCTGGCTCCGATCGATATCCTGCGCCAGCAGGTGCGCGCGCAGCTCGCCTGACCCTGGTTCCGCGCCCGCAGCCCCGAGGGCCCGGCGCCGGCATTGTTCTCGCTCCGGCGCCACGCTGTGCAGGCGGCTCCAGGGCGCCTGCGCACAGGCTTCTGTCCCGGGGGCCCCTTCACAGAGCGCATCCATGCATCCCCTGCTCCCACGGCCTGGCCAGACGCAGTCGAGGCCGCCGTCCAGGCCGCAGGCCAAGCCGCAGGCCAAGCCGCAGGCCAAGCCGCAGGCCAAGCCGCAGTGACAGGCGCCTGCCCCGCCGGATGCGCGCCAGCAGGCCCGGTCGCGCGCGGGGTCGCCGGTTCAGGCGCCTTCTCAGGCGCGCTCTCAGGCGTCCGGGCCGGAGGGATCCAGCGTGTCGTGCTGTCGTGATCCGCCGGCGCGCGCTGCGGGCCCGGCCTGCGCGGCGCCCGACTTGCTCGGGACGGCGGGAACCGCCGGACCGGGAGGCTCTTATGGCTCAATTTGGTGCGACCCAACTGCTGCTGATCGGCGTGGCGGCAGTTATTGCACTGCCCCTGGTCTCAAAAGCCCAGCCGCCCGCATTCACGACCGTGTCTGTGCGGCCGTTCGATGATGGCGGGCAAACCGCCCTTCGCGATGCGCGCGCCGCATGGGGCGCAGGCGATGCGGCCAGAGCGCAGCAGCTGCTGCGTCAGGCGCGCGCTGACGCGGCGCAGCGCGGCGATGCGGCGACCGAGGTCGCCGCCATGAACAGCTCAGCGGCCATCCACGCCTTCAACCAGAACTTCGCGGCCGCAGAGTCCGCGCGCCTGGAGGCGCTGGCCGTGGCGCGCGCCCGCGGCATGGCGGGCGATGAAGTGAAGCAGTTGTCAGGGCTGGCCGCGCTGAAGGTCCGCACCGGCGACATGGCGCGGGCCTGCGCCCTGTTGCTGGAGGCGGCACGTGCGGCGGACCGGGCGCCGACCCTTAAGCCGGCCGTTCAGTCAGGCCTCAGGGCGGCCGCATGCGTCCCCTCGGACACAGCCGGTTGAAGCCTGTCAGGGGCTGGTCTGCGCCAGATGCAGACCGTCGAGCGCGGCTGCGGCGGCCTTGCGCATGAGCGTCGGCAGTCCGGCCTGCGCGATGTCGTGGAAGGTGACCCATCGCCCCTCCACCTGCGCATCCGGCGGCGCTTCCGCCCGCCACACCTCGAGCGTCAGGGAAAAGTGCGTGAAGATGTGCCGGACGCGGATCGGGGCAGGCGTCCATGCCGCGGCGATCGGCGCGGCCGCATGCACCTCCCCTGGCGTCAGATCCCCCTCCACCCAGGCTGTGGTCGGCAACCCCATCATCCCGCCCAGCAGTCCGGTCTCCGGACGCCGACGCAGCAGCAGGGTCTGGCCGCGGAGCAGCGCGAACGCGACGCCGGAGCGCTCAGGTTTGGCGGTCCGCGGCAGACGCGCGGGATAGGCCTGGGCGCGGTGCGGCTCGGCGCAGGCGCAGAACGCACGCACCGGGCAGCGATGACACGCCGGAGCGGTCGGCGTGCACACCCCGGCTCCCAGATCCATGAGCGCCTGGGCATAGTCGCCAGGGCGATCGCGGGCCACCAGACGGCCGGCGAGCGCCTTGAGCTGCGGTTTTGCCGCCGGCATCGCGGTCTCGACCGCGAACAGCCGCGCCATGACGCGCTCGACATTGCCGTCGACCACATTGGCCGCCCGCCCGAAGGCGATGGCGGCGATGGCGGCGGCGGTGTAGGGCCCGATCCCGGGCAGCGTCCGCAGCCCGTCCTCGGTGTCGGGGAAACGCCCGCCAAGCTCCTGCGCGACGACCTTGGCGCAGGCGTGCAGATTGCGGGCGCGAGCGTAGTAGCCGAGCCCCGCCCAGGCGGCGCGCACCGCGTCCTGCGGGGCGGCGGCGAGGTCCGCAACGCCTGGCCAGGCGGCGAGGAACCGCGCATAGTAAGGGGCCGCAGCGGCGACGGTCGTCTGCTGCAGCATGATTTCCGAGAGCCAGACCCTGTAGGGATCTACCGGCTGGGCGTCCCCTGGCGGACGCCGCCATGGCAGGACGCGGGCGGTGCGGTCGTACCAGGCCAGCAGGGCAGCGCGGAACAGCGCACGATTGTGAGCGGCGTCAGTGTCGCGCACGTGCTAGAATTCCCGCTGTTGTGTCATGGGCCGAACATGCGTCGCCGCACCCCGCCGTCAATCCAACCTCCACCCTCGCGTCAGGTCAATCTTGCCGATGCCGAGCAGCGCCAGGCGCTCGAACTTCTGTCGCGCATGCGCGCGCGCCCGGCGATTGCGCCGCCGCCGCGCGCCGGCGCAGTCGCCGGACGGCTGACCACGCTGACGGAAAGCCCCCGCGGGGGCAGCCTGTTTGCGATCCGGACGCATTGGGCGGAGATCGTCGGCGACGCCCTGGCGCGGCTGTCCCAGCCAACCAGGATCGCGCGCGACAAGGCCGGTGCGACGCTCGTGCTGCAGGTCGAGGGGGCGGCTGCGCCGATGATCCAGCACAAGGCGGCCCAGATCCTGGAACGGGTGCGGCTCGTCGCGGGGGCCGGCGCGCCGGCCCGGCTGCGCATCGTCCAGGGCGCGGTTCGGCGCAGCAGCGCGCGCACGCCCGCCGCCCCGCCCGCGCCGGAGGAGTTGCGTGCGCTCGATCAAAGCCTTGACGTGGTCGGGGATGCGGACCTGCGCGCTGAACTCGCCAGGCTCGGCCGCGGCGTGCTGGCCAGGACCCGGCGCACCAAACCCCCGCAGCCGTAATCGCTCGCTCCTGTCGGGATCGCCCTGATGGAGCGACCCGTCCGGGCAGGCCGGGCTCGGTGTGGCGGGTGGCCGGCGTGCGCCGGCGCGCAGGCGCTGCGGGCGCTGGCGCGCCAGGCGATCCTGCCGGCGCCGCTTGCATCGCCGCGACGCCCCTGCGATTGGGAAAGAGCGCGCGGGCGCTTGAGCCGCGGGCGGAATCACACGAACGCTCCGAGCGAAGAAAGGGTTTCCCATGGCTTTCTCCCGTCGTGTCGCACTTGGTGCGGCTGGTTTGGCGCTGGCGCTGATGGCGGCGTGCGACCAGAAACCCGCCACCGTCGGGGCGGCTCCAGGCGCGATGTCGCTGGGCTCGGCGGACGCCAAGGTGACGCTCGTGGAATATGCGTCGACCACCTGCCCGCACTGCAAGAACTTCCATCTGGATGTGCTGCCGCGGATCAAGAAGGACTATGTCGAGACCGGCAAGGTGCGGTACACGTTCCGGGAATATCCAACGCCGCCGACGCAGGTTGCGGTGGCCGGCATGCTGACCGCCCGATGCGCCGGTGCGGACAAGTATTTTCAGGTCCTCGACGTGCTGTTCGACCAGCAGGAAGAAATTGTCGTCGCCGCGCAGGGCGGCGGCGCCCGCCAGGCGTTGCTGACGATCGCGCGTCAGGCCGGTCTGACAGAGGAGCAGTTCACCGCCTGCCTCTCCGACACACAGGCGCTCGAGGCGATCAACGCGTCGGTCACCGAGGCGGAAAAGGCCGGCGTCGTCGGCACGCCGACACTGTTTGTGAATGGACGCCGGATTGAGCAGCGGCCGGCCGCCGAGTACTCCTACGAGGACGTCAAGGCCGCGCTTGACGCGGCGCTGGCCGGCTGACGGCGCGGAGCACGCCTTGCACATACGCGAGTTGCGCATATCGGGCTTCAAGTCCTTCGTCGATCAGACGCAGGTGCGCATCGAGGCTGGCCTGACCGGCGTGGTCGGCCCCAATGGCTGCGGCAAGTCGAACATCCTGGAATCGATCCGCTGGGCCATGGGAGCCAACAGCGCCAAGGCCATGCGCGCCGAGGATATGGATGACGTGATCTTCGCTGGCGCGGCGTCCCGTCCGCAGCGCGATCACGCGGATGTCACGCTGGTGCTGGACAATACGGACCGACGGGCCCCGGCCCAGTTCAATGACGCCGAGACCCTGGAGATCGTCAGAAAGATCCGCCGCGGGCAAGGCTCCACCTACCGCATCAATGGCCGGGAGGCGCGCGCACGCGACGTGCAGATCCTGTTTGCGGACGCCTCGACCGGGGCCAACAGCCCGGCGCTCGTGCGTCAGGGGCAGATTTCCGAGCTGATCGCGGCAAAGCCCGAGAACCGGCGACGCATCCTGGAGGAGGCGGCCGGCGTCGGCGGCATGCACGCGCGACGCCATGAGGCGGAACTCAAGCTGCGCGCCGCCGAAACGAACCTGCAACGCCTCGACGACGCGCTCAACCGCCTCAAGGAACAGCTGGCGCACCTGCAGAAGCAGTCCAGGCAAGCCCAGCGCTATCGCGTCGTCAGTCAGGAAATCCGCGTTCTTGAGGCGCTCATCGCCGGGAGACGCTGGAAGGAAGCTGACGTGTCAGCCAGCGAACTTGCTGCGGTGTTGCGCGCGGCCGACCGCGAAGCGGCCGACGCCGCGCAGGAGGCGGCGCGCCTCGCGGCGGAGGCGGCGCAGCGCACGGCCGATCTGAAGCCGTTGCGCGAAGAGGAAGTCATCGCCGCGGCGGTGCTGCGCCGGCTTGACCTGGCGCGCGCGGAAATCGACCGCGACCTGGAAGACGCGAAGGCGACCCTGACCCGGCTGCAGGGCGAACTGACCCGCCTGGGCGCCGACCGGAGCCGGGAAGAACAACTGGCGCAGGACGCGTTGACCGCCCTGGCGCGGCTTGAGGGTGAATCGCAGTCGATCGGTGGGGCGCAGGAGGCCGATGACGCAGCCGCCCGCGCGGCGGCGGAGGCCCGTGCGATCGACGCTGAAACAAAAGCCAATACGGCCCAAGCGGCGTACGACGCAGCCAGCCGGGCGCAGGCGGCCAACGCCGCCGCCCGCAGCGCTGCGCAAACCCGCCTGCGCGATGCTGAAAGCCAGGTGCAGCGTCTGGCCGCTCAGCTTGCCGGCCTTGAAGCGGAAGCCGCGCGCCTGGGTGGGCTTGCCGAGGCGCGGGCTGCGGCCGAGACCTCTGAACAGGACGCGGTGCGCCACGCCGAGGCGGTGCGCAAGGGCGAAAGCGCGGCCGAGGCCGCGGATGCGGCCCTGGGCGAGGCCCGCGCGGCCGAGACGCGCGCGGTTGAGCCGCTGCGCAGCGCCGAAGCTGCGACGGCGCGCCTGAAGGCGGAGATCCGCGGACTTGAGGCGTTGACGCGCAGGGCCGACAGCCGCCATGCGCCAGCCCTGGACGGCGTGCGGCCGGACGCCGGCCTGGAGAGAGCCGTGGCGGCGGCTTTCGGCGAAGATATCGAAGCTGCGCTGGACCCAGCTGCACCGACCTTCTGGACCCAGACGGCGATGCGCCCGGCGACCGTGCATGGCGCGCCGCTGGCCGGGCAGGTGGAGGCGCCGCCGGCGCTGGCTGCGCGCCTCGCGCTCACCGGGCTCGTCGACGCCGCCGAGGGCCCGGCAGTGCAGAAACTGCTGCAGCCCGGCGAGCAGGTTGTCTCGCGGGAAGGCGATCTGTGGCGTTGGGACGGATATGTCCGCAAGGCGGGTGCGCCGCTGGCGGCCGCCGTCCGCCTTGAGCAGCGCACCCGTCTGATCCGGCTTGCCGCCGACCTGGCGCAGGCCGAGCAGGCGCTGACGGATGCGGCGGCTGTCCGCGAGACGGCGCGCGAAGATGTGCGCCGCGCGGAAGATGCGGCGCGCGCGGCCCGTCTCGCCCTGCCCGGCCTGCGCCAGGCGGCGCAGGCGGCGCA
>JBEIHX010000009.1:0-117042 GCA_040381075.1 Hyphomonadaceae bacterium
CGCGCGGCGCGCCGCTGGCCGCCCCCGCCGTCGGGGGTGTGGCGGACAGCCGGCGCGCCGCCGCGCGCCAGGTCCGCAAGCAGACGCGTGGGAACTGCGGCGGCCGCCGCAGCGACCACGATGTCGGCCGGAAACTCCTGGCGCGACTGCTGCGGATCCGACGGCGCGCCGTCGACCGGGGGCGCCTGTTGCACGGGCTCGGCAGGCGGGTCGGGCGGCGCCGGCAGCGCGCGCGCGCGCGGCGCCAGGACAAGCTCGGCGGCGAGAACCGCGTCCTCCAGGGTGAGGCCGACGCGTCCGTCGCGGGCGGCTGCGGCGCGGGCGGCGCGCACCGCCAGCAGCGGCGCTGTCAGTTCGCTGACGCCAAGCGCTGCTGCAGCCTCCACGAGAGCCGCCACGATGGCCTCCGGACAGGGCTCGGCGCGGGCAAGAACCGCACGCGCCGCACCAATGTCTGCGGGCGCAGGCGCACGCTCCAGGTCACTCCAGGTCGCGTCATCGAACGACAGGTGAAAGGCAGTGCGCGCCCGCAACGCCGCAGGCGCGCGTTCATCGCCCTCGCCTTCATCGAGCAGCACCAGGGCGAAACGCGCAGGCGCGCGCGCCCGAACCCCCTCGCGCTCGACCGCAACGACGCCCTGATCCATCGCCGCGGCGATCCGCGCGGCCTGACCGCTGGCGAGACGCTCGGCGCTGGCGGCGAGCAATACCCCGCCGTCGGCCTCGGCGAGCACGCCGGTCTGCACGACCGGGCGCTGCAGCGCGAGCGTGGCCGCGAGGTCAAGCCCGCCGATCAGACGGTCGTCTCCGGTCCCGGCGGGAAGCTTGCGCCACGCCGCATGGCCGCTCAGCATGCGCAGAATGGACAACCAGCGCTCCCGCGCCGGTCCTGCGCCCGCCCGCAGCCAGGCCCCGCCGAGCCCGACAGGGTCAATCGCCAACAGGCTCGCGGCTTCCAGGGCGCGCGCCCAGTGCGGACTTGCGTCCGGCTGCGGCCCGGCGCGCCCGGCGGGCAGGCTCATGCCGCCAGCACCTCAGCCATGGCGCGTTCGACACGAACCGTTGAACCCGTCTCATCAAGGGGATTGCGGCGAAGTCTGTGGCGCAGGGCCATCGGCGCCACGGCGCGCAGGTGTTCCCCGCGTACCGTGCGCGCACCGGCCAGGGCGGCGGCGCGCGCCGCCCGCATCAAGGTCAGTTCGCCGCGCAAGCCGTCGACGCCGACCGCCATGCACAATCGCGACATCTGCTCAAGGAGCGCGTCCGGCGTTTCCGTCCGCTTGATCGCAGCGCGCGCCTTGACGATCGACTTTCGGATGGCGGCGTCGGCGTCAGCCCAGGCGGTGCAGAACGCATCGGGATCGCGGTCGAACGCATCGCGGCGGCGCACCACCTCCATGCGATCCTTCAGATTGTCCGGCGTGCGCACATCGACGGCGAGCCCGAACCGGTCCAGCAATTGCGGCCGCAGCTCACCTTCCTCGGGATTGCCGCTTCCAACAAGAACGAAGCGGGCCGGGTGCCGCAGGCTCAGCCCTTCCCGCTCGACAACGTTTTCGCCGGAGGCCGCCACGTCCAGCAGCAGGTCAACCAGATGATCTTCGAGGAGGTTGACCTCGTCGATGTAAAGAAATCCGCGATGCGCCCTGGCCAATAGGCCCGGCTCAAGGTGCTTCTCCCCACGCGTCAGCGCGCGCTCCAGATCCAGCGCGCCAACCACGCGGTCCTCAGTCGCCCCCAGCGGAAGATCCACCACCGGCGTCGTCGTCCACACTTTCGGGAGCGCACCGGCGCCTGCCGCATGCGTGCAGGGCGCCGCGCAGAGACTGCGCGCCGCCTTCGGGTCGCAGCGGTAGGGACAGCCCTCGACCGCCTCGATCGGAGGAAGCAGGGCGGCCAGGCCGCGCACCGCCGTGGACTTGCCCGTGCCGCGGTCGCCAAACACCATCACCCCGCTGATCCCCGGATCAACGGCGGCGATCAGCAGCGCCTGCTTCATGTCATCCTGGCCAACGATCGCGGAAAACGGAAAGGCTGCGCCCACGCGGCACTCCTGTTCAGGTGCTGTGGGGTTGAGGCTATCCAACATCTCCGGATGCGCCAATGTGATCAAATGGCGCGTCTGACGGACGCGTAGCGTGCGGCGCCGTGGGCGCTGGACGCGGTCACACTTGCGCCTATTTTAACGATCATCGGATTTGGGGGTCCGGACCGATCGTTCAGCCCGCAGGAGCTCCGTGCAGGGGCTCCAGCGGCCCGGGAACGGATAGTTGCATGTCGCGCGCGTCGGCGGGCCGGCGTTGCGTATCAGGAGGCACCATGACACGGGCAAAATCATTCACCCCGGCACTGATCGCGGCCGGCGCTGCAGCGCTCGCCCTCAGCATCGGCGCGCTGGGGTTTGCTGCCGCCGCTTCAGCCCAGACGGCGGCCAAGCCGGCCGCCGGCGTGATTGCTCTCGCCATCACCGGCGCCGGCGGCGCGAAGATGTCGGGCAATCCCGCCAAGGGTCAGGCGGTGTTCAAGCAGTGCGCCACCTGCCACTCCCTCAAGGCGGGCGAGAACAAGGTCGGGCCGTCGCTGTCCAAGATCATCGGCCGCAAGGCCGGGACTGTTGCGGGTTTCCGCTACTCCAAGGCAAACCAGTCCTCCGGGATCACCTGGACCGAGCAGGAGCTGTTCACCTATCTGGAAAACCCGCGCAAGCGCATTCCGGGAACCACCATGTCCTTCGCCGGTCTGCGTGACGCGCAGCAGCGCGCCGATCTGATCGCCTTCCTCAAACTGAACGCCAAGTAAAGGCGGCGCAAGGCGCTGGTCAGCGACCACCGGGCGGCGCCCAGCGGCGCCGCCCGGGTTGATACCGGCCCGCTGTCTGCTCCGGCCCGCTGTCTGCTCCGGCCCGCTGTCTGCTCCGATACCCTGTCTGCATCGCCAGCGGAGCTCAACGCAGGCAGGAACGTGGTGGTCGCCCGGCCAGCGGTCAGGCGAACAGACGCCGCGCGGCGCCGAGACGGGCGACGCCGGCGGCGAGTGTGGCGTCTCCCTTTGCGAAACACAGCCGGGCGATCCGGGTCTCTTCGCCACCGGCGTAAAACGCTGAAACCGGGATGACCGCCACACCTGCCTCAACGACAGTGCGGCGGGCGAACGTGACGTCGTCGACCGGGACGCCGCTGGCCGGTAGATCAATACAGCTGAAATAGGTGCCAGCCGACGGCAGCACCTGGTAGCCCTCCGCCGTCAGCCCCGCCGCCAGGCGGTCGCGCGCCCGGGCGAGGCTCGCGCGCATCCCGCTGAAATAATCCATCTCCTTGGCCAGGCCGTACGCGACGGCTTCCTGCAGGTTCGGCGGCGTCGTGAACGTCAGAAACTGGTGAGCCCTGGCGATGAGGGTGAGCAGAGCCGGCGGGGCCAGAACGAAACCGACCTTCCAGCCCGTCAGCGAGAAGATCTTTCCCGCCGAGCCGATCTTCACACAGCGCTCGCGCATGCCCGGCAGGGACATCAATGGACAATGCGTCCGGCCGTCAAACACAACATGCTCCCAGACCTCGTCGCAGATCGCGATGAGCCCGTGGCGCACGCACATCTGCGCCAGCGGGGCCAGGGCCGCTGCATCGTAGACGGCGGCGGCCGGGTTGAGAGGATTGTTCAGCACCACGAAGCGCACGCGCGGGCCGATCGCTGCAGAAAGGGCGTCGGGATCAAGCCGCCAGTCCGGCGGGGACAGATTGATGGTCTTTGCAATGCCCCCGGCGCGCCGGATCAGCGGCAGGTACGCGTCATAGGCCGGCTGGAACACCAGCACTTCGTCGCCCGGTTCGATAAGGGCCAGGAAGCTCGCCGCAAGCGCCTCCGTGGCGCCGGACGTGATCAGGACCTCTGTCGGCCAGTCCAGCGTGAGGGACTGATGTCGCAGGTAGTGCGCCGCGACCGCCTCGCGCAGCACGGGAAGGCCCGACATCGGCGGGTATTGATTGGATCCTGTAAGCAGCGCCTCAGCGGCTCTCTCCCGAACGTCCCGGGGCCCTGGATCATCGGGAAACCCCTGCCCGAGATTGACTGCCTCATGGGTCCGGGCGAGCCCGCTCATCACGTCGAAAATCGTGGTGGGCAACGATGAAAATGTCGCGTCGGCCACGCGCGCTCCTGACAGGCCTTCCGGGCGGCGACCCTATTCGGCGGGCGTCTTGCTCACCGCGCCCTCGCTTTGGGCCTTCTCATCCTTCACGACGAGAGGGATCTGCGAAAGGGCGAAGATCAGCGTGAGCGGCAGAACGCCCCAGAACTTGAAATTGGCCCAGAACACTTCGCTGTAGCTGCGCCAGATGTACTCGTTCAGACCGGCAAGAAAGATGAAGAACACGCCCCAGCGGACCGCAAGCGTTGTCCAGGCCTTGTCCGACAGCGTCCAGATTGAGCCGAAGAGCAGCTTCCAGACGTTCACCCGCACAAGGAGGCCGCCGAAGATCACCGCCGCATAGAACAGGTTCACGATGGTCGGCTTGATCTTGATGAACAGGCCGTCGTGCAGCCACAAGGTGAGGCCGCCGAACACCAGAACCAGGACGCCCGACACCATCAACATCGCGGGCAGACGACGCTCCACAAGCCAGGCGTAGCCGAGCGCGGCGGCGGTCGCGGCCATGAAGACGCCCGTGGCGATGAACAGAGCCTGATCCGGCTGCATCCGGTTCGCCACATTGTAGGCGATCATGAAGATCGCGATTGGCCCAACGTCGACCAGGAGCTTCGCTCCCTGGCCGAGGGTCTTGCGGGCGGAAGGTTGCGGGGTTGTGGTCATCACCCCTTCTACGCGGGAGGGCGTGCATCGGACCAGAGCCGCCTTTGCAGGCCCCCCAGCTGAACCGATCACGCCTGCGCGATCGCCCTCACCCGTCCGGCTCGCCGGCGCAGCGACGCGCGGATCGGCTCCGGCCAACCACGGCGGGCCAATCACGCCTGTCAAACCGGACATGCCGAAGAGCACTGACCGCCCCAGCAGCGGCCAATGCTGAAATCACCAGATCCTTCGCCTGCAGACCCGGCATCCGCAGGCGCCAAGGGCGAACACGGCGCCCAGGCAATCAGGGCGCCCAGGCAATCAGGGCGCCCGGGCAATCAGGGCGCCCGGGCAATCAGGGCGCCCAGGCAATCAGGGCGCACAGGCAATCAGGACAGACAAAAGATCCTCTGCCGCCCACCCTGCATTGCACCACTGCGGCGGCGCCGGGGGCGATGGTGAGCGCTGCTGTCGTCATGTTCTGCTTCAACGGACCAGACCACAGTGCAGCGCCCGCCGGCATACCGCGTCACGACACGCCGAGGGCATTCCTGCGGGCAGCCTCACGGGATCGCCACACGGCCTGGCGCCGGCATGACGCCTGCGCGCCACCTCATGCGGCCCCGCTGACACGGGATCGGCAGGGCAGAGAGACGGCGTCCGCGAGACGCCGCCGCCGGCCGCGTTGCAGAAACGCCCACGCCCCGTCGGGGCGGGCGGCTAGGCCTGGCACGCGCGCGCAATCAGGCGGCGAAACACCGCCGCGCCCTGGACAATCTGATCCCGGGAGATCCACTCATCCGGCTGGTGCGCCTGGGCGATGTCCCCAGGACCGCAGATCACGGTCGACAGGCCCGCGCGCTGGTACTGGCCACCCTCCGCGGCATAGGCCACCGCCTGCTCTCCATTGTCCCCGGTGACGGCCCGCATCAGGGCGGCCGCCGCCCCGTCGCGCTCCGGGGCAAGCGGCGGCGTGGCGGAGCGACGCTCCACGCGCACATATGCTTCCGGCGCGCGCGTGCGCATCTGCGCTTCAACACGCGCCGCAGCCGCCATGAAGCGATTCACATAGACTTCAGGATCAACATCAGGGGGGCAGCGCAAATCCCACAGGAACTCGCACCGGCGCGCCAGAATATTGGCCGCCGTGCCGCCAGCGACCACGCCAACCGTCATGGTGGCGCCGGGCGGTTGAAAGGCAGAGCAGGGATCGCCCGCCGCCGCAGCCTCCCGCCCCATCTCTGCGACCAGACCCATCAGCTCAATGGCGCCCATGACCGCCGACGCCCCGGCATTGATGAGACTGGAGTGCGCCTCGCGGCCGCCCACCTCGACCCGGAAGACCGAAATGCCCTTGTGGCCTGACACCACTTTCCACATGGTGGGCTCCCCGACCATGACCGCGGCGGGGCGCGGATACTCGGCCATGATGACGTCGATCATATCCGGCGCGCCCAGACATCCCACCTCCTCATCATAGCTCAGTGCGAAAATGAACGGCCGCAGCAGCGGCGCAGCGATCATGTCGTCCAGATGCGCCAGGGCGAGCGCGGAAAACGCCTTCATATCGGCAGCGCCGCGCCCGAAGAGGCGATCATCGCGCTCCACAAGACGAAACGGATCGCTGGTCCAGGGCTGACCGTCCACCGGCACCACGTCGGTATGGCCTGACAGGACAAGGCCGCCCGCCGTCGCAGGGCCTGCCAGACCGATCAGGTTGGCCTTTGTTCCATCAGCATTCGCCACCCGGCGCGTCGCGAGCCCCCGGGCGGCGAACAGCGCTTCCACATAGGCGATCAGCTCGAGGTTGGAGTTGCGCGAGGTGGTGTCGAACGCGACGAGGTCGGCGAGAATGTCGATCGCGCGCGCGGTACGATCCGGCAGGGTGTCGGGAGAAAGGCTCATCAGCGTATGCTGGCATGCCTGACGGCCAGGCGTCGAGCCGTCCCCAGCGCGCGCTGCGGCGGAACGCCAGGGGCATCCGCCCCATGGAGACCACACTGCACATGCAGCGTGGGGCGGTAACACTGCCGCGATCAGGCGGGCAGCACCGCGACAGCCCCGGTCGAACCTGTCATTCTGATCCGCCCGCTGAATGGGACCCTGATGCCGAATCCCCTCCGCGCGCTGGTCGCCGCTGTCGCGCTGGCCGCGACCGCCACCGGCGCCGCCGCAACGACGCGCGGGACATCGACCGGCGCCGGCCTGACCGCTCCCGCCACGGACCTGGCGGACGGCGGCGTTGCTCTGGCTGTCGCCAGCCCTGCGACCGCAGGGCCCGCAATGCCGGCATCCGCCACCCCAGGGCCGGCATCCGCCACCCCAGGACCGACGCACGCCAGCCCGGCCCAGCCCGGGACGTCGCCCCCAGCGGCGGGCCCCGCATCAGGCCTGGGGGACGTTGATGCGCCGCTCGTCACCGCGGTCTCTCCGCGCGACCGCCAGGGACGACCGCTGGCCGACGTGATGGTGAACGGCCAGGGCCCGTTCAAGTTCGTCGTCGACACGGGCGCCAATCGCAGCGTCGTCTCGCGCGCCCTCGCCGACAGGCTGGCTCTCGAACGGATCGGCAGCAGCGAAGTCAATGCGGTGAATGGGTCTGCGGTGCGCGACATCGCCCGCACAGCCCGGATCGAGGCGGGCGCGCTGCGCCTGACGAACCTGGAGACGCCGGTGCTCGAGAGCGAGGTGCTCGGCCAGGCGGACGGCCTGCTGGGGACACAGGGCCTGGGCGGGAAGCGGCTCCTCTTCGACAACGCCAACCAGACGCTCGTTATCAGTCAGGGCGCGCCGCGGGGCGCGCCGCGCGGTTTCAGCGTGGCCCCGCTGACTCTGCGCTTCGGTCGCCTCGCCATGGCGCAGGCCCAGATCGGCAAGGTCAAATTCAAGGCCGTGATCGACACGGGCGCCGAGGCGGCTGTCGCCAATACGGCGTTGATCCGCGCCCTGATCGCCGCCAATGAGGCGGTCGATCCCCAGATGCAGGTGACGGTGACCGGCGCCACGAATGCCGCGAGCCCGGCGCGCTGGACCATCCTGCCGAGGCTCCGTATGGGAGCGATCGACGTCGTGATGGTCGAGACAGCCGTGGCCGACCTCCATGTCTTCAACCTGTGGGGACTCTCGCAGGAGCCGGCGATGATCATCGGTATGAACATCCTGCGTCAGACCGAGGCCTTCGCGATCGACTATCGGGCGCGTCAACTTCAGGTGAAGTTTCTCGACTGGACGACGAGGGAGGAGTTCGTGCGCCTGCGCGAGCAGCTGCCAGGGGCGCGGCGCCACTGAGCGCGATCACCCCGCTGCACGGGGGCGGCCGGCGCAGACAGGGCCCGCCATTTGGGGCCCGCCAATTGGGGCCCGCCATATGGGGGGCCGCAATCCGGGGGCCTGTCCGGGGGGCCATACGGGGGTCGGTCGACGCGCCTGCGCGGGCATGCCAAACAATCCCATCAAAAGGCGCCGCTTCGCCCATGGCGGCTGCCCCAGGCCTGCATGCACCGCCTGGACGGCGCCAACGCGGGCGGCCAGAAGACCAGGGCCACGCGCCCGCCGGAGACCGACCCATGCTGCTTGCCCAAGCCTCCTGGATAGAGATCGACGCCTATCTGACCCGCTCGCGCGGTGTGGTCATCCCGATCGGATCCACCGAACAACACGGACCGAACGGACTTCTTGGGACCGATGCGATCTGTCCGGAGACGATCGCCCATGAGGCGGCGCCGGAGGGCGGCTTCCTCGTCACGCCGACCTTCAGCGTCGGTCAGGCCCAGCACCATATGGGCTTCGCCGGCACCATAACGCTGCGCCCATCCACGATGATCGCAGCGATCCAGGACTGGATCGCCAGCCTGCGCCGGCATGGTTTTGAGAAATTTTATTTCTTCAACGGCCACGGCGGAAACATCGCAACCATCCAGGCGGCCTTCGCAGAAGCCTATGCCCCCTGGAGCCTGAAAGGCGAACCAGCCCCTTTCGCGTGCACGCTCATGAACTGGTGGGAGCTGCCGGGCGTGGGCGAGGTGTGCGCCCGCCTGTTCCCGATCGGCGACGGCAGCCATGCAACCGCTTCAGAAGTTTCGGTGACATACTACCGCTATCCGGAAGCCCAGAAGACGGTGGCCATGACCCCAAGGATCGCGCCGACCGGGCCGATCCGCGACGCCGCCGATTATCGCCGCCGCTTCCCGGACGGGCGCATTGGATCAGATCCGAGCCAGGCGAGCCCGCAGGCCGGCGGCGAGATCGTGCGTGCGGCCAAGCAGTCGCTCATCGCCGATGTCGCCCGATTCTTCGGCGAAAACGCCTGAGCCATCCCCACGACGGACCCGACCCCACGCCTGGCGCAGGCGCTGTCCATGCCTGCACGCGGGACACCACGCACACCCGCTGAGCCCTTCGCCGGGCCTCAGCCCCAGGATCAAGGCCACAGGATCAAGGCCACAGGATCAAGGCCCCAGGATCAAGGCCCCAGGATTCGGGCTGGCGGATCCGGCAGGCCCGCCGGGCGGACTGCCTATTCGGCGAAACCGCGATTGCGCAGAAGCGCGTCGATCGTCGGCGCGCGACCGCGGAACGCCACATAGCTCTCGGCAGGGTCGCGGGTGTTGCCAACCGCATAGACTTCCTGGCGCAGCCGCCGGGCGAGCTCTGGGTCAAACACGTCGCCGCGCTCGGTAAACGCCGCGAAGCCATCAGCATCCATCACTTCAGCCCACATGTAGCTGTAGTAGCCCGCGGAATATCCGCCAGCGAAGATGTGGCTGAAATGGGTCGGCCGGTGACGCATGATGATCTCACGCGGCATGCCGAACTTGCCCAGCGTCTGCGCCTCAAGGGCCGTCAGATCCGCCTTGGGGTCGGGCGAGCCCTGCAGGTGCCAATCCATGTCGACAAGGGCAGAGGCGAGAAATTCGACTGTGGCGAAGCCCTGATTGTGGGTGCGCGCCTTCACCAGACGATCGATCAGGTCCTTTGGCATCGGCTGACCAGTCTGAACGTGCACGGCGTATCGCGAGAGCAGTTCCGGGCGCGCCGCCCAGTGTTCAAGAACCTGCGCCGGAAACTCCACAAAATCCCGGCTCACCGCTGTGCCCGCGAGTGACCCATAGGTCACGTCCGACAGAAGACCATGCAGCGCGTGGCCGAATTCATGGAACAACGTGACCGCGTCGTCGAAAGACAGAAGCGTGGCCTGACCCTCAGGCGCCTTGGCGTAGTTCAGCACGTTGACCACGATGGGCGTGACTTCGCCGTCCAGTTTTTCCTGAACGCGATAGCTGCTCATCCAGGCGCCGGACTGCTTGTTCGCGCGCGCGAAGAAGTCCCCGTAGAACAGACCGATGTGGGAGCCGTCAGCGTCCTTGACTTCCCATACCCGCACATCCGGGTGATAGACCGGAAGATCCGTGCGCTGCGTGAACGTGACGCCCCACAGGCGGTTGGCCATGGCGAACTGCGCGTCCAGCATGCGGTCAAGCTGGAGGTAAGGCTTGATCTCGGCTTCATCCAGATCAAACTGCGCCTTGCGCTGTTTCTCCGCGAAGTAGCGCCAGTCCCATGCCTCGAGGTCGTAATCGCGCCCTTCGGCGAGCGCGATCTTCTGCAGCTCGATGCGGTCTTCGGCCACCCGGCGCACGGCGGGACGCCATACCTGCAGCATCAGGTCCATCGCCGCCTCAGGGGTCTTGGCCATGGTGTCGGCAAGCGCGAAATGGGCATGGCTTTCAAAGCCAAGCAGTCTGGCGCGCTCGGCGCGCAGGGCGAGGATCTCGGCCACAATGGCCTTGTTGTCCTCAGCGTCATTGTTGTCGCCGCGTGCGGCCCAGCCCCGGAACGCCCTTTCGCGCAGATCCCGACGATCGGAATACGTCAGGAACGGCTCCACGCTGGAGCGCGACAGCGTGATCACCCACTTGCCGGCCATGCCGCGCTCGCGCGCGGCTTCCGCCGCCGCGGCGCGCTGGGCGTCGGGCAGGCCCGCAAGATCGGCCTCGCTCTCCAGGACAAGGGCGAACTGACGGGTGTCGGCAAGCATGTTCTGGCTGAACGACACGCTCAGGCGGGCGAGCCGGTCGTTGATGTCGGCGACGCGCGCCCGGTCCTCAGCCGTAAGCGCCGCACCGGCGCGCACGAAGCCCATATAGGTGCGCTCCAGCAGGCGCGCCTGCTCGCCGGTCAACGCAAGACGGGCGCGCCGCTCATAAACCGCCTTCACGCGCGCGAACAACACCGGATCAAGGAGGATCTCATTGGAGTGGCGCGACAGCACCGGCGCCATGGCGCGCTGCACCGCCTGCAGCGCTTCAGAGGTGTTGGCCGAGGTCATGTTGCCGAAGATCAGCTGGACCCTGCTGAGCGCGCCGCCCGCCCGCTCAAGGGCCTCCACAGTATTGGCGAACGTCGGACGCGCCCGGTTGGCGGTGATGGCGGCGATCTCTGCCCTGTGCTCGGCCATCGCCGCAGCGAAGGCCGGCTCGAAATGCGTCGTGTCAATACGGTCAAACGCAGGCGCCCCGAATGGGGCAGTCCAGGCCGTCGTAAAAGGATTGTCCTCAGCCGGGGCAACGGAGACGGCCGGGGCCGGCTCAGCCTTGATGACATCCGCGATCGCCACGCCCGAAACCAGACCGCCCACGGGCGACAGAACCACCGCCAGCGCCGCATGCGCCATCAACCGCCGCATCATCCCGTCAACTCCGTTCAACAGACATCCACGGCGGAGATATCGCACCTGAGGCCGCAGGCAAGCGCGTTCGTCAACCGGGGCTGCGTGGCCCCCGCGCCGGCGGACGCAACGGCGCGAAGGTCGGATGACCCATGCGCCACAGCGCAAAGCTGATGGCGTCGGCCACATCGGCGTCCAGCACGGCCGGGCTCGCGGCGGGTGCATGGCCGGAATCGAAATGGGTGCGCAGAAGCGCCGACGAGCGGCCTCCGGCGCCGGCCTGCAAGGTGGCGGCGAGCTTCGCCGGCATCCACGGCGGAACGCGCTGATCGTTTGCCCCAGTGGTGAGCAGCATGGGGGGATAGCGCCGCCGGCGCGACGCCGCCTGCACCACGTCCATCTCCAGCAGCGCCTCGAAACCCTCGCGGGTGGCGATGGAGCCGAACTCCGGCGTGTTGCGGGGCCCGTTCTCGGCCGCCTCCAGGCGCACCGTATTGACGAGACCGACATCGAGGATCACGCCGGCGAACAGGTCCGGACGCTGCGTCGCCGCGCGCCCGGCCGTGATCGCGCCGGCGGAGCCCGCGCGCAGGAACAACCGCGTGGGATGGGTCCAGCGCTCGGCGATCAGCAGTTCGGCGATGGCGATGAGATCAAGCCAGGAATTGGGCTTGTCGCCACGCCGGCCAGCGTCATGCCAGGCGCGGCCGCACTCCCCGCCGCCGCGCACATGGGCGAAGCCAAGCACCCCGCCCATCTCCAGAAACACACCCCAACGCCCGACATAGGACGGCTCAAGCGGCTGGCCGTAGGCCCCATACACCGTCAGGATCAGCGCCCGCGCGCCGTCGCGCGCCATATCCCGCGGATACACAAGGCTGACAGGCGGGCGGGCCGGACTGCGCGCGCGCGCCCGCACGCTCGCGAAGCGCTCAAGGTCATAGATCGAGCGCGGGGTCACCCCGGCGTCAACGGCGCGATCGCCGATCACCCGCAGATGGCGCGGGGCGGCCGTCCAGCCTGACAGCGCAAACCAGGCGCCAGGAGCATCGGGCTGCGTCTCCAGACCAGAGATGCGTCCCTCAGACGGCAGCTCTATCTCCGTGCGCCGATCATCCCGGGCGAGGCGCTGAAGCCGGTTGGTTCCCGCCTCCATGAGACGCAGGTACAGCCCATCCTGGGCGCCCGCCAGGTCGGTGATCACAGCCTCGCCGGAGGCGGCCGCCTCAACCGCATCGCCATCCCCGCGCACGCGCAGGACCCGCCCCCGCGGCGCATCGCGGGTGCTCAGGAGATAGACGCCCTCACCCCAGGGCTGCGCCCGAAGGACAGCGTCGGCGAACCCCGCAACCTCGCGCCAGTGCGCCCGATCCGCCAGCAGGTCGGACAGCTCGGCACGCAGCACCCGGCGGTGCGGCTCGACGCCGCGCGCGATCTCAAGCACCGCGAAGCGGGCGCCGGGATGCAGGATCACCCGCGCCATGTCGCCGCCTGCAGCCGCGCTGTCCTGCGCAGGATCGGGCGCGTAGACCAGCCGGTCAGGCGTCCCGGGAGAAACCCGCCACACGGCGCACACGCGCGGCGCGCCAGTCGCCCCGCGCGGAGCAGGCCGATCCCACCGGCGCAGGAACAGGCTCTCCCCGTCCGGCGCCCAGCAGGGCGCGCCAAGCCAGGCCCGGTCCCAACTGCGCGGATCGACAGCGCCCGTCGCCACATCGACCCACAGGACAGTGGTTTCTTCAGAGCCGTCGGCCGAGACGCCGACCGCGATGCGCCGGCCGTCAGGCGACGGCTGCCAGTAATCAATGCCGAGCCCCGCCCCATGGACGGCGGCGTCGAACACCATCCGCTCGCCGCCCTGCGGGTCGCGCACGATGAGACGCATCGCGCCCGCTCCGGGCGGACGCATCTGCATGAACAGCAGGCCTCCGGCCGGCGCGACGCGGGCGATTGTCACAGACGCGCCCGACAGGCGCCGCAGCCTGTCCAGCACGATGCGCCGGCCGGGCAGGCTCGCGAGCACAGAGCGGGCATAGGCGTCCTGCCCATGCAGCCACGCCTGCATCGCCGGGTCCTCGAGCCGCTCCATCCAGCGATAGGGATCGACCAGACGACGGCCCCACAGACGCTCTGACACCGGCGCGCGGCGCGCCCGCGGCGGCGCGTCCGGCGCAGCGGCGAGGCCCGTGGCCGGATCCGGCGTGGGCCCGGACCGCCCGGACAAGGGGCCAGTTGCAGCAGCACCGGCGCCGGGCGCGACGGCGAGGCAGGCCGCCGCCATCAGGACGGCGCGCCGGGTGATGCGGGCAAGGAGCGGCTTTGACGGGCGCACGGCGCAAGCAGACAGGCTGGCGCCGGCGCGCGCAAGACCGCCTGCCGCAGGATTTCGTGATCGCGCGATTGAAACCCGGCGGACGCTGTGCTCCCCTCTTCGGAGAACGGATCAGGTAGGCCATGGCGGACATTTTTCTGTCCTACGCGCGGGAAGACGCCGCGCGCGCTGAAGAGGTGGCGGCGAGCCTGACCGACGCCGGCTACGACGTGTTTTGGGATCGCGAGATCCCGCCGGGCACGACCTGGGCGGACTACCTTGAGGAGAAGCTCGCCGCCTGCAAGGCGCTGGTTGTGCTGTGGAGCGCGCACTCGACCCAGTCGCAATGGGTGCGCGAGGAAGCGCGCATGGCGCGCGACCGCGGCAAACTGCTGCCGGCCATGCTCGATGCAAGTCCCCCGCCCTTCGGGTTTGGCGAGGTGCAGGCGGCGGATCTCACCAGCTGGCGCGGCGATTCCAGCCATCCCGACTGGATGCGACTGATCGCCGGGCTGCAGCGCCTCGCCGGCGGCGATGCGCCGCCACGCCCCGCCCAGGTCCCGCCCGCGCCAGCGGCCGCCGCAGCACCCAGCGCCAGCCCGACGACACAGCCCCCGGTCCAGGCGCACGCGCCGGCGGCGCCATCGCCGGCGACTGAAGGGCGCAGGAAAGGCGTTTCGATCCCCCTGCTCGCAGGAATCATCGGCGGGCTGGTGTTGGCTGGCGCCGTCGTCTCGAACCTCGCCCCAGGGCCGCAGGGCGCCAGCAGGATTTCCGTCATCGACCCGCTGCCTGGACCGGCGCCGTCGGCCGGCCCAGGGATCCAGCCGGCGGGGCAGGCCGGGAGTTCCGGCATGGGGTCGGGCGCAGGCGCGCCCGCCGCAGGCCAGCTTGCGCCGTCGGTCGCCGCCGCGGCGGCTGAGGCGCGCAGCGCCGCCGATGCCGCCGCCGCCGCAAGCCAGGCGGCCGCAGCCAGCAGCACCAGGGGCTACCAGGCGGCGGCCGCAGCCCAGGCGGGACAGGCCCCGTTCGGCGTCACGCAGGGGCCGATGGGCGCAACGGCAGGCGACATAGCCGCGCTGCAGGCGATGCAGCCGGCGGCGGTCATGATCACCATGGCCCAGGGCGTGATGTTCTCAGGCGTCATGCAGATTCAGGATCTGACGAACGGTTCCTACGCCATGGACGGAACAGCGGCCCTGACCAGCGGGCCCTCCGCAACCGGCAGCTGGCGCTACTCGGGGATCCTGTATGACTTTGTCGGGCAGACCCAATTCCCCGGCAGATTTGGCGCGCTGACGCGCGAGCGGGGCGGTTCGGACGGTGCGACAGGAGTGGGCGTGATCACCTATGTCGGCGGGGAACGCTACGAAGGCCAGTACCGCACGGTCGGCGCCCTGCACGCCATACAGCTGTTTCGCCACGGCGTGGGCGTTCTCTACGCGCCCGATGGGTCGATCGCCGCGCAGGGCCGGTTTGAAAACGACGTGCTGATCGTTCCCCAATGACAGGCCTTTCCCCAATGACAGGCCTTTCCCCAATGACAGGCCTTTCCCCAATGACAGGCCTTTCCCCAATGACAGGCCTTTCCCCACTGACAGGCCTATCCCCAATGACAGGCCGCTCCCCAGTGGCAGGGTGAGCGCCCAGTCACAGGGTGGGCGGCGACAGGGTGGGGGCCAACCGCCGACCGCACCGCCCTTCAGGCCGCCTCACACGGCGAACGGGCGATTTGCGTCCTGGCGCAGCTCCGTCTGGATATAGGCCTTCAGCCGATCGGTCAGTGCGCCAGGATCGCCCTCGAGCCGATCCGGATCGATCAGCGGTCCGACGCGAAGGGTGAACCTGCTGCCGGTCTTGTTCAACAGCTCATGAAACAGCGTGATGTCGCGCAATTCGGCCGAAAAGCTGTTGAAAAAATGAAACAGGTGCGACTCCGGCCCATCCACACAGACCGGCGCAATCGGCGCAGCGTGCTTGCGGGCCAACGAAACAGCCGTCTTTTCCCATTCCGGATCGGTCAGCACCCCATTGACCTTGCGGGCGAGGCGGCCGGCCGGAAAAATCATCAGCGGACGCTCATCCTCAAACGCCTGCAGGGCGGCGCGCAGCGTCTCGCGCGTCTTGGCGGGCGATCGCTTGGCCAGCACCCACTCGACCGCAATCAGCACGTCGTGAAAGCCGGGACACACCCGATGGGCGTCGGCGTTCGCCATGAAACAGATGTCCGGCCGCACCCGCTTGATGGCGTCATACACCGCCACGCCGTCGCCAATCCCCGTGGGATGATTGGCGATGACCACCAGACGGCCATTGCGCGGGATGCGCTCCAGACCCGTGACATCGATTGTGAGGTTCAGCACCTCGCTCACGAAATCAAGCGCCTGGCGTCCTGGAAGCGGCGCAATGGCGTCGGCCATCCGCCGTGCGCGCGCATAGTTCAAAACCGAGTAGAGCGCAGGACGCAGCACCGCCCAGGACCAATGCCGGGAGAGGGTAGGGGCCCGCTCTTCGATCAGCTGGTCGACAATATGCTTGTCCGAAGGGGCCAACGCGAAGACGCGATGGCGCGCATCGCTTGAGGCTGTCGTGGTCGATTGGTCCGTCACGGCGGCCAAACTGTCACGAATTGTCGGCGAGCGCCATCAGGCGCCTGCACGCCGCCTGCACGCCGCCCGTCCCCCGCACCCGGACCGCCGGGCCGTCAGGCGGCAAGCGCGCTCTCCGCCGCCAGGACCGCCCCGGCTGCGGCGACCACAGCGGCGATGCGCAGGGCGGCCTGGATCTCAAGCGCGCCGACGCCATGCTGCTTGAGCACAGCCTCATGCGCATCAAGACACGCACCGCACCCATTCATCGCCGACACCGCCAGCGACCAGAGCTCGAAATCGACCTTGGGCGCCCCGTGCTGGGCCAGCACGTTCATGCGCAGGCCGGCCCGCAATCCGGCGTATTCGCGATTCTGCATCAGATGCAGCGAGCGGTAGTAGACATTGTTCATCGCCATCATGGCGGCGGCGGATTTCGCCGCCGCCAGAACCTGCGGGGCGAGACGCGAGGCCGCCTCGCTTTCAAAGGCGCGCACCAGGGCCGGGGCGCCGGAGGCGTGCGCGCAGGCCAGAAACGCGCCCCACTTCTTCTGCTCGTCCAACACGGTCTCCGCGGCCAGGGAGCCGAGATTGAGACGGATGTCCTTGGCATAATCCGGGATGCTGTCGCGCAATGCGTCGAGTGACATGCTGCTTCCTTCCTGGGGGTGCAGGCCTGGGGGTGCAGACCTGGGGGTGCAGGCAAACTGGGGTCCGGGCGAGAACCGCGCCGGCGCCGGCACAGCCGACGCCGGCGTGGCCGCCGCAGGGTCTAGGCTGCCTTCAGCACATCGCCGCCGACGGCCCGGTTGCACGGGCACAGCTCGTCGGTCTGAAAGCCGTCGAGCAGCCGGAGGATCTCGTCGGGATTGCGCCCGACCGACAGATTGTTGACGGACACGTGCTGGATCACATTGTCAGGGTCGACGATGAAAGTGGCGCGCAGGGCCACCCCGGCCCCGCGTTCGCGCACGCCCAGCGCATCAACGAGAGAGCCCGTCGTGTCAGCGAAGGCCCACTGCTTCATGTCGCGCAGATCTGCATGCTCACGCCGCCAGGCGAGCTTGACGAATTCGTTGTCCGTCGAGCCGCCGAGGACGACGGCGTCACGGTCCGCGAACTCACGCACCAGCCGGTCAAAACCTACGATCTCGGTCGGGCAGACGAAGGTGAAGTCCTTCGGATAGAAGTAGATGATCTTCCACTTGCCGGGGAAAGACGCCTCGGTCACGGTTTCGAAGGCCGACTGGCCGTTCTGCTCGTGCTGGGTGAAACCCGGCTTGACGCCGGTGACGGAAAAGGCGGGAAGCTTGTCGCCCACGGTCAGCATGTCGGGACTCCTTGATCAAAACTCAGAAACACGCGTTGGGGAGGATTGAGCGACCGTCACCGGCCGCGGTGGCGATATGGGACGCGCAAGGGGCAAAAACAAATTGATATTTTTTGTTCGTTCGATAATCTGGATCTATGCATTGCTGAGGGACGTCATGCTGCCGACATTGCGTCAATTGCAGGGTCTTCTGGCGGTCGCTGACTTCGGCTCCTTCTCCCGCGCAGCCGAGAAGGTCGGGGTCACGCAACCGGCCCTGTCTGCATCCATCAAAGAGCTTGAGACCATCCTCGGGGCGGAGCTCGTGGAGCGCGGCGCCCGCGGCGCTGTGCTGACGCCGGCAGGCGTGGAGGTTGTGAACCGCGCCCGGCGCATCCTGGCTGATGCAGCTGATCTCAGCGAGGCCGCGTCAAGCGCACGCGAGCCACTGGGCGGATCCTTCCGGCTTGGCGTTATTCCCACGATCGCGCCGTTTCTGCTGCCGCGCGCGCTGCCAGCGCTGCGCCAGCGCTTCACACGGCTCAAACTGTACCTGCGCGAAGACCTCACGGCGCGCCTGGTGGAGGGATTGCGCGATCGGGCGCTGGACGCAGCCCTGATCGCGCTGCCCTATGAAGCGTCCGGCATCGAGACGGCTGTTATCGCCGCTGATGAATTCCTGTTCATCAGCCCGCGCAATCACCCATTGGCCCGTCAGGCCAGGCTCGCGCCCAGCGACCTGACGGGCGAAGACCTCCTGCTCCTGGAAGACGGGCATTGCCTGCGCGACCATGCGTTGGCCGTGTGCGAGCGGCGGCCCGCCAGCGCAGGGGCCGCGATGGGGGCGACAAGCCTGCACACCCTTGTGCAGATGGTGGCGAACGGCCTGGGGGTGAGCCTGCTGCCGCGCCTCGCCGCCGATGGCGGCGTGACGCGCGGCGCGGATGTGGAGATCCGCGCCTTCAACGAACCCGTGACCGGACGCGAAATCGGCGTCGCCTGGCGCCAGGGCTCGGCGCGCGCAGGCGAAGCGCGCCTGCTGGCCGAAGCGATCGCGGCCGGTGCAGGACTGGCGCCTGCCTGATGCGTCTCAATCCGCCGCTACAGCCACGCGAACGGCGACGTGGCTGCGTGCGATCGCCATTGCGCGCTCGATGATCTCGTCCAGCTGCGGCGTCTTGGGCAGGCGGCTGGCCGCCAGCTTGCGCAACTCCTCCAGGCTGGGAATGCGCCACTCCGCCTTTGCCTTGGCGAGACGGGCGGCGAAATCGCCCACCAGCTGTGCGGCGGCCCGTTCGATCATGACTGGCGCCACCGTCTGACGGCCCTGGCGCAGGTCCTGCGGGGCGGGGCGCAGGTCCCACACGACGCCAATCAGGCTCAGCCCCTTCAAAACGCAGTAGGTGAGATCGATTTCCCACCACCGGAACCCCTGGCGCGCGCTGGAGGGAAAGGCGTGATGGTTGTTGTGCCAGCCCTCGCCCAGCGTGATGAGCGCCAGGAGCCAGTTGTTCCGGCTCTGATCGCCCGTCACGAACCGGCGCTTGCCATGCACATGGGCGAGCGAATTGATAAAGAAGGTGGCGTGGAAGGTGAGGATGGTGCTCCATACGAAGCCCACCACCAACCCCTGCCAGCCGCCGATCAGAAACGCCGCCACAGCCAGCGTCGCCGGCGGAACGTAGGGATTGCGGTCCAGCCAGACCAGTTCGGGGAATTTGGCGAAGTCACTGATCGCGCCATAGTCGGTCGCGTGGTGCCGGTTATCGAAAATCCAGCCAAGATGCGCATACCAGAACCCCCGCTGCGCTGGTGAATGAACATCAAGCTCGGTGTCTGAGTGCCGGTGATGGGCTCGATGGGTCGCCGCCCACCAAAGCGCGCCGCGCTGCGCCGACATCTGCGCGACAAAGGCAAGGACGAACTGGAAGATCCGGGACGTGTGATAGGAACGGTGTGCGAAGTAGCGGTGATAGCCAGCCGTTACGCCCCACATCCGCAGCACATAGAACGCCAGGCACAGGGCCAGGGCCTGCCAGCTGACGCCCGTCCAGATCGCCGCAAATCCCGCGATATGAAACAGCACGAAGGGAAGCGGCTCCGGCTTCTCTGTGTCGTTCTTCGGCGCGATGTCCACAGTCTTGCTGCTCATTGAACCTCGTTTCACCCCTATGCGGCCCCGGCTGCGTGCAGGCCATGTTTCCTGCGGGCTCCTGTCCGTGCGGCCGCCGGAAACGACTGCCCAAAGCCCCTGCCCAGAGCCCCTGCCCAGAGCCCCTGCCCCGGACCGCTGCCCCGGACCTTTGGCCGAGACCACCGCCCGATCAGACGGAGGGCGCGCCCAGTCTTACCGCGCCGCCCAGACGACCGGCGCCCGGACGACGGGACCCCAGAGAACAGGCCCCCCGCGACCAGCGTTGCCGATCTTCTGCGTTGCACATGACAATCAATAAGGGCGTAAGACAAGATCACAAACCGCGCACATCGCCGGCTTTGCGCGCCAGGTCGCACACCCCGGCGTGGACTTCCTCATGGGCGCAAGGAGACGCCCTCCAGACCAAACCCCGCCTTCCGGGTGAGCGGCGCGCCATGCCGCCGGATCCCGAAAGACGCCAGCGCAGCAGACAGGGGCCTGGCGCCCGCCGGTATTGGGCGATGGCAGCGGACGGGCGTCATGCGCGGCGGGCGGCGCCAGGCAAGGGCTCACGCAAGCCGACATCCTGGCGCTTCAGGCGGGCGGCGCACCTGATGAGTGTACGGATTGGCATGACCTGCGGCAAAGCGCCGCGATTGCCGCCCGCCGCAGCCCGTCTGGCGCCTCGCCGCTCCCGGGCGGCGCCCGCGCGCCCCCCGACCTTGGCGACCACCGCCAGACGCCGACGCAGGTCAGATCGGACAGATCCCGCCCGAAGGGCCTGCACTCACTCCGTGTCGGGCGCCAGGGCACAGGCCACAGCGTCGCTGGCCGCGCCCATCGCGACAAAGGCGCGGGTCTGAAAGTTGGCGTCAGATCGACCATAGCGCGGGGGCGCGCCGCCGCGCTCCACCATGCGCCCGCCGGCCGCCAGCAGCACCGCCTCCCCGGCGGCGTTGTCCCATTCCTTCGTCTGCCCGCCAATGCGCGGGTAGACATCGGCGCCGCCTTCCGCAACCAGTCCGAATTTGAGGGCTGAACCGAGCTTGATCCGCTCGCGCACCCCGTGGCTGTTCAGCCACGCATCCGTGGCCTTGGCGGGATGGGAGCGGCTCACCGCAGCGCGCAGCGACGCGCGAGAAACCGGACGCACCGTAATGCGAACTCCTGAATCGATGCGGCGGTGATCGCGCGTGCGCCACCGCCAGGCCCCCGCGCCTGCCCCCGGTTCCGCAGCGCCGCCCGTCCCGGCGACAAGGCCGGCGTAAAGCTTGTCGAGCGCGGGCCCGTAGACAACTCCCGCCACCGGCCGTCCCGCCTCGACAAGTCCAACGCACACTGCGAAATCACGACCCCGATCGATGAATGATTTGGTGCCGTCCAGGGGATCAACACAGAAAAACTCCCCGTCCAGGGCAGGGATCCGGCCGGCTTCAGCGCTTTCTTCGGCAAGCACCGGCATATCGGGATACGCGCTCGCCAGCACCCGCAAAATCGCCGCCTCAGCCTCGGCGTCCGCAGCGGTGACAGGGGATCTGTCCGACTTCCATTGCACCCGCACCGGATCATCCCAATGCGCCATGATGGCTTGGCCGGCGGCCAGCGCCGCCTCGATCATGACGTCCAGAACACCCGAAGCTGTTTTCATAGCCTGCCGAACCACCTGTCGCGCCCGCCACGGGGGGCGCCCCGGCTACCACGCAAGACCGGTCGCAGACCAGGCGGCGCGCACCTGCTCGCGGGCAAGCGCAGCGTCGATGCGCGCCGGATCGAGACCATCCGGCCCAAGAACATCAGCGCCGTGAATGCCTGTCGCGACAAACAGACAGTCGAGACCGGCTTGCGCCGCACCCTTGACATCTGTCTTGACGCCATCGCCCACCGCAAGCACGCGTCCTGTCCCGATCGGGCCGGCGAGCTCGGCGAGCCGGGCGAAGGCAAGTCGGTAAATCGCCGCAAATGGCTTGCCAGCCATGACGACGCGTCCGCCCAGCCGCTCATAGAGTTCTGCAAGCGCGCCCGCACAGTATATCAGCCGATCGCCGAATTGAACGACGATGTCCGGGTTGGCGCAGATCATGTCGAGTTCAAGCGCAGCGGCGCGTGCAAGCAGATCGCGGTAATCCTCAGGCGTTTCCGTCAAATCGTCGACAAGTCCGGTGCAGGCGATGAAGCGGGCGTCCTCGAGGGCGGCAAAGTCAAGCGTCAGGTCCTCCCACAGACCCAGGTCCTTGTCAGGACCGAGCTTGTAGAATGGTCCCGGCGCGCGCTGCGCAAGTTCCGCGCGCGTGGCGTCGCCGGATGTGACGATGTCATCATAAGCGTCGCGCGGAACGCCGAGCCGGTCAAGCTGCGGGAAGATAACGCCTTTAGGGCGTGGCGCATTGGTGATGAGCACGACGCGGCCGCCGCGTGAGCGAAATTGAACCAGTGCGTCCACAGCCTGCGGAAAGGCCGCCCGACCATTGTGCACGACCCCCCAGATATCACAGAGGATGGCGTCGTAGCGGGCGGCGACCTCGGCAAGGCCGTTGATAATGGTGGTCACGCAGGCTCCTGTCTTCACGTGTCACGGGCGAGGCGATCCGCGCCAGCCATCTGCAGCGAGGTATTGCAGCACCGCCCGACGGCCAGACCTCCCGACAGCGGCCCCAAACAGCGGCTCCCAGCAGCGGCTCCCAGTAGCGGCCCTGACACACGCCGCTGGGCAAGACCCTTGCAGAAGACCCCCAGGCCGCACCCACGCAGGCCTGCTTATAGCTCAAGGGCGCGGCCGCACCAGCCAGCCCGGTCGCGCCAGCCCTGCCGCGCCGGCTCAGTCGGTCTGCGCAAGCGCTTCGCCCTGCTCGGACAGATCCACCATGAGACCCTCAAGCTGAACGATGGCACGCAGCCGGGCGCGATCAACCGTCCAGTCGCCCGTCATCTCCGTCCACCCGGCGACCCCCATCCGGGCGCGGTAGACGCCAGGGCGTGTGATAGCCTCGCGCCGGACCAGATCGCCGGCGAGCTGGCGCAACGGCGCGCGCGCCAGGCTCGCGGCGTCAAAATCCCCGCGCGCAGTGTTGATTTCCACCGCACCGATCCGTCCATCCTCGTCCACCCAGAAATCCACCACCGCCTGCATGCGCTCATAACCAGGGGGAGGCGGCGTCGGCATGAAATAGGTCCACACGGCCTTGACTTCCCCGACCGCGCCGGCCGGCGGCCGGCATGCCGGATCGGGAGCGTATCGGCGGCCAAGGAATGATTGACGTACGGCGTCATCGAACCAGGACACCACGTCGGGATAGGCGAAGACCACCTCCTGAGCGACGCCGTCCGGGCTCAGACGCATCGCAACGCGCACAACCGCGGCCGCGCGTCCAAAAAAACTTGGCGATCGCTCCCCGCCCCGCCCGGTATCGATCCAGGCGCCCGTGCTGCGGTCGCACTGGGCGCTGGCCGGATCAAGGCCGCTTGAAGGATTCAAGGACTTGAACGCCGCCGCCTGCGGAGGACACACTCCCAGGCCGCCGGCGCAGGCCAAGGCGACAAACAGACCAACCCGCCCGACTGACGGACGATTGGGACAGCTAACCACGGGCCGACACGTTTCAGACATCGATAATCGGTAACAGTCGCCCGTGCGCAGGACAACAGGGTTATGCTGCGGTTGCGGTGCAGCAGCCGGCATGCGGGCGGGCGGATTGTCTTTGGATACGGGGACCGGAGCTGCAGGGACCGGAGCTGCAGGGACCGGGGCTGCAGGGACCGGGGCTGCCGGAACCAGGACCCCGGCGGATGCCCGGGAGAGCGCAGGGTCTGATCAGGAATGGGTCTGATCAGGAATGGGTCTGATCAGGGATGGGCCTCAGGCTCCCCATGGTGACCGCTGCGCATGCGTCGCAGGCTGCTGCTGCAGCCAGGTGCGACGCGCAACACGCACGCCGCCTGACACCAAGGCGCATCGCCAAACCGGGCCAGGCGATGCGTGCGCGGCTTACGGGCGGGCGGCGCGCGTCAGGAACTCCTTCGCCTCCGCCGCGTCGATCAGGTCATCCTTGATTGGCTTTGGCGCGCCGAACAGATTGCCCTGCCCGTAGGCGATGTCGAGGTCGAGAATCTCCACCACGATGCGCTCGTCCTCGATGCGATCTGCAATCAGGTCAATGCCGTGCCGCGCGAACAGGGCTGCGACATCACGGGGTTCAATCTCGCGGGTCACGCCCGAGAGAGGACGCACGCCAGACATCACAAGATCCTCCGCCAGGCGAACTCCGGCGATCTTGAAGAAGCGGACGCCGGCCTTCTGCAGCTCCGCCAGATCAACATCGATGCGTGTCGCCCGGTCGATGGAAAAGCGGAACCCGAGATCCTGCAGCCGGGCCATGTTGCGCGCCTGGTCCGGCGTGCGGCTGTCGAAGGACTCCTGCGACACCTCCAGGATGAGCGAGCCGGCAAGATCGACATTGTCACGCAGATAATCAAAGAACTGCGGGAAGAACGCCGCATCCCCAAGCGCCCGCAGCGACACGTTGCAGAAGACCCCAATGCGGCGATCGCGCTGCACGACCCTGCGCATGATCTGTACGCAGCGGAACATGACGAGATTGTCGATTTCGCCGACAAGCCCATAGGCCTCCGCCGCCTTGAGGAACTCGCCCGGCAGGATGAGACGGCCGGCAGGATCGCGAATGCGCGAATATCCCTCGTAGAAAACGGTGCGACGCTGCGGCAGCATGACCACCGGCTGCAGGTGAAGTTCGATCTGGTTGCGCTCCAGCGCACGACGCAGAACGCCAATGAGAGCGCCGCTGTCCGAGGATGACGCAGCGGACGCCGGCGCTGTCTCCGGGACGCGCCGGCGTGCATCCCCGCTGCGCATCATGCGCTCAAGCATGTCCTCCAGCACCCGCACCTGCCCGAGGATCTGCTCGTTGCGCCGCACGATCTGACGGTCCAACGCCTCCTCGACAGACCGGAACTGAACCGTCAGATCCGCCTGTGTCTCCTTCACCCGCTGCATGGCCGCCTTCACGCGCTCAATCTCGGCAAGCAGGACGGCGGCGTTGTTCAGGCGTGCAATCAGCGCATGGATCTGGCCCGCGGTCAGCCCAAGCGCGACGGCCAGCGCCGTGGACAGCCCGGGATCGAGGCCGGCGACGCGCACCATCGCCACGCCAGCGACGCCCGCTGCGAGGGCATAGGTGATCGCAATGAGACAGTGCATGAGCACGCGACGCGTTCCCGGCCGAGGACGACGACCCGAAAAAGTAACGCCCGCAGGGTTACCGGCGCGTTAACCAATGGGGCCCGCCGGCCGCGTAATCTCGCCCGCCCGCTCAACCTCAACCGGGCCCGTCATGTAGACGCGCCCGTCGGCGGCCCAGTCGATGGCCAGCTCGCCCCCGTCGAGTTCCAGCACCGCCGCCCGCCCCGTGAGGCCGCGACGGGACGCAGCGACCAGGGCCGCGCAGGCGCCAGTGCCGCAGGCGCGCGTCAGTCCCGCGCCACGCTCCCACACCCTCAGCCGGATGCGATCAGGCGCGCGCACCTCGGCAAACCCCACATTGACGCCCTCGGGAAACAACGGGTGATGCTCGATCATCGGGCCGACCGACCCGACCGGCGCGGCCTCGATGTCGGGCACGAAAAACACAACATGCGGATTGCCCATCGACACTGCGCCCGGAGAATGCAGGGTCGGCGCGCCAAGCGGTCCAACCTGCAGGTCGATGAGGCGGGTGTCCATCCGCTCAGCAAGAGGGATCTGCGCCCAGTCCAGCCGCGGCGGCCCCATGTCGAGGGTTACCCGCATCGGGCCCGCGCGCCAGGCGGTGATCAGGCCGGCGTCGGTCTCAAGCACCGCCTGATCCCGACCGACCTCCTCAAGCCGCAACCAGGCGGCGCAGCGCGCGCCGTTGCCGCACGCCGCCACGCCGCCGCCGTCGGAGTTCCAGAACCGGACGCGCATGTCCGCCCAGGGCCCCGACGGCTGCTCCAGGGCGATCACCTGATCACATCCAGCCCCGGTCCGCCGGTCCGCAATGGCTCGTGCCGCCTCAGCCGTGAGCGACAGGCCGTTCGGGCGATCACGGGCGTCGATGACCGCAAAATCGTTGCCGCAGCCGTTCATCTTCAAGAAGCGCATGCCGGCTAGATGCCCCCCGCGCCGTGCGAAAACAAGCACTGCGCATGCCCCGCGAACGCGCTGCCCGGCTCGCGGGCAGTCATCCGTCCTCACCGCATGCCTGCAGGCCCAACCCGGGGGCCGGACCCGGGCCCCAGGTCCGCGGCAAGCGATGGGCGCCGGTCCTGGGACGGCGAGCGCCGCGCGAAAGAAGCGCCCGGACGGGCGCGACGCAGTCCCTCGGGACGCGACGCGCTTCCCACCGCGGCGCGGCCGGCTATAAGGGCATGGGGGAGCCGATCATGCCAAACCTGACTGCGATGCGGATTTTGCCGGTTTTCAGCGCCGCCCTGGCGTCCGCCTGCCTCGCCTCCTGCGCCTATCTCGGATCCGTGATGACGAAACAACCAAACAAGGATGTCGACGCCGATCCGTACGAATGGCTGGAGACGGTGGAAGGCGACAAAGCGCTCGCCTGGGTGCGGGGCGAAAACGAGCGCTCGCTGGCCGTCCTGAAGGGCGATCCGCGGTTCGCCGCCCTGCAATCGGAAATCCTGTCGATCCTTGAGGACGACCAGCGGATCGCCACCGGGTCGCTGCGTGACGGGTTCATCTACAATTTCTGGCAGGACGGCGCGAATGTGCGCGGCGTATGGCGACGCAGCCCGGCGGACGCGTACGCCGCCAATGCACCGCGCTGGGAGCCGCTCCTGGACATCGACGCCCTCGCGGCGGCGGAAAACGCGAACTGGGTCTTCAAGGGCGCCAGCTGCGCGCCGAACGGATCAACACGCTGCATGATCGCGCTGTCGAACGGCGGCAAGGACGCCGTGGTGCAACGTGAGTTCGACATCGCAACCAGGCGCTTTGTCGACGGGGGCTTCACGCTTCCGGAAGCCAAGTCCTGGGTCGAATGGGAGACTGCCGACACCCTCCTCGTCGGTACGGACTGGGGCGCCGCCAGCCTGACCGAGTCAGGCTATCCGATGATCGCGAAGCGCTGGGCGCGCGGCGCGCCGCTGGCGGATGCGCAGGAGGTGCTGCGCGGACAGGTATCCGACATCGGTCTGTGGGGCGGCCGCTTTGAGGATGATGGCGGCTATCACGTGCTGATCGCCACCCAGGCCGACACCTTCTTCACCAGCAATTACTGGCTGCTGCGCCCGGGCGAGGCGGCGCTGAAGCTGCCATTTCCAAAAAAGTCGACAGTTTTAGGCTATCACAAGAATGAGCTCGTCCTGCGGCTGCAGGAGGCGTGGAGCGTCGCGGGCCAGACATTTCCGCAGGGCGCGGTGGTGTCGGCGCCCTACGCGGCGCTCGAAACCGGCGCAGCCTTCACCCCGCGCGTCGTCTATGCCCCGTCGGCCAATGAAACGATCGAGCAGATCGCCCAGACCCGGGACGGCCTGCTGATCGCCGTCTATCAGGACGTTCGCGCCAAACTCGTCAAAGCCGCATTTGACGGACGCGCCTGGATGTCGAGCCCGCTGCCGGTTCCAGATAACGGCGCCATCACCATCGTGAGCAGCGAAGCCCAGTCCAGCACGGCCTTTGCGCTCTATCAGGACTTCCTGACGCCCTCATCGCTCTACGCACTCGACACGCGCCAGGACACGACGCGCATGGCGCGCCAGCAACCGGCCCGCTTCGACGCCGCCCCCTACACCGTGGATCAGCACTTCGCGACGTCAAAGGATGGCGTGCGGGTCCCCTATTTCGTGGTGCGGCGCAAAGACCTGCAGGCGAACGCCAAAGCCCCGACCCTGCTCTACGGCTATGGCGGCTTCGAGGTGTCGATGACGCCAAGCTACGCCCCGGTGACCGGAAAGGCCTGGCTTGATCGCGGCGGGGTCTATGTGCTCGCCAACATTCGCGGCGGCGGAGAATACGGCCCCGCCTGGCATGAGGCAGGCCTCAAGACCAATCGCCAGCGCATCTATGACGACTTCATCGCGGTCGCAGAAGACCTCATCGCACGCCAGATCACCGCGCCGCGCCATCTTGGTGTGATGGGCGGGTCAAATGGCGGGCTGCTCATGGGGGCGATGCTCACCCAGCGCCCTGAGCTGTTCAACGCCGTCGTGGTGCAGGTGCCGCTGCTCGACATGCTGGGCTTCGCAGACGCCAATATGCTGGCCGGGGCCTCCTGGGTGGCTGAGTATGGCGACCCGCGCCTCACCCCGGATGGAACGCCGGTCGCTCCGCTGGAGCGGGCCTTTCTGGCGTCTATCTCACCCTATCAGAACCTCAGGCAGCGACCGGATTTCCCGGTTCCGTTTTTTGTCACCTCAACCAAGGATGACCGGGTGCATCCAGCCCACGCGCGAAAATACGCCGCCAAAATGCAAGGCCTGGGCATGCCCTTCTACTATTACGAGAATACCGATGGCGGGCACGCCGCCTCGGCGAACCTCAAGGAAGCGGCGAAACGCCGGGCGCTGGAGTTTGTCTATCTGCTGCGGCAGCTGAGCGATCCGCCGCCAACCTGACAGAGGCTGGAAGACCGGGGCTGGAAGACCGGGGCTGGAAGACCGGGGCTGGCGGACAGGGGCTGGCGGACAGGGGCTGGCGGACCGGGCCTGGCGGACCGGGCCGCGCCCGGCGCGGCGGCGGCGGCTCAACAGGGGGGCGGGCGTCCCGCCATCCCCCGCCCACCGCAGGCGATGCGCCAGGCAGGACGTCCGCCGGATCCACCCCAAGGACCTGCGGCGCCAGCCGGCCCCCTCGACCAGGCCAGCTCCTTCGACCAGGCCAGCTCCTTCGACCAGGCCAGCTCCTTCGACCAGGCAAGCCCCTTCGACCAGGCAAGCCGTGTGGGCCAGCCCCGCCCGCCAGTCGCGCCCTGGGCGCCGGCCAAACCGTGCGCCCCGGCTACCAGCTCCCGACATTCGCCATGCTGACCCATGGCTCCTGGGGCGGCAGGGCCGGACCCTTCTGCAGCAATTCCACCGAAATGCCGTCGGGCGAGCGGACAAACGCCATCCGGCCATCGCGCGGCGGACGGTTGATGACCACCCCGCCATCCATGAGACGGCGGCACGCCGCATAAATGTCGTCAACCGCATAGGCCAGGTGCCCGAAATTGCGTCCCCCGCCATAGGTCTCGGGGTCCCAATTGTAGGTCAGCTCGACCTCCTTTGAGCCGGTCGCCCGCGCAGTGTCGACGTCCTCAGGCGCAGCCAGAAAGATCAAGGTGAAGCGGCCAGCCTCGTTGTCAAAGCGGCGCGTCTCAACCAGGCCAAGCTTGTTGCAGAAGAAATCAAGCGACGCCTCCTTGTCGCTGATGCGGATCATGGTGTGCAGATAGCGCATGGGGGTCTCCAGCGAACACGGTGTCCCAGCTCCCATGGGCCCGCGCCGCCCCTCAACCGCCACACCCACCCTCGCCGGTCAAGAAACTGTTGAGGTTCAGTGGTATCAATGGAGGGGGTTGGGGAACAGCATGTGGCCTTTCGGCGCGCCGGCCATGGCGGCGCGAAGCGTTGCGATCCTGGGTGCGCCAGCCTGGGCGGTCGGTCTTGCGCGCCGACTGGAGGATCATGGGGTGCGCGCTGTCCTGGTGGATCCATCACCGCAGCGCATACTGGCGGCGCGCCTGGAACGCACCTCGGTGCATGTCTGCGAACCTCTCGCCGTCGATCCGCAGGCCTTGACCCTCGCCCTGGCCGTCGACCTGGTGATCAGCGCCGGCCCGACAGGCGGTCAGGCGGCGCTCCAGGCGCGCCACTTCGCCCGCACGCTGGGCGCGCGGCGTGTCCTGTGCACCGAGAACGCGATGGCCTTCGGCCCTCAGGGTCTCCTTGGACCGGCCTGGAACTGCGCGCGGATCAGCGGAGCATGGGATCTCGGCTGGCGGTTCACAGCGATCGACGCCGCCAACCGGAAGGCGCTGCGCGATGCCCTGGCGGATCGGGCCGCCGTGCTCGGCGCTGTCGATCCCACCCGCGGCTTTCGCCCGAATACGCGGGCCAGCGCACGCAACAGCGCCAACCGCACGCCCGGGCGCAGCCTGATCCTCTATCGCCCATCCGCAGGGCTGCGGCCGTAAGCATGCAGTTCATGGCCGTGGCGGCGCAGCCAGTCCTTGGCCTTGCGGCTCTCGCCATAGGCCGCCCGCACCAGCGCCCAGAAGCGCGCGCTGTGGTTCATTTCCTTGAGGTGCGCAACCTCGTGGGCTGCGACATAGTCGAGCACAAAGGGAGGAGCCAGGATGAGACGCCATGAGAAGGCCAGATCGCCCTCCGCATTGCATGACCCCCACCGGCTCGATGCATCCTTGATGCGGATGGCCCCGTGTCGAAGACCCAATTTGCCGGCATAGCGCTTGACGGCGAGGGTGACGTCGCGCTCCGCCTCCTTCTGGAGCATGCGCCGCACCCGGCCAGGGAACGCATGCCCATCAGGAGCAGGCACAATCAGAAGCGGCGGCTTGCCGTCTGTGATCCGCCATGCTCCGCGGCCCTCTGCATGAACAAGGACATGGTTTTCCCCACGCAGCAGAACCCGTCCGCCCGGTTCGAATGGGACGAATTTGGGCATCCGGTCGAGCGCCGCGATGATCCAGTCGGCGCGATCCGCGGCGAACGCCGCAGCGCGGCCGATGTCGCGGCTGCGCGGCGCTGTGGCCACCGGTTCGCGGGTGCGCGGGTCGATGCGGACCGAAACCCGGGTGGCGCGCGGGTTTATCGACAGTCTGACGCGGATCTCGCGACCGTCGGGCAGTTCCAGCAGAAAGGCGTCCGGCTGTTCTCGAATCACCAGCCCATCATACGCGCGAGGCCCGGGGCCTCCTCAAGCGCGCGCACGCGCCAGGGGATGAAAAATAGTTCGTCAGGCACGCAGGGTTTCGTCCGCCGCCAGACCTTCCGGCGCCCCTGCGAGCGCAACCAGATCCTCCCCGCCCCGGGCAATTGCATGCAGGCGCGCGTAGCGCCCGCCTGATGCAACCAGAGATATGTGGGTTCCCTGTTCAACAATTCTGCCGCGATCAAACACGAGGATGCGGTCAGCTTCGCGAACCGTCGACAGCCGATGCGCGATCAGGATGGTGGTCCGACCCCGCATGAGCTCCTTCATCGCCGCCTGCACCTCGGCTTCTGTCTCCGTGTCGAGCGACGACGTCGCCTCATCGAGGATCAGGATCGGCGCATCGGCCAGAAAGGCGCGGGCGAGCGCTACGCGCTGACGTTCGCCGCCAGAGAGCTTCACCCCGCGTTCGCCCACCAGGGTGTCCAGTCCGCGCGGCAGTCGGGAGATGAAGTCGAGCGCGCGAGCCTGGCGGGCCGCTGCTTCCACAGCCGCCCGGCCCGCGCCGGGACGCGCATAGGCGATATTGGCGCCGATTGAGCGATGAAACAGACCGGGCTCCTGGGGCACCACCGCGATCGCCCGGCGCAAATCAGCCTGGCGCACCGTGCGTACATCCGCCCCATCAATCCGGACGGAGCCTTCCGTCACATCATAAAGACGCTGGACGAGCTTGACGAAGGTAGACTTGCCAGACCCTGTCGCGCCGACCAGCGCCACGGTCTCGCCAGGCGCAATGCGCAGGCTCAGCCGATCGTAAAGCCTCTCGTCCTGGCCCCTGTACTGGAACGTCACCGCATCGAAGACGATCTCACCGCGGGCCGCGCGCCAGGAAGGAGCTGCTATCGGGTCCGCGACTTCAGGCGCCATGCGCGCAAACAGCGCGACATCCTCCAATTCATCGATCGCACGCTGCAGCATCTGAATGTGTTCGCCAAACTGGCGCAGATAGCCGGACAGCATCAAAAACGCGGCGATCGCAAATGTCACCGCGCCCGGCGTCGCCCGGCCGGTCTGCCAGAGATGCACCAGCTGGATCATCAGCCCAGCCTGCAGCGCGGTCAGAATGATGTTGTGGGCGAGCCAGCCGTTGGAAAACCGATCCCACGTGATGACAGCCATCCTGCTCCAGCGCCCCGCCACCTGGGCGAACCGGCGCGATTCCCGCCCATCGGCCCCGAACGCTTTGACAGTGGGATTGTTGCCCAGCGAATCCGCAAGCGCGGCCCCGATCCGGCTGTCGAGGCGCTGGGAAATCCGGTTGGCGGGCCGGATGTAAAACCGTGACAGAGCCGCCACGCTCGCCACAAACAGGGTGATCATCACCGCGACATAGACGCCCAAAAGCGGCCATTGCAGCGCCACAGCGATCGACACGCCGATCATCACCGCAAAGGTCGGCCCCAAACCCCAGATCAGGATGTCCGAGAGCGTGTCATAGGCCCACATGCCGCGCGTGATCTTGCGCACCGTGGAGCCCGCAAAGGTGTTGGCGTGCCAATCGGCCGAATTCGCCTGCACATCGGCAAAGCTGCGGGTCACAAGGTCGTTCATGTTGTGGGCCGCGAAGCGGTTCCAAAACCGCGACGCCACATTGCGGGTCAGGAACGCGCCGAACGACAGGCCCAGAAACACCCACAACGCCGCCCAGGCTGTCGACGCCTGGGCCGGCCCGGCGGCCACAGCAGTGGCGATCGCGCCCGCAGCGAAGGGCATGGCGAGGTCCATCGCCACCGCCAGCATCATCAACCCGGCCGACGGCCAAAAAATCCACGGGCGGCGCATCCAAACGCGCCACAGGAACTGCAGGACCTGCAGATTGGACAGCGCCCGCGGCGCATCATCATCGTCAAGAACCGCCATGAAGATCGCGCCGCCGGCGCCGCCCTCCTGTCCACTTTCGCACGCCATTCGCCTCTGCGCGCGCCTGTCATGATCGCTGCGCACACCACGGAAGGTGGATTGGCGCCGCCAGCGTCACGCTGACGGCGTCACGCTGACAGCGTCACGCCAATCGCGGCGTGCGCCGTTCGGCGCCGCAGGTCAGACGGGACGGGCCATCCAGGACCTCCAGGGATGGCGGCGTGGCGACTGTGGCGGATTGGTTCGCCCATCGCGACGCGGATGTCGCGCCCCGCAAGACAGGTGCTCCACGCACCCTGTGCGGGGTCATACCACGTCTTCGCCTGTCACAGGCGCGATGAACGTCTATTCCGCCGCGGCTCGGGTCACCGCACCGATCCTGGGGGCGAGCTCACCGGCCGCATAGCGCCTGGCCATCTGGGCGGTTGAAAGCGGCCTGATCCTGGAAGCGCGGCCCGCAGCCCCGAACTCCTCAAAGCGCTGGCGGCAGACCGCGCGCATCGCTTCCATGGCGGGCTTCAGATACTTGCGCGGATCGAACTCGCCCGGAGACTCGGCCAATACCTTGCGGATGGCCCCGGTCATCGCCATCCGGTTGTCCGTATCAATATTGATTTTGCGCACGCCGTGCCTGATGCCCCGCTGGATCTCCTCGACCGGCACGCCCCAGGTCTGAGGCATCCGCCCGCCATACCGGTTGATGATGTCCTGGAGATCCTGCGGCACCGAGGACGAGCCGTGCATCACCAGGTGGGTATTCGGCAGGCGGTGATGGATTTCCTCGATCACGTTCATCGCCAGGATGTCGCCATCCGGTTTGCGGGAGAACTTGTAGGCGCCGTGAGAGGTGCCCATGGCGATGGCCAGGGCGTCAACGCCGGTCGCCTTGACGAAGTCCACGGCCTGGTCTGGATCGGTGAGCAGCTGGGAGTGATCGAGCTTGCCATCGGCGCCGTGACCATCCTCCTTTTCGCCCATGCCGGTCTCGAGCGATCCAAGAACGCCGAGCTCGCCTTCCACCGACACCCCGCAGGCGTGCGCCATTTCGACCACGCGGCGGGTCACATCGACGTTATACGCGTAGTCAGCAGGGGTGGCGGCGTCGGCCTTCAGCGATCCGTCCATCATGACGGACGTGAAACCGTACTGGATCGCAGTGGCGCAGGTCGCCGGGCTGTTGCCGTGGTCCTGATGCATGCACACCGGGATCTGCGGGTAGATCTCGACCAGAGCGTCAATCATGCGCGCCAGCATGATGTCGTTGGCGTAGGAGCGCGCGCCGCGGCTTGCCTGGATGATCACCGGAGCGTCGACCGCCGCCGCCGCCTCCATGATCGCGAGCCCCTGCTCCAGGTTGTTGATGTTGTAGGCCGGCACGGCGTAGTCATGCTCGGCGGCATGGTCGAGCAGTTGTCTCAGCGTGATGCGGGCCATGGGCGCCCCTCCGTCGGATCTTCCAGTGAGCAACCTGTCTAAACGGCGCGCGCCCTGCGTCAACAGCGCACACCCCGCGAAGGAGGCGACGCTGCACCGGGACGCGCACAACTTCGTCATCACGCCCAGCCGGAAGCCAGCCCCGCTGAAGGCGCGCAGCGCCGACGCCCACGCCCCGCACGCCATGCGACTCTGAAAACCAGGCCGGCACAGACGCCAGCCGAGGCAGGCGGGCCTTGCGCCGCAGCGCGCGGCCTTCCAAACAGTCGCCATGACCCTACCCCATGCCCGCCTGGCGCAGGTGCTCGACCGCTTCGACGAGATTGAGGCGCGCATGGGCGCTGCAACCGACGCCGCCGAGATCATCAGACTGGCGAAAGAACACGCCGAACTGCGTCCGGTGGCGCAGGCCGTGCGCGCCTTGCTCACCGGCAGGCGCGACCTCGCGGAGGCGCGCCAGATGGCAGATGATGAACACGGCGAGCCTGACCTGCGTGCGCTCGCCGACGCCGAAGCGCACGCCCTGGCTGAACAGATCCCCGCGCTTGAGCGGGAGGTGCAGATGCGCCTTTTGCCGAAGGACAAGGACGAGAACGCCTCGGTCGTGCTGGAAGTGCGCGCCGGCACAGGCGGGGAGGAAGCGGCCCTGTTTGCGGGCGCACTGTTCAGAATGTACCAGCGCTACGCCGCGATCCATGGCTGGAAGGTCGCCGTCGAAAGCCTCTCGGAAAGCGATCTCGGCGGGGTGAAGGAGGTCGTGGCGAGCATTGAGGGCCAGGGCGTGTTTGGGCGTCTGCGATTCGAGAGCGGCGTCCACCGCGTCCAGCGGGTGCCGGAAACCGAAGCCGGCGGCCGCATCCACACCTCCGCCGCCACGGTCGCCGTCCTGCCGCAGCCCGAGGATGTTGACATCACCATCAACGACGCCGACATCCGCATCGACACCATGCGGGCGTCCGGCGCGGGCGGCCAGCATGTCAACCGCACAGACTCAGCCGTGCGCATCACCCATATCCCCACCGGGATCGTGGTGATCAGCGCTGAGAAATCGCAGCATCAAAACTGGGCGCAGGCCTGGGCCGTGCTGCGCGCCCGCCTGTACGACCTGCAGCGCTCGCAACTCGACGCCGCGCGCGCAGCCGAACGTCGCGGCCAGGTCGGATCGGGCGACCGGTCAGAACGCATCCGCACCTACAACTTCCCGCAGGGCCGGGTGACCGATCATCGCATCAACCTGACCCTCTACAATCTCGACCGGGTGATCGCCGGCGACGCCCTGGATGACGTGATCGAGGCGCTCATCGCAGACGACCAGGCGCGCAAGCTCGCCGACCTGCAGGAGCAGGACGCATGAGCGCCGCCATCGCCATACCCGCCGCGCAACGCCCCCGGACGCGTCGTGCGAGGGCGCGCGGATTACGCCTTCGGGCCTGCCGCCGGACCCGCCTTGGGGCGCGGCCATGACCACGCTCCTGGAGGCCTGGGGTCAGGCGCGCAACCGACTGAAGGCGGCCGGGCTCGACACCCCCGTGCTTGACGCCCGCATGCTGCTGGAAAAGGCCGCAGGCGTGGATCGCCATGCCCTGGTCACAGACCCCTACCGGGTTCTGCCGGGAGAGGCTGTCGACGCGCTCGACTCGCTTGTGGCGCGTCGGCTGGCGCGCGAACCAATGAGCCACATCATCGGTTCGCGCGGTTTCTGGACCCTCGACATCGTTGTGACGCCAGACGTTCTGACGCCGCGCCCGGACAGCGAACAAGTCGTCGCCGAGGTTCTCAAACGAGCGGACCGCGCCCGCGCGTTGCAGATCCTCGACCTCGGGGTTGGCTCAGGCGCACTGTTGCTCGCGCTGCTTCAGGAACTGCCGCTGGCGCGCGGCGTCGGGGTGGACTGCAGCAGTGCAGCACTCGACGTCGCCGCGCAGAACGCCGCGCGCACAGGCCTCTGCGGACGCGTCAGCTTCGTCCGCGGCGACTGGGGGGCGGGGCTGGACGCCCGGTTCGACATCATCGTTTCCAATCCGCCCTACATTGCAACCGCCGAGATCGCCGAACTCGACCCCGAAGTGCGCGATCATGAGCCCCTGCTGGCGCTCGACGGGGGGCCTGACGGACTTTCAGCCTACCGCGCCGTCCTGCCGCACATGGTGCGACTGCTCGAGCCGCGCGGCTTGGCGGCGCTGGAGATCGGGCGCAGTCAGGCCAACGCCGTGACTGCGCTGGCGGAGCTGGCCGGCCTGCAGGTGGAGGCTGTCGCCAAGGATCTCGGGCGGCGCGACCGCGTCGTCGTCGCCCGGCCGCGACGGCGCGGCGTCGGCGGGCTCATGGACCGGCTTGCGGACTGACTTGCAAATTTCATTTGGCGCAGCGCCCAACGCACGCTAGGGTCCCGCCGCGATACCGGAAAGGGGGCACGGAGCCCCGGGCGGTTTCGCAGGGCGCGCGTCTAAGGAGCCTCCGGTCAGCCGGTGCTCCTCATCGACGCGCCGGCGCGGGCTTTCGCATCCGACCCCGCCGCAGCGGCCCGTCGCGGGCGTCGCCTCCTTAGCCAGTCACCGCCGCAGGTCGAGGTCCACAAGGGACCGGACAGCGGTCAGGAGACAGACGGGATGGCGGCTCGCCCCGGCCAGCCGCACTTGGCTTGTGATGCCGCAGTTAAGATCGACGGCAGGATCCCTTTTCATGAAGCGTCAGCGCGGCCGCGGGCGTAAGCCCCCGCACCAACAAGGCAATCGGGCGTTCGAAAGCAACGGACCGGATGTCAAAATTCGCGGCAACGCCGCTCATATCTTTGAAAAATACGTCCAGCTCGCCCGCGACGCCAATTCTTCCGGCGACCGGGTTCTGGCGGAGAACTATCTCCAGCATGCGGAACATTACTTCCGCATCCTGCGGGCCCAGCAACCGAACTACGGACAGAACCGGACCGAGTTCCAACACGGCCAGGCCTTCGATCGCATGGGCTCGGCCTACGCCGGTGACGACGAGGACGGCGAGGACGCTGGCGATGAGGGCGAGGACGGCGACGCCGAGACCCAGGCGGAGATGTCCGCTGGCCATGCGCAGCAGCGCGAACAGCAGCCGCGCCGCGAAGACTATCGCCGGGACGAGCGCGATTTCCGCAATCGGGACCGCGACAATCGTGAGCGCGGGCGCGAATTCCGCGGCGAGCGGGGCTACCGGGATGACCGCGGCCAGCGCGATGATCGCGAGTGGCGCAACCGCGATCGCGATTACCGGGGCGGCCGCGACGATCGCCCGCGCGATGAAAGACCTCGCGATGAAAGACCTCGCGATGAAAGACCGCGGGATGATAGGCCCAGGGAAGATAGGCCCAGGGAAGATAGGCCCAGGGAAGACCGATCCAGGGATGAAAGATCCCGGGACGAACGGTCGAGAGATGACCGGCCGCGTGAGGAGCGCGCCTACCGTGAGGAACGCGCCGCCGAGCGCTCCAGCGAGCGTTACGAACGCGAACCGCGCGGCGATATGGGCGAGCCGCGCTCTGATCTGCCGCAATTCCTGCGCACTCCCGCGCCGCTGCGTCCCGCCGTCATCGACGAAGAGCCAAGCGAAGCCGAGATCGCAGAAATCGCTGCGCTCGACGACAGCGAGCCCGGTGAGGAAGCCCCGCGCCGGGGCCGGCGCCGGCGCACGCGCTACCGCGCTGGCGAAACCGGCGCGCCGGAACGCGACCCCGGGCGCAACGCCGACGAACCGCCAAACGACGCGAGCTGAAACGTCGGGCTGCGCTCCCAGGCGGGGACCGCGTCCTGGCCTTGTCACATGTCAATCCAGTCGATCGGGTCTTGTGTGACAAAAAGAGCACACCTATGTGAACGGTCAGGCCGCCGCGTCATGCGGCGGCGAACCGCTCTGGGGAGCTTCGCCCGATGGACCTCGAGAAGTACACTGAACGCGCCCGGCTTATCGCGCAGGCGGCCCAGACCCTGGCCGTGCGCAGCAAGCACCAAAGCCTGACGCCTGAGCACATCCTCAAAGCGCTTCTGGATGACGACCAGGGGCTGGCCGCCAACCTGCTGCGCGAAGCCGGCGGCGATGTGCGCCTGATTGCGGCCGATGTGGACAGGGCGCTGTCCGCCCTGCCCAAAGTCGAAGGCGGCGGCGCGGAGCGTCTCTACCTGGCGCCCGCATCAGTGCGCGCCTTCGCTGCCGCCGAGGAGGCTGCCAAGAAGGCTGGCGACAGCTTCGTCACCGCCGAGCGTCTGCTTCAGGGGCTCGCGCTCACCGGAGAGGGCAAACCGGCCGAAATCCTTAAGAAGGCCGGCGTCACCGCCCAGAAACTCGCCGACGCCATCGCCGCGCAGCGGCGCGGGCGCACTGCCGATTCGGCGACCGCAGAAGACAGCTTCGAGGCCCTGAAGAAGTACGCCCGCGACCTGACCGAGGCCGCCCGCGCCGGTAAACTCGATCCGGTGATCGGGCGCGATGAGGAGATCCGGCGCACCGTCCAGGTGCTGTCGCGCCGCACCAAGAACAATCCCGTTCTGATCGGCGAACCCGGCGTCGGCAAGACCGCCATCGCGGAAGGCCTGGCGCTGCGGATCATCAACGGCGACGTACCGGAAAGCCTCAAGGGCAAGCGCCTGCTCGCCCTCGACATGGGCGCGCTCATCGCAGGCGCGAAGTACCGCGGCGAATTCGAAGAGCGTCTGAAGGCGGTGCTGCAGGAAATCGAAGGCGCGAACGGCGAGATAATCCTGTTCATCGATGAGATGCACACACTGGTCGGCGCAGGCAAGACGGATGGCGCGATGGATGCATCCAACCTGCTCAAACCGTCCCTGGCGCGCGGCGAACTGAAATGCGTGGGCGCAACCACCCTCGATGAGTACCGCAAGCATGTGGAAAAGGACGCCGCCCTGGCGCGCCGCTTCCAGCCTGTGTTCGTCGGCGAGCCGACTGTTGAGGACACAATCTCGATCCTGCGCGGACTGAAGGAAAAGTACGAGGTCCACCACGGCGTTCGCATCGCAGACAGTGCGATCGTGGCGGCTGCACAATTGTCCAACCGCTATATCACCGACAGATTTCTGCCGGACAAGGCCATCGACCTGATGGACGAGGCTGCGTCGCGCCTGCGCATGCAGGTCGACTCAAAACCGGAGGAACTCGATGAGATTGACCGCCGGCTGATGCAGTTGAAGATCGAGAGCGAGGCCCTGAAGAAGGAGACTGACCAGGCCTCCCGGGATCGGCTGGCCAAACTCGGCGATGAGATCGTCCAGCTGGAGCAGAAGTCGGCAGACATCACAGGCGCATGGCAGGCGGAAAAAGCCAAGCTCGCAGGCGCAACCAAGGCCAAGGAGGAACTCGACCGCCTCAAGACCGAGCTTGAGGACGCCAAACGGCGCGGCGACCTGCAGCGGGCCGGAGAATTGCAGTACGGCCGCATCCCGGACATGGAGCGCCGCGTCAGCGAAGCCGAGGGCGCAGGCCCGGGTTTCGTCAAGGAAGTGGTTGACGCCGAAGCCGTCGCCGCCGTCGTGTCCAGATGGACGGGTGTGCCGGTCGAAAAGATGCTCGAAGGCGAGAAAGCAAAACTCCTCAAGATGGAGGATCAGCTGCGGCTGCGCGTCATCGGGCAGGAGGACGCCCTGCGCGCCGTGTCGGATGCCGTACGCCGGGCGCGCGCGGGGCTGCAGGACCCCAACCGGCCGATCGGCTCCTTTATGTTTCTCGGGCCGACAGGCGTTGGAAAAACGGAGCTCACCAAGGCGCTGGCGGAATTTCTTTTCAACGACGACACTGCCATGACGCGTATCGACATGAGCGAATTCATGGAGAAACACTCCGTAAGCCGGATGATCGGCGCGCCTCCGGGCTATGTCGGCTACGAGGAAGGCGGCGTGCTGACGGAGTCGATTCGCAGGCGGCCCTATCAGGTGATCCTTTTCGATGAGATTGAAAAGGCCCACCCGGATGTGTTCAACGTTCTCCTGCAGGTGCTGGACGACGGCCGACTGACCGACGGCCAGGGCCGAACGGTCGATTTCAAGAACGCCATCCTGATCATGACGTCAAACGCTGGCGCCCTGCATCTCGCCGACCAACCGGAGGGCGCCGATGTCGAAGACGTGCGCGAACTGGTGATGGGTGAGGTGCGCGCCCGGTTCCGTCCCGAGTTCCTGAACCGGATCGACGAGATCATCCTGTTCCGTCGCCTGCAGCGTGCGCAGATGGGCGAAATCGTCAAGATCCAGCTGCGCCGGTTGGACAGGCTCCTGGCTGACCGCCACATGACGCTCACGCTTGAGGCCAGTGCGCGCGACTGGCTCGCCGACAAGGGCTACGATCCTTCCTACGGCGCACGCCCGCTCAAACGGGTTATCCAAAAGCAGCTGCAAGACCCCCTGGCGCGGATGATCCTGGAAGGTCGCATCGCAGACGGCGACAGCGTGACAGTCGCAGCGGTCGGCGGCGTTCTGACGATCAACGGAGTGGCCGCATCGGAACGAACGCCGCTTCGCGCCGTCGTGAACTGAGCGCCGACCGGGGCGCTTCGGCCAAGTTGGGCGCCCGGCGCCGGCCGGGCGCCCAATGTGGTGGCGCGGGTTCCAGGGCAGGGGTTGTGAGGGGGCGACGGTTCTCACGCACCGGCGCGGGCAGCGGGGCCGCGACCCCTGGGCTCATCCGATTGACGCCAACCCGGCGCGCGACAGTCTGCGGTCTGCGGCTTGTAGTCTGCGGCTTGTAATCTGTGGCTTGTAATCTGTGGCCGTGGCTGTGGCCGTGGCTGCGGGGCGGGCCGGACGCGCCCTGACCTGAATGTGGCCTCAGCTCGGTGTGACTGTGCGCGGGCGGATCAGACCCTCCTGTGCAACGCTCGCCACCAGTCGTCCGTCGGCGTCGTAGATGGCGCCGCGGTTGAAACCGCGCGCGCCGGACGCCGAGGGACTGTCCTGATCATACAGATGCCACCTGGCGGCAGGCGATGCGCGGTGGAACCAGATGGCATGGTCAAGGCTCGCCATCTGCACGCCGGTCATCCACGAGACCCCATGCGGGCGCGCGCAGGTCGACAGCAGCGTCATATCGGTCGCGTAGGCAAGAACGCCCTGGTTGAGGGCCGGGTCTGGCCCAACGTCGCCCGCCGCGCGAAACCAGACCTTCTGGGTCGCCGGGGCAGGCGTCGGCCTGAACGGGTTGATCGGATCGATGCGGCGCACCTCGATGGCGTGGTCGCGCGCCATCACCTCTTTCATCGCCGCCGGGGCCTCGTCCCCCCAGACGCGCTGCGAATCGCTGGGCGTATCCTCAGGCCGCGGGACCACCGGAGCGGCGTCGGCATGGTCAAATCCCGCTTCGCTGACCTGGAAAGAGGCAGCAAGATTGAGGATCTGCTCGCCGTGCTGGATCGCGATCACCCGCCGCGTGGCGAAACTCTTGCCGTCGCGGGAGCGCTCGACCGAGTACAGGACCGGCGCGCGCGGATCGCCCGGACGAATGAAATAGGCCTGCAGCGAGTGGCACATGCGCCCGTCGATCGTGCGGTAGGCCGCCATCAGCGCCTGCGCGATCACCTGACCGCCGTAAATGCGGTTCTGTGCGCGCTCGTCGGACGGGGTAAGACCCCGGAACAGATTCACTTCGATCTGCTCCAGTGTCAGTATGTCGATCAGGTTCTGGATTGCGGCGGTCATCGCCCCGCCTGCTAGAGCCTTCCCGCGGGCAGGGCAAGCGGGAGGGGCAATGAACGGCTGCGCCAGCCTGCGGCTTCGTGCGCGCGGGCGCCGGCGACGCACAGACGACGGGGATCAGACGATGGACTTGTGCAAGGCTCTGACAGCGATCGCGACGGCGGGCCTCGCCGCGACTTTGATGGGCGCGCACGCACGCGAGGCCAGCAGCGCGACCCGGGCGGCGAACGCCGCGGCGGCGACGGCGCTGCCGGTCGACGACGGCGAGGATGATGACTTCGCCACACGAGGCTTCCTCGCAGGGCCCAGCCAGTCAACGATCCTGCGCGCCGACGGCGGCGTCGCATGGGACTTCCGCACCCTTGCCGTCTCAGGCGCGCAGGCCCCCGACACTGCCCACCCGAGTCTGTGGCGTCACGCCCGGCTGCTGGCCAGGCACGGCCTCTTCAAACTCGCCGACCGGCTCTATCAGGTGCGCGGCTTCGACGTGTCCAACCTCTCCGTGATCGTCGGGGAAACGGGCTACATCCTTGTCGATCCGCTCACCACCAGCGAGACAGCCGGCGCGGCGATGGCGCTGGTGCGCGCCCACCTGGGAGACCGTCCGGTACGGGCCGTTATCTATTCCCACAGCCATGCTGACCACTTTGGCGGGGTAAAGGGGGTCGTCGATCCGGCCGACGTCGCGGCAGGACGCATCGAGATCATCGCGCCAGAGCATTTTCTGGAACACGCCGTTGGCGAAAATGTCATCGCGGGAAACGCCATGTCGCGCCGCGCCGCCTTCCAGTTCGGGGCCGGCCTTGCGGCGGGACCGCAGGGCTCGCTCGGTTCAGGCATAGGACCAGCCATACCGGCAGGAACCGTCACACTTCTGGCCCCCACCCACGAGGTGAAGGCGACCGGGGAGACGATGATGATCGATGGCGTGGCGTTCGAGTTTCAGATGACGCCGGGCACGGAAGCACCCTCGGAAATGAACTTTTATCTGCCGCAGTTCCGGGCGCTGTTCATGGCCGAGAATGCCAATGTCACCATGCACAATATCCTCACGCCGCGCGGCGCGCTGGTGCGGGACGCAAAGGCGTGGGCGGATCAACTCTCCCAGTCCCTGCGTCTGTATGGCGGCAGGTCCGACATCATGTTCACTGCGCATGGCTGGCCCCGCTTCGGCCAGACGCGAATCGCCGACTTTCTCGCCAGCCATCGCGATGCGTACAAATATCTTCATGATCAGAGCGTGCGGCTGATGAACCAGGGGCTCACCGGACCGGAGATCGCTGAGACCATAGCCCTGCCGCCAGGCCTCGCCGCACGCTGGTTCAACCGCGGCTATTACGGCACGATGGAGCACAATTCGCGGGCGGTCTATCAGCGCTATATGGGCTGGTACGATGCAAACCCGGCGCACCTGAACCCTCTTCCGCCGGAGGAATCAGCCCGCCGCACCGTCGCCGCCATGGGCGGAGCACGGCGCGTCGAACGCCTCGCCAAAGCGGCGATGGACAAAGGCGACTATCGCTGGGCGAGCGAACTGCTCGACAAGGCGGTGTTCGCCGATGGCTCCAACCGGCGCGCGCGCCAGCTGCTTGCCGAAGCCCACCGACAGCTCGCGTTCCAATCGGAAAGCGCCATCTGGCGCAACATGTATCTGCGCGCAGCGCTGGAACTCTCGGCCGAGACGCCGCCCCGGGGCGAAGGTGCGAACTCGCAGGACCTGGTGCAGGCGGCGACGACGCGGATGCTGTTTGACCTGATGGCCGTGCGCCTTGACCCCGCGAAGGCCGGCGCAGCCTCCTTCTCAGTCGCCTTCGTCTTCCCGGAACGCAATGAGCGGGTGCATGCGGCCATCCGCAACGGCGTGCTTGTTCCCTCATTCCAGGTCGATGATCCCGCCGACGTCACAGTGACCATGCCGCGCGCACTGCTGCTGCGCGCGCTGACGGGGGCGGGCCTGCCAGCGGCCGGCCCCGCAGGCGCGCAGGTGGACGGCGACCGCACACGGCTCGGCCTCTTTCTGAGCCTGTTCGACACCCCCGATCCAGCCTTTGCGATTGTCACGCCCTGACGATCGACCCGGCGCAGTCCAGTCGGACATGGCCCGGGGCCAGCGATTAGGGGCCAGCGATTAGGGGCCAGTGATTTGGGGCCAGTGATTTGGGGCCAGTGATTTGGGGCCAGTGATCATGTCCCGTGATGGGGCGATCACGATCAGGCGCCGATCAGCAGGATCGGACCAGATCCGGATTGCGGCCCAGACCCACCCCGTGAGGCGGCGCCTGCGCGCCTGGCGGCCGCGCGCTGCAGCCCCGTGTCCTGAAGCCCCGTGTCCTGAAGCCCCGTGTCCTGCAGCCTCGTGTCCTGCAGCCTCGTCTGCTTGATCCTGGCGTTGTTCGGCTGGCCGTTCCAGATCTGTCTTCTCAGGCGAGAAAGCCCGCCAGGAGCAGAGCCGAGAGGCCCAACACGGACATCGCCCAATATGTTGCTCGCATGGCTGACGCCTTTCCTTCCGACCAGCGACAGGCTGCGAACGACCAGTGAACGAATGGTTAGCAAGGCGTTACTTATCCACAGGCCCGGATCTGGCGAAGGCGATGGCGCCGCTGGCTCCGCAGCGGTATGGTCCCGCGTCCAAGGAGCCGGGGGTTCATGCGCATTTTTGTGGTCACGGACGCCTGGGAGCCGCAGGTCAACGGCGTCGTGCGCACCCTGACTCGGACGGTGACCGAGTGTCGCGCCATGGGGCATGACATCGAAGTCGTGTCGCCGAACGACGGCTATGTGACCATGCCGCTGCCCACCTACGATGAGATCAAGCTCGCCCTGTTCGCCCAGGACGACATCGAAGATCGCTTCAAAGCCTTTGAACCTGAGGCGGTGCATATTGCGACGGAAGGACCGCTCGGTCTGGCAGCCCGCAGCGTGTGCCTGAAGCACCGCATGCCCTTTTCAACCAGCTACCACACCAAATTCCCGGAATACGTCGCCGCCCGGCGGATCGCGCCGGAAGCCCTCGGCTACGCCTTCGTGCGCTGGTTTCATCGCCCTGCCGGAAAGGTCATGGTCGCAACGCCCTCCATGCAGGCAGAACTGCAGTCCAAGGGCTTCATCAATCTCACGCCGTGGTCGCGCGGCGTGGACACCGACCTGTTTCACCCGGCGAAACGCGCGCCCGACCGCGGGCCCTTCGCCGGCCTCGCGACGCCGATCCTCCTCTATGTCGGCCGGGTCGCCGTCGAAAAGAACATCGAGGCCTTTCTCAAGGCAGATGCGCCTGGCTCGAAAGTGGTGGTCGGCGACGGACCGCAGCGACGCCAGCTGGAGACGGATTACCCCAACGCAGTCTTCCTCGGCGCCAAGTTCGCCGACGATCTGGCGCGCCACTTCGCCAATGCCGACGTCTTCGTGTTTCCATCACTCACAGATACCTTCGGGCTTGTCATTCTCGAGGCCATGGCGACCGGGACCCCTGTGGCGGGATATGTGGCGCCCGGCCCGCGCGACATCATTCCAGGATCCGGCGCCGGCGCAGTGGATGATGACCTTGCCGCCGCCATCCGGCAGTGTCTGACCCTGGATCGCACGGCGGTGCGCGCCTATGCGGAGAAGTACTCCTGGCGCGCCTGCGCGGAAGAATTCGTCAGGAACCTCTCGCCGCTGCCCCCGCTTGAGCGACGACGGCTCTGGAGCCGGCTGCGAAAACTGCGCCCGCCACGCTTCCGCCGCCGCCAGAGAACCATCGATCCCGCCGCGTGAGCGCCTGGCGAATCGTTAGCTCCTGTTAACCGAAACCGGCCAACCTCCCACCCATGTTCGATGCCCGCCCGGCGCCGGTGCGCCGCAGATCAGTGGCCTGGCGGTTGCCCCAGGCCGCAGCGACCCTCATCGGGCTCGCAAGCGCGGGCGCGGCCGTCGCTCTGTCGATCGAGATCTTCGGCTCGCCCCATGACGCTACGCCGCGCGAGACCATCCTGCTGTTCAGCCCCTCGCCGGCGCAAAAGCCCGCCCTGCGCGATCGCCTCGTCGACGCTCCCGCCCCAAGCGACGCGCAAGCCCGCCTGCCCGTGCCTGATCTCGCCTCCGCGCCGACGGAGGAAACGCCGATGGAAGCACCCGCGCTGCAGCCGGGGTACGGCGTATCCATCAGCGTCGATCCCTCGCTTGACCGTGACGCCGGGCCGTCAAAACCGCGCGAGCTGTCGATGATCAGCCCGGACGCCCTCCAGGCGCCGGCGAACGCTGACGCACCGGCGCGCCGCTACGCTCCAAGCCCCCTGGTGCGCGCGCCGATCGCTGCGCTGACCCGCCAAAGTCCCTACGGCCCCCTGCCGACCGTCGCGCCGGACGGAAGACGCCCCCTCCAGGCGTATGCGCGCCCGTTCACAGCCAACGGAAAACCACGCATCGCCCTTGTTGTGGGCGGTCTGGGCCTTGATCCGCTTGCAACCCGCGCAGCCATTGAGGAACTCCCGCCCGAGGTGACCCTGTCCTTCATTCCGTATGCGCCCGACCTGCAGAGCTGGGTGAACCGGGCGCGCGCGCAGGGCCATGAGGTGATCCTGGAACTGCCGATGGAGTCGTTCGACGCACGCGCCGACACAGGCCCGCTCGTTCTGTCCGCGACAGGCTCGCGTGAAGACAACTCCCGCCGGCTTGGGCAGCTCTTGTCCCGCGCAAGCGGCTATTTCGCCGTCGCCAACTACGCGGGCGCGCGCCTTGCCGCGCAGGGCGCAACGCTCAGCGATGTGATCGCCGATCTCGACCAGAAAGGGCTCGCTCTGGTGCATGACGGCGCCACCGCCAGACCCGCCTTCGAGCTCGCGGCCCGGGCGGCGGGACTTCCCTTTGTCGCATTCGATCGGATAATCGACCAGCAACGCAGGCCCGACGCAATCGACGCCCAATTGCTGGCGCTTGAGACGCTGGCGCTCAAAACCGGCTCAGCGCTCGGCGGCGCCAATGGCGTCGCCGACACGATCGCCCAGACAGCCGCATGGGCGGAGACGCTGACGCTCAAAGGCTATCAGCTCGCCCCGGCCAGCGCGGTGCTGCGCGAAAGGTCGGCCGCGCCATGACAATGGCTGGGGGTGTACGCGACGCCTACCGGGCTAATGTCGGCATCGCACTGTTCCATCGCGATGGACGGGTGTTTGTCGGCAAGCGGGCGCGCGCGTCGGGGCGCTATGTCTGGCAAATGCCCCAGGGCGGCGTCGACGAGGGCGAAGAACCGCGCGGTGCAGCGCTGCGGGAAATGCAGGAGGAGATCGGCGTGCGGCCCGACCAGGTGACCATCCTGGCCGAAACAGCTGATTGGCTCATGTATGACTTTCCGCCGGAGATTCAGGCGGCCATGGCTCGCAAAGGTCCATATCGCGGCCAGAAGCAGAAATGGTTCGCCCTTCGCTTTCACGGCCGGGACGAGGACATCGTCCTGGACGCACACACGCCGGAATTCGACGCCTGGCGCTGGCTTCCCCTCGACAATACGCCCGGTCTCGTGATTCCCTTCAAGCGCAGCGTCTATGAGGAGGTCGCGCGCCGCTTTGCGCCATTCACAACGCCGCCGGGCCCTGGCTCAGGCAGCTGAACACAGCGCCCCACACGCAGCACACGGTCAGATGCTGTCGTCAGTCAGGTCCGCCATGCACGAAGGCCCGGCGCCATCAACAACCATGCACGCTCACAAAAGCCCACCGTCCGGTCCTTGACCATGCGCCCGAGGCAGCGACAGGACACACCCGCGACGGCGCCCAAAGTGGAGAAATTCACCAACCGCGTGCGTCGCCTCGTCGCGCTGCGCCAACCGGCTGGACTGCACAGCCCCAATCAGCGAGGCTTGATATCGCGCAAGCGGCGGAACGAGACCTCATGAGAGCTCAGGGCAAGACCCCGATCATTTTCATTCACGGCGCGTTTTGCGGTGCTTGGTCCTTCGACCTGTTCCGGCGGCCCTTCGACAAGCGAGGCTACCGGACCCTGACTCCGGATCTTCCGCATCATGAGCAAGGAGCAGATGTCGACGCATTGTGCCAGCTTGGCGTTCGCGAATACGCCGCCGCCATCGAAGCAGTGTGCAGTCGCCTTGACCAGCCGCCGGTTCTGATCGGTCACTCGATGGGCGGTCTCATCGCCCAGATCGTGGCGTCACACCGGCCGGTTGCAGGCCTTATCCTGCTCGCACCGGCATCGCCCTGGGGGGTCTGGCCCACGACCACAGAGGAAACGGCAGCAAGCCTGGCGCTTTACACCATGGGGGATTTCTGGCGGCGCCCCGTCGAACCTGACTACGCGGCCGCGCGCCAGTTCGCCCTTCAGAATTTCACCAGGGACGAAGCGCTGCGCCTGTTTGCGCGCATGGTTCCCGAGAGCGGGCGCGCCGCCTTTGAATCGATCCATTGGTGGCGCGACGCGAGCATGCGCTCCGCCGCACCGGTCTATCTTATCGAAGCCCCGGTGCTGGCCATCGCCGGGGGGCGCGATCGCCTGACGCCCGCACCCACCATTCGCCGTCTCGCGCAGCGCTTCCCGAGCGACCAGGCGACCTTCGTGGAATTGCCGGACATGAGCCATTGGCTGCCGGCCGAGCCGGGCTGGGCGCGGGTGGCTGAACTCTGTCTTGACTGGCTCGCGGACAAAGGCGTCACCGCAAGCCCCGGCGGCGGGCTCTCGCGCGCCATGAGGGCGGCGATCAGCGCAGCCGGACCGACCCCGGTGCGCTGAACGCCCGCAGCGCAAGAACCGCCAGGGCGCAAGGCGGTGTTCGAGATCGGCGCCGCCTCAGATCGTGAGAACATCCGGAACGCCACGACCAGCCCGCATGAAGGCGGCGCGCGCCGTGTTGGCGAGCAGGCAGGCTATCGTCATCGGCCCGACCCCGCCAGGAACCGGCGTGATGGCGCCCGCCACGTCGACCGCCTCCCCAAACGCGACATCGCCGACCACCCGGGTTGCACCCGGACCTCTGTCCGGGACGGCGACCCGGTTGATGCCGACGTCGATCACGCAGGCGCCAGGCTTGATCCAGTCGGCGCGCACCATCTCGGGACGTCCCACCGCCGGAACGAGAATGTCCGCCGTTCGACACAGCGCAGCAAGATCGGCCGAGCGGGAATGGGCGATCGTCACCGTGCAATCCGCCTCCAGAAACATTAAGGCGGCAGGCTTGCCCACCAGTATCGAGCGCCCGACCACCACACAGCTGCGACCCGCGAGCACGCCCAGGGTCTCGCGCGCCAGAATGACGCAGCCCTGCGGCGTGCATGGGCGCAGACCCGGCGCCCCGGCCACAAGTCGGCCGGCGCTTTCATGGGTCAATCCGTCAACGTCTTTCTCAGCCGGTATCAGCGCCAGAACACGACCAGCGTCCAGGCCTGCCGGCAGGGGCAATTGAATGAGCACGCCGTCGACGGCCGGGTCTTCGCCAAGTCGGCGCACGCGCTCCTCAAGGTCTTCCTGGGCGATGTCTGCAGGCAGCCTCACCTCGATCGAGACCATGCCGGCCGCCTGGGCGTCGCGGTGCTTGTTGCGCACGTAGATTTCACTCGCCGGATCATCCCCGACGAGAACGACCGCAAGGCCCGGAGCCCTGCCCGTCAGGGCGACGAACTGCGCCGCAGCCGCCGCGGCCCTGGCGCGCCAGGCTGCGCCGATGGCCTTGCCGTCGATGATCTGAGCCGACATGGCGCGTCTCCTAACGCCCGGCGACGATGCGCGTGGGGCGGGAATGGTCCCAGTCCTCCAACAGCGTGCGCAGCGCCGCGACGAAGGCGAGCGGCTGATCCAGCATGATGTGATGCCGGGCGTGGGGAATGGAGATGAAAGGGGCCTGCCGGTTCAACAGGGCGCGCATGTACTCGCGCACGTCGTCAGGCATCAGGATCGACTCCTCGCCGCGAAAAATCGCGATCCGGCATGACGTCGACTTCAAGAGCTCCGCCGGCGGATGACCCGCATCAAACCGCGTCCAGATCGCCGGATCGAATTTCCAGGTCCATCCCTGCCCGCCCTCGGGGAGGTCGGCTGGCTTGAGCGAGTGCCGGGCGATGTAGTCAAGAATGTAATGATTGTCGCAGGGCTGTGGCGGCGCCAGACGAAACCGCGCGAGCGCAGCCTGCAGGCTTGGATATACCCGGTGAGGCCGCATGACCCGCTCGGGCGGGCCGGTGTGCGGGCGCTCAGGCGGATTGACCGGACTGTCAACAATGATGCTGCCAGCCAGGCGGTCGCCGTAGATGGCTCCCGTCAGCATGGTCACAAAGCCGCCAAAGGAGTGCGCGACGATGATGGGCTTCTCGTCGTGCGTGCACATCCCGGCGTCGGCCATGACCGCCATTTCTTCCTCAGCAAAGGTCCGCATCCGGTAGGCGGAGCGCCAACCGCTGTCGCCCATGCCCGAAAAACTGAGCGCAGCGACATTGTATTGCGAGGCCAGATAGGGGGCTATGAAGTCCCACCAGCGCGCATGCGCGCCATTGCCATGCACGAAAAGAAGGCCCGGGCGCGTCGCGTCACCCCAGCGGCGATAGGCGATGCGCGCGCCCTCCACGATGACGCTGCGCTCCTCTGCCGGGGCTGAGACGGCAGCCTCGAACCAGGCCGGAGCGACGGGCCTGCGCCCCTGGTAAGCGGCGAGCGGACCAGCATCGATCTGTTCGGCCGGCGGCTGGTCGCGCACAATGCCCGATCCCGCGCCGGCGAGGCCGGTGCGATCAACAGCCGCCGACATTGAGCAGCTCCACCTTGAAGACAAGCGCCTCGTTCGGCCCGATCGGCCCGCCCGGCGTGCCCGTCTGGCCATAACCGAGGTCGGGAGGCACGTAGAGCATGAACATGTCGCCGGGCTTCATCAGCTGCAGGCCTTCGGTCCATCCGGGAATGACGCCGGACAGAGGAAAGTCGATCGGAGCGCCGCGCTGGTAGGAGCTGTCAAACACCTGCCCATCCGTCAGAGCGCCCTCATACATCACGCACACCACATCATCAGCGGTCGGCGCGGCGGCAGCGCCGGCGCCGGCGCGCAGGACCTTGTACTGCAACCCGGATTGCGTCGCCTGGACCCCGGGCTGTGACCTGTTGCGGGCAAGAAATGCGTTCGCACGCGACAGGCCGGCCGCCTCCTGCATGGACATGCTCGCCCCTGGAGTAGCGCCGGTGTCAGCGACAATGGACTTCTGTTCGCGCTGACAACCGGCGAGCGCGAGGGCGGCGGCGGCGATCACGACAAAACGCATGGGAGCTCCTCGGACGAAATGATCAGGCGTAAAGAGTGTCGGCGGCCGATATCGACCAGGGCTCGGCAGCGGCTGCACGGTCCCAATCCTGAAAGTCGGCGTCGGCGAAAATCGTCTCGCAATAAGCCTGGGCAACCCCTGACAAGGCCGTCTGATAGGTGCGAAAACGCGTCGCCACCGGTGCGTAAAAGGCGTCAGCAATCGACCGCGCACCAAACAGCCAGGGGCCCTGCGCGCCATAGCGCGCCCGCACATGCGCCCATAGCTCTTCGATGCGCGCAATGTCAGACGTCGTATCCTCCGGGAAGGCGGGAGGGCGCACGCGCCGGCGCAGGTTCATGCTCAGGTCACGGCGCAGGGCGGCGAAGCCTGAATGCATCTCCGCCACAGCGGCGCGGGCTTCAGCCCGGGTCAGGCGATCGCCCGGCCAAAGTCCAGCCTCAGGCGCCGTCTCGGCGGCCCACTCGCTGATGGCGAGACTGTCATAGATGGTGCGCCCGTCAACCACGAGGGCAGGCACCCTGCCGCTCGGCGAGACGGCGCGGATCTCAGGGATCCTGGATTTTCCATAGCCCGGACCGCCAAGCGGGATCACCTGCTCGTCAAAGGCGATTCCCGCCCACCGCAGGACAAGCCAGGGCCGCATCGACCACGAGGAATAGTTCTTGTTTCCGATGTACAGCGCGGGCGTCATCTCATCTCCTAGTCAAGCAGATTGCGGCGGATCGCAACGCCGGCTTCCTGCAGCGAGTCCTGTATCTCTTCCGCATGCTGTGCATCACGGGTCTCGATCATGATGTCGAACTCCGCCGCTTTGGCCGGAACGTCAAGCGCCAGACGATTGTGAAACACCTCAATGATGTTGCCGCCGAGATCACCGATCACCTTGGAGACACGGGCGAGGAAGCCCGGCCGGTCATCACCGAGAATGCGGATCGACACAATCCGCCCCTCACGCACAAGCGCCCGGGTCAGAACGCTCGCAAGAAGGCGCGGATCGATGTTGCCGCCGCACAGCAGCAGACCAACCTTTTTGCCGGCAAACAGCTCAGGCTCGGCAAGCATGGCCGCCAGACCCGCAGCTCCTGCGCCCTCGACAATCGTCTTTTCGACGTTGGCGAGCAGCGTGACGGCGCGCTCCAGCTGGTCCTCGCTGACATGTACGATGCGCTCGACCACCGGCTTCAACATGGCGCTCGTGATCTTTCCGACATGCTTGACGGCGATGCCCTCAGCGATCGTCGCCCCGCCGACGATCGGATCACGACCCTCAAAGGCGGCCCTCAGCGACGGGTACATGGCCGCCTGCACAGCAATGATCCGGATGTTGGGATTGATCGCGCGCGCCGCGGTCGCAACGCCGGAGAGCAACCCGCCTCCGCCCACAGGAACAGCCAGCATGTCGAGATCGACGCCGGCGTCCTCCATCAATTCAAGCCCGCAGGTGCCCTGACCTGCGATGACGAACGGGTCGTCATACGGATGGACGAAGGTGAGGCCTTCGCGATCCTTCAGCTCGTAGGCGTAGGTCTGCGCTTCGGCGAGGGTCTCCCCGTGCAGGATCACCCGCGCCCCATGACCGCGTGTGTGCTCCACCTTCACGAACGGCGTGCCGAGCGGCATGACGATGGTGGCGGGAATGCCGAGCCGGGTGGCGTGATAGGCGACGCCCTGGGCGTGATTGCCAGCCGACATCGCAATCACCCCGGCCTTGCGCTCGGCCGGCGAGAGATTCATCAGCTTGTTGAGCGCGCCGCGCTCCTTGAAGCTCGCGGTGAACTGCAGGTTCTCGAACTTGAGCCAGACCTCGGCGCCGGTGATCGCCGACAGCGTGCGCGAGCGGCGCACCGGCGTGCGTTCCACATGGTTTGCGATGCGGGACTGCGCAGCCTTGATGTGCTCGAATGTAACCCTCATGGCCGCCTTTTCCTGCCTGACGCGGGCGGACACTAGGGAGAAGGCAGGGCAAAGGGAAGGGGCGCCGGCGGCTGTGCAGGCGGCGCCTGCCTAACCCCAGCCCAGCTCTAACCCCAACCCAGCGCGCGCCACATGTCCCAGCGGCGCATCGCTTTGCCAGGCAGGTCGGAGACGCGCGGCCAGGCGCGCCGCTCGAAGGCGCCGCGCACCCGCCACTGGGCGGCGCGCACCGCCGCGGCGAGGCTCGGGCGGGACACAAAGCCGTCAGCGATCTCCGAACTGTGGGTCGCCAGGGTGCGTTTGTACTGGTAGTCCCCAGGTCCCATCTCGACATCGTGCAGGCCCGCCCCGGCAGCCGCCTCGATCATGGCGCGCCAATTGACGATGCCCGGCCGCAGCTGCTCAAGCGACGGTTCATACGCCGTGAACCAGGTGTGCAGGACCGCGCCGCGGCGCAGACACAAGGTCACGCAGGCCGGCCCGCCGTCAGCTCGCAGCACGAAGCCCGCCCCCGTCATGTCCGGATCGGTGGAGGCCGCCGCGCGACGGATGAGTTCGCCAACCCAGGCACGGGCGATGATGTCGGTCTGGCCGGTGCGCCGGTACTGCGCCCGCTTCCAGTCGATCATCGCCTCAAGCGCCGTCTCGTCCTGCACAAAGGCGTCAAACCGGGGTCCCGGGGCTTCGCGCCAGAACCGGCGATGATACTGGTTCGCCTTCTTCAGGCCGGCGCTGCGCTGATCCCGCTTGCGACCCAGATAGGCGTCCATGCCATCCGTCACATCGGCGTGCCAGACCGGGCAGGCGGAGCGCTGGTGGGCGCGCGTCGCCGCCTGATCCGGCCGCAGCGCCGTGAAATCGCAGCGATCAACCCGCAGCGCGGCCAAGACCGCCGGCCAGTCAATCTCCAGGTCTGCGGCCGCGACAAGTCCCTGGGCGTCGTTGAGAGGGGCGCCGATCGGCATCGCAGTGAAGGCGGACAGACGCTGCACCGGCAGAAAGGCGACGATTTCCCCGCCATCTTCAATCACGGCCACACGGGCGTCCGGACGTACGCTGTCCACCAGCCTGGCCCATGCAAGGCTGAAGAACGGGCCCGCAAGCTGTGGATCCGCGTCCTGCAACCGCCGCCAGCGCGCGGCTTCCTGGGGACCAAGTTCGCCCGGTCGCGCTGCTTCCACCCGCACGCTTGGCTCCCTCTGTGAGGCTGAACGCCATATCTATCAGCCGCGGCTTAATCGAGAGTAAGCCCGCGGCCACGGACCGCGGGTCCGCCCGTAGCCGCCCGGCGACGCTGCAGGTCTCCGGCGCTCGCCATGAAGGCGCCTGGCGCTTGCCAGCCCCCGGCGCGCAGGCGAAGCTCGCCATGGCGCGAAACGCGATCCGGTTCAGGGGAGTTCGCCATGCATGACATCGTGATCCGCGGCGGGTCGATCGTGGACGGCGCCGGCCGGGCGGCCTTCTGCGGCGACATCGCAATCGCTGGCGACCTCATCGTGGAGGTGGGCCGGATCAGCACCCCGGCGCGCCGGGTCATCGACGCGACAGGCCTGCTCGTCACGCCGGGGTTTGTCGACATCCATACGCACTATGACGGCCAGGCCAGCTGGGATCCGATCCTTGCGCCGTCGTCCCAACATGGCGTGACCTCGCTCGTCATGGGCAATTGCGGCGTTGGTTTCGCCCCTGCCAGGCCCGACAGCCACGACTGGCTCATTGCGCTTCTGGAAGGGGTTGAGGACATACCCGGGTCTGCGCTTGCAGAGGGGCTGAGCTGGGACTGGGAAACCTTTCCCGACTATCTCGACGCGCTCGACAGACGCCGCTTCGCTGTCGACGTCGGCGCCCAGGTCCCGCATGCAGCGCTGCGCGCCTATGTCATGGGCGAGCGCGGCGGCGACAGCGAGGAGGCCGCGAGCGAGGCCGAAATCGACCTCATGCGGGCCATGACGCGCGAGGCCATCCAGAAAGGCGCGCTGGGTTTCACCACATCGCGCACCATCCAGCATCGATCCCGGTGCGGACGCAACATCGGAACGTTGACCGCAAGCCGCGCAGAGCTGACCGGCATCGCGGCAGCGCTCAAGGAGACCGGCGCGGGCGTCATCCAGCTGATCTCCGACACGTATCTGTCGCCGGATGAAGAATTCGCCGCCAAGGAAATGGATCTCATCGTCGACCTCGCGCGCGCCGCCGGTCGACCTCTGTCCTTCACCGTTCAGCAGCCAGATCACGCAAGGGATCGCTGGAAGTATCTGCTGCACCGGATCGATGCGGCTCAGGCTGAAGGACTCGACATCAAGGGGCAGGTCGGCCCGCGCCCGATCGGGGTCGTGATCGGTCTGCGCGCCACCGTGAACCCGTTTCTCTTCTGCGCGACCTATCGCGACATCGGCCGGCTTCCCCTGGGCGAGCGGGTCCTCGCGCTGCGGACACCCGAGCGGCGTGCGGCGATCCTCGCGGAACATGCAGGCCTGCAGCTCAGCGAGTTTTCACTGGTCATCGCGCGCGGGTTCTCAAGGATGTTCCGCCTTACCGATCCGATTGACTATGAGCCGGGCGTGGAGGCTTCCCTGCTGGCGGAGGCGCAAAGAGCGGACAAGGATCCGGCGGAACATGCCTATGACGTGATGCTGGAAGATGACGGGCGCGCGCTGATCTACATGCCGCTGATCAATTACGCGCGCGGCGATCTCGCCGACGTGTACGGCATGATGACCGGTCGACATGTGCTCTACGGCCTGTCGGACGGCGGCGCGCACTGCAATACGATCTGCGACGCCAGTTTCCCAACCTCCACGCTCGCCCTGTGGAGCCGCGGCGATAAAGCCGGCCGTCGTATCCCGCTTGAGCAGCTGGTGCATGGCTATACCCAGCGCAATGCCCGCCATGTCGGCTGGTTCGACCGCGGCGTCATTGCGCCGGGATATCTCGCAGACATCAACCTGATCGACCTCGACAGACTGACGCTGCGCCCGCCGGAGCTGATCCAGGATCTGCCGGCTGGCGGCGCGCGCCTGATGCAGACATCGCCCGGCTACGTCATGACCCTGAAACGCGGCGCACCGACCTTCGAGGCCAGTCAGCACACCGGCGCGGCGCCAGGACGGCTCGTGCGCGGCCCGCAGGACGGCGCAACGCAGCCCGCAGCGCAGTAGCGACCCGCCCTGTATCTGCCGGAGGGCATCTGCCGGAGGGCGCCTGCCGGAGGGCGCCTGCAGGAGGCCTGCCCGCCGGCGCGCCCCGCGTCGCCATGCCGCACCGCGACGTTTCGTGCCGCTGGCGGCCAGGCAGCAGCGGGCGAGCGACCAGCCGCCTTGATCAAACGCATGGCGATTTTGAAGATTTGTATTAAATATTCGAGCGGATGATTCGCCTGTCGCGTCGATTGGGGCTCAGCTTTCACCCGCTGGCGGATCGACGGAGTCCGATGGTGTTCAGGCGGATCCTGAACTGAGCGGTTGCGCGCCTGTGGTGACGCGCACTGGTTCGTCCCAGGTCGCGCACCGCCAACAATGTGGCTGAAGATGCAGAACATGCGATCAAGGCCTGCGTTACGCACCAGCTTGATGGTGTGCGCCGCCGTTGCAGCCGCCGCCGGAGCCAGGGGGGCCGAACCCCTTTCCGTCGTCGGTGAATTTGCACGAGCCGAGCCGAAATTGGCGCCGTTGTCAGGGGATCGCTGGAAGGCGATGGTTGCGCTGCAGCCGATGCTCGCCGAACCACTCCCGCAGGGCGCAGGTTTCGCCGCTGGACCAATCAGCGTCAACGCCAACCTCCAGGCGAACATCCAGGGGTTCGCCGCAGAGCCGGCCAGCCTGCTGATGCTCTCGCGCCTCGTGGACATGCGGGCGGCAGGCGCGCTCGACAGCGCCATGATCACGGGCCTCGCCGGAGACGCCACCCGTCAATTTGAATACGGACTGTCTGTCCACGCCCGCAGCGGCGAGGGGCCAGGCGCGCTTGCGGTCGCCTTTACGCCGCGCGCGGCGATCACCTCATCTGCCGGCGGCCGCACGACGAGCGCCGGCGCGGAAATCCGACTGAGCCAGCGCCTGGCGCAGGACAGCGGCGCAGGGAGAAATGCCTGGTATGTGTTCGCTGGCGCCGACAATCAGGCGGTCACCTGGGATCCCGGGCAGCGGGCCGGTTTCGATCTGCTTGAACTTTTCAAGCCGCGTGACGCCCTGATCGTCGGCGATGTGCAGGCGGGCGTCGGTTACAGGATTGGCGGCGTCCAGGCATCCTTCGCCTACCTGCGCCGGGAATTCTCCTACGAGCGCGCGACACCCGGCATGGTGGACACACGATCATCCGAGAACTTCGCGGCGGTGTCTTTCGCCATGCGCCGCTGAACATCCCGCATCAGGTTCCGGCGAGACTTTGGCGGGACGGCGGGTCACGCTTCAGCAGGCCGCACGTCTGACCCGTGCACGCCACGGCGAGGCTGCGCCTTCAAGACGCAGCCTGCGGGTCGCAGATCAAGACCTGAGGGTCCAGGCTGCGGCTTACGCGCCTGCCGAAAGCCCGCGCTCGCGCGCAGCCTTCAACATGGCCTTCTGCAGCTTGTCAAAGGCGCGCACTTCGATCTGGCGCACCCGCTCACGGCTGACGTTATAGACCTCCGACAACTCCTCAAGGGTCGACGGCTCGTCCTTCAGACGCCGCTGCGTGATGATGTGGCGCTCGCGCTCGTTGAGCTCTTCCATGGCTGCAGTCAGCAGCGCCATCCGGCCATCAAGCTCCTCGCGCTCGGCCAGCCGGGTCTCTTGGGTCGGCGCATTCTCGTCGGCAAGCCAGTCCTGCCACTCCGCGTCCCCATCCTGACCAATCGGCGTGTTCAAGGAGGCGTCGCCGCCGCCCGACATGCGCCGGTTCATCTCAACCACTTCCGAATCGTCGACAGCAAGCTTCTGTGCGATGAGGCGCACCTGGTCAGGACGCAGGTCGCCATCCTCAAGAGCCTGCATCTGGCCCTTCATGCGCCGCAGATTGAAAAACAGCTTCTTCTGGGCCGCCGTCGTGCCCATTTTGACGAGGCTCCACGAGCGCAGGATGTATTCCTGGATGGCTGCGCGGATCCACCACATGGCGTACGTCGCGAGCCGAAAACCCTTGTCCGGCTCAAACTTCTTTACCGCCTGCATCAGACCGACATTGCCTTCAGAGATCACTTCGCCCATCGGCAGGCCATACCCGCGATACCCCATGGCGATCTTCGCCACGAGCCGCAGGTGGGATTCCACAAGCCGGCGCGCCGCCTGGGCGTCGCCATGCTCGCGCCACCGCTTGGCGAGCATGAACTCCTCTTCCTTGCCCAGCATCGGAAACCTGCGGATTTCCGCCAGGTATCGCGACAATCCCTGTTCGGGCGACAAGGCGACGGTCAGCGCAGTCGAAGCCATGGACGCCTTCCTTTCATCGGAGCGCAGATGTGGGAAGCCATGCGGCCGGCGCAAGACCGCATGTTGAACATTCACCTGACAAAATGGTCGTCATAAGGCGGCCAACCGGATTGCTCAGCGCGCCTGTAAACGCGCGGCGATCTGATCGAGGACAGCAAGTCGCTGTCTTTCAAGCAGCCCGAGGCGCTCGTCAGACCCGGCCTCAACCCCCGACTGAAGGCGATGGATCTCACGCCAGAGCTCGTGGTTGCGCCCCAGAAGCTGGCGGAAATGGGCGTCCGTGGTCTTGAGCGCGTGGATCTGCGCTGCATGCCCCGCGAATTCTTCCGCAAGGGCGTGGTCAAGATGCTCTTCACTCATCACCCGCTCCCCTGGATTCAGGATTCCGCCAGATCCCGGCCCGAAGACCCCCGCACGCCGCAGCTGCGCACAGGGCGCCATCAGGCCCAGGAACCAGCATCCCTGTAACTCTAGCCCCGCCCGCCCTTGTCCGGCCATTCGCAGGACTACGACCTTGCGGCAGCCCGGCGTGGTCCCGTTCTTGCAGGTCCGCACGCCGCATTCGCCCGAAGACAGCGCCGCCGCGCCCATGTAGGACCTCGCGGGCACAACCAAGGGATGACAGATGCTCGACACCCCAGCGGCCGATCTCAAGCCGAACACCTATGATTTCGAGATGCGCCCGCTGGTGAAGGCCACGGGCTTTCGCGAATACGACGCGCGCTGGTGGTTCGGGGGGCCGGGAACCGAGGTCGGACCGGGCGGCAAGCCGTCAAAGGACGCCAACAAGGCGCCGGAAATCAACCTGCTTGGCGTGCAGGCGCTCGGTCTTGGCCTGGGCGGATTGATCCATGAAATGGGTGTTCGCCCAAGCGTCGTGGTCGGCCATGACTTTCGCTTCTATTCGCTGGCCATCAAGCAGGCGCTCACCATCGGACTGATGGAAGCCGGCTGCCATGTGCTCGACATCGGCCTCGCCTTGAGCCCCGTCGCCTATTTCGCCCAGTTCGCACTTGACGCCCCCTGCGTGGCGATGGTGACGGCAAGCCACAACGACAATGGCTGGACCGGCGTCAAAATGGGGGCCAACCGCCCCCTGACCTTCGGTCCGGAAGAAATGAGCCGGCTCAAGGACATCGTGCTGTCCGGCGCCAGCCCACGGCGACCGGGCGGAGCGCTGACCCGCATCGCCGGCATGCGCGAGCGCTATATCGAGGATGTCGTCGGCGATTTTCGCCTGTCGCGCCCCATCAAGGTGGTGGCGGCCTGCGGCAATGGGGCAGCCGGCGCCTACGCCCCGGACGCCCTGCGACGCATGGGCGCTGACGTGATCGAGATGGACGCCGTGCTCGACTACACCTTCCCGAAATACAATCCCAACCCCGAAGATGAGGCCATGCTGCACGCCATGGCCCAGGCCGTGCGCGACACAGGCGCCGAACTCGCGCTGGGATTTGACGGAGACGGCGACCGGTGCGGCGTCGTTGACGATCGCGGGGAGGAAATCTTCGCCGACAAGATCGGCCTCTTGCTGGCGCGCGACATGGCCCCGCGCCACCCGAACGCCACGTTCGTCGTCGACGTCAAATCCACCGGAGCCTATCTCATCGATCCAATCCTGAAGGCCCACGGCGTCACGGTCGATTACTTCAAGACCGGCCACTCCTACATCAAACGGCGCACCACCGATCTCGACGCCATCGCAGGCTTCGAAAAGTCAGGCCACTTCTTCCTGCGCGCGCCTTACGGACGCGGCTATGACGATGGCCTCGTCGCCGCCAAAGCCATTCTGGCGATGCTCGATCGGGCAGGCGCAAAATCGCTCGGGGCGCTGAAGGATGAGCTGCCGCTCACCTACACATCGCTCACCATGTCCCCGCATTGCGACGATGAGCGCAAATACGACGTGGTCGAGGAGATCAAGGCGGAGTACCAGGCGCTCGCGGCCGCCGGAGAAAAAATCCTGGGCCGCACCATCGCCTCAATCAATACGGTCAATGGCGCACGGGTGACGCTGGAAGACGGATCCTGGGTTCTGGTGCGCGCCTCGTCAAACAAACCCGAACTTGTCGTGGTGGTGGAGAGCATGGCCTCCGATGCAGACAAGGTCGCTCTGTTCCGGGAGGAGGTGCGACCGCGTCTGGCCAGGCGACCGGAGGTCGGCGCCTACAATCAACAAATCTGACGACCGCCAGCCGGACGCCGGATCAGGCCACATTCAGCCGGGGGCGCATCAGGTCCGGCAATTCCGCCATCTCCACCGCGCGCCCCTCACGGGCCGACAGCTCCGCCGCGGCGCCGATCGCGACCGCGGCGAGCCCGTCCTGCGCCGTCACGAGGACGGGCGCGCCCTTGGTGATCGCATCCAGCCAGGCGCGCTGCTGGTAATATGTCGCGCCGAAATGCGAGCCGGCCGCCAGCGCCTGCGGATCGACCGCGACGGTCTCGCGCGTCGCCTGCTTGCGCGCGCCGAACGGAACGCGCGGCGAAAAGACGACTTCGCCGGCCGGAATGAAGCACTCAATCTTCGCCCTGTCGCCCACCGCAGCGATCTCTTCCTGGTTTTTCGACCCTTCGGCGAACATCGACAGGTCAAGCATGGCGCGCGCGCCATTGGCGAAATCAACAACCGTGTAACTGTTGTCGATGATGTCAGGCCGTTCGCCGCCGTACAGCTCGTCCCGATGGTTGACGTCCATGGCCCCGGAACAATAGACGCGCACCGCCTCGGACCGGATGATCAGACGCATCAGATCAAAGAAGTGGCAGCACTTCTCCACCATCGTGCCGCCGGTATTGCGGCTGAACCGGTTCCAGTCCCCCACCTTGGGCAGGAACGGGAACCGATGCTCGCGGATGGCGAGCATCACCAGGCGCCCGATGCGCCCGCCATGGACATCAGAGATAAGTCGGGCGGCTGGCGGCATGAACCGGTATTCCATGCCCACCCAGAACACGCCCTGGTGACGCTCGGCGTGCTCAGCGATCCGCTCGGCGTCCTGCAGGCGCGCACACAAAGGCTTTTCACACAGAATGTGCAGGTCTGTGTCGAAAAGCGGCTGAAGCACGTCGTGATGGGTGTGGTTTGGAGATGCGATGAGCACCGCGTCCACCGCGCCGGACTGCGCAAGCTCACGCGCCCCTGCAAACTCGCGCACCGCCTCCGCGCGCTCGCCGAGCGCGGCGCGCGCCCATTGGCGCGACATCTCCACCGGATCGACGATCGCAGTGATCTCAGCGTCGTCCATAAGCTTGAGGTTGTTGATGTGCTCGATCCCCATCATGCCCGTCCCGATGAGGCCGATGCGAACTTTCGACGCCATGAAGCGCTCCGCAAATCCCTGAAATCCGGTCTACCGAAAGCAGGAGACCATAGATATGCTCCCGTCCCTAGCCTAGAAATCCTGAATGAACACCATGTCTTCGCTCATCTTCGACGCCTCCCCCCGGCCCCTGGGCGACAGCGGGCTTTTCTCCTCAGCCCTCGGCTGGGGCATGTGGCGTTTCGCAGGCGGCGACACCCACGCTGCGCGCAGCCGGATCGACGCCGCCCTTGAGATCGGCGTAACGCTGTTCGACACAGCCGACATCTACGGGCCCGACAACGGCGAGCAGTTCGGCGCGGCGGAGAGCCTGCTCGGGCAGGTCTTCAAGGAAGACAGGGGGCTGCGCGACCGGATGGTCCTGGCCACCAAGGGCGGCATCGTGATCGGCGAGCCCTACGATTCGCGGGCGTCCTACCTGATGGCGGCCTGCGACGCGTCGCTGCGCCGAATGGGCGTGGATCATGTCGATCTCTACCAGATCCACCGTCCTGACCACCTCGCCCATCCTGCCGAAGCGGCTGAAGCCTTCGTCCGCCTCAAGGAGAAGGGCAAGATCCGGGCGGCGGGCGTCTCCAATTTTACGCCGGCCCAGACGGCGGCGCTGCAGGCGCACCTGCCGTTCAAGCTCGCCACGATCCAACCTGAATTGTCTCCTCTCGCCCACCACGCGATCGAGAACGGCGTCCTCGACCAGGCCTGCGCCCAGGGCTATGGCGTGCTCGCGTGGTCGCCGCTCGGTCAGGGCCGGATCGGCGCCGCATCGGGCGGCGACAGCCGGACCGGGGCCGTAACGAGGGCGCTCGACGTGATCGCCGAACGCGAAGGCGTCAGCCGCACCGCCGTCGCCTACGCCTGGGTCGGGCTGCACCCGTCGCGACCGGTGCCGCTGATCGGCACCCAGACCCCGGCGCGCATCCGCGAGGCCGCCCAGGCCCATCACGTGTCGATGACGCGCGCAGACTGGTACAACGTCCTGGTCGCCGCGCGCGGCGCGCCGATGCCGTGATCGGTCTGGCATCATACGTCCGCACCGGGGGGGATCATGGTCGCTGGAAAACCTGAAGTGAGCTGGTTTTCGGCTCTGTGCGACGACGACTACGAGTTCATGGGCGTTGCGCAGGACGCACTCAAGTCGAGCTGGGAGCACTGCCGCAACATCGTGCTGACGGCGGAAAAGAACGGCTTCGACAATGTGCTTCTGCCGTCGGGTTATCAGCTGGGAATCGACTCAACCGCCTTTGCAGCCGCGATCGCGGTGCTGGTGCGGCGCATCAAGCTGCTGCTCGCCGTGCGCACCGGGGAAATGTGGCCGCCCCAACTCGCCCGCCAGATCGCAACCATCGACCAGATCCTTGGCGGCCGGCTGACCGTCAACATCATCTCCAGCGACATGCCAGGTGAAACCCTCGCAAGCGCTCCGCGCTATCGCCGGTCGACAGAAATCGTCAGGATCGTGCGCGCATTGCTGAACGGAGAAGCGATCGACCATCAGGGCGAATTCTACACACTGAAGCTCGATCCCCCGCGCATCCGCACCGTCTCGGGAAAATCGCCGGCATTCTACTTCGGCGGGCTGTCCGAGGACGCCCGCGAGAGCTGTGCGCAGGGCTGCGATGTCTATCTGATGTGGCCCGACACCATGGGTGAAGTCAAAGCCATCATGGCGGACATGACAGCGCGCGCCGACCGGCACGGACGCACACTGAAGTTTGGCTACCGCGTGCATGTGGTGGTGCGCGAGAGCGAAGAGGAGGCGCGCGCCGCGGCGGAGCGACTGCTGTCGAAACTCGACGCCCAGGCCGGCGCTGAAATCCGCGCCAGATCGCTCGACGCAACCTCCGCCGGGGTGCGCCGCCAGGCGGAGCTGCGCGAATCATCCCCCGGCGACGGCTATGTCGAGGATAATCTGTGGACAGGGATTGGACGCGCGCGCTCAGGCTGCGGTGCGGCGATTGTCGGCGACCCGGACCAGGTGCTCGCCAAGCTGCAGGCCTACCAGGCGCTTGGCGTCGAGGCTTTCATTCTTTCAGGCTACCCGCATCAGGGCGAATGTGACCTCTTCGGGCGCTATGTCCTGCCGAGACTGGCGCACGGACCTCTGTAGCCGCCGACGTCGAAGACCCCGCCTCAGACGCCCAGGTCAACCCAGATCTCCTTCCAGGAGTTGATGAAATTGCTGCGCACACGCCGCATCCCGCCGGTCGGGCGCAGCTGCGGCAGGCGCGCGAACAGTTCCTCATAAGCGACCCTGATCTGCAGTTCGGCGAGGCGCTGCCCGAGGCATACGTGCTGGCCCGAGCCAAAGCCAACATGCCTGGGTGACAGGGGATCGACAAAACGGGCGGGATTGAAGTCGCCGGGCGCGGCGAAGACGTCCGGGTCGCGGTTGCCCGCTGCATACCACATAACGATCTTGTCGCCCGCCCTTATGGACCTGCCGCCAAGTTCGACATCGCGCGTGGCGGTGCGGCGCATGTGCTGCACCGGAGTCACATAGCGCACAATCTCCTGCGCGCAGCTGCGCATGAGGCCAGGGTCAGCCATCACGCCTGCACGCGCAGCCGGGAAGCGGTCAAACGCCAGAAGCGCCCCGGAAAGGGAGTTCCGGGTAGTCTCATTGCCCGCCACCACCATAAGGATGAAGGTGGCGAGGTACTTGCCGGGGGATATCGGCGCGCCGTCCGCCTGCGCGCTGGCCAGCATGGAGATGAGATCCGGCCCTGGATTCCTTTCACGCTCAGTCCGCAGGGCGAAGGAATAGGCGACCATTTCCTGGATCTTGGCGTCGATGTAGGCCTGGTTTGGCCGCAGCTCAGGATCCTCCTCGGCGACCACGGCGTTGGACCACTCAAAGAGCTTGTCGCCATCGCTCATGCTGACGCCGAACAGCTCGGCGAGGGTCTGGATCGCATAGGGAGCGGCGAAGGCGTCGACGAAGTTGACCGGCGCCCGACCGCCATCGACGTACTGCGCGATCATGGACTCAATCAGCCGAACGCCGCGTGCGCGGATCCCCGCCTCCATCTCCTTCAGCCGCTGCGGGGTGAATCCCGGCATGAGCATGATGCGATATCCAAGATGCTCCGGCGGATCCATCGAGATCATCGACGTCTCCACCGCATCGCCGGCCACGTCATTCTCGTTGAAGATGCGATGACCGCCATTGCTGCGGGCCGACGAGAAAACGCCTGGATCGGTCGAGACGCGAACAATGTCGTGGTATCGCGTCAGCGCCCAGAAACCCGGCCCGTCAGCCTCGCTGTTCCAGTACACGGGATCGTGTTCACGCAGCCACGCAAACAGATCGTGCGGCGTATCGGACAGATAGAGATCCGCGTCCTTGAGGTCGATCCGTTCCAGGCCGCGCGGAATCAGGCTCATGGCGCTTGCTCCTCAGACATTCCTCACACCCCTGCGCCCAAAACCCGGGGTGAGCAGCGATGCGCACACGTCAGCGCCCACGCGCGGCGCGCATGCGCATCCAAATCACCCAATACCCACTCACCCAGAACCCACTCACCCAGAACCCAGTCATCCGGGATCCAGTCATCCGGGATCCAGTCATCCGGGGGCCCATGATTCTGGAGCCCAATCGTCAAGGTCCTTCAGGCCAGCAGGGGTGTGCGCGATCCTAGCCCGCCGGTTTGCGAAACAACAGCGTCATGCGATCGCTTTCGCCGATCGCCAGATAGGGCGCGTGGTCAAACGTCGGATCCGGCGGGCGGCCAAGGGGAGAGCTGCGCAGCGTCGGCGGCAGCGTCCAGACTCCAAACGGATGATCAGCCGTGTCGCGTGCATTCGCGTTGACCTGCGATCTGTCGATCAGTTCAAACCCGGCATCAGCTGCGAGCCGGATGACATAGTCCTCCGCAACATAGCCGGAACCGGCCTTTGGATCCTGTTCGCGACCGGGCGGCAGACGGTGTTCCTCAAGTCCGAGAAGTCCGCCTGGCTTCAGCGCCCGGTAGAAGCTGCGGAACACATCGTCTGCATACCCCTGCGCCATCCAGTTGTGGACATTTCGAAAAGTGAGCACGGCGTCGACGGACGCGTCAGGCGCGATGTCCAGGCGCGTGCGCGACAGCGCTGAAAGCGTGATGTCGCCGTACCGGCTGGGATTTGCGACAAAGGTCTGGCGATAAGCCTCGGTAACGCGCACAGCGGATGGACGCGCCGAGGCCGCATCGAAATGGGCCGCGTAAAGCTTGCCGCCGCCCGATTTCAGAAAAGGCGCCAAAATCGCCGTGTACCATCCGCCCCCCGGCCAGGCTTCGACGATCGTCATATCGGGCCGGATCCGGAAAAAACGGAGCGTTTCAACGGGATGACGCCACAGATCGCGGGCGGGATCGATGCGCCAGGGGCCCGCAGCGGCCTCTTCAAGGCTCAACGCCGCCTGGCGCGACGCCGGCGGCTGCACAGCCGTCGCGCCGGCCGGGGGAGCAGCGCCATGCGTGCGCCCCTCCCCGACCGCGCTGCCTGGGCTTCGCGCATCCCGGGGATCGGACGCCGCCTGCGGGCGGGCCTGCGGCGCGCCGACGGCCGCACAGGCGAGGCCAGCGACCACGCCGACAAGGCCAATGAAGCCAGAGCGCATGTCACCCTCCCCTGCGACAGCGCAATGCTACGCGCTTCATCCGGAGCGTCAAACCGGGCGTGGGCGCCCAGCGGGCGGGGCGCTACGGCGGCGCCGCGGCCGTCGGCCCAGGCCGGGCTGGATCGCGCCCCGCAAGCGGCTTGCGGAACTTGAGCGTCATCCGGTCACTCTCCCCGATCATGCGATAAGGGGTCTGGTCGAAGGTCGGGTCCGCAGGCAGGCCAGGAGCGGACGTGCGCAGAACCGGCGGCAGCGTCCACACGCCGAAGGGGTGATCGCGCGTATCGGCAGGATTGGCGTTGATCTCCGACTCCGCAACGAACTCAAATCCGGCGTCGAGCGCCAGACGCTTCATATAGGCGACCTGGACATACCCGTCGCGGGCCTGCGGATCCTGCTCCCCGCTCGCCGCTGCGCGATGTTCCTCCACCCCGAGCACGCCCCCGGGCTTGAGCACCCGATAGAAGTCATGGAACGCCTTGTCCGCCCAGCCGGCAGCCATCCAGTTGTGCACGTTACGGAACGTCATGACCAGATCGACGGAATTGTCGGCGGCCGGTGGCGGCGCATCACGGGACAGCACGCTGAGGACCGGCGACCCGTACAGATCGGGGTCGCCCAGGAAACGGTCCTGGAAGGACTGCACCGCCTTACGCTGATTGGCGCCTCCGGCCTGCCCATCGAAGTGGGCGACGATCAGCCGGCCGCCGCCGCGATGCAGATAGGGGGCAAGGATCGATGTATACCAGCCCGCCCCTGGCCACGCCTCCAGAACGGTCATGTCCGGGCGCAGACCGACGAAAGCGAGCGTCTGCGTCGGATGGCGCCAGCGGTCGCGCTCGGGTTCAATCCGCCATGCGCCGGCGATCGCCCAGGGGAGGGACCCAATCTTCGGCTGGCCATAAATTTCCTCCGGCGGGCCATTGGCCGTCTGTGACGCCGGCTGCGCGCCCTGAACCCCGCGCGACGGCCAGTAAGCCGGCTCATCGGCCGCAGGCGCCGCGCGGGCCGTCCCTGCGTTGGCCGGCGCGGCCAAGCCGACCCAGGACAGCATCCCCGCCAGGACCGCTGCAATCGTCACATCGTGTGCGCGTCGGGCCATGGAACTCCAGCCTGCCTTGGCGAGGGAGCGTAACCAAGACTGCGCGCCACGCAATGGCGCAAAGACTGACACGCCGCCTGCCGCGCGCCATGGCGCGGGACTCTCGGGAAACTGACCCATTGCAGCCCTTGAACGTGCAAAACCGGCGCCCACATGGAGACGGTGCGGCGCTGCAGTGACGGGCCGCACGCGCCGCGCAGCCTTCGGGAGCGTGAGGCGCATCATCAACCCATGTTGCTCGCTGGAGGACATGTCATGGCGCAATTCGACGCAAATCCCCTGTATCGCACGCTGGTTGGTTTTGACCGGCTTGCCAACCTCATCGACCAGGCAGCACGCTATGAGAGCGCGCCCGGTTATCCTCCCTACAATATTGAAAAGCTCGGCGATGACCAATTCCGTATTGAAATCGCGGTTGCTGGCTTCAGGGAAGAAGAGCTCGTCATTGAGCTGAAGGATCAGACGCTGTTCGTCTCCGGCAAGAAACAGCCGGTGGAGGAAGGCCGGACATTCCTGCATCGCGGGATTGCGGAGCGCTCGTTTGAACGCCGCTTCCAGCTCGCCGATCATGTTCTCGTGACTGACGCCGGCCTTGAAAACGGACTGCTGGTCATAAAACTCGTACGTGAACTGCCGGAGGCGTCCAAGCCGCGACGCATCGCGATCAAGACGTCCCCCCCGGAGACCCCGAAAGTGGTCGACGCAAAGCCCGGCTCAAAGGCCGCGTAACGCGTCGATCCGCGCAAAGGCCCGCCGGCTCCCTCCCCCGGCGGGCCTTGCTGCGTGCGTGAAGACCGGTTCAGCCAGGCCCCACGAGAAGGGTCGGGCAGCCATGCGTCCGTGTGCGAACCGTCGCGACCGACGTGCCTGGCTTGAGGCCTGGCCGCACAGGCGAAACATCGAAGCCGGCCGCCCCAAGGCGGTTGCGCACCGCCGCGACATCGGCGACCCGCCAGCAGAACCCCCACAGCCGGTCAGCGCCATCAGGCGGGCCATGCCCAGGCCGATGCGCGACTTCCAGGGTAAGTGCGCCAAGACGGAAATACAGGAGCTGGGCGCCTGCAACCGCGCGATCGAGCGCAAGCCGCAAACCCAGACGCGCGCCGAAAAGTGCAAGCGAACGATCCGGATCGGCGCTCTGCACCACCAACTGGTCGAGGTCCACCACCGGATCTGGACCGCAGACTGTCGACAGCTGCAGGCGCGCGCTGCGCCGATCGGTTTCGATCACGAACAGTCTGAGGCCCGCCGCATGCGGGCCGGTCGCACGGGTGCGCAGCCATTGCCTGACGTCAGTCCCTGGTCTGATGCCTGGTCCAGGCCGGACGCCCGCGCAGCGAAGGTCGGTGCTTGAGCCGGGCGCAATTGGCTCTGGCGCCAGACCACGGCGTTCCAGCAGACGGCGTGCGGCTTCGATGTCGCCAGTCTCAAACACCATGCTGGCCGGCCCCTCGCCCTGCGCGGCAAGGGTCTTGCGGATACGATCGCCGAGCGGCCCCTCGCCCTGCGCGCCAAGAAGTTCGAAACTGAGGGCCGGAAAGGTGAACATGCCCGATGCGACGCCGGCGGCGGGATCAGCCGCGCGCCAGCTTTCGTGACAGGCGAACAGGGCTCGATAATCATCAATCGCCTGCTCCAAATCGGCGACCAGGACGACAACGTGGTCAAGCCGCTCAACAGGCGCGGCAGTCCCTGAAGACCCGCTCACCAGGGCGTCGCAGATTGGGGCGTCGCAGATTGGGGCGTCGCAGATTGGGGCGTCGCAGATTGGGATGCTTCTGATTGGGGCGCTTGCGGGGCAGCTGGGGACGGCGCATCTCCAGCCTTGAGGATGACAGCCGGGCCGCCGTGACCGGGCGTAATCATCACTCGGCTGACGGCGACGGCGTCCGGAGAAAACTCAAGAGAGATCGCCCGAGCTCCGCCGTCCTCCTGCGGGGTCTCCACACAGCTCACAGCCGCCACCCCGGCGCGCCGCGCCGGGGCCATGGTGGCCAGCGCCGGCGTACACGCCGCCAGACCTGCGTTCTCCGCTCGGGCGAGGTCCGCAATAAGCCCTGCCTTCGTTCCCTCGGCAAGCGCGCGCGCGGTCACGCCGGCGAATGCATCGGCTGCATCATCGCTGCGTGCGGCGTCATCCAGGATCTCGGCGCCGGCCCGCCCGCGCTTTGCGTGCATGATTGCGTCAATCGTGTCACCGATCGACCCGACGTCGGCGACGGCCCATCCGGCCGGCCCAAAGTCGGCGTCGAAGGGACTCCAGCGCAGCAGTGCGCCTGGCAGCGCGAGGGCGAGGGCGACAAACCAGATCCAGCGCGGCGGTCCGCGGCGGGCGGGGGCGATTGACGGTTCGATATGGGCCATGACGGCGATCCCTCACGCGCTGGCGCGCCGGCCCACGAGGCCGGTCTGGTAGCGAGGGCGCCACTCTGCAACAGCGGCGTCGATAGGCAAAGGCCCGGCGCCCCGGGTCCGGCGCCCCAGGAAAGGCGACCCAGGAAAGGCGACCCAGGAAAGGCGCGCAATGTCGAAAAGACTTGCCAGCTGCCGGTCGCAACGCCGACACGCTGGCTCCTCGCCACCCGCCTGGGCCCGGAGCACGCAAGGCCATGACGCAGCCGCCACGCCAGACCGGGGACCCGCAGGGTGCGCACGCTCAGGGCGGCGAACCGGCGGCGGGCGGCAGTCACCGCTCAGGCCAAGGGTCGCCGGTCCGCAGGCTGCCGGCGCGGCTGGAGCAGGCGCTGGCGGCGTCCCTGGACGGGGCGCAGGCCCTCGACACGGCGCAGCCAGACCTGCGCCAGGCATGGCGACGCACGCTGCCGGTGTTCCTGTTCGCCGTGGTGTTCTGCCTCGTTCTGGCCCCGCTCAGCGCCGCCGCACTGATCACGGGCCTGCGCCCGGCGGTTGAGGGGCGCCCAGGTCCGGTTTTTGCGGGATGGTTTCTGCTCACGATCGCAGCGCCTCTCGCTGCAGCAGGTCTGTGCATGCTCGCCGCGCCCCTTCTCGCCCTGCGCAACGCCAAAGCGACAGTCTATGCGCTGGGCGCGCATGAGGTGCTGGAGGTGGTTGCGGACGGGCGGCGGGTGCAGATCCGCAGGCTCCGCTACGCCGATGTCAAGGACGCCGCCGCGCTGATACGCTCGAACGGCGCCGGTGATCTCATCCTGCGCCACGGCCCGAGCGACGATCGCGGCCGGCGCGCAATGTTCGTGCTGCGCGGCCTCAGTGACCCCGAGGCCTGGCGGAACATAATCGAAGGGCATATGCCGGCGCAGGACGACCGGAACGCCGAGGCCGGTTGACGCCAGGCCCCCGCGACAGACCGGACAGGAGCGTGCTAGCAGGGCGGCGATGTGAGTGATGCAGATGGTTGAGTGCGCCGGGTGAAACAAAATCGCGATCTGGAGCCCCGGCCCGTCTGCGTGGTCAGCGTCGGCGTCACCGGCCACCGCTGGAACAAGCTGCCGGCAGACCAGCGCAGCCGCATCGAGGGGCAACTTGATCTGGCCTTTGCAGCCATCGCAGGCGCCGGAGCCGACGCACGCGCCCACTCCAAGATCTTCTATGACGACCAGCCGACCGTTCTGCGCTGCCTCAGCGCGCTCGCTGAAGGCGCTGATCGCATGGGCGCCGAGGCGGCCGTCAGGGCTGGCTACGCCCTGCATGCGCCGCTGCCCTTTCTTCCGGCCCGCTACGAAGAAGACTTTGCAGAGCCGGACAGCAAAGTCGCCTTTCGTGAGTGGCTCAGCCGGGCCGAGCGCGTCACCGCTCTGGATGGGGCGGCGCTGACGGCTGGCGATGCCGCGTCGTCAGCCCCTTACGCGCTGGTGGGCGATGTTCTGGCCCGCTCCAGCGATGTGGTGATCGCCGTCTGGGACGGAGCTGCAGCCGCCGGCCCCGGCGGCACGGCGGAAGTCGTCGACCACGCCCTCAGCCTTGCAAAACCGGTGCTGTGGATCCACGCCTGTGATGACCGGCCCGTGCGTCTTTTGTGTGACAGCATGGAACTCGATCTCGCCGACCTCGCTCAGGCCCGACGCGAGATTTTCAACGCGCTGGATCCGTTCTATGCGCCGCCCCAGGATCCATGGATCCGCCGACGCCTGCGCGCCTGTCTTGAAGAACCCGCGCACGATCCGATGCTCGACCGCGAACCTCCGCCAGCGGAAGCCTTCGCCGCGTCCGCAGCTGTGGGGCCGAAACTCGCGGATCGGTTTCGCGAAGTCCTCGCACCGCGGCTGGCCTTCGTGCGGCGCGGCGCGGAGCGACTGGCGCGCCGCGACCGGCGCTCACGCGCCTGGGTCGCCGCGCTGCCCCCCATGATCGGCGTGTTCGCCCTCGGCGCGGCATTGGCGCAGACCACATTCGCCGGAGTGCTGGCGCTGATCGCAGGACTGTGCTGTCTCGGTCTCGCCGTTCAGATCGCCTCGGAGGGCGTGCGGCGATCGCGTTTCCACGCCATGGAGCGCGACCGGCTGTTCCAGCGTCTGTCGGTCATGCCGGGGCTTGCGATCATCGGCGCAGACGCCAGCGACGATCAGCGCGGAACAGCCTCGACATGGATTGAGTGGTATGCGCGTGCGACCCGGCGCGAACTGGGACTTCCAGACGCCGTCATGGACACCGCCTGGCGCACGGAAGCGGCACGTTCGATCCGTGACCGCCTGATCCGTGACGGCGCTGCCCAGTCGCGCCTGGTCTCCGTCCGCCTGCTGAGCGAGCGCCGCCAGCTGACGCGTTTGTCATTCCTGCTGGCATGCGCGTCCGCCGGCGTGGCGGTCTGGTCGTTCCTGGCGATCGTTATCGACCTGACTGAATCCGCTGACGCACTCGTCGGCGCGGGCTTCTTCGCGCTTGCCGCAGCGGGCGGCGCGTCAACCGTCTGGGCGCTGCGCAATGGCAGGGATCCCGCCGCCGTGGAAGAAGCGGTGCATCGCGCGCGGAGGCTTGAGGCCGCCGGCGTGCGCAATTTCGGGGCCGGCGCGCCTGGCGCGACAGCTGCAGCCGCGCGCACGCCGCTCACCCTGGAAGATGCGATCCGCGCCGCCTGCGCAGAACTCTGAGGCCCTCCGGCGATCGTGCGGGAGGCTTTCCTGTCGCAGGGCTCTCCTGACTGAGGGCTCTCCTGACTGAGGGCTTTCCTGACTGAGGGCTTGCCTGGTCAGAACCTGCCTGTCTCAGGCGCGCTGATGCGGCGCCGGCCAAGGCCAGGCAATTGGGCGGCTCACGGTTGGGCCGCCACGAAGGTCTTGGCGTTGGCGAATTCCTTCAGCCCGACGGCGCCCAGTTCGCGGCCGAAACCGGAGGCCTTGACGCCGCCGAACGGCAGGCGCGGATCAGAGGAGGGAACGGCATTGACGAAGACGCCGCCCGCCTGGATGAGCGCCGCAACACCGCGTGCGCGCTCGATATCCTGCGTCCAGATCGATGCGGTGAGGCCGTACGGGGTGTCATTCGCCATGGCGAGAGCCTGACCGGCGGAGTCAGCGCGCAGAATGGCGGCGACGGGACCGAACATCTCCTCAACAGCGGCCGGACTGTCCGGCGACGGATGCACAAGCACCGAGGGTGCGAAGAAATACCCAGGGCGATCGTCCAGCGCCCCGCCCGCCAGCGCCTCGCTGGCGCCGAACGCGAGGCTTGCCAGGCGCTGACGCTCCAGTTCGGCGCGCAGATCTCCACGCGCCATCGGGCCAAGAAGCGTGTGCGCCGACAATGGATCACCAGGCGCATAGGCCTTCGCAGCGGCGACAAAGGCGGCGACGAAGTCATCGAACACGGCGCTCTCAACAATGAAACGCTTCGCAGCAAGGCAGGCTTGACCAGCGTTTTGGAAGCGGGACCGCGCGCCAGCCTCGGCAGCCTTGGCGATGTCCGCGTCGGCCAGAACGATGAAAGGATCCGATCCGCCAAGCTCAAGGACGCACTTCTTGAGGGCGGCGCCCGCGGCGGCCGCCACGGATGCGCCGCCGCGCCCGCCGCCGGTGAAACCCACGCCGCGAATGCGCCAGTCAGATATCACGCGCTGGGCCTGGGCGTTGGTGAGAACCAGCGTCTGGAATACGCCCGGCGGCGCGCCAGCCTCCGCGAACAGTCTTTCCACGGCAAGGCCGGCGCCGGTGACGCTTGGGGCGTGCTTCAGAACGACCACATTGCCCATGGCCAAGGCCCCCGCCGCGAAGCGGACGATCTGCCAGAAGGGATAGTTCCAGGGCGTGATCGACAGGAGCGGGCCCAGCGGCTCATATGTCACCCGACTGTCGGCGACCCCGATGTCCACCACCTCATCGGCCAAGACGCCGGCGGCGGTGTCGGCCAGATAGGAGAGCGTCCAGGCGCACTTCTCGACCTCGGCGAGACCCTGCGAGATCGGCTTTCCCATCTCACACGCCGCAAGCTCCGCAAACGCCGCCTTGCGTTCCTGGAACATGGCGCTGGCCCGGCGCAGCACCTCAGCCCTGCCCTCAAAACCGCTTTGACGCCACGGCTGGCAGGCGCGCTCAGACGCATCCAGCGCGGCTTCGATGCGCTCAGGCGTCTCGATGGCGTAACGCGCCAGCGGCTCGCCGGAGGCGGGATTGACGGTCTCGATTTCCTGGCTGTCGTGCGGCATGTCGGGCCCTTTGTTCAAGGGGGTTGATGTGGCGCCGAAGCGCGCCGCTGGCTAGTCCGGGAGCGTGGCGGGAGCGGTGGGCGGGCGCAAAATTCCGCACGCGCCGGCGCTCCGGAACAAGGCGGCCGCCCGGACCAGGGCGTCCGGGCCTGGCGACGCCGCGCGCAGCGGTGTCTGGCCAGCATCTGCAGGGAAATCCCGGGGATGGCTGTCGGGACTCTGGACAGGCCCGACTGGTTGACGCGCAGCCCTGGCGTCGCGCCATGACGGCCGAAACCTCCACCCTGAACGTCCGACCCGAGGCCCGGATCAAGATGGGTCAGACGCGGTTGGCGGTCGTTTGGATGCAGGCCAGGCGCGCCGGATGGTCTCGCCCGCCGCAGGCCACAGAACCTGAAATGCGGGGCGCTCGATCATCCAGACGTCGGTCTCAAATCCAAACAGCACTGTGCGCCCCGAAACGGTCTCGCCAAGCCGGCGGGCGACGGCCTGGCTGAGGGCATTATCCGGTCGGATCAGACTGATGATCCGCTCGCAGCGCTGGGTCTCGAATGTCCAGGCCATGGCGGCGACCGCCGCTTCCGTGATGTAGCCCTGGCCGCGATGCGCGGGGTGACAGGACCAGCCAACCTCCAGACCCGGCCAGCCCTCCGGCATCCATGGCCCCGTCCGGCCGATCCAGGCCCCGGTGTCCTTGTGGAGAATGCTGAAAAAACCGAAACCGCGCAGCGACCAGTGGCCGACGATCGTGGCGAAGGTGCGCCACGCCAGGGACGCATCCTGCGGGCGCCCGTCCAGGGTGATGAAACGCGCCGTAAGCGGGTCAGCCATCAACTCGGCATGCGCATGCGCGTCATCAGCGATCGGCGGTCGAAGGATCAGCCGCGCAGTTTCAAGCGTGGGGAGCTCGACCATCTCATGCCTCCTGCAATCACGCGCGGCGCGCGCATGGCCAGGTCCTGGGCCGGCCTGCGGGACGCCCAACCACGCGGGCGGCCAGGCGCCCGTACGCAGTCGCCCCGAAAGCCAATCGCCAGGCCCAATCGACAACCGACCGGCGACCTGCCCCGGGACGCAGGCCGCCGGCGAGGCTACGGCGAGGCGTGGCGCATTACGCCAAAGCCGGATCCAGCGCCTTGCAGGCTGCGATCAGACCCTCGACCGCAGCCACAGACCTGGCGAACATCGCTGTCTCGCCCGCATCCATCGGGAATTCGATCACACGCTCCACCCCGCCGGCGCCGATCACCACCGGCACGCCGACATAGATGTCCTTAAGCCCGTACTGACCGGTCAGATGGGCCGCTGCAGCGACGGTCCGCTTCTTGTCCTTCAGAAAGCTCTTCGCCATCGCAATGGCGCTTTCAGCCGGAGCGTAGAACGCCGATCCGGTCTTCAGCAACGCCACGATCTCGCCGCCGCCCTTGCGGGTGCGCTCGACGATGGCGTCAAGCTCCGCCTGGCTGAACCAGCCCTGCTCCACCAGGGTCGGCAAAGGCAGGCCGCCAATCGTCGAATAGCGCACCATCGGCACCATGTCGTCGCCGTGGCCGCCAAGCGTCCAGGCCTGAATGTCTTCGACCGCAACGCCGGTGCGCTCGGCCAGGAACCAGCGGAACCGCGCCGAATCGAGCACCCCTGCCATGCCCACCACCTTGTGCCCGGGCAGACCGGAAAACTTCTGGAACGCCCAGACCATGGCGTCGAGCGGATTGGTGACCACGATGACGAAAGCGTCCGGCGCATACGTCCGGACACCCTCCGCCGCCTGCTTCATGACGCCGAGATTGATCCCGATCAGATCGTCGCGGCTCATGCCAGGCTTGCGCGGCACGCCTGCGGTGATGATGACCACGTCGGCGCCAGCGATCGCCTTGTAGTCGTCGGGTCCTTTCAGGGTGGCGCCAGCGATCTCGATCGAGGAGCCGAAGACCGGGCTTGCTTCGTCAATGTCCAACGCCTTGCCCTGGGGCACGCCTTCCGCGATGTCACACAGGACCACATCTCCCAGTTCCTCGCGCGCGGCGATATGGGCCAGAGTGCCACCGATCATGCCGGCGCCGATCAGCGCGATTTTCGAACGAGCCATAGAACCCCCCTCAAGGCCGAGCCGGCGCACCGGCCAGTCTGCGCCGGCGGCCCGCATCGGCAGCCAAGATCAACCGTCCGCCTCCGCAGCCGCCCGAAATCCATCGTGCGCCCCGGTTCGGTCTTGGGCCCGGTTCAGCCGATGGGCCCAAACACGTCGGCGGCGGCCGGCCCTGCGATGGCGACACCGGCGCGCGGTGTAGCCGCGCCCGCCGGCGGTGGCAATCGGGCGCGCCTTCGCGCCTGCAACAATCCGGTGCAATCTTTGAATGGCGCGCATCCGCCGTCAGGGTATAGCTCCCGCGAAGTCGCCTGAGGGAGATGGGGCATGTGCGGGATCGTCGGCATTGCGGGCGAAAGTCTGGTGACAGCGCGGCTTGTCGACGCGCTGAAACGTCTTGAGTACCGCGGCTATGATTCGGCCGGACTCGCCGTGCTGGCGAGCGGCCACATCGAACGCCGCCGGGCGCCAGGCAAAATCAGGAACCTGGAGGTTGCGATCACCAGGGAGCCGCTCGACGGGTTCACCGGCATCGCGCACACACGCTGGGCCACCCATGGCAAGCCGACCGAGACCAATGCGCACCCGCATCAGGCTGGCCGCGTGAGCCTCGTGCACAACGGCATCATCGAGAACTTCCGCGAACTGCGCAGCGACATGGAAGCCGAAGGCAGGGTCTTCGAGAGCGATACGGACTCTGAAGTCATCGCCCATCTCATCGACCGCGAACTGGCGGCGGGTCTTGCGCCGGAAACCGCCTTCGCCAACACGCTCGCCCGGCTGACCGGGGCCTTCGCCATCGCCGCAGTCGTCTCCGGCGAAGACGGCCTGGTGCTTGCCGCCCGGCAGGGCAGCCCGCTGGCCGTCGGTGTCGCCGGCGGGGAGACATTTGTCGGCTCGGACGCTTTGGCGCTCGCGCCATTCACCCGCGACGTGACCTATCTTGAGGAGGGCGACTGGGTGATTGCACGCCCGGGCGCCTTTCAGATCCGCGATGCGTCCGGCGCGCCTGTGACGCGTCCGGTGAAGCGTTCAGCCGTCTCGGCCGACCTCGCCTCCAAGGGCGAGTTCCGTCATTTCATGGAGAAGGAGATCCACGAACAGCCGGACTCCATCTCCCGCACGATCGCGCATTATCTCGATCCGCTCACGCAGACGGTCGCGCTTGGCCCTGAGCTGAGCGGGCTTCTGGCAGCCGCCTCCCGACTGGTTTTCACAGCCTGCGGCACGGCCCATTACGCAGCCCAGGTGGGCCGCTACTGGATCGAGCAGACCGCCCGCATCGCCGCCGAGACCGATATCGCCAGCGAGTTCCGGTATCGCGCCCCACCGCTGGGATCCGAGGCTTTGGGCGTGCTGATTTCCCAATCCGGCGAAACCGCCGATACGCTCGCGGCCCTGCGCTATTTCAAGGCTCAGGGCCGACGCGCGTTCGCGATCGTGAACTCGCCTGAGTCAACCATCGCCCGCGAGGCCGACGCGATCGCCCCAACCCTTGCGGGACCGGAAATCGGTGTCGCTTCAACAAAGGCTTTCACCGCGCAGCTCTCGGTCCTCGCCGCCATGGCGATCGGCGCGGCGCGCGCGCGCGGCGTGCTCACCCCCGCCGACGAGGCCGCCCATGTCAGGGCCCTGCTTGAACTGCCGCGACTGATGAGCGCGACCATCCGGGCAAGCGACGAGCGGTGCGCACGCGTCGCCCATGGCCTTGCACGCGCAGGTCACGTAATTTATCTCGGCCGCGGCGCATACTTCCCGCTCGCCCTTGAAGGCGCCCTGAAGCTCAAGGAGATCAGCTACATTCATGCTGAGGGCTTCGCCGCAGGCGAACTGAAACACGGGCCCATCGCCCTCATCGAGGAAGACACCCCGGTGATCATCGTGGCCCCGTTCGACGACATGTTCGAAAAAACCTACTCCAACCTGCAGGAAGTGGCGGCGCGCGGCGCACGGGTGATTCTGATCACCGACCAATCGGGCGCCGATCGGGCCGCCGAGGCGGCCGCAGAGACCATCGTCATTCCCGCCACACTGCCGATGCTCGCCCCAATCCTGGCCAGCGCCCCGCTGCAACTGCTTGCCTACCATACCGCGGTGCTCAAAGGCGCAGACGTGGATCAGCCGCGCAATCTGGCGAAGTCGGTGACGGTGGAATGAGCCCCACGCCGCCCGGCGCGCCGGGCGGCCCGCGGTGGTTCCGGACAGCGGGCTCGGTTCCCCAGGCAGGCTCAGCGATCAAAGCGGAGACCGGGGCCGAAGCATGGTCCGCGGCGGGATCGCCGTGCGGACCGCAGCCGCGGCCGGAGCGCACCGCAGACATCCGGGCCAGCGGATGAGCGCGGACGTGTTTCTCGCCGTCCTCGCCGCGGCTCTGATGCACGCAGCCTGGTCGGCGGCCGTGAAGGGCGATCGGGATCCCCGTGCGGCAAGCTTCGCCATGGCGCTGGCCCAGACGCCGCTCGCGGCGCCCGTCGTCCTGCTGGCCCCGCCCCTGGCGCCGGCGGCATGGCCCTTTCTCGCGGCCTCCCTGGTCGTGCATCTTGTTTACTTCCAGCTGCTGACCGAGGCCTACAGACGCGCTGACCTCGGCCTCGTCTACCCCCTGAGCCGGGGCGCTGCGCCGGCTCTGGCCGCCGCAGCAAGCCTCGCCCTCGGCCTTGAGACGCTCAGCACGCACGCATGGCTCGCCTTGAGCCTCATCCTGGCAGGCGCCGTGACCCTCGCGCTGCCCGCGTGGCGCAATGATCGGGAAAGCCGGCTCGCCATCATCCTGGCCCTGCTCACAGCAGGGTGCACCGCCGTCTACACCCTGATCGACGGTCATGGTGCGCGCGCATCCGGCGCCGTCGTCGCCTATGTCGCATGGCAGATGTGCCTGACGGGCCTCGCCAATGGCGCGTATTTTGCGCTGCGCGGCGGGCGTCCGCTCATCCGCGCAGCCTCAACCCGTTGGCGGCTGGGGCTCCTGGGCGGGGCAGTCGCCGGGAGCGCCTACGGCGTCGTTCTGTGGGCAATGACGCGGGCGCCCATCGCGCAGGTGGCCGCACTGCGAGAAACAAGCATCGCCTTCGCCGCCGTCATCGGAATTGCAGTCCTCCGCGAAAAGGCGAGCCTCCCGCGCATCGCCGGCGCGGGACTCATCCTGGCAGGCGCCGCCAGCCTGCGGTTCGGCTGACGGCGGCGTGGGTCCCGACATGTCGCTTCACGGCATCGCCATTGGCGATCGCCTTTGGCCAGCGGCCTCCCGTGGCGGCTAGAATGGCAGCTTGAAGCCCGGCAGCATGCCCATGCCGGCGGTCGCCGCCTTCATGGACTCCTGATGCTTCTCTTCCATCTTGCGACGCGCGTCCTCATAGGCCGCCTTGATCAGGTCTTCGAGGATCTCGTGCTCCTCCTCGTTCAGCAGCGACGGATCAATCTTCAGGCGCGTCATCAGACCCTTGCCCGTGATGGTGAGCTGCACCAGGCCGCCGCCCGAGGCGCCGTCGATCGCAAGCTCCTCAAACTGGCGCTGGGCGTCGGCGATCTTCGCCTGCATCTGCTGCGCCTGACGCATCATCGCGCCGATGTCTTTCATATCCGGAGCTCCTCGCTGGGCGGGAAGTGATCGCGCAGGATCGCCGCCTTGTCAAAGCCGACCCCGCGCGCCGCCCGTCGAGGCGCATCGCCAGGGACCACCCTGACAACCGGACCAAGTCTTGCTATTGAGCGAGCTCCCGGAGGCGAACGGGCAGGCATTCGTCAGGACATGTGCGACACCCATGGGTGCGGCTCTTCTCACCGCGATCGTCATCATCGCGGCTCTCATTCTGCTCAACGCATTCTTCTCGCTCGCCGAAACATCGCTGACCGCCACGTCGCGGGCGCGCATGACGACGCTTGAAAAGGATGGCGACAGGCTCGCCCGCCGGGTCATCAAGCTGACAGACGACCGCGAGCGCATGATCGGGGCGGTTCTGCTGGGATCGAACCTGGTCACCATCGCGGCCTCGGCGATCGCCACGACCGTGCTCGGCGACATCTACGGTCAGGACCTCGGACCGATTATCGCCACCGTGGCTCTGACGCCGCTGCTGCTGATCTTCGGCGAGGTGCTGCCAAAGACCTGGGCGATCACCAATGCGGACCAGATCGCGCGCCTGGTGGCGCTGCCGATCCAGTGGATGGTGATCATCCTGGCGCCGGTCGTGTCGGCGGTGCAGGCGATTGTCCAACGCGCGCTGCGGCTGTTCGGCGTCAAGGTCGAAGAGGGCGTGGACGTCTACGCCGCACGCGATGAGATCCGCGGCGCGATCGACCTGCACCACCAGGAAGGCGCCGTGGAGCGCGAAGACCGCGACATGATCCGCGGCGCGCTCGACCTCGGCGAACTCACCGTTGGTGACGTCATGGTCCACCGCAAGAACATGCGCATGATCGAAGTCGATCTGCCGCCGCGCGAAATCCTCGCCCAGGTTCTGGCCACGCCGCATTCGCGTCTGCCGCTGTGGCGCGACGAACCAGACAACATAGTCGGCGTGCTGCACGCCAAGGATCTGCTCTCCGCGATCGCCGTCGCTGGCGGAATTATCGACTCGGTTGACGTCACCACGGTCGCGCGTCAGCCCTGGTTCGTGCCCGAAACCACCGAACTGAAGGAGCAGCTCTCCGCCTTCCTGAAGGCCCGGTCGCACTTCGCCCTTGTGGTGGATGAGTACGGCGCCCTGATGGGTCTCATTACGCTCGAGGATATCCTCGAAGAGATCGTCGGCGACATCAAAGACGAATATGACGTCGCCGTGCAGGGCGTGCGCCCGCAGCCGGACGGCTCCGTCAATGTGGACGGCTGGGTGCCGATCCGCGACCTCAATCGGGCGATGGACTGGAACCTGCCTGACGACGAGGCCGTGACCGTCGCCGGTCTGGTGATCCACGAGGCCGCAGCCATTCCAGATCCAGGGCAGCGCTACGCCTTCTACGGCCACCGCTTCACGATCCTGCGCAAGAACCGCAACCAGATCACAGCGCTGCGTATCGAGCCCCCGCAACCGGCCGACGACGACGCAGGATGAGGGCCAATGGCCGCCCGATCAAAAGGCGCCTGATCAAAGGGCGCCGGGTCATGGGGAGAACGGCCATCGGGTGCGCGGGGCATGGCGTGCATGGTCGACAGATGCCGCCCAGGGTGGGTGCGCCCGTGATCCGGCCTTTTCTGGTCGCCGCGTTTGCGCCACAGTGGCCACCCCACATCTGCGATCCCTGGCTGGTCATCCCCGGCTGGTCATCCCCGGCTGGTCATCCCCGGTTGGCCATCCCCGGTTGGCCATCCCCGGTTGGCCACCCCTGGTTGGCGATCCGTGATGGCGATCGGTCGCTGGCGCCCTCCCGTGCGTCAGGCCGCAGACGCCTGATAGGCCAGCATTCGCCTGATGAGTTTTGACGCCCGCCATGACCCAACCCGCCGCAAAGCCCAGCACAGCGCCTGCAAAATACTGGGCCTTCATCAGCTACAGCCATCAGGACAAACGGGTGGCGATCGCCCTCCAGGAGCGCCTGGCGCGCGCGCGCATTCCCAAAGCGCTGCGCGCGCACGTAGCGGGCGGCCATGCGGTCATGCGCGCGGTGTTCCGCGATGAAGCCGAAGCAGCCGCAGGCGCACTCGATGAGCGCCTGCGCCAGGCCCTGGACGCCTCGCAGGCCCTCATCGTGGTGTGCTCGCCATTCTCCGCCGCATCACCCTATTGCCTCGCCGAGATCGCGCATTTCCTGGCGACCGGGCGGGCCGACCGCATCTTCTGCCTGGTCGCCTCCGGCAAACCCAATGCGACTGACGCCGGCGCGCCCCATCTTGAATGCTTCTCCCCTGCGCTCAGGTTCCAGCCGAACGCAGACGGTTATCCAGGCGAAACACCGCTGCCGGCGCAGGACCGCCCGCTCGCCGCCGTGCTCGGCATGGAGAGCAAAACTGAGTGGGCCCAGGCGCTCGATCAACTCGTGGCGGGCGTGCTCGGTCTCACGCAGGGCGAGCTGCGCACCGCACGCCGGCGGCGGCTTGTCACCCGGACAGGCCTCGCCATTGCGGCCGGTCTGGGCGCGCTTGTTTCCGCCGCCCTGGTCTGGGATGGCGTCTACCGGCCCTACACCCGCTATTATGAGGAGTTCGCCCGGCGCGACGGCGCGCCCGAGGGATTCGGGCCCGTATCTCCAGCCGATCAAAGGCGGCGCGCCCTCTCCTACGCCCTGGAGACACGGGGGCGCTGGTCCGATCGCGTCATCACTGTGCGCGCCATCAACGGATCAGGCGCCTGTCCTGTGGACGGCCTGACCGGCGCGCTTGGATATCCGTTCAGGGAAGATTGCGGCGTGCGGCGCAGTTGCTCTGCCTCATTCAGCTACCGGACCGACGGAACCCTCGAACAGGAGGAATTGCGCGACGCCTCCGGCGCGCCGCTGGAACGGCTCATCTATGCAGGACGCACCGTCGGTCAGTTCTACGAGGCGGAGTTCCCCTGCACCCGCGAGGCGTCGGGCATCAAATTCGTGCAATTCACACGCGTACCCGACGGTCCGAACAAAGGCCTCGATGCAGAAGTTCGCTTCCTCGGAGCTGACCGAAGCCCACGACCAAACGCCTCCAGGGCCTTCGGCTATCGGTTCGATCGCAATGAGGAAGGACGCATCACGGCGCGCACGGTGCTTGGCCCCCACGGCGAGCCGGCCGCAGCGCGCGATGACAAGACCGCGCGCATCGCCTATCGCCGCGACGCCGAGGGACGCATCATCGGGCTGGCCCGCTTTGATGCGGCGGGCGGCGCCACCACCGACGGCGCAGGGATCCACCGCGAGGACTGGCTGCTCGACGCAGTCGGCAATGTGATCGCACGCAGGTTCCTCGACGCCGCCGGCGTGCGCAAACCAGCCGCCAATGGCGCGGCGGGCGAAGCCTTCCGATACGATGGACGCGGCGCGCGCATCGCGCACATCTGGCTGAGCGAGACCGACAGGCCGATGGCCAATGCCGACGGCGTCGCTGAGGAGCGCGCGCAGCACGACCAGCGCGGTTACGTAACCTCATACCGCTGGTTCGACGAGGCAGGCGCCGCCATCGCGCTCAAGGATGGGCGCGGCGCTGACCTCACGACCCGTGATCCGCAAGGCGCGCGCCTGGAATGGCGCACCGTCGGCCTTGATGGAGCGCCCATCGCCTATGAGGGCGTCGCACTGCGTCGATACGCCTACAATGCCAGCGGTCAGCAGACCTCTGAACGCTATTTCGATGAGGCGGGCCGCCCAACCGTCGACCGGAAGCTCGGCGTCGCCGGCTACGAGCAGGTCTATGCGTCAGCAGCTCCAGGGTCAGGGCGCAACCTGCCCGTCCTGTCGCGCTGGCTTGCTCCGGACGGCGGCCTTGCGCTGGCCAATGACGGCGTGAAGATCGCGCGGCGCAGCTTCGACGAGAACGGATTGATCGCGGCCGTCCGCTATGAGGATGAAACCGGTGCGCCCCTGCCCGACAAGGACGGGGCGACCGGCGAGCGCTACAGGTATTCTGTTTACGGAGAGCGTGTCGAAATCGTGGTGCTCGGCCCCGACGCAAAACCGCTGCGCAATCCCGCCATCGCCGCGATCATCAAACACGACTACGACGCGCGCGGCAATCCGGTGCGCTCCACCAGGTTCGACGCCGACGGCGCCGCGATGATCGACGACAGCGGCTGGGCTGGCTTTCGGACCGAGTTTGACGCGCGCGACCGCATGATCCTGCGGGTACAGCTCGGACCTGACGGCAAGGATCTGATCACCCCGGACCGGCCACGCGAGCGTCTGTCCTATGACGCCTATGATCGCGTGATCCGGGTTGACTATGAAGGCCCGGACGGCGCGCCGCTGCGGTCCCCCGAGATCGGCGCGGCCTCGGTGGTGCAGCGCTACGATCGCGCCGGACGCCTCGTGGAAACAACCTATCTGGACACCGCGGGGCGGCCGGCCGCCACTGCGGAAGGCTACGCAATCCTGCGCCAGACCTATGACCGCTACGGTCGGGAAATCACACGCGAGTTCCTGGGGCCCGACGCAAGCCCCGTCGCCCCCGCACCGGGCGGGCCTGCCGGCTGGACGACCCGCTACACGCCAACAGGGCAGGTCATGCTGACGACATATCGCGGCGTTGACGGCGGCCCGGCGCGCGACCCCGACAGCGGCGCCTTTGGGGTCCGAAACAGCTACGACGCAAGCGGGCGTCTGACCGAGGAGGTCTTTCTGGGCGCCGACGGCGCGCCGATGGTCACGGCGCAGGGCTTCGCCGGCTCCCGGCGGACCTATGACGCGTTCGGTCGGGAGGCGCGCCTCATCTATCTGGGCGCCGACCTGAAGCCGGTGCAGCCGGCGGATATCGCAGCGCAGGTCGCGACGCGATATGACGCCTATGGGCGCGAGATTGAGCGTCGCTTCTTCAACGCCGATGGACATCCCGCACCAAGTCCCGCATCCGGGCGCGCAATCGTGCGGACGCGCTACGACCAGTTCGGCCGTCTGGTGGAAGAGCAAAGCCTTGGCGTCGATGAAAGGCCGGTGACGCGCCGCGACCAGGGATGGTCACGCAAAACCATCGCTTATGACGCCTCAGGCGCCGGGCGAACGGCCTATTTCAACGCTGCCGGCGCGCCGGTCGACGGCCCGCCGTGAGGCTGCACCGGAGCGGCGTCCCGAACCTGGAGCCTGTTCCGGCCAAGACCACCCCGGGACGCTGGGCCTGACACTGGGCCTGACACTGGGCCTGACACTGGGCCTGACACTGGGCCTGACACTGGGCCTGACACTGGGCCTGACGCTGGGCGGGGCGCCGGGGGCGACCCTGCGGGAAACGATCGCAGCTTCGCCCGAAGGCGCGCCGTTTCCCGAGAACAGCCCAGCGCGCTACTCCCCAGGCGCCTTGAGCGTCAGCGCCAGCGCGTGCACCGGACCATTGAGCTCTTCGGCCAGCACCGCGTTGACCAGCCTGTGACGCGCCACACGGCCGAGCCCGGCGAACGCGGCGGCCGTCATGGTGACGCGAAAATGCGTCTCGCCACGCGCGCCGTCCGCACGCATGGCGCCGACATGGCCGGCATGGCGATGGCTCTCGTCCTCGATCACCAGTGCGCTCGGCGTGAACGCCGCCGACAGCTTGGCCCGCAGTGCATCCGCCACCGGCCGGGCAGCGGCGGCCGCCCCGTCGGCGTCTGCGTCTCCCGAAACCCCCTGCATCCTCGCCCTTCTCCCGATTGTCGAATGACCCGAAGCCACCCATAGTACCCGCATGGCTCCCGGTTTCAGCTACAAGCCGAAATTCGTCGACGTGCGGGTGAAGCCTCCGGGCGCGGAGGCGAAAACCCCGCCGGCCGAGCGCGCCTGCGACGAGCCTGGCTGCACCCGCCCCGCGCCCTGCCGGGCGCCGAAAGGCCGCGACAAGCTCGAGGAGTTTTACTGGTTCTGCACCGATCATGCGGCGGAGTACAACCGGCGCTGGAACTACTTTGCAGGCATGACTGACGAAGAGTTCACCCAGTTTCGCGACGGCGAGATGGTGGGACATCGCCCGACCTGGACGTTTCGCGCCGACGCCGGCGCGCGCGAGGCTTCCGAGAGCAAGATCTGGCGCAAAGATGGGAGCCGCATGTATCCGAAACAGGCAGCCGCACGCCCGGAGCCGCGGCTTGGCGTGCGCGAACGCGAGGCCCTTGAGGACCTCGGCCTCGACCAGCGCGCCTCGCCGGAGGACATCCGCGCCCGCTACGCCGAACTGATCAAGCGCTATCACCCGGATTCCAATGGCGGGGACCGCTCCACGGAAGGCCGACTGCAGCGCGTGATCCGCGCAGTAAAAGTGCTGAAGGCGGCGGGCGTAGCGTGACCTGCCGGATCCGGCCGACCAGCCTGAGCCTCCAGGCTGCGGCAAACCCATGCGCCTGTATCCGGCCCCAAACAACCGCCCGCAGACGACCCCCGCCCAAGCAGGCCCCGCCCAAGCAGGCCCCGCCCAAGCAGGCAGACAGGGCGGAAGGCAGGCCGACGGGGCGTTTCTCAGCAGCTGCATGATTTTCCGGTTGGCCCCACCGGCCGACGCCGTATGTTACGCCCTGTTCCCCAGTTTCCGAGGAAGTTCCGTCGCATGCCCGACCTGTCCGACGCCTTGCTGAGCGCCCAGCCCGATAAGACCGTGTCAGCCCGCGACGTCTTCGGCGTCGCGTCAGACATGCAGGTGCCGGCGTTCTCCAAGCCGAACGAATATGTGCCTGACCTCGACAGCGCCTACAAATTCGATCCCACGACGACCCTGGCGATCCTGGCGGGCTTTGCGTTCAACCGCCGCGTGATGGTGCAAGGCTACCATGGGACCGGAAAATCGACGCATATCGAACAGGTGGCCGCCCGGCTCAATTGGCCCCTGATCCGGGTGAACCTCGACAGCCATGTGAGCCGGATTGATCTCGTCGGCAAGGACGCGATCGTGCTGAAAGACGGCAAGCAGGTCACAGAGTTTCGCGAGGGCATCCTGCCATGGAGCCTGCAACGGCCAATCGCGCTCGTGTTTGACGAATATGATGCTGGTCGCCCGGACGTGATGTTTGTGATCCAGCGGGTCCTGGAGTCTTCAGGCCGGCTGACGCTCCTCGACCAGAACAAGGTGATCAAGCCGCACAGCCATTTCCGTCTGTTCTCCACAACGAATACGATCGGACTTGGCGACACCACCGGGCTCTATCATGGCACCCAACAGATCAACCAGGGCCAGATGGATCGCTGGTCTATCGTCACCACCCTGAACTACCTGGAGCACGATGTTGAAGTCGACATCGTGCTTGCAAAGTCGCCCACCTACCAGAAGTCCCCCGACGGACGGAAAACGATCTCCGACATGGTGCGCGTGGCGGACATGACCCGCAACGCCTTCATGAACGGCGACATCTCCACTGTCATGAGCCCGCGCACGGTGATCACCTGGGCCGAGAACGCGGAGATCCTCGGCGATATCGCACTGGCCTTCCAGGTGACGTTCCTGAACAAGTGCGACGAATTGGAACGCCCGACAGTCGCTGAGTTCTTCCAGCGCTGCTTCGGCAAGGAACTCCCGCAAAGCTCGTTGCGCATGAAGGTCGCCTGAGGAAGCGCCTCAGGAGACGCCGGGGGAGACGGCCACGTCCACAGCCGTCGCCGATGGCCCCAAATCCAGGTCCCCGTCAGGCGGCGGGGCGGCCGGCGGGCATGGGTGCGTCGAAGCGCGCGCGACCCAGTGAGTCACGCCAGTGAGCCCCCCCGGTGAGTCCCCCCCCAGTGAGTCCCACCAGTGAGCCCCCCAGCGCGCCTCAGCGGGCGCCAATGTCCTCAACAGTGGCGCTGATGGCGAGACGCTCATCGCCGCGCTGCACGGAAAGCGTGACCGGCTTGCCGATGCCGACATCCTCAAGAACATTTGTAAGGTCCGCCAGTCGCTCCACCTTCTGGCCGTCGACCGCTACAATCACGTCGCCGCGCAGGCCCCGCCGCTCATCCGTGCCGCGCAGTCCCGCGCGGTCTGCCGGGCCGCCAGGAACCGTGCGCCACACCAGCAAGCCATCCACCTCCAGCGCGGCGGTCATCGCCTCATTGGCCACGATCACGCCAAGCCCCGGGGTCGGCGCGCGCCCGGTCGCGATCAGATCTGGCGCGACGCGTCGAACCAAATCAATCGGCACGGCGAAACCGACCCCGGCATAGGCGCCGGACGGCGAGAAGATGGCCGTGTTGACGCCGATGACGCGGCCGGCCGAATCGAGCAGCGGCCCCCCCGAGTTGCCCGGATTGATCGCGGCGTCCGTTTGGATGACGTTGGCGATCTCACGCCCGTCGGCGACAGGCAAACGCCTCTCCAGCGCGCTTACAATTCCCGAGGTCAGGCTGCTGTCCAGTCCGAACGGGTTGCCGATCGCAAACACTGCCTGACCGACCTTCAGCGAGCCTGACTCGCCCAGCGCCAGCGGCGGAGCAGCCGGTTTGCGCGCAAGCCGCAGCACAGCGATGTCATATTGCGGAGCCCGGCCGATGACTTCCGCGGTCATCTGCTCGCCAGTCTGCAGGCGCACCATGATCTCGTCGGCCTCAACGACATGGTCGTTCGTGATCACATGTCCCGCGTCATCCCAGATGAAACCGGTGCCCCCGCCCCGGGCCTCCTGGCCGCGAAAGCCGGACAGTACGAGCGTGCGCGTCACGACCTGGACCACCGAGGGGGAGGCGGTCTCAAACAGCGAGATGGTGGCCTGCTCGCTCTGGGCGAGATCGCCGCGGGCCTCCACCACGCGCGACCCGCCTCCTGCAGGCGACGCCGCTCCGGGCGTCGCCGCCGCGCCCCCAGGCCCGGACGGCGCCGGGGCCGGCGTGCACGCCGCAATCGCCAACGCCACCGCCAGTACTCCCGCCATTGGTCCCTTCATGGGGCGTGCGCCGCCAAATCGGACCTCGCCAGCCGCAGACGGGCTCCGCAAGCCGCACCCTTCGCCTCTGCTGCGCCACATCCACACGTCTCCCTGAGCGATCGTCCTGTGATAGATCGCAATCCATGTCCCCTGTCGCAAGCCTCGGCGAGGCTGGTCCGGCCATGCGGCGCGGATGATCGCGCCGGCCCGCGCACAGGCCCGCGCACGGGGCCGCGCACAGGGCCGCGCACAGGGATCGGCAGGAAGCCGTTTTGCAGCGCGCGCACAGCGCGCTATCTGTGAGCGCAATGAGCAAGAAAGAAACGCCCGGCGAGGTATTCAAGCGGTCCCTGGCCGCAACCACCCGGTCCCTGTCACGCCAGGCCGGGCTCGAAGTGCTTTACGCCGCCGACGGGCCGAACATCGGACCAAATCGCGTGACCCTGCCCCACCCGTCGCGCGATCTGACGCCGATGGAGGCGGCCCGCATTCGCGGCGCCGCAGACGGGGCGGCTCTGCGTCTGGCCTATCATGACGACGCCCAGCACGCCGCCCTGCTGCCCACAGGCCAACGGGCCCGCGCATTGTTCGAGGCGGCGGAGAAGGCCCGCGTCGAGGCGATCGGCGCGCGCGCCATGGACGGCGTGAAGCACAATCTGGAAGCAGCCCTGATCGAACGCTGCGAAAAGAAGGGTTTCCAGCGCATGGAGGACCGTCAGCATGCGCCCATGGCTGACGCGCTCGAGCTGATCCTGCGGGAAAAACTGACCGGAGCGCCGCCGCCTGCCCAGGCGCAGGGGGTGGTGGCGCTGTGGCGGGAGGAAATCGAGGCGAAGGCGGGCAGCGCCATGGCGCGCCTGGAGGCCACCCTCGGAGATCAGCGACGCTTTGCGCTGGTCGCGCGTGATCTTATCCGCGATCTGGATCTCGGCGACGAACTGGGCGGCGAGCCAGGCGATGACGACGCCGGCGAGAGCAACCCGGACCAGCCCGATCAGCCGCCGCCCGACGCGTCCGACGACGGCGGGCAGGGCGAACCGGAGGGAGTGACCACCCAGGAAGTCGACATGGAGGCCGGCGATGACGCCGGCGAGGACGCCAATGTCACCGTTGACGCCGAGACCACAGCGGACAGCGACGTTGAGGATGAAACCGAAACCGAGGATGGCGCGCGACCGGTCCGGCCGAACTTCCGGCCGGGTGACGATCTCGGCTTCCGCTACAAGGTGTTCACCACCGCCCACGACGAAATCATTGGCGCCGAAGACCTGTGCGAGGCCGAAGAACTCACCCGCCTGCGCGCCTATCTCGATCATCAGTTGACAAGCCTGCAAGGCGCCGTCGGGCGTCTTGCCAATCGTCTGCAACGCCGCCTTATGGCCAAACAGAACCGATCCTGGGCCTTTGACCTGGAGGAGGGCGTGCTCGACGTCTCGCGCCTGTCGCGTGTGGTCACCGACCCCATGGCGCCGTTGTCTTTCAAGCTGGAGGACGAGACGAAGTTCCGCGACACGGTCGTCAGTCTCCTGCTCGACAATTCAGGATCCATGCGTGGGCGCCCGATCATGGTCGCGGCCCTGTGCGCAGACATTCTTGCGCGCACTCTCGAACGCTGCGCTGTGAAGGTTGAAATCCTTGGCTTCACCACCCGCGCCTGGAAGGGCGGCGGCGCACGCGAGGATTGGATGAAGGCGGGAAAACCCGCGGGCCCGGGCCGGCTCAACGATCTGCGCCATATCATCTACAAGTCCGCGGACGCACCCTGGAGACGCGCCCGCAAGAACCTCGGACTGATGATGCGCGAGGGCCTGCTCAAAGAGAACATCGACGGCGAGGCGCTGCAGTGGGCGCATGACCGGTTGATGGCGCGCCCCGAACAGCGCCGCATCCTGATGGTGATCTCAGATGGGGCGCCGGTCGACGATTCCACCCTGTCCGTCAACAGTGGAAACTATCTCGAGCGCCATCTGCGCGAAGTCATCGAGTTCATCGAAACCCGAAGCCCCGTCGAACTGATCGCCGTCGGCATCGGCCATGACGTCACGCGCTATTACCGGCGCGCCGTCACGATCGTGGACGCCGAACAGCTTGGTGGCGCCATGACGGATAAGCTCGCTGAACTCTTCGATGAGACGCACACCCGGAGCCTGCCGCCAACGCGCGCCGCACCGTCACCGCGTCAGGGATCGTCTGCTGGCGTCGGGCGGGCGGACTATCGGCCAGTCGTCGGCGCGCGCACGCGCCGATGAGACTTCTGGCGCTCGCCGCGGCAAGCCTGATCTTCGCGAGCTGCTCGCCCGTCCAGGCCCCGCGCAGCGCGTCCCCGGCACGCCCGGCGCATGCGCCCGACCCACCCCAGGCCAAAGGCCTTGCCGGCCAGACTGCGGCTGCGTCAGTCGCGCGCCAGGCTCAGCAGCCTGAAATCCTGGCCCGCCCGCCCGGGGCCGGCGGGCAATCCGCCGCCGCATCAGGACCCTCGCCGACCGAGCAGTCAGGCAGCGCAGCCTGCCCGCCGGAGCGCATCATCCCGCCCGCCCGGATCGAGGTGTCGCAGGTCCCGCTGCGCCTGCGTCCCGAGGCGCAGATCCGGTCGACCGCACGATTCCTGGGTGGCGTGGCGGTCGCATCGCCAGACCCCCGCTTTGGCGGGATGAGCGGCCTCAGCGTCGACCCGACAGGACTTGTGCGGATGGTCTCGGATGGGGGTCACTGGGCCCAGGCGCAGCTCGCCTTCACCCCTGAGGGCAGGTTTTCCGGGCTCACCGACGTGCGACTGGCGATGCTGAAGGACAGCGCCGGCGCGCCCCTCGACGGTAAGGACGACGGGGACGCCGAGGACATCACAGCCGTGCCGACGGCAGGCACGACCGTCTTCGCGATCAGTTTCGAACGCCGTCACCGCGTCGCCCTTTATGACTTCGCCGCCTGCGGTCTGGCCGCGCGCAGCCTGGAGTCCGGGCGGCTGGAGACCCCGCCCGGGGTGTGGCCAAACGAGGGCGCGGAGGGCTTGACCGCAACACCCGACGGCCAACTTCTGATCGCCGGCTTCGAGCGACCCGCGAATGGACGGATCCGCATGGCCGTCGGAGCGCCGTTGGCCGATCTGCGCCTCACGACGGCGACGATCCCGGCCGAGCGGGGCTACAGCCTGACTGCGCTTGCAACCCTCGCCAGATCCGACGGCGGGTTCGATCTTTTTGCGCTCTGGCGAAAGTTTTCAGTGTTTGACGGCTTCTCCGCACGCGTCACCCGGATGCGTGCAAGCCTGGTGCGGGGCGGGGCGTCAGGCGTCGGACTGCGCCTGGGGCCTGGAGCCCGCGTTCTGGAGATTTCCGCCAGCGACGGCGCAGGCAACCTGGAAGGCCTCAGCCTGGCGCACGCCGACGCTCACGTGCGCCTTGTTCTGGTGTCTGACAACGGCCTGTCTGCGACCCGGGCCACCAACGTGCTCGTCTTTGAGCTGAACGATCAATAGCCGATCGTGCGCGCAAATGCGCGGATATCCGATGTGAGGAGGTCGGGCTCCTCCATCGCTGCGAAATGACCGCCGCGCGGCATATCTGTCCATGTTGCGATATTGTAGGCGCGTTCCGCCCAGCTGCGCGGGGGCGCCTGGTAGAGCCGCTCGCCTGGAAAGTTGGCGAAACCGGTCGGCTTCTCACACCGCACGCCCGGCGGGAGCTGGATGCCGCCCTCTTCAAACAGGCCGCGATAGTACCACACCGAGGTCGAAAAACTGTCTGTGATGAGGTAGATCATCACATTGGTCCACAGATGGTCTGGATCGTACACTTTAAGGACGTCTCCGCCACCCTTCGTCAGATCGCTCCAGCCATGGAATTTCTCGAAGATCCAGCCCGCCACGCCGACAGGACTGTCCATCAGCGCGTGGGCGAGCGTCTGAGGCTTTGTCGCCTGCTGCACGAAATAGCCGCCCTCCGCCTGCATGGCGGCCTGGGTGCGCGCAAGCCACGCCGCCTCCGCGTCGTTGGCAGGGTGTGCAGGCGTCGGTCGAAAGCCGATCATGTTGAGGTGCGCCCCGACACAGGCAGAATGATCGAGGGCGAGCCATGACGAAATCAGCCCGCCCCAATCGCCGCCCTGTGCAAGATACCTCGGATATCCGAGCTGATCCGTCATAAGACGATTGAACAACGCTGCTGTCCAGCGCTGACCGCGCGGACGCTCGGGCTTGTCGGAAAAACCGAAACCCGGCAGAGACGGGATGACAAGATCAAAGGCGTCAGCGGATGAACCGCCAAAGCGCGAGGGAAAGGCGAGTTTCTCAATGACGCCCCAGAATTCGAAATGCGAGCCCGGCCAGCCATGGGCGAGGAGCAGCGGACGCTCCCCGCCCGCCTCGCCCACCACATGCACGAAATGCAGACCGAACCCATCGACATCGGCGCGGTACTGGGGAAATGCGTTCAGTCGGTCCTGCCAGAGTGACCAGTCGTAGCTGCCAAGCCAGTGGGCGCACATCGCCTTCAGCCAATCGGCCGGCACGCCGTACCGCCAATCCTCCTCGCCGACGGCCCCGGGGCGCCAGGGATACTCCTCAATGCGTCGGCGCAGGCGTGCAAGCACATGATCGGGCGCGCTGACCTGGAAAGGAACGGGAGACATCAACAGACCTCTCAATCACCAACCCTGCACACCTGGCTGCGATCCCGTCCAGGCGCCCCACAGCCCTGGCGCGCAGCCTGGTCGAACCGTCGTCAAGGCCCGATCCGAGGCCGCCGGATATGGCCGCCTTCGCACGGACAGCGTGGCGCGCAATGGCGCGCACGCCCGGGCGAGAACCAGACAAAGACCTTGCCGGACGTCTGGTGAGGCCGGGCATCAGGGCGAAGATCGGGCTTCAGACGAAACCGCCAGCCTATTTGTCAGCCGGCGACATCGCGCCATGGCAATGCTTGAACTTCTTGCCTGAACCGCAAGGACACGGCGAGTTGCGCGGCGTGCGGGACCAATCCGACACATCGGGCGGAGCGGCCGACCCGCCGTCAATGCCTGCCATCTCATTCTCTCCGGTCGCCGGATCGATGTGGGTGGCGGTGATGGCGGAGGGAAGCTCAAGCGGCGGCGGCTCGAGCTCAATGCGCAGATTCATCAAAGTGCGCGTGACCTGCTTGCGCAGATCGCCGAGGAGATCAGCAAACAGACTGAAGGCTTCAGACTTGAACTCGTTCAACGGGTCGCGCTGGGCGTAACCGCGCAGGTGAATGACCGAGCGCAAATGATCGAGATGGGCAAGGTGCTCGCGCCAGCGCGCGTCGATCGAATACAGCAGAACCTGCTTCTCCAGCCGGCGCATCTGGTCGGGCCCGATCAGGGTCACCTTGGCGGCGAAGGACGCGTCCGCCGCATCCATCACCCGGCGGGAGATTTCCTCGTTCGCGATGCCCTCTTCCTGCGCCCAGGCCGACACCGGAAGGTCAAGGGCGAGTTGCTCGCGCACCTGCTCCTCAAGGCCCGCCACGTCCCATTGCTCAGCGTAAGCGCGCTCCGGGATGTATGCAGCCACCAGATCCTCGATCGTCTGGTGACGCATGTCGCGCACGATCTCCATGACGTCGTCGGAGCGCATGAAATCAATCCGCTGCTCAAACACCGCCTTGCGCTGATCGTTGATCACGTCATCGTATTTCAGGAGGTTCTTGCGGATCTCAAAGTTGCGCTGCTCCACGCGCCGCTGCGACGTCTCAAGCGCCTTGTTCATCCAGGGATGGACGATCGCCTCACCCTCGCGGATGCCAAGCCGTCGCATGATCATGTCGAGTCGGTCGGCGGCGAAGATCCGCAGCAGATCATCTTCAAGGCAGATATAAAACTTTGACTTTCCAGGATCGCCCTGCCGGCCCGTGCGCCCGCGCAGCTGGTTGTCGATGCGACGGCTTTCGTGGCGTTCAGTGCCGAGGACATAAAGCCCGCCCGCTTCGAGGGCCTTCTGCTTCTTGGCTTCGATGTCCTCGGCCATCTGCGCCTTGACGTCGCGCACGCGCTCAGGCGTCTCGCCGCCCTTGAGTTCGAGCTTCAAACGCATGTCGAGATTGCCGCCAAGCTGGATGTCGGTGCCGCGCCCGGCCATGTTGGTGGCGATGGTCACGGCGCCAGGCACGCCCGCCTGGCTCACGATCAGCGCCTCCTGCTCATGGTACCGCGCGTTGAGAACCTGGTGGGGAATCCCGCGCTCCTTCAGAAGCACAGAGAGACGCTCGGACTTCTCGATGGATACGGTGCCGACCAGCACCGGTTGGCCGCGTTTGTGGGTTGCTTCGATGTCATCGAGGATGGCGACGTATTTTTCCTTGGCCGTACGGTAGACCTCATCGTCGTCATCCTGACGCTGCACCGCGCGGTTGGTTGGAACCTCGATCACTTCCAGCTTGTAGATCTCATGAAATTCGGAGGCTTCCGTCGCCGCTGTCCCGGTCATGCCGGCGAGCTTGTCATAGAGGCGGAAGTAGTTCTGGAAGGTGATCGAGGCGAGCGTCTGGTTCTCCGGCTGGATCTCGACGCCCTCCTTGGCCTCGATCGCCTGGTGGAGGCCTTCCGAAAGACGCCGACCCGGCATCATCCGCCCGGTGAACTCGTCAACAAGCACGACCTCGCCGTCCTTGATGATGTATTCCTTGTCGCGCTCGAACAGCTTGTGGGCGCGCAGCGCCTGACTGACGTGGTGCACCGCCGTGATGTTGGCCGGCTCGTACAGCGAGCCCTCGATCAGGTTGCGCTCGGTCAGCAGCTCCTCGATGAACTCGTTGCCGCTCTCGGTGTACACCACCGAGCGCTGCTTCTCGTCGATTTCGTAGTGCTCGGGCGTCAGCAGCGGGATCAAACCGTCGACCGCACGATAAAAGTCGGTGCGGTCCTCCGTGGGCCCGGAAATGATCAGCGGCGTGCGGGCTTCATCGACAAGAATGGAGTCCACCTCGTCGACGATGGCGAAGCGATGACCACGCTGAACCATCTCGGCCAGCGAGTATTTCATGTTGTCGCGCAGGTAGTCGAAGCCGAACTCGTTGTTGGTTCCGTAGGTCACGTCGCCTGAGTAGGCTTCACGGCGCTGCGGATCGGTGAGGCCATGGACGATGCATCCCGTCGAGAGGCCGAGAAAACCGTAGACCTGCCCCATCCACTCAGCGTCCCGCCGGGCGAGATAATCGTTGACGGTGACGACATGGACCCCCCGGCCCTCGAGCGCATTGAGGTAAACCGGCAGGGTCGCAACCAGCGTCTTTCCCTCGCCCGTGCGCATCTCGGCGATAGCACCCGAATGCAGCACCATGCCGCCGATCAGCTGCACGTCGTAATGGCGCTGGCCCAACGCACGCTTGGCGGCCTCCCGCACGGTCGCGAAGGCCTCAATGAGAAGGCTGTCCAGCGGCTCGCCATTGGCGACGCGCTGGCGATATTCATTGGTGCGCGAGCGCAGCGCCTCGTCCGACAGGGCCTCAAACGTCGGCTCGAGCGCGTTGATGCGCGCGACCTTGGACCGAAACGGCCGAATCTTGCGGTCGTTGACCGAGCCGAACAACTTGCGGGCGATACCAAGCATGGGAAGGTTGGCCTTTGTTCCGGCGAATCAGAGGCGAGCGCCGGGAAGCGTCGCATGGACTCCGCGGGTCGACGACGCCGCGAAATAGGCTCGACATGCGGACGCCGGACACTTAAGGACGCGGAATCTAGGTGTCAATGCGGCCGACGCCGCTCGATCGGCGGAAAGATCCGTTCTGTGTTCCATGGCGATCCCTCGTCCTAGTCACCCCAGGTTGCGCTCCAGCCGGTCCGGGCCCCTCGGGTCCTGGCTTGCCAGGTCCCCGTTCCCGTTGGCCCGGAACATGCCAGACACGCACATGCCAGACACGCACACGCCAGACACGCACACGCCAGACAGGTACCTGCCAGACACGCCCCGGCAAGCCAGACCCCTGCAGGAGGGATCCGGTCCTTCCTGGCCCGGTCCTTCCCTCACTGGACCGTCCTTGGCTGGACCGTCCTTGGCTGGACCGTCCTTGGCTGGACAGTCCTTGGCTGGACAGTCCTTGGCTGGACCGGCCGTCTCCAAGGGCGCACGCGCCGGGGCCTCTGCCTTGCTGCGCGCCGCCGCACTTGCGGCGGCCGCCGCAGCAGTCATGACCATCAGCGCCTGCAATTCGGGCGGCGATCAGGTGAAAATCGATCGTTTGCGCGACGATCCGACGGTTGCCGTGATCATCGAGGGCGAACCGATCCGTTTCCTGGACGTGGAGATGGAGGCGCGCGCGCAAGGGGTCATCAAGGCCGGCGAGAAACTCGAGTCCGGCGGGGCCGATTACGAGCGGATCCTCCAGGAGCTCATTGATCAGAAGCTGCTCGCGCAGGAAGCCGGCCGGCGGGGGCTGGACCAGCCCGAAGACGCCCAGTTCCGTCTCGCCATGGCCAGGGAGCGCACGCTCGGCCTGCTGCTGATGGAGGATCTCGTCGCCTCCAAGGTGACGCCTGAGGCGGTGGAGCGGCTCTATCGCGAACAGCTGAAACTGCTGCAGCTCGGCCAGGAAACCCGGGTGCGCCAGATCGTTGTGGCCACCCAGGCGGAAGCCGTGGCGCTCAAGCGACAACTCGACCGCGGCGCTGATTTCACCAAGCTCGCCTTCCAGCGATCGCTCGACGCAGACACGCGCCTGGATGGCGGCGATCTCGGCTTCATCACGCCCGAAAGCAGGCCGCCAGCCTTCGCCCAGGCGGTACAGGCCACCGAGGTGGGCAAGGTGTCCGACCCATTTGAGCTCGATCGCTCCTGGCGTCTGGTCATGGTGGTGGAGCGACGCGAGGAACAGCCCCCCTCACTGGAAGAAAGTCGTGACAAGCTCGTCCGGTTCCTGACCTTCGACCAGATCCAGACGGTGCTTGAGGGGTTGCGGCGCGACGCGCGCGCCGAACAGCGCAGCGCTTCCGGCGCCATGGCGCCGATCAAGCTTCAGCCCTCGCCGGATGACGGCCCGCTGCCGGATCTCGCTCCGCCGCCCGAAAGCAATGCGACGCCCCCTGCCGACGCTGCGGCCCCAGCGACCCGCCCGCCCGCAGCGCCAGCGCCCGCAAGGCCGGCGCCTGCAGATCCGACACCGGCCCAACCGGCGCCCGCCGCGCCAGGCCCGACGCCCTGATGGCCGGCGCACCCGTTTCGCCCCTGGCGCCAGCACGCTTCCCGGATCTGCCAGCGGTGGATGGCGTCCGTCTCGCCACGGCGCAGGCCGGCATCCGCTACGCCGGACGTACCGACGTGCTGCTCGTGGCCTTTGATGCTCCGGCGGCCGCCGCAGGCCTGTTCACCACCTCGCGCTGCCCCTCCGCCCCGGTGGAATGGTGCCGCACCCACCTTGCGAACGGGGCGCGCGCACTGCTGGTCAATTCAGGCAACGCCAACGCCTTCACCGGCGAAAAGGGCCGCCTCGCCGCCGCGCATGCAGCCGCCAGTGCGGCGCAGGCGCTCGGCTGCCGCCCGGAAGAGGTGTTCCTCGCATCAACCGGGGTCATCGGGGAGCCGCTCGACGCCGCAAAATTCGACCAGGTCATGCCCGACCTCGTGGCCCGGCTGGCGGCGGGCGGTTTCGAGGCCGCCGCCCGCGCCATCATGACCACAGACACCTTTGCGAAAGGCGCAGCCCGCAGCGTGAAACTCGACGGCGTGCCGGTCGAGTTGGTCGGGATCGCCAAAGGGTCCGGCATGATCGCGCCAGACATGGCGACGATGCTGTCCTACGTGTTCACCGACGCGCCGATCGCCCCACAGGCGCTGCAGGCCGCGCTCAAACAGGCCGCAGCCGGCACCTTCAACGCCATAACCGTCGATGGCGACACCTCGACTTCAGACACCCTGCAGCTGTTCGCCACCGGTTTGGCGGCGCGCCGCGGCGCACCGCGCATCGCGGCGTTCCGCGACCCGCGCCTGAGGCCATTCATCGCTGCGCTGAGCGACCTTCTGCGCGACCTCGCACTCCAGGTCGTGCGCGACGGCGAAGGCGCCTCAAAGCTGATCGAGGTCCAGGTGACCGGCGCCGTATCGAAAGCCTCCGCGCGCCGCATCGCGCGGTCGATCGCAAATTCGCCGCTGGTCAAAACAGCAATCGCCGGCGAAGACGCCAATTGGGGGCGGATCGTCATGGCGGTCGGCAAGGCCGGCGAGCCGGCCGACCGCGATAAGCTCGCCATCTGGTTCGGCGATCTGCGGGTCGCGGCGCAGGGATCCCGCGATCCTGATTACAGCGAAAAGGCGGCAAGCGCCTATATGCGCCGCCAGGAAATCCTGGTGCGGGTCGACATCGGCCTCGGAGCCGGTCGCGATACGGTCTGGACATGCGATCTGACAGACGGCTACGTGCGCATCAACGGCGCCTACCGCTCCTGACCGGGCGAGGGCGCGTCACCGGATCTCACCGATGCGCACGCCTCCTCCCCTCCCAGACACACGCACCGAACAGGCGTCGCCGGACCCCGCGACAGCCGACCCAGCCGGCGTACGGCTGGTCCTGGTGGCGGCGGTCGCCCTGCTCGATGCGACAGGACGCGTACTGATCGCCCAGCGCCCTCCCGGCAAACGGCTGGCCGGTTTGTGGGAATTCCCGGGCGGCAAGGTAGAGGCGGGGGAGCGCCCGGAAGAAACGGCGGTCCGTGAACTGAAAGAGGAACTCGCCGTCGACCTCGCCGAACGCGCGCTCGAAGCTTTCAGCTTCGCGAGCCATGACTACGGCGACTTCCACCTGCTGATGCCGCTCTACCTCGCGCGCCGCTGGCGCGGCGCGCCGACGCCCCAGGACGCCCAGGCGATCGCCTGGGCGCCCATCGCGCAGCTTGGCGACTATGAGATGCCGCCAGCCGACCTGCCTCTGGTCGCCCAGCTGCAGAAGGCCGCCGCAGCAGGCGCACTTTAGGCAGCGACTTCAGCCGCCATACCGGACCGGGTTTGCGAACAGGCCGCTATCCCGGCAGGGGGGCGGGGACGCGGGGGCGGGGACAGGCGGGGCGGGGACAACGGCGGAAGCCCCCCGGTCTCAGTATCCAACCCGAACCAGATAGAGCCCTTCGGCCGGGGCGACCCGCCCGCAACGCGTCCGGTCGGCCGCCGCCAGCGCAGCGCGCAGGTCATCGGCACGCCAGCGGCCAAGACCGACCTGAACCAGCGACCCGACCATTGAACGAACCTGACGATGCAGAAAGCTGCGCGCACCAGCCCAGACATGCACCTCATCTGCGACCCGCATCACATCCAGGCGGTCAAGCGTCCTGACCGGACTCGGCGATTGGCACATGGTGTCGCGGAAGGTGGAGAAGTCGTGCCGCCCCAAAAGATGGCGCGCCGCGTCCTGCATCGCGTCCGCGTCCAGCCGGACATGCTGCTTCCAGACCCGCCCCGCGTCCAGCGCAAGCTTGGCCCGTCGATCACAGATCCGATATTGATAGAGCCGTTCGCGCGCATCAAACCGGGCGTGAAACGCGTCGCTGACCTCCTCCGCAGCCAGGACCGAAATCGCCTGAAACGCATCAGGACCCGGCGCGAGATGCGCGTTGACTGCGTCGCGCAGCCGGTCGGGCCGCCAGGACCTGCGCATGTCGACATGGCCGACCTGACCGAGGGCATGCACGCCTGCATCCGTTCGCCCGGCCCCAATCACCGCCGCGGGCTCGCCGCCCTGGGCCGCAGCAAGCGCCTGCTCCAGCACGCCCTGGACGGAAGGCCCCTCGGCAGTGCGCTGCCAACCGAAGTAGCGGGCGCCATCATACTCAATCGTCAGTTTGTAGCGCGGCATAGCCCTCAATCCAGCCGCAGGCCGGGCGCGATCGGCGAACCGCGCAGCAGGTCGCAGGCGGCCATAACCGCCTTGCCCTCACGCTGCACCGTGATCAGCCGCACCGCTCCCTCGCCGCAGGCGACCAATAGAGCCCCGTCCAGCACCTCCCCAGGCGCGCCGTCGCCCGGCTCAGGGCGCGACATCAGGACCTTCACGCGCACGCCGCCCTGCCCGGTCGGCAGGATGAACCAGGCCCCCGGAGCGGGCGACAGGGCGCGGATGCGCCGGTCCACGATCGTGGCTGGCTGCGTCCAGTCAATACGGGCCTCAGCCTTGTCGATCTTTGCAGCGTAGGTGACGCCCCCGGGGTCTTGCGGCGCACATCGCACCTCGTCGCGCTCCAACGCCGCCATCGCCTGCGCCATCAGCGCAGCTCCCTTCTGCGCCATGCGGTCCTGCAGGGTGCGCGCCGTGTCGTCCGCGCGGATGGCGATCATTTCGGACAGGCAGATCGGGCCTTCATCCAGACCCGCGGTCATCCGCATGACCTGCACGCCGGTGACCGCATCGCCCGCCATGATCGCCCGCTGGATCGGGGCGGCGCCCCGCCAGCGCGGCAACAGGCTGCCATGCAGGTTGAAGCAGCCCAGGCGCGGCGCATCCAGGATCGGCTGCGGCAGGATCAGACCGTAGGCCGCCACCACGGCCGCATCGAGATCAAGGGCGGCAAAGGCGGCCTGCTCGTCAGCCCCGCGCAGCGAGCGCGGGGTGCGCGTCAGAAGGCCGCGGGCGGCCGCAAAGGCAGCGACCGGCGTGGGGTGCTCGCTCTGGCCCCGGCCAGCCGGCCGGGGCGGCTGGGAGTACACGCAGGCGATGTCGTAACCGGCAGCAACCAGCGCCGCCAGCGTCGGCACGGCAAAGTCAGGCGAACCCATGAAGGCGAGGCGCAAGGTCATGAGCGGGGGCAAAGCGCGTCTGGCGGCTGGCGTCAACGGCGCCGCTGACGCGGCGATGCGGAAACCGACCACGGGCCGGCGTCGTATTGACCACCATGACCCCGCGCATCTCAGCCATCACGACCCGTCGCGCCCTTCTCGCCAGCGCCGGCGCAAGCGGGCTCGCCGCCGTGGCGCGCGCCGCACCGGACGACGACGCCGACTGGAACCTCATCCTCGCCCGGTTCATTGTTGCGGGCGCAGACGGCGTGAACCGGTTCGATTATGCTCGCCTGCAGGCCGACGCCGGCAACCGGGCGCGCCTCGCCGCCCAGATAGCCCGATGGTGTGCGCAACGACCCTCAGCGATGGGCGCGGGCGAGGCATTTGCATTCTGGTGCAATCTCTACAACGCCCTGACAGTGGCCATCGTCACCGAGCGTTTTCCCGTTCGCTCGATCCGCGACATCAGCTCTGGGCCGCTCACCCGCGGCCCCTGGAAGCGCCAGGCGGCGACGGTCGAGGGCCGCGCGCTGAGCCTCGACGACATTGAGCACGGCGTCCTGCGCAGGCAGTGGCGGGAGCCGAGGGTGCATTACGCCGTTAACTGCGCCTCGATCGGCTGTCCGAACCTGCAGCCGCGCGCCTGGCGGGCCGCCAGCCTGGAGGGCGATCTTGACGCTGCAGCCCGCGCCTACATCGCTCACCCGCGGGGCGTGCGGGCGACGCCCGACGGCGGCGTCGTCGTCTCGTCACTCTATCACTGGTTCAAGGGCGATTTCGGGGGCGACGACGCCGGCGTCCTCAGCCACCTGCGCAGATATGCCCAGGGCGACCTCGCCAAACGTCTGGCCGGCGTCGCGCGCATTTCCGGATACGCGTATGACTGGTCAGTCAATGCACCCGCGCCGGCGGCAAGGACCCAGAAGTGATGAGCGACCCCCAAAACCCTCCCGCTGGCGGGCGCCGGACCTGGCGACGCCTCATCCCGGTCGCAGCAGTGATGCTGGCCGCCGCCGGCGTCTACGCCAGCGGCCTGCACCAGTACCTGTCGCTGGATACCCTGCGCCTGCAACGCGCGAACCTGCAGGACTTCGTGGCGGACCATCCAGCGGCCTCGGTGGGCGTCTACATGGCGGTCTACGTCGTCGCAGTCGTCCTGTCCCTGCCGGGGTCGCTCTTCCTGTCGCTGACCGGCGGCTTCCTGTTTGGCATGTGGCTTGGCGCAGCCGCGACCTGGTTTGCCGCCACCGCGGGGGCGACCGTCATCTTCCTTGTGGCGCGAACGGCGTTCGGAAGCGCCCTGAAAGCGCGCGCCGGCGGCTTTATCGCGAAGCTGGAACGGGGGTTTCGTCGTAACGCCTTCAGTTATCTTCTGAGCCTGCGGCTGATGCCGGCGGCGCCATTTTTCGTCGTCAATCTTGTCCCCGCCTTCCTGAATGTCAAAGCCCGCGACTTCGTCGCTGCAACGGCGCTCGGGATCATCCCTGGCACGCTTGTCTATGCGTCGATCGGCGCAGGCCTCGGGGCCGTGTTCGACGCCGGCCAGACGCCGAGCCTCAGCCTGGTTGCGCGCCCCGAAGTCCTGATCGGCCTCATCGGCCTCGCCGGCCTGAGCCTCGCGCCGGTGTTTTTCCGCAGACGGAATGGAGACCGCCGTGACGGCTGACGACAGACGGATCAGCAGGGCTGACCTGGTGGTGATCGGCGCCGGCAGCGCGGGTCTGTCGGTGGCCGCAGGCGCGGCCCAGCTCGGCCTCAAGGTGGTGCTCTATGAAAAGGCCGAGATGGGCGGGGATTGCCTCAATGACGGCTGCGTTCCCTCCAAGGCGCTGATCGCCGCAGCCAGGGCGGCGCAGGCCCATCGCGACAGCGCGCGGTTCGGCGTCGCAGCTGACGAGCCGACGGTGGACTGGCCGGCGGTGCGCCGTCACATCCGTGGGGTGATTGAGGCGATCGCGCCGATCGACAGTCAGGAACGATTTGAAGGGCTTGGAGTGCGCGTGGTGCGCGAAGCCGCCCGCTTCGCAGATCCCCGCACCGTCGTGTCAGACACCACCTGCGTGCGGGCGCGCCGGATTGTCATCGCCACCGGTTCGCGCCCCGCCGCACCGTCGACGCCTGGCCTTGATGGAGTTGACTACCTGACCAACGAAACGGTGTTCGACATCGACGCCTTGCCGGCCCGCCTGATTGTTCTCGGGGCCGGACCTATCGGGATGGAGCTTGCGCAGGCGTTTCGCCGGCTGGGCGCCGCGGTGACCGTTGTCGAGGCGCAGACCCCGCTGGCGCGCGCCGACCCCGAGGCGGCCCAGGCCGTTTCAGCCGCACTGACCCAGGAGGGGGTGGAGATCCTGGCGGGCTGGAGCGCAACCGCCGCGGCGAAGACAGCCGACGGCGTCGCCCTGACGATTGAGGCGAAAGACGGCCAACGGCGAATCCTGCAGGCAGAGCGCCTGCTCGTCGCAACGGGCCGGCGCGCCGCGCTTGACGGCCTGGACCTCGCCAAAGGCCAGATCGCCCACACCGCTCGCGGCGTGACGACCGATGCGGGGCTGCGCACCAGCAATCCACGCGTCTGGGCGCTCGGCGACGCAGCCGGGCGCGAGCAGTTCACCCATGCCGCCGGACAGCACGCCTCAGTCTGGGTGCGCCGGGCCTTGTTCAAACAGTCAACCCTTGCGCACAGCCTGCCGATCCCGGAGGTCACCTATACCGACCCGGAACTTGCCCAGGTCGGATTGGGCGAAGAGACAGCGCGCGCGCGCTTTGGCTCGCGCGTGCGCGTCACGCGCTGGACCTTTCATGACAACGACCGCGCCCAGGCCGAACGCGACACGCAGGGCTTCGCCAAGCTCGTGCTTCACGCCAACGGACAGATCCTGGGGGCCACGATTGTGGGCGCCGGCGCCGGAGACCTCCTGCAAAGCGTCACCCTGGCGATGTCGAACGGACTGAACGCCCGCGCGCTCACCAACTTCGTCGCACCCTATCCGACCCGCGGCGAAATCGTGAAACGCCTTGCAGGCGCCTTCTACTCGCCCGTGCTGTTCTCCCCCAGCACGCGCCGGCTGGTCGGCTTGCTCCAGCGACTGCCCTGAGCTATCCGGCGCGTATGGCGGGAAAGCCGGCAGCATCATCCCTGAGCCTCGCGCCAGGACAGGTCGGGGCGCAGCTGTCCCCAAGCCGCAGCCTGGCCGGCCGGCTGTTGTGGCTGACCGTCCTGTTCGTGCTGCTGGCAGAATTTCTGATCCTGATCCCTGCAATGGGCGACTTCCGGGACCGCTGGCTCAGCGACCGCGTGGCGGCTGCAGAAACCGCCGCACTGGCGCGCGACGTGGCCCAGGGCGAGCAGATCGCCGCGGACATAGATATCGCCCTGCGGCGCAGCGCCGCCGTCCTGGCCATCGCGGTCAAACGCGAGGGCGAACGCCAGATGGTGCTCGGCCCAGACCAACCGATCGAGGCCAAGACGCTGCATACAGTAGATTTGCGTGCATCAACGCGCGTGGGGCAGATCCTTGGTGCGCTCCGAACCCTGACGGTCTCACAAAAGAGAACCCTGCGAATCCTGGCTGCACCAAGAATTCTGCAGGGCGAATTCATCGAGGTGCTGGTTCCGGAAGCTCCACTGAAAGAGGCTCTGTGGGCCTACGCAATCCAGACCCTGTGGTTGTCCGTGATTGTGTCAATCGCCACCGGCGCGCTCGTGTTCTGGACGCTTGCCCGCCAGATCGTTTTTCCGATACGGCGTCTGACAGGAAGCATCGAAGCCTTCCGCGCGGCGCCTGAGGATGAATCGCGTTCAATCCGGGTGTCCGGCCGGACTGACGAGATCGGCCGGGCGGAAGCCGCACTCGCTGATATGGAGCAGGAACTGCGCGGGGCCCTGCGCAGCCGCGAGCGCCTTGCCCAACTCGGCGGCGCGGTCGCGCGGATCAATCATGACCTCCGCAATACGCTTGCAGCCGCCCAGATCGTCAGTGAACGTCTCGCGCAATCCCAGGACCCGAAGGTCCGACAGGCCGCTCCGCGTCTGGAACGCGCGCTGGAACGCGCCATCGGGCTTGCCGAAGCCACATTGCGCTATGGCCGGGCGGAGGAGCCCGCGCCCGTCCTTGATCTGCATGAAGTCCGCCCCCTGCTGGAGGAGGCGGCGCGCGAGGCGCTGGAAGGCCATTGCGACATCACGGTCGATCTTTCCGCACCAATGGGCCTGCTTGCGTTGGCCGACGCAGACTACATGCACCGCATCCTGCTCAATCTTCTGCGCAACGCGGTGCAGGCGCTCGCCGGGCGCCCCGGAGCCACGCTGACGCTGAGCGCAAGACCGGCGCGCGACGCCGTCATCATAACCCTGGCGGACAACGGCCCAGGCGTTCCGCCGAAAGTTCAGGAGCGCCTCTTTCAACCCTTTGCAAGCGGCAATCGCGCCGGCGGCGCCGGATTGGGCCTCGCCATCGCGCGCGAACTGGCGCGCACTCTGGGTGGCGACCTGCGCCTGGCGCGCACCGGCCCAGGCGGAACCGAATTTCAGTTGCGCCTGCCAAGCGCAGGCGCGGCCAACGCGCCTCCTCTGGCGGCGGAGGGGGATGCATGATGACCAGATTGCCGCCGCCCGCCGTCTTCTGGGCCGGTCAGACGATCGACCCTGCCGGACCGTTCAAGGCGATGCGCGGGATCAGGCGCCACGACGGCGTCAACCGCTGGTTCCTGTTCCGCCGAAGGGTCGTGGCGCCGGCGTCCGGCGGGCGGTGCGCGTTGCGCATCGCCGTTGATGGTCGCTACCGACTGGTGGTCAACGGACAGGATTGCGGCGGCGGGCCGGCGCGCCACGGCTGGCGCACACCGGTGTTTCTGGAGCATGACGTCAGCCATGCCCTGCACGCCGGCGAGAACGTCATCGCCCTGGTGCTGCACACACTCGGCGTCGACGCAGCCTGGTATGAGGCCCCGCAGGGCTGGGCGCGGGCGAGCTTCGGCGACGGCGCAGTCTGGGTCGACGGCGCCATCGACGGCCCGGAGTGGTCCGTCGACTGCAGCACCCGCAGCGGATGGCGGGCAATTCTGAGCGACGCCTGGCGCAGCGACACGCCGCGCAGCAACGATGCTCTTGATTTCATCGAGTCGCTCGACCTGCGCGGCATTGAAACCGACTGGGACAGGCCTGGCTTCAACGACAGTCACTGGCCCGAGACCCATGCGCTGAGGATCGGCGGCGGACCGCCTGACGCACCGTTCGGCGGCATGCGTCATGAGCGGTTCCCGATGCTGCGCGCCGCCGGCGTGGCGCCGCTGCGCGAATGGCGCGAACAGGCGCATCGGCTGATCCGCGCGAGCGCGCGCCAGCCGCAGCCAGACCTGCCGATCGAGACGAGACTGTACCGCGAAGCCGACATCTCCACAGACGCGCTCTGGCGCGGGCTGGAGGGCTTCTTTTCGGGCGGCGAGGTCGATGTCAGAACGGATCATCGAGATGCAGCCCTGCTTCTCGACTTCGGCGTCATCCGCAGTGCGCGCCCCTTCGTGGATGTGACGGCGCACGGCGGAGAAACGCTGGAGATCGCCGTTGCCGAAGGCCTGCCGGGCGAATGGGGGGCGCAGGGACCCGGCAGTCGCATCACGCCGACGCCGCTCCTCGGGCTTGACGCCCATCTGTGGCGGGTTGTCCTGAAGCCGGGCCGCCAACGCGTGGCGCGGTTCGCCTGGGCGGGCGCCCGCTATCTCGAGCTGGTGGTCCGCGATGCGCCGCAGGGCCTGACGATCCATGACGCCGGCCTCATCGCGCAGCGCTTTCCCGCTGAGATCCGTGGCCGTTTCACATGTTCCGACACACTTCTCAACCGGATCTGGGATGCCGGCGTCAACACGCTCGCCGCCTGCATGCAGGACGGCTGGATCGATTGTCCGAGCCGGGAGCAGCGGCAATGGCTCGGCGATGTCCTGGTGGAGTATCCTGCCGCACGCATGGCCTTCGACCACTCGGTGGACCGTCTGACCGCCAAGCACCTGCGTGACGCGGCGCAAAGTCAGCGCACCGATGGCCTGACGCAGATGTTTGCACCGGGCGACCATGCGACGGACGCCATACTGATACCGGACTGGACCCTCGCCTGGGTGCTCACTGCCCACGAACACTGGCGGCTTTCAGCAGACCGTGATGTTCTTGCAGAGATGTTCCCAGCAGTTGTGCGGGCGCTCGCCTGGTTTGAAGCCCGCCTGGACGCAGGCGGCGGGCTGATCGCCGACTGTCCGCACTGGCTGTTCATGGATTGGTCGGCATTCGGCCGCGCCGGCTGGTCAGCGGCCCTGAACGCCATGGCGGCGGGCGCCTTCAACGCAGCAGCAGGCATCGCAGCAGCCGTCGAAGCCCCACTGTACGCGCAGCGGTTCGCGGCGCGCGCCACGGCGATCGCCGCCGCCCTGCAGTCGCACTGGGACGAGGCGCGCGGCGTGTTCGTCGATGTGGTCGAGCCGGAGAGCGGGCGGCTTGAACCGCGCGTGTCGCAGCACGCCAACGCCGGCGCGATCCTGTGGGGCGTCGCAGGGCCAGACCAGACCCACCGCATCGTGGCCGCTCTCAGCGACCAGGCGCGCCTGAAGACAACCGCCGCGCCGCCCGTCGCCCCCAGGGGCGAAGATGTCGATCCTGTGCACGATATTGTCCGGGCGAATACCTTCTTTGCCCATTTCGTCCACGAGGCGCTGGCCAAAGCGGGCCGGGTGGATCTGGCGCTCGCCGACATTCGCACCGCATTCGCCGGCATGATCGCCGCCGGCGCGACCACACTGTGGGAGAACCTGAGCCCGACCGCGTCGTTGTGCCACGGGTTTTCAGCCGGCCCGCTGACGACGCTGGTGCGTCACGTGCTCGGCGTAAGCCCGGCTGCGCCCGGCTTCGCGCGCCTGCGCTTTGCGCCGGATCTGGCCGATCTTGAGTGGGCGGAGGGCGCGCTGGATACACAGCTCGGTGAGGTGGCTGTCAGCCTTCGCCGCATCGGGCAGGAGATGGACGCTACGATCAGCACGCCAGCGGGCATGCCGATCGAGATCACGCCGCCCCCCGGCATGCAGCTTGTCGGGGAGCCTTCGTCGGACGCAGATGACGTAGAGGCAGCGCAGGGCGCCTGGCGCAGCAGGCATGGGCGAACCCCGCCCCGAGGCGACGCAGATGCGACGACCGAACGGGACGTCCGGGCGCGCGCCACAGGCCAACGCGTTCTGGCGATGCGATTTGCCCCGGCAGGCGGGGCGGTTAAGCCCGCGGCGCCAGGATCATGATGACCTGACGGCCCTCGAACCGCGGCTCGTACTCAACCTTCGCCACATCCTGGAAGTCCCGCCGGACACGGTCGAGCACTTCCATTCCGAGATGCTGGTGGGCCATTTCGCGGCCACGGAAGCGCAAGGTGACCTTCACCTTGTCGCCCTCCTCAAAAAAACCGCGCATCTGGCGTGACTTGACTTCATAATCATGAATATCGATGCCAGGCCGCAGCTTGATTTCCTTCAGTTCGACGACCTTCTGCTTGCGGCGCGCCTCCGCCTTCTTCTTCTGTTCCTGGAACTTGAACTTTCCATAGTCGAGGATCTTGCAGACCGGCGGGTTGGCCGTCGGCGACACTTCGACAAGGTCGAGGCCCGCTTCACGCGCAGCTTCCAGGGCGGCGGCTATGGGCATTTCGCCCTGCTTCTCACCATTCTCATCGATCAGGAGCACCCGGTAGGCGCGGATGTCTTCGTTCACGCGCGGACCATCATTCTTGGTCGGCGGCGCGGCTTGGGGTCGGCGGACTATGCTCACTCTCCTGTGGCGGCCATCGGGTCAGGTGCGTTTCTGGACCGGGGGCCGAAGCGCACCCGGCGATGCTTATCCCAAAAACGTTGCGGAAGATATGACGGAGCCCGCGCAATCGATCAAGCGGCCATCCTGCGCACGCCGCCGCCCAACGACCGGTCCGGCGCCACGCCCAATCCCAGCCGGGGCCGGGCCAGGATCAGGATCAGACGAGGAATTCCATTCCGCGGGGTTGCCGTCGCTGAATGTGCGGCGGCATAACCGCATGCTGACCCAACGCCGCGATTTGCGGGGCCCATGGACATTTACCTCCCCATAGCCGAGACGACGGTCAACCTGCTGTTGATCGTGACGCTCGGCGCCGGCATCGGGTTCCTGGCCGGACTCGTGGGCGTCGGCGGCGGCTTTCTTGCGACGCCGCTTCTGATCTTTCTCGGCATCCCCCCGGCGGTCGCAGCCGCCAGCGAAGCCAACCATATCCTCGCATCCTCCGTTTCCGGGGCGATCGCCCACTCGCGGCGTCGCGCCATCGATGTGCGCATGGCGCTTGTGCTGACGGCAGGCGGTCTGGCCGGATCCACGCTGGGCGTGCAGCTGTTTGTCGCCCTGCTCAAGATCGGGCAGATCGATTTCGTCATTTCCCTGCTCTACGTCGTCCTGTTGGGCGGCGTCGGATCCTTGATGCTGCGCGAAAGCCTTGCCGCCATGCGGCTGCGCCGCGACGGCCTCGCGCCCCCCCCGCCCAGAGCCAGGCGCAGCCTGGCGCAGAAACTGCCGCTGCGCATGCGCTTCGCCGCCAGCCGCCTGTATATCTCGGTCCTGCCGCCGCTCGTCATCGGCTTCGGGGTCGGAGTACTGGCCGCCATCCTGGGCGTGGGCGGCGGCTTCCTGCTGGTTCCCGCGATGATCTATGTGCTGCGGATGCCGACCAACGTGGTGATCGGCACGTCGCTCCTGCAGATCATCTTCGTCACCGGCTACACCGTGCTGCTGCAGGCCTGGCGAACCCAGACCGTCGACATCATTCTCGCCGGGCTGCTGATCATCGGCGGCGTCGTCGGCGCCCAGATCGGCGCACGCATGGGCGGACGCATGCCCTCCGAACATCTGCGCGCAATCCTCGGCGCGATTGTGCTCGCCGTGGCGGCGGTCATGGCCTGGGGTCTTTTGGGGCCCCGCTCCGAACTCTTCAGCGTGACGACGACGCCATGAGACGCGCGCTGGCGGGCCTCGCTGTGTCACTCCTGACATGCGCGGCGGTGCGGGCGGAGCCCTTCGCGGCCGCCATCACCCAGGACGTGGTGGAAGTCACCAGCCGCTTCACCGGCGCAACCGTGACGGTGTTCGGGGCCGTAAATGACCAGCGCAGCCAGACGCGCGCCGGAAATGTCGACGTGGTGGTCGCCGTGGCCAGCGCCCCGGTTACCTTGACCGTGCGCCGCCAGAAACGCATTGCGGGCTTCTGGTTTCCGGCCGATCCGGTGCGGTTCGCCGGCGCGCCGGCTTTTTTTTCGACGCTCAGCGCGCGCCCGCTCAACGAGATCACAGACCCCGGAACGCAGCTCCGTCTCGGGCTGGATCCAGCCGACGGGACGCCATGGGTGGTCAACCAGGCCGCCGGAGGGGACGTCACGCAATACCGCGCAGCACTGAAACGCCTGAAGGCCGCCGACGGTCTCTACGTGCTTGACCCGCATGGGGTGGACTTCCCACGACCAGGCTTGTTTCGCGCCAGGGTCGTCCTTCCGGCCAATGCGCCCACAGGGGTTTATCGGGTTGAGGCCTTCCTGTTTCGCAACGGACGCCTGGTCGGACGTGAAACGTCGCTTCTGCAGGTGACCAAGGTCGGCTTCGAGCGCGCGGTGTGGCGATTCGCACATGAACGCCCATTGCTGTACGGGCTTGCCAGCATCCTGATCGCCCTTGGCGCAGGCCTGGCAGCCGCGCGCATGTTCAATCCACGCTAGGCGACCAGCCGGTCCATGCGCCCCGCAGGGCCCGTGCGCCAGCACGCGCAGAGGCAATACAGCGCGCCGGGCGTCCAGAAGCGCGCTTGCCTCTTGCGCAATCCAGCGCGCCGTCCGACATCTCGGCGCAATGCGTGGCGCGGCGATCGGCCGTCCAGCCTTTCAGAAAGGACCTCCATGCCCCGGTTGGATGAAGACGAGGACAAGCAATCCACCGAGGGGCCGGCCCAGCCGCTGGTCGAAAAGGCGCTCTTCCGCGCCCGCCTGATCTCATTGACCGGCGAGATCAATGACCGTCAGGCCAAACGCGTCTGCGACCAGCTTCTGGCGTTGAACGCGGAAGACCCGCGAAAGCCGATCACCCTCGTCATCTCCTCTCCTGGCGGCCACGTGGAAAGCGGCGACATGATCCACGACATGATCCGCTTCATTGAGGCGCCGGTCCGCATTCTCGGATCGGGATGGGTGGCGTCCGCCGGAGCGCTGATCTATTGCGCAGCCCCCCGCGAACATCGCTTTGCGACCCCAAACACCCGCTTCCTGCTGCACGAACCGCGCGGCGGCGTCGGCGGCCAGGCGTCGGACGTGCAGATCCAGGCGCGTGAAATCCTGCGCATGCGCGAGCGCCTCAACCGCATCTTCGCGGCCGCCACGGGACAGCCGATAGAACGCATCAAGGACGACACCGACCGGGACTACTGGATGCTTGCCGATGAGGCCCTCGCCTATGGCCTCGTCGGCAAGATCGTGTCCAAGATGTCTGAGGTGGCCTGACCCCGCAACTGCACGCAGGCAGGGCCGCCTCGCCCGGCCCCGCCGGCCTGCAGGCGGGACCTGGAAGGCCAGACCCTGCAGCCGCACTGTGGAGCCGACCCAATGACGCGCAAACCGGTGCAGACCGCCGCGACAGGATCAGAGGCTGGAATGGGTGAAGGCCTGACGGATGAAGGCCTGCCGGAAGCTGGCGCGATGGATCCCGGCGTCGCAGGCACTTGGACACGTCGGCGCACGCTGGTTGCGGGGCTCATCCTGACCGGCGCGCCCATGCTCCAGCCGCAGGCCGCCGCAGCCCAGACCATCGAGGATGTGCTGCGCGGCGTGATCGCCGCGCAGGGACCGACGCAGCTCGAAGCAGATCAGGGATTGCGTCAGGCCCTGACCAACGGGGCCATTTCAGCCGTCACGCGGCTCGGTCGGACAGATGGCTATTTCAAGGATCTGAAAGTCCAGATCCCATTGCCCACCGCCTTGCACCGCGTGCAGGAAACCCTGCGGCCGCTGGGCCTGTCGGGACCGCTCGACGACCTGCAGATGCGCATGAACCGCGGCGCGGAACAGGCCGCACCCAAAGCGCGCAATCTTTTTGTGTCCGTCATCCGGGAATTCACGATCGAAGACGCCATGACCATTCTGCGCGGCGGCGATGATTCAGCCACGCGCTTCCTGCGCGCCAAGACGGAGACCGGCCTGAAGAAGGCCTTCCAGCCGATCATGACGGGCGCGCTGCGCGACGCCGGCGCCTTGTCCATCTTCGAACGCGTGGCGGCCCGATATGTCCCGCGGGCTGAAGCCCGCAGCGCGCGCGACAGCCTCATCGCCTTCGCCGTCGACAAGGCCATGGATGGCCTTTTCTACTACATCGCAGAGGAGGAACGCGCGATCCGGCGCGATCCGGTCAAACGCACCACAGCGATCCTGCGCAAGGTGTTCGGCGCCGTATGACAGGGGCTGTGTGACAGGCGCTGTGTGACAGGCGCTGTGTGACAGGCGCTGTGTGACAGGCGCTGTGTGACAGGGGCCGCGTGAAAGGCGACGGATCGTGTCAGCCCAGCTGCTCGCGCCAGAACGCCTCAATCTCACCGGCGGCGACGTCCCGGGCAAGAAACGCTTCGCCGACGCCGCGGCTCAGAACAAAGACCAGGCGTCCGCCAACCGACTTCTTGTCATGGCGTATCGCCGCCATCAGGCGGTCAACCGCAAACGGCGCGCCGGGCAGGCGACGCGGGTCGATCTCAAGGCCAAGGCCAAGCAGGGCTGCGTCAACCCGCGCGGCCGTCCCGCGCGGCGCCAGACCGGCCCGTTCGGAGAATTCGTGAGCCAGCGACAAACCGCAGCCGACCGCCTCGCCGTGCAGAAGCGCCCCCTCCATCCCGGCCTCGGCCTCCAGCGCGTGCGCAAAGGTGTGGCCAAGGTTGAGCAGCGCGCGCAGACCCTCCTCGCGTTCGTCCATCGCCACGATGCGGGCCTTGGCCGCGACGGATCGGGCGACGGCTTCGGCGAGGAGATCCGGGTCTCCGGCGCTGAGCGCCGCCGCATGCCGCTCAACCCATGCGAAGAACTCCGCATCATCAATCAGACCGTATTTGATGACTTCGGCCAGACCCGCGCTGCGCTCCCGGACCGGCAGGCTCGCCAGCAGGCCAATATCGGCCAGCACGAGGCGCGGCTGGTGGAACAGCCCAACCAGATTCTTCCCAGCGCGCGCATTGATGGCGGTCTTGCCGCCAACCGACGAATCCACCTGGGCAAGCAGCGTGGTCGGGATCTGGATGAAGTCGACCCCGCGCTTGATGACGCCCGCAGCGAAGCCGACAAGATCTCCGACAACCCCGCCGCCAAACGCAGCGATGACATCCGACCTGTCGACGCCGGCCGCCAGAAGCTCGTCGCACAGCCGCTCCAGACGGGCAAAACTCTTGGAAGCCTCGCCCGGCGGAACAAGCACCAGGTCATGGCGCAAGCCATGCTCCGCCAGGCCAGCGGCCAGACGCGCGCCGTGAAGGGCCCAGACCGTCTCGTCGGCCGCCACAAGCACCCGCCCGCGCCGTGCGAACGGCGCAATCCGTGCGCCGGCGCTTCGGATCAGGCCAGGGCCGATCACCACCTCATAACTGCGCGGTCCGAGCGAGACGGGAACGGTGCGGGCCAGGGTCATTGGAAAGCCCTTTCAGGCAGCCGATCAATGATCGTGCAAGCGATGTCTGTCGCCGCGCCGTCATGAACGTCCACCACCAGATCGGCCTGCGCATAGACGGGATGGCGCTCAGCCATCAAGCGGCTCATGGTGGCGCGGGGATCGCCATTCTGCAGCAGAGGTCGGGTGTTGCGGCGGAGCACCCGACGCATCAGCAGATCAAGATCAGCGCGCAACCAGACAGTAATCGCCTGCTGCCTGAGCACAGCGCGCGTGTCACTGTTCACATAGGCGCCGCCTCCCGTGGCCAGAACAAAGGCCGGCTGTTCCAGCAGACGCGCGATGACACGCCGTTCGCCCTTCCGGAACTCCCCCTCGCCGAGCCGCTGGAAGATCTCGGTCACGCTCAGATCCGCCGCCTTCTCGATCTCGGCGTCTGCGTCGCGGAATGGCACCGCGAGGCGGCGCGCCAGAGCGCGCCCGACCGTGGTCTTGCCGGCCCCCATCAGACCGACAAGCGCCACCGTGCGCCGCAACCGGCCGCGACGCCCGCCAAAGGATGCTGATCCGTGGTCATCGCCCATCGCGCCACACTGCCCGCTCGCGCCCCGGCCGGCAAGAAATGCAGCCGGCGGCGCACAGTTCTTCTGCTTGGCGGGATTTCGCCAAACTGGCAGTGTCCGATCTGTGGTCCTGGTCTGCCACCACCCGGCGCAACGGAAGCAATATGACACGAAACAGGATCGCCCCTCAGGTCGACAGCCGCCATCAGCGGGGCGGTTGGCGCGCGATTCTGGCGGCCGCCATCGCCCTCGCGGGAGGCGCAGCCGCCAGCGGGCAAACCATATCGGTCGGCGAATTGTCAGCCGCCATCGATCCATGGACCGCCGCCGGAATGACGCCCGCCGAAGGCGGGCTGCGTCCCGATCTGTGGCGCGGCTCCGACGCCGGGGTGATCGCTCCGGCCCTGCTGCGGCTGAAGGCGCAGCCCAACTCTGCGACCGCGCTCTCGCTGGCGCGCCGGGCCCTTCTATCCGGCGGCGGCGCTCCGGCGAACGCGACGCCGGACCTGTCGCTCGTACGGGTCGACCGGGCGGCCGCGTTCGCAACGCCGGAGATGATCGTCGCGCTCGCTGACCGCTACCCGGACATCAACCGCGCGCCAACGGTCGCCATCGCAGCCGCCGAAGGCCTGATCGCCGCGGGGCGACAGGATGCAGCCTGCACGCGCGCCGCCCGCTTCGCGTCCGGGGCCGACGCCGCGCCCTACTTTCTGAAGCTGCGCGCCTATTGCTTCGCGCGCGCCGGCGATATCGCCGCCGCCAATCTCAACCTGGACATCGCACGCGCAGCAGACGGCGCCGACGCGTGGTTCGGGCAGGCCCTCGGCATCAAGACCGGCGCCTATGCCGGGCGTCCGCCCGCCGGGCGCTATCGCACCGCCCTCGAAGCGGCGATCTCCAGTTACGCAGGCCTCGCGACCGACCTGCGGGCGCTTGCTGCCGCGCCCGGGCTGGCTCTTGGCGCGCTCGCCGCGCACCCGGACACCGCACCGGGACTGCGCATCGAGGCGGCTCAACGCGCTGCTGCGCTCGACGTGATCAGCCCAGCGCAGCACGCCGAGGCCCTGACCCTGGGGCTCGCCGCGCTCGCCAGCCAAACACCGGCGCCAGTCATTCCTGCGCCTGCGGCCAGCTTCGCAGCCGTGCGCAACGCCACCGAAGCACCCGATGCGCCCGACGCGGGAGGCAAGGCGGCGCTGATCGCGGCGGCCCTCGAGGCCACGACCAGCTACGCCGGCTTCGCCGCCGCCGCACGTCTGTACCGCGCCGACCTGCAATCCATCACGCCAAGCGAGGCGCTGGCGGCGCACGCCCAGATCTTTGCCGAGGCGGCCCTTGCGACCTACGATCCGCCTGGCGCCCTGGCGTGGCGGCGGGTCGCGGCAAACCTTGATCCGCAGATCGCGGCCCAGATCGACCTTGCAGTGGCGGCGCTGTCGGGTTTGACGGACGATCTCGCCGCCACCGCCCTCGAGAACCGACTCGCCGTCGCGGCGACGCCTGCCCAGCAACGCGCAGCGATGCGCGACGTCATGCTCGGCCTGGCCCTCGGGATGCCGCAAAGTTCCAACGTGCAGCGCTTCATGATCCAGAACGAAGTCGCGCCCGGCGCGCGCGTCGATCTGTCACTGCTCGCCAATCTCGTGATGACATCCAGGCGCGCCGCAGTTGCAGAAACGGCGCTTTTGGCGACGCTGATCCTGCAGAACGGCGGCGTCGGACGGCTCGATCCGATCGACGCCGCGCAGGTGATCCGTGCGCTGCGCGAGGTGGATCTGGAGGATGACGCGCGTCAGCTGGCGATTGAGGCGATGCTGGCGGCGCGCCACTCGCAATGACGTCCGGCAGATCGGCGGATGGAGGCCGCTTGGCAGGGTCGGCCATGTCAGGCAAATCAGGCCGCTGGGTTGAGGCTTTCCTCGAGATGCAGGCCGCCGAGCGCGCCGCTGCAGCCAACACGCTGGCGGCTTACCGGCGCGACCTCTTCGACGCGCAGGCCTGGCTCGACCGTCATGCGACAAACCTCGAACAGGCCAGCGGCGGCGACCTTGCCGGGTATCTGCAGGCGCTCGCGGGCGAAGGACTGAGTCCCGCCACCGCCGCACGCCGGCTGTCGGCGTTGCGCCAGTTCTACCGCTTTGCGCTGAGCGAGGGGTGGCGCCGGGACGATCCGACAGCCCGCCTCGAGAGCCCGCGGCGCGGCCGCACCCTGCCCAAGACTCTACCCCCGGCAGACATCGAACGCCTGCTGGCCGCTGCGGCCGGCGGCGGCGCACGCGCGGTGCGACTGATCTGTCTCCTGGAACTCGCCTATGGCGCTGGGTTGCGCGTATCAGAACTTGTCGGCCTTCCCCTATCCGCCGCCCCGCGCCCAGGCGAAGCGGCGATCACCGTCAAGGGGAAAGGCGGCAAGGTGCGCATGGCGCCGATCGGCGGTGCGGCCCGGACGGCTTTGCAGGCCTACCTGCAGGTGCGCGATGCCTTTCTGCCGCCGCCCGGACCCGCGCGCGATCGGGCGCAGAAGTTTCTGTTCCCCTCGCGCGCCAGCGCCGGCCATCTGACCAGGCGCCGCTTTGGACAACTGTTGGACGAACTCGCGCGCGCGGCAGGCCTCGACCCCGCGGCGCTGACGCCGCATATCCTGCGCCACGCCTTCGCCACCCATCTGCTCGGCGGCGGCGCAGACCTGCGCCTCGTGCAGACGCTGCTCGGACACGCCGATATCGCA
>JBEIHX010000010.1:0-106329 GCA_040381075.1 Hyphomonadaceae bacterium
GCATTTTTCGCGTCTCGCGCTTGACCTGCTAAGCGGCTTGGCCTAACTCCCGCGCCTCACCTACGCGGGTGTAGCTCAGTTGGTTAGAGCGTCGGCCTGTCACGCCGAAGGTCGCGGGTTCGAGCCCCGTCACTCGCGCCACTGACGAAAGGGCGCCCGCTGCGGCGCAGAGGCGGCGGCCCGGCCCGCGGGATTTCGTAAAAAAGCGTCCAGGTGGTGCTCGAAGGCCGTCGGCCCTATCTTGGTCGGCCCTATCTTGGTCGGGCTGTGTCTTGGTTTGGCTGTGAAGTGTCCCATCCGGGCCGTTCTCGTGTGGATGCCAGGTTGGTCAAGGCCAGCGGACCTCCAACAGACCACCTGTGTCCGCCTTCAGGCGGGCGGGAGCGGGCGCTCCCCGATCCTGGCCCGGCGTTCCGGCGCCGGAGGGCGCTTGGCGTGCAGCAACCCGGTCATGCGAGGCCCCGGCCCCGGTCGGTATGGGGCGCCCGGCGGAGGCAGCAGAGAAGGGCATGGCTTACTGCGGTGCAGCCGCCGGTTGCTGCCGGCTCACACGGGTGGGAACAGGCGTGTCAGCGCGGCGTCATCAGCCGCGAGGATGCGCTCCACCCACCCGTGGAAGACCTGAGCGCCGCCCTCATTGCGGCCATACAGGACATGGTCGCGGGCGCCCGCCGCCAGCGCCCGCTGCTGACGCAGGCCAGTGTCGTAGTCTTCGTCCTTCACCACATGCTCCAGCATGGCGAACTGCCTGGCCGCCTGCGCGCTGGCAGCCTCGTCGAGCGGCCGCTCGCTCAGATAGATCTGCGTGGTGAAAGACTGGCCGACATGGGCGCCAGGCAGCAGGATCGACACCAGGACGGCGCGTCCGCCAGCGTAGAAGCTTGCGATCGAGACATGCGGAAAAATCGTCCAGACGCCAGCGAGGAGTTCCTCAGGCCCCCAGTCCGCCTCCGGCTTGGCGTTGTCCCCAAGCAGACTCCTCATGGGCGACAGCGCCCGCTGATGGGGGCCCCAGGCGAAGTACAGCGCCTGGTTGGGCATCTCTGGCCCGAACGTGTTCCTGTGCAGAACCGGCAGGTGATACAGGTCGAGATAGCCATCATAGGCGATTTTCCAGTTCGGACCCTCGATGGTGCGGCGGTCGAAGAAATGCCAGGTCTCGAAGCCGAAATGCGCAAGCGCCGCATCGTAACCGCAGAGAAAACCGGCGATCGGGAGCGTCGAGTTGGGGTCGAGGATGACCCAGATCAGTCCGGCCCGCTCCAGGCACGGCAAGCGGACAAGTCCATGGGCCGACATGTCGATGTCGCCGAACTCATGCGCCGCCGTCAGCGCGAGGAGGCGTCCGTCCTGGGCGAACGTCCAGCCGTGATAGGGGCAGGTGAACCGCGTGGCGTGGCCGCAGCCGGGCAGCGCCACATTGGCCCCGCGATGGCTGCAGGAGTTCAGGAAGGCGTGCGCCTCCCCGTCGGCGCCACGGGTCAGCAGAACCGGGGTTCCGGCTGCTTCCAGCGCCTTGTAGTCGCCCGGCCGCGCCAACTCCGCACTGGCCGCCAGCACGAGCGGCAGGCGGCGAAAAATCAGCGCCCGCTCGCGCGCGAACCGGTCCGGGTCGGTGAAGACGCTGGCCGGCGTGCGCATCACGTGGTCAGCCTGCGGCGCGGCGCCTGCGGCTGCATGGGCGCGCGCCGCGCGCGTCATCGCCAGCAAGGCGGTGCGGTCAAGCAATCGGGCCATCCTGCTCCTCCGGCCGGGATCTGCACGACGCGGGTCTGATCCCCGGTCTGATGTCTTGTTGTGGCCGCGCTCCGTCCCGACGCCGCCAGCCTGCACCACGCTAAACCGAAACCGGTCAAGTCCGGAACCCGCGCAACGCCACGCCCTGCATGCTCACCATTTGGCAATCCCTGTCGGGTGGACAGCCAGGCCGGGCCTTTGTCGCCCACCAGCTGCGGGCGGCCCGCTTTGGCCAGTCTGGCGGCGCCGGGACATTCCATCGGCGCGAGCAGGTTTCAATCCGGATCGCTGCGCGCCTGCGCCGCAGGCGCCCCGCCCGCCGGAGTGCGCCAGGCGTAAGGCAAGGCGCATCACATGGTTGCGCCGGGCGGCGCGCACGCCTAGCTTCGCCGCCGCATCCTGACAGGACCGTCGGGATTCGCGCTGGCGGAGATGCATCAGTCCATGCTTACAGAGGCCTTTTCAGGCGGGGTTGCTCAGATCGGGACGGCTGAGATCGTGACGGCTGAGATCGTGACCGTGGCCCTGGCGACCCTGGACTCCGGCATGGCGCACGCCGGGGCCCTTTCCACCGCCGCCCTGCCCGCAGCCGCGGGCGAGGGGGGCGTGCAGGTCATGGGCGTGGATCTTCTTGAATATCTGCCGATTATCATCTTTCTCGGCATCGCCAGCGTTCTGGGCGCGGGGTTCATGATCGCCTCCTGGCTGTTGGCCCCCAAGTCCCCGGACGCGGAGAAGGTGTCCGCGTATGAGTGCGGCTTCAATGCATTCGATGACGCACGCATGAAGTTCGACGTGCGGTTCTACCTCGTATCGATCATGTTCATCGTGTTTGATCTTGAGGCCGCGTTCCTGTTCGCTTGGATTTTCCCGCTGCAGCACGGCAACATTTTCGCGTTCTGGTCGATGATGGCGTTCCTTGGCGTCCTTGTGATCGGCCTGGTCTATGATTGGAAAAAGGGAGCGCTGGAATGGGAGTGACGGTTCCGGCGGCGGCGTCCGGCGTCGCGCTGCCTGAGAGCGGCTTTCCGGCGCGCCAGGATGACGCCTTTTACACTGGCCTGACGAACGAGCTGGCCGACAAGGGCTTCCTCGTCGCGCGCGCCGACGACCTGATCACCTGGGCGCGCACCGGCTCGCTGATGTGGATGACCTTCGGCCTTGCCTGCTGCGCCGTGGAAATGATGCAGGCCTCCATGCCGCGCTATGATCTGGAGCGCTTTGGCGTGGCGCCGCGGGCGTCGCCGCGCCAGTCCGATGTGATGATCGTGGCTGGAACCCTGACCAACAAAATGGCGCCGGCGCTGCGCAAGGTCTACGACCAGATGCCCAACCCGCGGTACGTGATCTCGATGGGGTCATGCGCCAACGGCGGCGGTTATTATCATTACAGCTACGCCGTGGTGCGGGGCTGCGACCGCATCGTGCCTGTGGATATCTACGTGCCGGGCTGCCCGCCAACCGCCGAGGCGCTGGTTTACGGGATTCTGCAACTGCAGAAAAAGATCCGCCGTGAAGGCACCATCGAACGCTGAACACCTCTGAAAGCCGAGAAAGAACCGCCCGATGGCGCTCTGCGACCTCGCCAAGGACCTCGAAGCCCGCGCCCCTGGCCTGCGAGCGACCAGGATCGCGTACGGCGAACTCACCCTGATTGCAGCGGTCGACATGGTCGTCGAACTGCTGACCTTCCTGCGTGACGACCCTGCGTTGGAATTCCAGGTGCTCATTGACCTGTGCGCAGCCGACTACCCAGAGCGGACGCACCGCTTCGAGGTCGTTTACCACCTTTTGTCCATGCGCCGGAACCTGCGCCTGCGCGTCAAGATGGAGCTGGACGAGGAAACCCCTGCGCCGAGCATCGTCGGCGTCTATCCGGCCGCCGACTGGTATGAACGCGAGGCTTTCGACATGTACGGCGTGCTGTTCTCAGGTCATCCGGATCTGCGCCGCATCCTCACCGACTACGGCTTCCAGGGATATCCGCTGCGCAAGGACTTTCCCCTCACTGGGCATGTCGAGGTGCGCTACGATGAAGAGCAGAGGCGGGTGGTCTATGAACCGGTAAAGCTCGTTCAGGAATACCGCAATTTTGATTTTGAATCGCCATGGGAAGGGATGCTGACCCTGCCGGGCGATGAGAAGGCCCGGTGAACCGGCGCAGACGACGGCTAAAGGCGCAGCAGGCCCGGCCGGCGGCGCGCCCGTCTGGCGGCAGGCGTCCAACGACAGGCAGCCGGCGGAAGGCATGAGAAGGATGGCAGATGGCTGACGATGCTGGTCCGGTCCGACGCGATGACCCGCGATCCGACTTCGACGACCGCAGGTTCACGATCAATTTCGGACCGCAGCATCCCGCTGCGCACGGCGTCCTGCGCCTTGTGCTTGAGCTCGACGGCGAAATCGTGGAGCGGGTTGATCCGCATATCGGCCTGTTGCACCGCGGCACCGAGAAGCTGATCGAGCATAAGACCTATCTGCAGGCGCTGCCATATTTCGATCGTCTCGACTATGTCGCGCCCATGAACCAGGAGCACGCCTATTGCCTGGCGGTGGAAAAGCTTCTTGGCGTCACTGCGCCGCGCCGCGCCCAGTTTATCCGGGTCATATTCTCTGAGATCGGACGGATCCTCTCGCATCTGCTGAACGTAACGACGCAGGCAATGGACGTTGGCGCCCTTACCCCGCCGCTGTGGGGCTTTGAAGAGCGCGAGAAGCTGATGGTCTTCTACGAACGCGCCTCCGGCTCGCGCATGCATGCCGCCTATTTCCGTCCGGGCGGGGTCCACCAGGATCTTCCCAAGGCGTTGCTCGACGACATCTATGCGTTCGGCGACCAGCTGCTGCGAACGCTGGACGACCTTGAGACGCTGGTGACCGAGAACCGCATCTTCAAGCAGCGCAACGTCGATATCGGCGTGGTGTCCCGGGATATGGCGCTTGCCTACGGCTTCTCCGGGGTCATGGTGCGCGGGTCGGGCATGGCGTGGGATCTGCGCCGCGCACAGCCTTATGAAATCTACAGCGAACTCGACTTCAAGATTCCGGTTGGCAAGAACGGCGATTGCTGGGATCGGTATCTCATCCGCATGGAGGAGATGCGCGAATCCGTAAAGATCATCAAGCAATGCATCGAACGTATCCCGCCTGGGCCGGTGATGAACCAAAATCCCAAGGTCGCACCGCCCCGCAGGGCGGATATGAAACGCTCGATGGAGGCGCTGATCAACCATTTCAAGCTATATACCGAGGGCGTGCACGTGCCGCCGGGCGAGGTGTACGCAGCCGTTGAAGCGCCCAAGGGAGAGTTTGGCGTCTATCTGGTGTCGGACGGATCCAATCGTCCCTACCGACTGAAAATCCGCGCGCCTGGCTTCCCCCATCTGCAGGCGATGGACGTGCTCAACCGCGGCCACATGCTCGCCGATGTCAGCGCCATTCTGGGGTCGCTCGACATCGTGTTCGGGGAGATCGACCGATGAGCCTGGCCGCTGCGCGGGCGGGCTGGCGTCGGGGTGAAGGGCTGAGCGCGCACCCGACAGGGCGCCCGACATGAGTGATATCCCCGGCCCGGTCTTCTCCATCGGCAACCTGGCCGTAGCCCTGCTGCTCGCTGGAGTGATCGCAGGCGTCAACACAATGAATGACAGGGAGGGCCGCAACGCCTTTCCAGGCAAGGCGCTCAACTACTTCATCTGTGCGTTTGTGCTCTTCCTGCCGACCGCCTGCGCGCTGTTTCTGTGGGCCGCGCCCTGGTGGCGGTCGCAGCAGGGCGCAAGCAACGTCTGGTTATCGATCCTGCTGGGCTGCCTTGGCGCATTTGCATTCTCGGCCCTCGCGCGCCTGGTGCTGATCCGCCTGCCATTGCTGGGCGCACAGCTTAAGCTGTACGAACGCGCCCGCGCCGATAGGTTGCGCCGCCAGATCACCGCCCCACGCCCTGAGGTCTGAGGTCTGAAACACCAAGTCTGAAAACTGAGATCTGAAAACTGAGATCTGAAAACTGAGATCTGAACACTGAGATCTGAACACTGAGATCTGAACACTGGGATTTGAGGCCCGGATGTGAGGCCTCTCACCGGAGCAAGAACCGCCATGGCCGCCCCCCACGCACGCTCTGCGACCACAGCCGTGGTCGACGCCAATCTTGCGGCTTACGGGCGCAATGATCTCGGTGCGCTCGCCGCCACGCTGGCCGACGACGTCGTCATGGCTGCCTATCGCGGCGCGGTTGTCGCCGAGGGGCGCGCCGCTGCGACGGGCGCGTATGAGCGCACCATCGCCGCCTATCCCCTGCACGCCACGCGCGCGCTCAACCGGATTGTGTTCGCCGACACCGTCGTCGATCACGAGGTTTCGGTGCGCCAGGACAGCGTGCGCCGGTACGTGGCCACCATCTACCGGGTGTGCGCCGACGTGATCACGCGGATCGAGACCGTCAGCTCACGTCGCGGCCCGACCGGTCTGGAGGCGACCCAGGGTCAGCTTGACGCCTACAACGCCCAGGATCTTGACGGCTACATGGCCTATTTCGCTCCAGATTGCGCGATCGCCGATTACCTGGGGCCGGTCACCCAGGACGGGGCGGCTGCGATCCGCGCCCGCTATGGCGATGCATTCGCGACCTTCCCGATGAACCACGCGCGCCTTGTGAATCGAATCGCCGTCGCCGGCGTCGTGTTTGATCACGAGGAGGTGAAACGCTCGCCACAGGGGCCGGTGTTTGAGGCGCTGGCGATCTATTCCGTCGCCGAGGGGTTGATCCGCCGCGTTGAGTTCGTGAAGTAGCAGCGCCGCCGCCTTGACTGAGCAAGGCCGCATCGTCGAAACACGCTCCCGGGCAGGCCTGTGAGAGTCTGCCCCAGTCGCACGCCGGCGCCCGCGCGCGCCGTCACAGACCCAGAGAGGAACAGGCATGGCCGTCCGGCGCATCGCCAAGGAGCAGCCCGAGCGTTTCGCCTTCTCGCCAGAGACCAAGACGAAGGCCGACTGGTGGATCGCGAAATATCCTGCTGACCGACGCCAGTCCGCAATCATTCCGCTTCTGTGGTTGATCCAGAAGCAGGAGGGCTGGGTCAGCGAGCCGGCGATGCGGGCGGCGGCTGAACTCCTGGGAATGCCCTATATCCGCGTCTATGAGGTCGCGACCTTCTACACCATGTTCCATCTCGCGCCGATGGGACGCCATCATCTCCAGGTGTGCGGCACCACCCCGTGCATGCTGCGCGGCGCAAATGACATCAAAGAGATCTGCCGGCGCGATATCGGGGCGGCGCATCACCCAACGCACGACGGCCTGCTGTCCTGGGAAGAGGTTGAGTGCCTCGGGGCCTGCGTCAACGCGCCGGTCCTGGCGCTGCATGATTATTATCACGAGGATCTGACTGGCGCCGATGTTGAGGCCCTGATCGCGGCCCTGCGGTCCGGCGCCGATGCGCCTGCGCCCGGCAGCCGCCGCGCGCGCCAGGCCAGCGCTCCCGAGGGCGATCAGACAAGCCTGACTGATCCCGCGCTCTATGATGGGTCGCTCGGCAAGCGGCTCGCAGCCCTGCCCAATGCCCCCAAACCGGACGGCGCAGCATGACGCTGCCCGCCCCGGACCTCGCCGATCCCGTGCAGCGCGCCGCCTATCGGCGCGAATTGCGCCGCGTCGCCTGGCGGCTGCGCCTCGGTTCGATCGGCGCGACGCTCGCTGGCGCGCTCGCCGTGCTTGTCGCCCGAACCCCGCCGGCATGGGCGCCGCATGGACCACAGTCCTCGGCGCCGGACTGGCTGCGGCCGGCAGGGCTCGGCGCGCTCGCGCTCGGCGCCGCCGGACTCATCGTTGCCATCATCGTGCGCACCCGCCATCACCGTCGGCGGATGGCCGGCCAAGCAACGGATTGATCTCATGCTCGCGGATAAGGATCGGATCTTTCTCAACCTGTACGGCCGCCAGGATTGGCGCCTGGAGGCGGCGCGCCTGCGCGGCGCCTGGAACATGACGCCGGACATGATCGCCTGCGGGCGGGAGTGGATCATCCAGCAGGTGAAGGACTCAGGCCTGCGCGGGCGTGGCGGGGCGGGGTTCCCGACCGGCCTGAAGTGGTCGTTCATGCCGAAACAGCTGAAGGACCGGCCGCACTACCTCGTGGTGAATGCGGACGAATCCGAACCTGGAACGTGCAAGGACCGTGACATGATGCGTCACGATCCGCACCTGCTGATCGAAGGTTGCCTCATCGCCTCCTTCGCGATGCAGGCGCACGCCTGCTACATCTACGTGCGTGGCGAGTATGTGCGCGAGCGCGAGATCCTCGAAGCCGCGATCCGTGAGGCCTACGAGGCCCGTCTGATCGGTCAGGACAACATCCATGGCTGGGATTTCGACCTCTATGTGCATCACGGGGCTGGCGCCTACATCTGCGGTGAGGAAACCGCGCTCCTGGAAAGCCTTGAGGGCAAGAAAGGACAGCCAAGGCTGAAGCCGCCGTTTCCGGCCAACGCTGGCCTCTACGGCTGTCCCACCACTGTGAACAATGTCGAATCCATCGCCGTCGTGCCGACCATCCTGCGCCGCGGCGCAGCCTGGTTCGCCGGGTTCGGCCGCCCCAACAACGCCGGCGTCAAGGTGTTCTGTGTCTCGGGGCATGTGAACCGGCCCTGCAATGTTGAGGAGGCGATGTCCATTCCGCTCAGGCAGCTTCTGGAGGAGCACTGCGGCGGGGTGCGCGGCGGCTGGTCGAACCTGAAAGCGGTGATCCCCGGGGGCTCCTCCGTGCGCATGATCACCGCCGAGATGGCCGACGAGGTTCTGATGGACTTTGACAGCCTGTCCGCCCTCAAGTCGGGCCTCGGAACAGCCGCCGTGATCGTCATGGACAAATCCACCGATCTGGTGCGCGCCATCGCGCGGATCGCGTATTTCTACAAACATGAGAGTTGCGGCCAGTGTACGCCCTGCCGGGAGGGGACCGGATGGATGTGGCGGGTGCTCGAGCGCATGGCGAGGGGCGACGCCGACCCGAGCGAGATTGATCTCCTGCTCGATGTGGCGGGCCAGGTGGAAGGCCATACCATCTGTGCGCTTGGCGATGCGGCCGCATGGCCCATCCAGGGCTTGATCTGGCGCTTCCGCAGCGAAATCGAAGAGCGCATCGCCTCCTATCGAACCGGCAAACCGCACGTGGCTGGCGCAGCAGTCGCCGCGGAATAAGCCGGACGGCTGCGGTCTGCGCGCTCCGTTGTAAGGCCGGCTGCCGGGACTTTCGCGGTCTGCAAGCTGAAGGGCGTCAGGCTGGCGGGCCCGTTCCAATCCGCCCAACGGGCGGGGGCGCACAGCCGTCACCCTCGCACCGACGCAGCCACCTCAAGGCGGCGCGGGAGCAGCCGGTCCAGACCTCCGCCGTGGTGCAGCCGCATCGCTGGCCGCAGGAGCACTGCGCCATGGCCGGCAGCCCCCCGCCACGCCGCGCTGATCATCCAAGCCGTCGATCCGAGCCGGTCGCCGCCCACAGCAGCCCGACCCACATCAGCCCGACCCAGAGCGGACTTCCCAGAGCGGACTTCCCAGAGCGGACTGCCCAAAGCGGACTGCCCAAAGCGGACTGCCCAAAGCGGACTGCCCAAAGCGGACCTCCTGGGACTTACCGCACGGGCGAATCGCCCACGCGACCGGCTCTGCGATGTCTGCTGCGATCCTCACCCGGACGGCGCATGGCCCGCCAGAGCGGGCGTCCTCCGCCGTCCCTTGCGCAGGCCGCCGGCCCGCCAATCCTGCCAAAATGCGCCGGCGCCGCAGGGGCGCGCGGGCCAGGGCCCAATCTCGACGCCGCAGCCTCTTGCCGCGCGGCGATAAATCGCCCATCACCCAGCCGCGATCAACCGAGCCGGAATCATGACCAAAATCCTCGTCGACGGGCGGGAAATAGATGTGCCGGGAGACTACACGCTGCTGCAGGCCTGCGAGGCCGCCGGCGCAGAAATCCCGCGTTTCTGCTATCACGAGCGCCTGTCGATCGCCGGCAATTGCCGGATGTGCCTGATCGAAGTGAAGGTCGCAGGGCGCTCCGGACCCAAGCCGGTCGCGTCTTGCGCCCAGCAGGTGCGCGATCTGCCGCCGCCCAAGCCCGACCAGGCGCCGCCCGAACTGGTCACCCGCAGCGATGTGGTGCGCAAGGCGCGCGAAGGGGTGATGGAGTTCCTGCTCATCAATCATCCCCTGGACTGCCCAATCTGCGATCAGGGCGGGGAGTGCGACCTGCAGGACCAGTCGCTCGCCTATGGCAGAGCCTCTTCTCGGTTCGACGAAAACAAGCGGGCTGTCGAAGAAAAGTTCATGGGGCCGCTGATCAAAACCGTGATGACGCGCTGCATCCAGTGCACGCGCTGCGTCCGGTTCGCCGCCGAAATCGCCGGGGCCGAGGAAATCGGCGCGGCGGGCCGCGGTGAGGACATGGAGATCACCACCTATCTTGAGCAGGCGGTGCAGTCGGAGTTGTCGGGCAACGTGATCGATCTTTGCCCGGTCGGCGCCCTGACTTCCAAGCCCTACGCCTTCAGCGCGAGGCCCTGGGAACTCAAGAAGACCGAGACCATTGATGTGATGGATGCGGTCGGCAGCAACATCCGGGTCGATGCGCGCGGCGCAGAGGTGCTGCGGGTGCTGCCGCGGCTCAATGAGGAGATCAACGAGGAGTGGATTTCCGACAAGACGCGCTACGCCTGCGACGGTCTCAAGCGTCAGCGGCTCGACCGCGCCTACGCGCGCCGCGATGGTCGCCTGGCGCCAATCGCCTGGCCGCAGGCCCTGGCGCTCGCCGCCGAGCGCCTGTCTGGCGATCCCGCCCGCATCGGCGCGATTGCGGGCGATCTCGCCAGCCTGGAAGGGATGAAGGCGCTCAAGGATCTCCTGGATCGCCTGGGCGTGGTCAATATGGACTGCCGCCAGGATGGCGCGGCGCTGTCCGGCCAGCGCCAGAGCTATCTGTTTAACACGACCATCCTCGGGCTCGAGGATGTGGATGCGCTTCTGCTCGTCGGCACCAATCCGCGCTGGGAGGCGCCGCTGGTCAACGCGCGGATCCGGAAAACCTGGCTGCGCGGCGCGCTCAGCGTTGGGCGGATCGGCCCGCCTGTCGATCTGACCTATGAGGTCGCCGAACTTGGCGCGGGGGCCGGTGCGCTCTCCGACCTCACCGCCGGCGCCGGAAACTTTTTCGATGTTCTGAAAAACGCCCGCAACCCGGCGCTGATCGTTGGGCAGGGCGCGCTCACGCGGCCCGACGGCGCCCAGGTTCTGCGCGCCTGCGCGGACATCGCGGCGGCCACGGGCATGGTGCGCGCCGGGGCGGACCCCTGGAACGGCTTCAACGTGCTGCATACCGCCGCTGCACGCGTCGGCGGGCTGGATCTCGGCTTCCTGCCGGGGCAGGGCGGCAAGGGCGCACGCGCCATGGCGGCCGGCGGTGTCGACACGCTGATCCTTCTGGGCGCCGATGAAATCGATCTGGCCGGCGCGTCTGACGCCTTTGTGATCTATGTCGGCAGTCACGGCGATGCGGGCGCTGCACGCGCCGACCTCATCCTTCCGGCCGCAGCGTTCACCGAGCAGAACGGGCTCTACGTCAACACCGAGGGGCGGGTGCAGATGTCTGTTCGGTCGGTGTTCGCAAAGGCAGATGCGCGCGAGGAATGGGCGATCTTCCGGGCATTGTCCGAGCGCGGTCACACGCCGCTCGGGTACGACAGCCTGGAGGATCTGCGCGCGGCTTTGGTGCGCGAGCATCCGGTTTTGGGCGGGCTCGACTACGCGCCGGGCGCAGCGACCGCGGAAGAGTTTGATCTTGCAGGTGTGGGCGCTCCAGGGCCGCTGGCGGCGGCCGATTTCGTCTATCCGATTTCCGACTTTTACCTGACGAACCCGATCGCGCGGGCGTCAAGGACGATGGCGGAATGTTCCAGGACACGCCGGGACGCCGCGGCGGCGCCTGCGGCGGCGGCGGAGTAGGAACGATGGCGGGACTGCAGTCGGACTACGTGCCGTTTCTTGCCCTCGCCCCCGAGGCGGAATGGGCGGTTATGAAGACCGCTCAGGTTCTCGGCTTCGTTGTTCTGCTGCTGCTGACGCTCGCGTTCATTCTCCTGTTCGACCGCAAGGTCTGGGCTGCGGCGCAGATGCGCAAGGGGCCCAACGTGGTCGGCCCCTTCGGTCTTTTGCAATCCTTCGCCGACTTCCTGAAGTTCGTGGTCAAGGAAATCGTCATCCCCGCAGGAGCGGACAAGACCGTATTCATCCTGGCCCCGCTCATGACCTTCGTCCTCGCCTTCATCGGCTGGGCGGTGATCCCGTGGGCCCCGGGTGTGGTCATCGCTGACCTCAACGTGGGAATTCTCTATCTGTTTGCTGTCTCCTCGCTTGGTGTCTACGGCATCATCATGGGGGGGTGGGCGTCGAACTCGAAATACCCGTTTCTGGGCAGCCTTCGGTCGGCGGCGCAGATGGTGAGCTACGAAGTGTCCATCGGCTTTGTCATCGTGACGGTGCTGATCCTGGTTGGTTCCCTGAGCCTGACCGCCGTGGTGGACGCCCAGGCGGGAGGCGTGTGGAAATGGCACGCCTTCTCGTTTTTGAACCTCAGCGACCCGCTTCGCGCCGGTGTCGGCGTGCTGATGTTCGCCATGTTTGTGGTGTTCTTCATATCCGCCCTTGCTGAAACCAACCGTCCGCCGTTCGACCTGCCAGAGGCGGAAAGCGAACTCGTGGCGGGCTATCAGGTGGAGTACTCCTCCACGCCCTATCTGCTGTTCATGATCGGGGAATATCTCAACATCGTGCTGATGTGCGCGATGATGACCATCCTGTTCCTGGGTGGGTGGCATCTGCCGTGGGCGGAAGTCACCAACCCATGGGTGGGTTTCCTGGTGTTCTACGTCAAGATCTGGATCGTGTTCTTCCTGTTTGCGATGGTGAAGGCGATCGTGCCCCGCTACCGCTACGACCAGCTGATGCGGCTTGGCTGGAAGATATTCCTGCCAACGTCGATTGTTGCGGTGGCGCTGGTGGGGGCCTACCGGGTCTACACCGCCGCCGGCGCATCGTGAGGGGGTCCCAGATGTCGCGCTTCTCTCAGGCTGCCCGCGGCGTGCTGATGCTGGATTTTCTCGGCGCATTCGCACTTGCGACGCGCAAGGTGTTCGCCCGCAAGCACACCATCAATTACCCGTTTGAGAAGGGGCCGCTGTCACCACGATTCCGCGGTGAGCACGCGCTGCGCCGCTACGCCAACGGCGAGGAGCGCTGCATCGCCTGCAAGCTGTGCGAGGCGATCTGTCCGGCCCAGGCGATCACCATCGAGGCTGAGCCTCGCGAGGACGGATCGCGCCGCACGACGCGGTATGACATCGACATGGTGAAGTGCATCTATTGCGGATTCTGCCAGGAAGCCTGTCCTGTCGACGCCATCGTAGAGGGACCGAATTTTGAATTCGCGACGGAAACCCGCGAGGAACTCTACTACGACAAGGAGCGACTGCTCGCGAACGGCGATCGCTGGGAGCGTGAGATCGCCAGAAATCTTGAGCTCGATGCTCCCTATCGCTAGGCGGGTGCGGCGGGCCGGGGCGCACTGCGCAAGAGACAGGGCGGTGCGAAGCAGATAGAAGGCGGCCGGTTCGCAGATCTGCGCCGGTCAACAACAATGAGCCCGCAAGCGGCGACGCAACGGGCAGGAGAGGGGCGAGCGGGGTCATGGCGCTCGAGACAACGGCATTCTACATCCTGTCGGCGATCATGCTCGCCGCCGCGCTTGGCGTGGTCGGCGCGCGCAATCCCGTACACTCGGTGCTGTTCCTGATCCTGGCGTTCTTCAACGCAGCCGGATTGTTTGTGCTCGCCGGCGCGGAACTGCTCGCCATGCTGCTGCTGGTCGTTTATGTGGGCGCGGTGGCCGTCCTGTTCCTGTTCGTGGTCATGATGCTGGATGTTGACTTCGAGCAGCTGAAGGCAGGCTTTTCGAATTATCTGCCGGTCGCGGTGCTTGTCGCCGCCGGACTGTTGATCGAACTCATCCTTGTCGGGCTCACCTGGAACAGGGCGGGTATCGCGCCCGAGTCGCTCGCCCAGCCGCTGCCCCGCGACATAGCCACCAACGCCGAAGCGCTCGGCCATGTGTTGTATGATGACTATGTGCTGCTGTTTCAGGTGTCGGGCTTCATCCTGTTCGTTGCGATGGTGGGAGCAATCCTTCTGACGCTTCGCCAGCGCTCGAATGTGCGCCGCCAGAGCGTCAGCCAGCAGGTCGGACGCAAGCGCGAGGCCAGCGTGGCCATGCTCGACGTCAAATCAGGTCAGGGGATCGACTGATGGGAGACCTTTCGCTCGCCCATTACCTCACAGTCGCTGCCGCGCTCTTCACCATCGGCGTGTTCGGCGTTTTCGTGAACCGCAAGAACGTCATCGTCATACTCATGTCGATCGAACTCATGCTGCTTGCGGTGAACATCAATCTGGTCGCGTTCTCCGTCTTCCTCGGCGACCTTGTGGGGCAGGTCTTCGCCATGTTCGTGCTGACGGTCGCCGCGGCCGAGGCCGCCGTCGGCCTTGCAATCCTCGTGGTGTACTTCCGAAACCGCGGCGACATCTCCGTCGACGATCTCAACCTGATGAAGGGCTAGCGCGATGATTGAACCGATCATCGTCTTCGGGCCCCTGATCGCTGCGCTTGTCGCCGGACTGTTCCAGCGCCTGGTCGGGGACCGCGTCGCAATGAGCGTCACGACGCTCGTGCTGTTCGTATCGGCCGCCTTGTCCTGGGTGATGTTCCTGCGCTTCTTTGGGGCGCCGGAAGCCTATGTCATCGAGTTGCTGCGCTACATTGATGTCGCCGGCTTTACCGCTCACTGGTCGATCCGGATCGATGCGCTGTCCGTCACCATGATGGTGGTGATCACCTCAGTCTCCGCCTTGGTGCACCTCTATTCCTGGGGCTACATGGCGCAGGATCCCCACCGCGCCCGGTTCTTCAGCTATTTGAGCTTTTTCACCTTCGCCATGCTGATGCTGGTCACGGCGGCGGACTTCATGCAGCTCTTCTTCGGCTGGGAGGGCGTGGGTCTCGCGTCCTACCTGCTGATCGGCTTCTGGTATCAGAAGGCGAGCGCCAATGACGCCGCGATCAAGGCGTTTGTCGTCAACCGGGTGGGCGACTTCGGGTTTGCGCTTGGCATCATGGCGGTGTTCCTTCTGTTCGGCTCGATCGAGTTCAAGGACGTCTTCGCCGCCGCGCCCGCCAAAGTCGACGCTGTGTTCGAGATCGGGGGATACGAGATCCGCGCCCTTGAGGCCATTGGCCTGCTGCTGTTTGTCGGCGCGATGGGCAAGTCGGCGCAGTTTTTCCTGCACACGTGGCTCCCCGACGCGATGGAGGGCCCGACCCCCGTGTCGGCGCTGATCCACGCAGCCACAATGGTCACCGCCGGGGTCTATCTCGTCTGCCTGTGCTCGCCGATCTATGAGCACGCGCCGATCGCCCGCGATGTCATCACCATCCTGGGCGCAGTAACCGCCTTCTTTGCGGCCACCATCGGGCTGGCGCAGAACGACATCAAGCGTGTGGTCGCGTATTCGACCTGCTCCCAGCTCGGCTTCATGTTCTTTGCCGCGGGCATCGGCGCCTATGAGGCGGCGATGTTTCATCTGTTCACGCATGCCTTCTTCAAGGCCCTGCTGTTCCTGGGCGCGGGCTCCGTGATCCATGGCATGCACCATGAACAGGACATGCGCCGCATGGGTGCGCTCGCAGGGCGCATGAAATTCACCTGGATCATGATGCTGCTTGGGACACTCGCGATCACAGGGGTTGGTTTGCCGGGCACGCACTTCGGCTCGGCCGGCTTCGTGTCCAAGGATGCAATCCTGGAATCGGCCTACGCCGCACAGCAGATGACGAGCGCGGCCACGCTGGCCTTCTGGCTCGGGCTCACCGCTGCGCTGCTGACGAGCTTCTACTCCTGGCGGCTCATGTTCATGACATTTCAGGGACGGCCGATGTGGGCCGGCGCAGGCCATGAGGGACTCCAGCACGGCGGCGCGCATGACGCGGGCGAGGTCCACAGCGGCGGCCATCATGCGGCTGCTGCAAACGCGGGCGCCCGCCACGCCCCCCGGGACCATACTGCCGAAGACCATACTCCTGAAGACCTCGCCCACGCGGACCACGCGCATGAACCGCATGAGTCTCCGGTGGTGATGCTCGTCCCGCTCGCCGTTCTTGCGCTCGGCGCGGTTGCGGCTGGCTTTGTCTTCTTCAATCTGTTCGTCGAGAAGGACGGCGCCGCCTTCTGGAAGACGGCGATTTTCCATGGCGCGCACAATCACGTGCTGCACGAGCGCCATTATGTGCCTGTCTGGGTCAAATGGGCGCCCTTCGGGGCTTCCATCCTCGGCTTTGTGCTCGCGGTCTGGTTTTATCTTCTGAACCAGGGCATGGGCGCGCGCATCGCTGCGAACAAAGGCCCGTTGCACACATTTCTCTCAAACAAGTGGTTTTTCGATGAGCTGTACCACTTCGTCTTCGTGCGCGGCGCGAAGGCTCTGGGAGACGTGTTCTGGAAGATCGGCGATCAACGGCTGATCGATGGACTTGGCCCCAACGGCATGGCTGCTGTCGCGCGGGCCTGCGCGCGGCGTCTGGTCCGCCTGCAGACGGGGTATGTCTACCATTATGCGTTCCTGATGCTGATTGCGGCGGTCGCCTTCGGCGGCTTCGTGTTGGCGGGCTCTTTCGGAGGCGCGCCGTGACCGACGCTCCCTGGCTCACGCTGCTCATCTTCACCCCTGCGCTTGCCGCAGTCGTGCTGATGCTGACGCGCGCTGTCGCGCCGAAGGCCGCGATTGACGGATTTGCAAAGGTTTTCGCGCTTCTGGCGACAGCGCCCCCGGCGGCGATCACCGTTTACCTGCTTGCCTCGTTCTCGCCCGCCGCGCCTGGTTTCCAGTTCGTCGAACGGACCGCCTGGTTTGGCGGTTTTGACTATCATCTCGGCGTCGACGGGCTGGCTCTGGCGCTGGTGGCGCTCACCGCCTGGCTCATGCCGCTGTGCATCCTGGCGAGCTGGGACTCCATCAAGGAGCGCGTCGTCGAATATCTGGCGCTCTTCCTTATTCTCGAGACCATGATGCTTGGCGTGTTCTGCGCGCTCGACCTCATCGTGTTCTATGTTTTCTTCGAAGCCGGCCTCATTCCGATGTTCATCATCATCGGTGTGTGGGGAGGCGCGGAGCGCGTCTACGCGGCCTACAAATTCTTTCTGTATACCCTTCTCGGCTCAATCCTGATGCTTGTGGCCATCGCCGCGATGATCATGACCGCGGGTTCGTCCAGCATTCCCGACCTGCTGCAGCATCGCTTTGCAGAGGATCTGCAGGTCTGGCTCTGGCTTGCGTTCTTTGCAAGCTTCGCCGTCAAGCTGCCGATGTGGCCAGTGCATACCTGGCTGCCGGACGCCCACGTACAGGCTCCTACCGCCGGGTCGGTGGTTCTGGCGGGCGTCCTTCTGAAAATGGGGGGCTACGGCTTTCTGCGCTTCAGCGTGCCGATGTTTCCCGATGCATCCGTGCTGTTTACGCCGCTCGTCTACACGCTCTCGGTCATCGCGATCATCTACGCGTCGCTGGTGGCGTTCCGGCAGACCGACGTCAAGAAGCTGATCGCCTACAGCTCGGTGGCCCATATGGGCTTCGTGACCATCGGCATCTTCTCAGGCTCCCACACAGGCGTGCAGGGCGCAGTTTTTCAGATGCTGTCACACGGCGTGATTTCCGGCGCGCTCTTCTTGTGCGTGGGCGTCATTTATGACCGCATGCACACCCGCGAGATCGCCTTCTATGGCGGCCTCGTGAACCGCATGCCTGTGTACGCCGCCATCTTCATGCTGTTCACCATGGGCAATGTCGGACTTCCGGGCACCAGCGGGTTCGTGGGAGAGATCCTGACGCTGACCGGGACCTTCCTCGACAACCCGGTCGTGGCGGCCTGCGCGGCGATCGGCGTGATCCTTTCGGCGGTCTACGCGCTGACGCTGTATCGTCGCGTGACGTTCGGGGAACTCGTCAACCCCAAACTTGCCGGCATCACGGACGTGACCGGGCGTGAGATCGCGGTGTTCGCACCGCTGATCATCGCAACCCTGTGGCTCGGGGTTTACCCCTCAATCGCGCTCGATCTGACCGAGGCCTCCGCCGCCGCGATGATCGCGCCGTTCGCAGCGCTCAAGTGAGATGAGGCGTTAGGCTTCCCATGGACACCCAGGCCCTTCTCGAAACCCTGATGATCCTGCGCCCGGAGCTGATCCTGGCGGGAGGATGCATCATCGTTCTTATGGTCGCTGCGTTCGCCGGCGACCGCAGCGCGCCAGCGGCCGCCTGGCTGAGCGTGGGGGTGCTTCTCGCCGCCTGCGCCTACGCCGCCGCGCCGCTCACCGTTTATGGCGACGCGTTCGCCGGCGGGAGCTTCCAGGGGTTCACCCAGGACAGCTTTTCCAGCTTCGCCAAGATCATCATTGCGCTCGCCGCTGCAGCAAGCGTCATCCTCGCCCAGGGGTTCCTGGCGGCGGAGAAGATCGACCGGCCGGAATATTACGCGCTGATGCTGTTTGCATCGCTCGGCATGTATCTGATGGTCTCCGCAACCGATCTGATGACGCTTTACGTCGGCGTCGAGCTGCAGTCGCTGTCCCTCTACGTCATGGCCGCCTATGCGCGCGACGATGGGCGCTCCAGCGAGGCCGGGCTCAAGTACTTCGTGCTTGGGGCGCTGTCGTCGGGACTGCTCCTGTTCGGCGCGTCCCTCGTCTATGGCTTCGCGGGTTCAACAAGCTTCGAGGCGATCGCAAGGGCCGCCGAAACCGGTGGCGTCGGCCTGCTGTTCGGTCTTGTCCTGATGGCCTCCGGCATCGCCTTCAAGGCGTCCGCGGCGCCGTTCCACATGTGGACGCCGGACGTCTATGAGGGCGCCCCGACAGCCTCGACCGCATTTTTCGCCGCCGCCCCGAAGGTAGCCGCCCTGGCCCTGTTCGCGCGCTTCCTCTTCGAAGCTTTCGGTCCGATGGAAGATCAATGGCGCCAGGTCATTGTCGCAATCGCCGTGCTGTCTATGATCGTGGGCGCATTCGGCGCTCTGACCCAGACCAACATCAAGCGGCTTCTTGCATACTCGTCGATCGGCAATGTCGGCTACGCCCTGATCGCGCTGGCGTGCGGCCCTGAGAGGGGCGCCTGGAGCCTGATGTTCTATCTGGCGGTCTACGCCGCCACCACCATTGGGCTGTTCGCCGGCGTGCTGCTGATGCGGCGCGCGGGGGCGGGCGTAGAATCGATCCACGATCTTGCCGGCCTGTCGAGGACCAGACCAGGACTGGCGATTGCGCTTACCGCGCTTCTGTTCTCGGTCGCGGGCGTACCCCCGCTCGCCGGATTCTTCGCCAAGTACTTCGTGTTTCTCGCCGGTGTTGAGGCCGGGCTTGTCCCCCTCGCCATCTTCGGCGCGGTCATGAGCGTCGTTTCCGCATTCTATTATCTCAAGCTCGTGAAGATCATGTGGTTCGACCCGCAGGCGCCGGCGCTCGACCGCACCCAGCCATGGGCGGGCCTTGCCGCCGGCTGCGCGGCAGTCCTGGTGCTGGCCGGCATCGCTGCGCTGGGCTAGGTGGAAGCCGCCGCCAAGGCGGCGGCGACGGCGTTCTGAGGCGATGGCGCAGGCGCGGCGCCTTTCCTCCATTGTCCGGTTCGACATCATCGATTCGACAAACGAAGAAGCGCGCCGGCGCGCCGAAGCCGGCGAACCTGGACCGCTCTGGCTGCTGGCTGCCCGCCAGACGGTTGGGCGCGGCAGACGCGGGCGCACGTGGCTTTCCCCTCCCGGCAACCTCCACCTGACCGGCCTGTTCACGCTTGCAGCGCCGCCGGCGCAGGCAGCCCTGCTGTCCTATGCCGCCGCGGTAGCCGCCGCCCAGGCGCTGGAGGCCTTTGGCGCGACCGATCTGAGGCTCAAATGGCCGAATGATGTGTGGGCGGGCGACGCGAAGCTTGCTGGCGTCCTCCTGGAATCCGGCCTTGGCCCGGCCGGCCGCTGGCTCGCAGTGGGCATCGGGGCCAATCTCGCTGAGGCGCCTCCCATCACAGGCCGCACAACCATCTCGCTGGCGGCGCTGACCGGGCGTGCGGCCCCTGCGCCTGAAGATGTCGCGGCCGTGCTTGCCGAGCGCTTCGAGGACTGGGTGGAACGTTTCGAGGCGGCAGGCTTTGGCGAAATCCGCGCAGCCTGGCTGGAGCGCGCGTATGGGGTCGGCGAGAGGATTGAGGCGCAGGCCGCCGGAGGCGCTGTCGAGGGCCGCTTTGAGACCCTGGATGAGGCGGGCGCCCTGATCGTCGTCGACACCGCCGGCGCCCGCCAAGCCGTAACGGCCGGCGAGGTGTTTTTTCCTCCTTCTGCGAAGGGATGACGTCGATGTTGTTGGCGATCGAGCAAGGCAACACCAACACGCTGTTTGCGATCCACGATGGGGACCACTGGACCAACCAGTGGCGCACCGCCACCGACAGTTCGCGCACCGCCGACGAATATGCTGTCTGGCTGCATAACCTGCTGTCGATGGCGGGGCTCGCCTTTGACCGCCTCGACGCCTGCATCATTTCTTCCGTTGTGCCGCAGTCCCTGTTCAATCTGCGCAATCTTGCGCGCCGCTACCTCCACGTCGAACCCATGGTGATCGGTGAGAACGTGAACCTCGGCATCGAGGTGCGCATCGAGAAACCCTCGGAGGCGGGCGCCGACCGTCTGGTGAACGCTGTCGGCGCGCATATGCGCTATCCTGGCGCTCTGCTGGTGGTTGATTCCGGCACAGCGACGAATTTCGATGTGGTTGGGGCGGACGGCGCCTTTGAAGGGGGCATCATCTGCCCAGGGATCAATCTGTCCCTGCAGGCGTTGCACGCCGCTGCGGCAAAGCTGCCACGCGTGGCCATTCAGCGGCCCAATCGGGTCATCGGCAAGGATACGGTGAGCGCTATGCAGTCAGGCATTTTCTGGGGGTATGTCGACCTGATCGATGGCCTCGTCGCGCGTGTCAAGGAGGAGTACGGGGCGCCCATGACCGTCATCGGCACAGGCGGGGTGGCCTCACTGTTTGAAGGAGCGACCAGGTCGATCGACCATTTCGACGCTGATCTGACGATCCGCGGGTTGTGGGAGATCTGGCGGCGCAACAAAGACGATCACGCCCGCGCGGGACCGGTGTGAGCCCCATGGCCGGACGGGACGAACTGGTCTTCCTGGCGCTCGGCGGCGCTGGCGAAATCGGCATGAACCTCAACGCCTACGGGTATGGTCCGCCAGACCGTCGCAGGTGGGTGATCGTTGATCTCGGCGTAACATTCGGCGATCAGACGACGCCGGGCGTGGACGTCATCCTGCCGGACCCCTCCTATCTTGAGTCCGAGCGCGACAATCTTCTCGGGATCGTGCTCACCCACGCCCATGAAGACCACATCGGCGCGGTGGGCTGGCTGTGGCCGCGCCTGCGCGCACCAATCTTCGCCACGCCATTCACCGCCGAACTCGTCCGCCAGAAGCTGATCGAGAAGGGCATAGACCCGGAGCCGATACTCACCATCGTGCCCATGAAGGGCGCCCTGCAGCTTGGCCCCTTCTCCATGGAGTACGTCACCCTGACGCACTCCATTCCCGAACCCAACGGATTGATCGTCCGCACGCCGCTTGGGGTCGTCCTGCACACGGGTGACTGGAAGATTGATCCAGACCCATTGATCGGCGAGACCACCGACGTCCAGACGTTGCGCAGTCTCGGCGACGCGGGTGTGCTGGCCATGGTGTGCGACAGCACCAATGCGCTGTTTGAGGGCGAAGCCGGCTCTGAAGCCGATGTGCGCAGACATCTCGCCGACGTCATCCGCGAGCAGGAGGGCAGGGTGGCGGTCGCCGCCTTCGCCTCCAATGTAGCGCGACTGGAGAGCGCCGTCATCGCTGCGCGTGAAGCCGGGCGCAGCGTATGCCTTGTCGGCCGGTCGATGTTTCGCATCACCGCTGCAGCCAAGGGGGTGGGACTGCTTCAGGACGCAGGTTTCATCGATGTGCAGGAGGCGTCCTATCTGCCGGGCGACAAGGTGCTTTATCTGTGCACGGGAAGTCAGGGCGAGCCCAATGCTGCGCTGGCGCGCATCGCGCAGGGCGGTCATCCGCATGTCAAGTTCGGGGAGGGCGACACGGTCATCTTTTCCTCCCGCGTCATCCCGGGCAATGAGATCCCAATCCGCAACCTGCAGAACCGGCTGGCCGATCGCGGCGTGCGCATCATCACTGACCGCGAGCGCGACATCCACGTATCCGGGCATCCCTATCGGGACGACCTGCGGCAGATGTACCAATGGGCGCGACCGCGTATCGCCATACCGGTGCACGGCGAGCGCCGCCATCTTATGGAGCACTGCAGGCTCGCCCGGGCGTTGCAGGTGGAGACCGCCATTGCGCCGCGCAACGGCGATGTGATCAGGCTTGCGCCCGGGCCGGCCGAGGTGATCGATGAGGCGCCTGCCGGCCGCCTTCATGTCGACGGCGCAGTGATCGTCCCGGCCGAATGCGCGCCGCTGAAGGATCGTCGCCGTATGGCCGCGAACGGCCAGGTGTCGATCAGCCTTGTGATAGACGCCAAGGGCAGGTTGATCGCAGGCCCTGAGGTGCGCGCGCGCGGCCTTGGCGAGCCGGACGGGCGTCCGGCCGACGAAGGCCTTGACCCGGTGGCCGACGCCGCTGAAGCCGCGCTCGCAGGCATGAGCCAGAAGGACCGCCGCGATCCGGACCTGGTCGAGGAGGCGGTGGCCCGCGCCGCCCGCCGCGCGGTGGAGCGGCGCTGGGGCAAGAAGGCGCTGGTTGACGCCGTGGTGCTTGTGGTCTGAGGTGCGTTGCATCCAAGGAGAGCGGAACATGTCCCTGATCGGGCGATTGAACCATGTAGGCGTCGCGGTCCCGTCGATCGAGGCGGCGGTGAAGACCTATCGCGAGATGTTCGGCGTGGTTGATATCACCCTGACCCGTGACATGCCCGCGCAAGGTGTCAAGGTCTGCTTCGTGAACGTCGCCAACAGTCAGATCGAGCTCATCGAACCGCTCGGCGAGACGTCGCCAATCCTGAATTTCCTCGAGAAAAATCCGAAGGGCGGCCAGCACCATGTCTGCTTCGAGGTGGCCGATATCTACGCCGCCCGCGATGAAATGGTCGCCAGGGGCGCGAAGGTGCTCGGCGAGCCGCGCATGGGCGCACATGACACGTTGATCATCTTTCTGCATCCCAAGGACTTTCATGGGACGCTGATCGAACTGATGGAAACGCCGCGCGAGGCGCATTAGGGTCCGCGCCGTGGGTCTGTTCACCGCCATCGCCTGTTACTTTGTCCTGTTCTGGATCGCGCTCTTCATGGTGCTGCCGTGGGGCGTGCGCAGCCAGGCGGAAGAGGGACGCGTCGTGCCCGGGTCGGACCCTGGCGCCCCGGCGCGTCCGCACCTCCGGCGCAAGTTCATGGCCGCCGCGGTCCTGGCGCTTGCCCTGCTTGGCGTCCTGTGGGGCCTCATTACCTACGATGTGTTCGATATTTCGACGCGGGTCTGACGGCGACGGCGGGAAGGATCGTTTGCGCAGCGGCGATTCTTGGTCTTGATGTCAGCCAACGCCAAGTGAGAGCGGCTGAAGGATAGACCATGCGTTTGTCGCGCTTTTTCATGCCCGTCCTGAAGGAGACGCCGGCCGAGGCCGAGATCGTGTCGCACCGCCTGATGCTGCGGGCCGGCATGATCCGCCAGCAGTCTGCCGGCATCTATGCGTGGCTGCCGCTCGGACACCGGGTGCTGCAGAAGATCGCCGCCATCGTGCGCGAGGAGCAGGACAGGGCAGGGGCGATCGAACTCCTGATGCCGACGATCCAGTCGGCCGATCTGTGGCGCGAAAGCGGACGTTACGACGCCTATGGGCCGGAAATGCTCCGGTTTGAAGACCGCCACGAGCGCGAAATGCTCTATGGGCCCACAAATGAGGAAATGATCACGGAAATCTTCCGCGCCAGCGTGAAGTCCTACCGCGATCTGCCCCTCAACCTGTACCACATCCAGTGGAAGTTCCGCGACGAGCGCCGGCCCCGCTTCGGGGTGATGCGCGGGCGGGAGTTCCTGATGAAGGACGCCTATTCCTTCGATTTGGACGAAACTGGTGCGCGCGACGCCTACCGCAAGATGTTCATCGCCTACATGCGGACGTTCCAGCGCCTGGGACTGCGGGCGGTGCCAATGCGCGCCGACACCGGTCCGATTGGCGGCGATCTCAGCCACGAATTCATCGTGCTCGCGCCCACCGGTGAAAGCGCCGTGTTCTATGACGCCGCCTATGAAGAGGCCGACTGGGCAGGCGCGGACGTCTCGTTTGAGAACACCGAGGCCGGGCGCGCCGGGCGCGAGCGCGCGGTCGGGGATTTTCTCAGGCATTATGCGGCGACCGAGGAAATGCATGACGCCGCCCGCTTCGAGGCGGAGGCGCCGCCGGCGCGCCGGCGCCAGGGCCGTGGCATCGAGGTTGGCCATATCTTCTACTTCGGCGAAAAGTATTCGAGGCCGATGCGCGCCAGCGTCGCCGGGCCGGACGGAACCGACCGTCCGGTGCATATGGGGTCATACGGGATTGGCGTATCGCGCCTCGTGGCCGCCATCATTGAAGCGTCGCACGACGAGGCCGGCGTGATCTGGCCACGCTCGGTGGCGCCTTTCGGCGTCGGGCTCGCCAATCTGAAACAGGGCGACGCGCAGACCGACGCAGCGTGCGAAACCGCCTATGCCGCTCTCGTCAAGTGCGGGCTGGACCCGCTTTATGACGACACTGACGCGCGGCCGGGCGCCAAGTTCGCCGCCATGGATCTGATCGGCGTGCCCCACCAGCTGATCGTCGGTCCGAAGGGGCTCGCGCGTGGGGTGGTGGAGCTGAAGGATCGGCGCAGCGGCGAGAAGGCGGAGCTGAGCCTGGAGTCCGCCCTCGCCAAGCTTTCGGCGTGATCGCAGGCGATGTGAGGCCATGAGCGCCGCCGCGGAACCCCTCACCGGCCAGTCCAAACCCTTCGGGGCCTTTGAGCGCATGCTCGCCTGGCGGTATCTCTTCGCCAAGCGTCGCTACGGCGGCATCGCCCTCATCACCATCATCTCGCTGGTTGGCATCGCGCTTGCCGTCGCCGCGATGATCATTGTCATGTCGGTGATGAACGGCTTTCGCAGTCAGATCCTCGATCGCCTCCTCGGCATCTCCGGGCATGCCCTTGTCGTGGCCGATCAGCTGTCTCCGCAGGAGGTGCGCGACGTCATCGCCGGGGTGCAGGTCCGCCCGGAGGTGCACGCAGCCGCACCCCTGGTCGAGGCGCAGGTCCTGGCGACAGGTCCGGGCGGTCAGTCCGGCGCCATGGTGCGGGGCATGCGACCGCAGGATCTCGCTCGCGTCGCCATCGTCCATGACAATGTGGTGGTTGGCAGCGCGGCCGGGTTCGGGGCCGGATCCGAGGGAACGGGCGCGCTCGTCGGATATCGGCTTGCGCGCAATCTCGGGCTTGATGTGGGCGACCGCATCACGTTGATCGCGCCGACCGGCGCGACAACACCGTTCGGCGTCGCGCCCGCACGGCAGAGTTTCGAGATCGCCGGGTTGTTCCAGGGCGGCGTGCAGGCCTTCGATCAGGCCTTCGTGTTCATCCCGCTCGATGCGGCGCAGGACTTTCTGGGGCGCGGCGAGCGCGTCGACCGCATCGAAGTGCGGGTCGCCGATCCCGATGACGTCGACGCCACTGTGACTGCGCTGCAGGCGCTCGCGCCGGGCGCGCCTGTGGCTGACTGGCGGGCCGAGAACCAAGCCTATTTCACCGCCCTTGAGGTGGAGCGCGCGATGATGCGCATCATCTTCCTGGTTCTCGTGCTGATCACCTCGCTGAACATAATCACCGGCCTCGTGATGCTGGTGAAGAACAAAGGGCGCGACATCGCCGTTCTGCGCACGATGGGCGCCAGTCGCGGCGCCGTGATGCGGATCTTCATCCTCGTCGGTCTGATGATCGGCCTGTCCGGGGTGCTGATCGGTCTCACCATCGGCGTGGTTTTCTGCATGAATATCGGGCTGATCCAGGATTTTATCGATTGGGTGACCGGCGTGCAGGTCTTCAATCCGGAGATCTACCAGCTGTCGCGCCTCCCGGCCGAAATCGATGCGGCGGAGGTCATTGGGGTCACGGTCTGGGGCTTCCTCACATCGCTGCTTGTCACCCTGCTGCCCTCGTGGAATGCAGCGCGGCTCGATCCGGTTGAGGCGCTGCGCTATGAGTGAGCGCGGCGAGCTCGTTCTGAAGCTGTCCGGCATCGTCCGGCGCTATCGCACCGGCGCCGGCGATCTGGTCGTGCTCGACGGGGCGGATCTTGATCTGCGTGCCGGCGAAGTGGTCGGCCTAGTGGGGCCGTCGGGCTCCGGCAAGTCGTCGCTGCTCCACGTCGCGGGGCTGCTCGAGCGCCCGGATGGCGGGGATGTGTGGATCGATGGTGAAGACTGTCTGAAGCTCAATGATGACGGCCGCACCCGGGTGCGGCGCTCCAAGCTCGGGTTTGTTTACCAGTTTCATCATCTGCTTCCGGAATTCAGCGCCTGCGACAATATCATCCTTCCACAGATGATCGCCGGTCGCTCCAGGGGCGAGGCGCGCGCCCGGGCGCTGGAGTTGCTTGACCGCGTCGGCCTCGGCGCGCGCGCTGATCATCAGCCGGCGCAGCTGTCTGGCGGCGAACAGCAGCGCGTAGCCCTGGCGCGGGCGCTCGCCAACCGCCCACGCGTCGTGCTGGCCGATGAGCCGACCGGCAATCTTGATCCGGCGACCTCCCACCGCGTGTTCGAGATGCTGCAATCGCTCGCGCGCCACGAGAACGTGGCCGTGCTCGCCGCCACCCACAATCTCGAGCTGACCCGCTTTATGGATCGTGTGCTTGCCTTGAAGGAGGGCAGGCTTGCGCCGCGAAGCCCCACGGGCGCGCCGCCCACGCGTTGATCCACGCCCCCGTCCAAAGGCGCCTCTCCCAGAATTGCCCTCCCAAAGTCGCTATCCCAAAGTCGCTATCCCAAAGTCGCTATCCCAAAGTCGCTATCCGATGGGCGCTATCTTGGGGGCGCTATCTTGGGGGCGCTATCTTGGGGACGCTATCTTGGGGACGCCGTCCCCAAGGAGCCGTCTCCACGTCCCTGCCACACGGCGTCGGTCTGACAGCCCCGCCTGCCCCCTGGGCCGCGTGCGTTCACCCGCAGGCGTCCATCGGTCCGACGGAACATGAGACCAGGCCGGCGACCCGGTTTGGCGGAACAGTCCGGCAAAATGCCGGCAAAATGCCGCTTGCGCTCAGAACAAAAGAAGAATAAAAAATCGGAACAAAGAACGAACGGAGTTGGCGATGAGCAATATTCTGCGCGATGCGGCGGCATTCGGAACGGTTTTGGCCTTCACCGCCCTGGTCACCCTTGCGAGCGTTCTTTTCGCGTGACGCCAGAGCGTGGTTTGGCCACTTTGCGCAGGGTCGGCTGCCGGTGAGTCGCGCGACACCCAGGGCGGCCAGGCCGGTTCAGCGAGCGGGAGAGGGCGATGACGGCGAGCGAGCAGCCGCGGTTCGTGCATCTGCGCATGCGCTCGGCGTATTCGCTGCTCGAAGGCGCGCTGCATGTCGGCGACATCGCCAAGCTCGCCAAGGCGCACCGCATGCCGGCGGCGGCCCTGACCGACGCCGACAACCTTTTCGGCGCATTGGAGTTTTCTGAGTATCTCGCGAACGCCGGCGTGCAGCCGATCATCGGCTGCTCCTTGACGCTGGGGTTCGATCCGGGCGATGCGCCAGCCCAGGTCGGGGCGCCTGAAGATGCGCTGGGGCCTGCAGCGGCGCAGGCTGCGCAGGCGTCTTCGGGGATCGGGTCTGGTCTCGTTTCGACTGCCGGCGGGACGCAATCTGATGCGGTCGCCCCAGAGTCGGGGAGGTCTGCGCCGGGCAGGTCTGCGCCGGGGAGCTCTGGGCCGGGGAGCTCTGGGCCGGGGAGCTCTGGGCCGGGGAGCTCTGGGCCGGGGAGCTCTGGGCCGGGGAGCTCTGGGCCGGGACAGGCTGCGCCGGGCCGTGCGGGCGCCCCAAGGGCAGGCGCTGAGAGAACCGGCGCCGGCGGCGAGCGGAGCGCCAAACACCTCTTCGGACCTCTTGTGCTTCTCGCAGCCGATGCAGCCGGATACGCCAACCTCATGGCGTTGTCCTCCGCCGCCTTTCTGGACGCGCCGTCCGACGCTCCAGCGCATGTCGGGCTCGACCTTGTATCGGCCAAGACGGAGGGACTGATTGCACTGACGGGCGGACCGGCCGGCGTGCTCAATCAGCTTCTCGTCGCGGATCGGATCGGCGAGGCGGAACGATTTCTCGATCGTTTGCAGGCAGCCTTCGGCGATCGCCTGTACATTGAACTTCAGCGCCACGGGCTGCCGGATGAAGCAAAAGCCGAGCCCCATCTGGTGCGCCTGGCCTATGAGCGGGATCTGCCGCTGGTCGCCACCAACGAGCCATACTTCGACGAGCGCGCGACGCACGCGGCGCATGAAGCGCTGCTGTGCATTGCAGACGGAGCCGTGCTCGGTCAGGCCGGTCGTCGGCGGGTGACCCCCGAGCACTACTTCAAGGGCGCCGAGGAAATGGCGGCGCTGTTCGCCGATCTTCCCGAAGCGATCGACAATACGATCGCGGTGGCCCGGCGGTGCAGTTTCCGCCCGCAGACCGCGAGTCCGATGCTGCCCCGGTTCGAGACCGCCGACGGGCGCAGCGAAATGGAGGAGATGCGCGTGCAGGCAGAAGGCGGCCTCGCGCGCCGCCTCGCCGAGGTTGAACCGGCCGCACCTGAGGAGGCCTATCGCAGACGCCTCGAGCACGAACTCGCGGTGATCGAAAAGATGGGGTTCGCCGGATACTTCCTCATCGTCTCCGATTTCATCAAATGGGCGAAGGCCAATGACATTCCCGTCGGGCCGGGGCGCGGGTCCGGCGCCGGGTCGCTGATCGCCTGGGTGTTGTTCATTACCGACCTGGATCCGCTGCGGTTCGGCCTGCTGTTTGAGCGCTTCCTGAATCCCGAGCGGATCTCGATGCCCGACTTCGACGTGGATTTCTGCCAGGACCGTCGCGGTGAGGTGATCGACTACGTGCGGACAAAGTACGGGGCTGATCGTGTCGCCCAGATCATCACCTTCGGCACGCTGCAGGCGCGCGCGGTAGTTCGTGACGTCGGGCGGGTGATGCAATTGCCGTTCGGGCAGGTCGACAAGATCGCCAAGCTCGTGCCCTCCAATCCGGCGAACCCGGTCTCGCTGGAGGACGCCATCGAGATTGAACCCAAGCTCAGGGAGATGCGCGACGCAGAGCCGGAAGTCGCCGCGCTCCTGGAGACGGCGCTCCAGCTTGAAGGGCTTTATCGCAACGCCTCAACCCACGCAGCCGGCGTGGTCATCGGCAATCGGCCGCTGAGCGAGATTGTCCCGCTCTACCGGGACCCACGTTCGGATATTCCCGCCACCCAGTTCAACATGAAGTGGGTGGAGCCGGCTGGACTGGTCAAATTCGACTTTCTCGGCCTGAAGACGCTGACCGTGATCGACCGCGCGGTGAAGTTCATCGCCAAGAAGGGGGTCGACGTGGACTGGACGCGGATCCCGCTCGATGATCGCGACAGCTACCGGCTCCTGGGCACCGGCGCGACGCTCGGCGTGTTCCAGCTGGAAAGCCAGGGCATGCGCGACACGCTGCGCAAGCTGAAGCCGGATCGCATCGAGGACGTCATCGCGTTGATCTCCCTCTACCGGCCGGGCCCGATGAAGAACATCGACACATATGTCGATGTAAAGTTCGGCCGCAGGGAGGCCGACTACCTCCATCCGAGCCTGCGTCCGGTCCTGGAGGAGACCTACGGCGTCATCATCTATCAGGAACAGGTGATGCAGATCGCCCAGATCCTGTCTGGCTACAGCCTCGGGGAGGCTGACCTGCTGCGCCGGGCGATGGGCAAAAAGAAGCCCGAGGAGATGGCCAAGCAGAAAGAGCGGTTCGTGTCCGGCGCCAAGGAGCGCGGCGTCGAGCCGCAGCTTGCGGATCGCATCTTCGAGCTGGTGGCGGAGTTTGCGGGCTATGGTTTCAACAAGTCGCACGCAGCCGCCTATGCGATCGTTGCGTTCCAGACGGCCTGGCTGAAGGCCCATCATCCGGTCGAATTCTTCGCTGCCTCGATGAGCCTGGACATTTCGGACCCGGAGAAACTCGCCGCCTTCCGCCAGGAGGCGCGCCGCTTCGGCGTGGATGTGCGCGCCCCGTCCATCACCGCCTCGCGGGCGGATTTCGATGTCGACGGGAGCGCCGTGCTCTACGCGCTGGGCGCCGTGCGCAATGTTGGCGTGGCGGCGATGCGGGCGATCGAGAACGAGCGTGCGACAGCCGGCCCGTTCGCCGACCTCTATGATTTCGCCAGGCGCGTCGATCCCAAGATGATCAACAAGCGCCTGCTTGAAAACCTGGTGCGCGCCGGCGCCTTCGACACGCTGGAGCCGAACCGGGCGCGTCTCGCTGCCGGCCTGGAACAGCTGATGGGCTGGGCGCAGCGCGCAGCCGAGGAGCGGGTGAGTTCGCAGGGCAATCTCTTCGCCCGCGACGTCGCAGCTGCGCCGCCGCCGGAACTGCCACGCGTCGCGCCATGGCCGGAGCATGAACGTCTGACCAACGAGTTTCAGGCCCTCGGCCTCTATCTGTCAGGCCATCCGCTCGACGACTGGACGGAAGAACTTGCGCACTCCCGCGTCGCTTACTACGCCCACGCCGCGCAAATGGCCGGCGAGGATGGCGGTTATTTCCGCATGGCCGGGGTCATCCGGGCAAAGACCGAGCGTCTCGCGCGGTCCGGCGGACGCTTCGCCTATGTCACATTGTCCGACCCCACGGGCGAGTACGAAGCGATGGTGATGCCGGAGACGCTGACGCGCCAGCGCGATCTTCTCGCCGTCGGGGCGCTGGTGCTTCTGCGCGCCCGCGCCCGCCGGGTCGAGGGCGACCTTAAATTCATCGCCGAGGATTTCACCCCGCTGGACGCCGGGGCCGGACCTCAGGTGGACGGGCTGATCGTCACGCTGCGCGAGGGCGCGCCGGTGGAGGACATCGCCGGGGCTCTCACCGCCCTGCGCGACGCGCCCAACGGTGCGAAAGGGCGGGTGAAACTCATCCTGCGCCTCAAGGACGGACGCGCGGTCGAGGTCGATGCAGGCGCGGCGCTGCCCGTCAGCCCGCAGGCGCGCGCCGCCATCAAGGCCTTCTCCGGCGTGGAGGACGTCACAACCTGGCGTCCGGCCGATCTCGCGCGGGCGGGCTGAGCGCTCTCTCAGGCCGCAAGGTGCAGTCGCGCGCTCCCTACAAAGGTGCAGTCGCGCGCTTGCGTCAGTCCCGGCGCGCGCGTATATCCCGCGCCATTCCTCACGCAGGCGGTGGTGCGGCGCGCTTCTGCGCGCCGCCATCCGGTGTCGGCGATCCCGACCAACCCCTGCGGCGGCATAACCGGAGAAATGACCATGGCGCTGCCTGAATTCAGCATGCGCCAGCTGTTGGAAGCTGGCGCGCATTTTGGACACCAGACCCACCGTTGGAACCCGAAGATGGACAAGTTCATCTTCGGCGTGCGGTCCAACATCCACATCATCGACCTCTCGCAGTCCGTTCCCCTTCTGCACCAGGCGCTGGTCAAGGTTCGAGACACCGCCGCCTCCGGCGGTCGCATCCTGTTCGTCGGCACCAAGCGGCAGGCGGCTGAGCATGTGTCGGCGAGCGCCAAGCGGTGCGCCCAGTACTTTGTCAATCATCGCTGGCTCGGCGGCACCCTGACCAACTGGCAAACCATCTCCAACTCCATCCGCCGCCTGCGCGAATTGAACGAGATCCTTGGCGCCGACGGCCCCACGGGACGCACCAAGAAAGAACTCCTGACCCTGTCGCGCGAACGTGAGCGCCTGGACAGGTCGCTGGGCGGCATCGCGTCCATGGGCGGTCTGCCAAGTCTGATGTTCGTGATCGACACGAACAAGGAGGCGATCGCGATCAAGGAAGCCCGCAAGCTCGGCATCCCGGTCGTGGCCGTGGTCGACTCAAACTGTGATCCGGACGATGTTGATTTTCCGATCCCGGGCAATGATGACGCTGCGCGCGCCATTCAGCTTTATTGCGACCTGATCGCGGATGCGGCGCTTGACGGTCTCGCTGCAGGGCAGGCCGCCATGGGCGTCGATCTTGGCGCCTCGGAGAACCCAACCGAGCCTGGCCTGCGCGGTCGCCGTCGTCGCAGCGTCGATGCGTCTGCCGGCGAGGGCCAGACCCTCGATGCGTCTGCCGCAGAGCCGGCTGGCGAGGTTTCCATGAGTGATGTCGATGCGATCGCGCCGGCAGACGAGGGAGCCGTCGAACAGGCCGGGTGACGAGGCCCGGCTGCAGCGCGGCGCTCCGGCGTGGACCATCTGGTCCAGGGCGCCCGGATCGGGCCCCGATATGGCTGACGCGTCGCTTCGGCGGTCGCACGGGAGGCCGCTCTGGCTCCAACTGCGCCGGTCCGCTCCAGGAATGGCGGGCGGCGGGGAGACCGGATGGCGGACAGGACCGGCGCTCGGGGCGAAAACCGGCGGCTCGCCGCCTGGCGGTCGTCCCCCATGCCGGGCTGTTCAGCCGGTGCGTTGAAGTTGGCGCCTGAAAACTGGCGTCCCCGGTCAGGGCTCCTGACGGAGCCGGATCCGGAGCGACGTCGCCCCATGAACTGATGCGCGCGCCCCGCCCCCCGGCCGGGGCCGCGGCACTGAAGATAAGGATCTGACCATGGCTGAAGTTACCGCTGCTCTCGTCAAGCAACTCCGCGACATGACTGGCGCGGGAATGATGGATTGCAAGAAAGCGCTCGCTGAAAACGACGGCGAGATCGAAGCGGCGGTCGACTGGCTGCGCGCCAAAGGCCTGTCGAAAGCCGCCAAGAAGGCCGATCGCGCCGCCGCGGAAGGGCTGGTTGCTTTCGCCGGGGCCGGGACCTCCGGCGTGCTTGTCGAATTCAACGCGGAGACAGATTTCGTCGCCCGCAACGAAGGCTTCCAGACCGCAGCCCGCCAACTCGCCCAGATCGCCATCGCACACAAGGGCGATCTCGAGGCCGTGAAGGCTGCCCCATCGCCGGATGGCGAGGGCGTTGTGTCGGATATGATCACGCGTCTGATTGCGACGATCGGGGAGAACATGACCCTTCGCCGCTCCGCGTATCTGAGCGTCGACAGCGGCGTGGTTGCGCATTACGTCCACGGCGCCGTGTCGGACGGGCTCGGGAAAATCGGCGTGCTGGTCGCGCTCGAGTCGACCGGCGAGCGGGGCGCTTTGGCCGATCTCGGGCGCAAGATCGCCATGCATGTGGCCGCGGCGAACCCGATCGCCGCCACAGAGGCGGACATCTCTGCCGAACGCATTGAGCGCGAGAAGTCGATCCTGGTGGAACAGATCAAGCAGGACCCGAAGGCGGCCGGCAAGCCGCAGCAGGTCATCGACAAGATGCTTGAGGGGCGGCTGCGCAAGTTTATGGAGGAGGTCGTCCTGGTGAAGCAGGCGTTCGTCCATAACCCGGACCAGACCGTCGAGGCCGCCCTCAAAGAGGGCGAGAAGGCGATCGGCGCGCCGATCCGCCTCATTGGTTTCTCCCGTCTGCAACTGGGGGAAGGCGTCGAGAAGAAGGCTGACGACTTTGCCGCAGAAGTGGCGGCGATGTCGGGCGGAGCCGGCTGATCCAGGCTGCCCTGGATCCAGTCCCCATCGGTCTGTTCCGCCCTGCGCCGGCTCGCCCGGCCAGGCGTCCACGATCCAGCCAGATCGCGCGCCAGCCCGCGCGGCCCGTTCAGGCGTGGGCACGTCGACGCGGCGGCGACGCCAGTAGGTGCGGTCTGCGAATTCGCCCTTCAGGCGCAACCCGCCGCGCGCGTCACGCGTGCGCGTGGGCCGCGCACGCCAGGGCCCCGGCGTGAAGGCTTTGCAGGGGCGGGCAGCCGCGGGCTATAGAACGGAAGGTTTGGAGCGTCGATTCTGCGCCGGAAACTGCGCCGGAAAACCGCGCCGGAAGGTGTGAGCCGTGTGGCGCGCACCGCGCCGGCCGCCCGCCGTCCCTGCGGACACGTCACGGAACATGGACTGGATTGGCTTCAGGAAGAACATGGACGCCGGAAACGACACAGACGCCGGGAAGGCCCCCGACACCGGCAAAACTTCTGATTTCGGGAGCGCTCCGGACCCCGGGCGTGCGCAGGCGCGCCAGCCGGAAGTGGCGGGCGCGATCGGCGTGCGGTCGCCGATGCGGGGCCCCTATCAACGGATCCTGCTCAAGGTCTCCGGCGAAGTGCTGATGGGCGACAAGCCGTTCGGCATCGATATGGCCACGCTCGACGCGATCGCTGCAGACATCGCGCGCGTTGTGCGCGACGGCGTGCAGGTCTGCCTTGTGATTGGCGGGGGCAATATCTTCCGCGGTCTGTCGCTCGCGGCCGCCGGCATGGAGCGCGCCCAGGCGGACTACATGGGCATGCTCGCCACGGTGATGAACGCCCTCGCCATGCAGGGCGCGCTGGAAAAGATCGGCGTTCACACCCGGGTGCAGTCCGCCATTCCGATGGACGCCGTGTGCGAACCCTATCTGCGCCGCCGCGCGCTGCGGCATCTCGAAAAGGGGCGGGTGGTGATCTTCGCCGCCGGACTTGGCGCGCCGTTCTTCACCACAGATACGCCCGCCGCGCTCCGCGCGGCGGAAATGGGCTGCGACGCGCTCTTCAAGGGAACCAGCGTCGACGGCGTCTACACGGCTGATCCGAAAAAGGACCCGCGCGCGGAACGCTTCGATCACCTCAGCTACCACGACGTTTTGGCCCGCGACCTCAAGGTCATGGACGCATCGGCGATCAGCCTGATGCGCAACAGCGCGATTCCGATCGTTGTATTCTCGATCCGCAAGCCCGGGGCGCTGATGGATGTCGTCGCCGGGCGCGGTTTGTGTACAGTGATCTCCGATCAGGAGGCGGAGGAAGCCCATGGCGGCAGCTAAGTTCGACTTCACCGACATCACCCGTCGCATGGACGGCGCGCTGGCGTCGCTCAAGCAGGAGTTTTCAGGATTGCGCACCGGGCGCGCCACCACCAGCCTTGTGGAGCCGATCACGGTTGAGGCCTACGGCGCCACGATGCCTTTGGTGCAGGTCGGCTCGGTCAGCGTGCCAGAACCGCGTATGATCACGGTCAACGTCTGGGACCGCTCCATGGTGAGCGCGGTCGACAAGGCGATCCGCGCCTCCGGGCTCGGGCTCAATCCCATCGTTGAAGGCCAGATGCTGCGCATTCCCATTCCCCCGCTCACCGAAGAGCGGCGGCGGGATCTCGCCAAAACCGCCGGCAAGTACGCCGAACAGGCGCGCGTTGCGATCCGTAATGTGCGACGCGACGGGATGGAGGCATTGAAGAAGTCAGAAAAAGACGGCCATATCTCCCAGGACGAACACAAGAAATTGGCCGAGAAGGTGCAGGACGCCACCGATGCGCATATCAAGAAGGTGGACGAAAGCCTGAAAGCCAAAGAAGAAGAGATCATGCAGGTCTGAGCCGGCGCGTCCATCGCGCGGATGCTCCGTCGCCAGACCCCCTTTGCGAGGAGTTCATGTCGCTGCCAGCCGCAAGGACCGAACCGGATGCGCTGCCGCGGCACGTCGCCATCATCATGGACGGCAACGGGCGCTGGGCGGCGAGCCGAAACCAGCCCCGGGCGTTCGGCCATCGTCAGGGCGTGGAAGCGCTGCGCGCCACTGTGGAGGCGGCTGGCGAACTTGGGATCGGCTGTCTGACGGTCTTCGCGTTCTCAACGGAAAACTGGCGCCGCCCCCCCGATGAGGTGAGCGCGCTTATGGACCTCCTGCGCCTCTACGTGAATCGCGACCTGGACCGGCTTGAGCGCGACGGCGTGCGGGTGCGCATCATCGGGGCCAGAGAAGGCCTGTCGCCGGACATCATGGCCATCATCGAGCGCGCCCAGGCGCGCACCGCCCATAACACCAATCTGCTGCTCCAGATCGCCTTCAATTACGGTGGTCAGGCTGAAATCCTCGCAGCCGCAAGACGCATCGCAGCGGACGCCAAGGCCGGGCTTCTCGATCCCGAGGCGATCACGCCGGCGGCCTTTGAATCCTATTTGGAAACGGATGGTCTGCCGCAGCCTGACCTGCTGATCCGCACAAGCGGCGAGCAGCGGCTGTCGAATTTCATGCTGTGGCAGACCGCCTACGCCGAACTGGTGTTTCTGGATGTGCTCTGGCCGGATTTCCGTCGCCAGCATCTGGAGGCCGCACTCGCTGCGTTTCGTCAACGCGAGCGCCGGTACGGCGGCGTGAACGCGTGAACGACGCCAGCGGAGGGCCTCAGGCGTCCGGGGGGGGCGGCTTGCCCGGGCTTCGGGCGCGGATCCTGTCGGCCGCCGTGATGTTGCCCGCCGGCGTGGCCGTCGTTTGGGCGGGCGGCTGGCTGCTTGGCGCGGCTGCGGCCGTCTGCGCCGCGCTGATGGCCTTCGAATGGGCCCGCATGAGCGAGCCGGCGAAACCCCTGGCTGGCGCGCTCGTCATGGCGGCAGGCGCGGCAGTTTGCGTGCTGGCGGCGGCCGCCGGCCGTTATGAATGGATGGCCCCGGCCCTTGTCCTCAGCGGGATCGTCGCCGCCGCACGTCGCACCTCGCTGCAGCACGCGTTCGAAAGTTTCTCGGGAACCATCTATGTCGGCGCACCCTGCGCAGCCCTGGTCTGGATCCGGGCCGTCCCCGACAGCGGCGTGGTCTATGCGCTCGCTCTCCTCGGCGTGATCTGCGCCACCGACATCGCGGCCTATGTCGTCGGCAGAGCCGTGGGCGGGCCAAAACTCCTGCCGGAAACATCGCCGCGCAAAACCTGGAGCGGGTTCCTCGGCGGGGTCGCCGCCGCGGGGCTCGCCGGTCTTGGCTTTTCAGCGGGGCTGGGCGCAGGCTGGGCTGGCTGGGTCGGCGCGGCGCTCGCAGTGTCCTGCGTCGGCCAGCTCGGCGATATGCTGGAATCCATCATCAAACGCCATTTCGCCGTGAAGGACGCCTCGCAGATGATCCCGGGGCATGGCGGGGTGATGGATCGCTTGGACGCATTGATGGCGGCCGTACTCTTCGCTGCAATCGTCCTCGCCACCGCCCCGGCGCTCGCGCCAGGCCTTGGACCAACGCCTCGGTGAGGAGCGCCATGACGCGATCGGTGACGATACTGGGATCAACCGGCTCGGTGGGACGCAGCACCGTCGCCGTGCTCGAAGAGACCCGCGCGCGGCTCGGGCGCGACAGCATCTCAGTCGAGGCCGTGGTGGCGCACAGCGACGCTGATGCGCTTGCCGCGCAGGCCGTAAGCCTCGGCGCACGCGCCGCCGCTGTGGCGGACGAACGGGCGCTGCCGGCCCTTCGCGCGGCCCTGTCAGGAAGCGGCGTCGCCGCCCTGGGCGGCCCGTCCGGGGTTCATGAGGCCGCCGCAAGACCGGCCGACTGGGTGATGAGCGCCATCGTCGGCGCCGCCGGTCTGGAGCCGACCCTGGCCGCCATCCGCCGCGGCGCGGCCGTCGCGCTTGCGAACAAGGAATGTCTGGTGTGCGCCGGCGACCTGATGCGCAGCGAAGCCCGCCGCGCCGGCGCGACCCTGCTGCCGGTCGATTCGGAACATTCGGCGGTGTTTCAGGTGCTGCAGCAGCCAAGCGCCGTGGAACGCGTCACCCTGACCGCCTCCGGCGGGCCCTTCCGGACGTGGACCAGAGACGCCATGGCGCGCGCCACGCCCGAACAGGCCGTCGCCCACCCGAACTGGAAGATGGGCGCGAAAATCTCCGTCGATTCCGCGACCCTGATGAACAAGGGACTGGAACTCATCGAGGCGGCCTATCTGTTCGATCTGACCTCTGAGGCGCTCGATGTCGTGGTTCATCCGCAATCGATCGTGCACGCTCTGGTCGCCTATTGCGACGGGTCGGTGCTGGCCCAGCTGGCTGCTCCGGACATGCGCATCCCGATCGCCTGCGCTCTCGCCTGGCCGCAGCGCGCACCTCTCAGCGGCGCGCGCCTCGATCTTGCCAGGATTGGATCGCTGACTTTCGAAGCCCCGGATCTGGAGCGGTTTCCAGCGCTTGCGCTCGCCCGCGCCGCGCTGGAGGCCGGCGGTGGGAGCCCTGCCGCGCTCAATGCGGCCAACGAGGAGGCGGTAGTGGCGTTTCTTGACCGCAGGATCGGCTTCCTCGATATACCAGCCGTCGTCGCCGCGACGCTCGATCGCCTGTACGGGACAGGCGATCTTGCCAACGCCCCCGACAGCTACGCGTCGGTCATGGCGGTCGACGCACAGGCGCGCGCGATCGCCCGGCAGGCGATCGCGGCGAGACCAGAGGAGCGCCTGTCGGATCGGGCGGCGGACCGGCCCACGGCCGGCGTGATCGGCTAGGAGCGCGCAATGGCGGAATTTCTGTCCCAGGGCTGGATTTATCTCGCCTCCTTCCTGTTCATCATCTCAATCGTGATCGTCATCCACGAATTCGGGCACTTCTGGGTCGCGCGTCGGCTTGGCGTGCGGGTCGACGCGTTCTCCCTCGGCTTTGGCAAGGAGCTGATTGGTTGGACAGATCGCGGCGGCGTGCGCTGGCGCCTCGCGGCGTTTCCGCTGGGCGGATATGTGAGATTCCATGAGGCCGAAGCGGGCGAGCCGCCCGACCCGGACCTGTTTGAAAACAAACCGGTGTGGCGGCGCGCCGCCATCGTCGCCGCCGGGCCTGTCGCAAACTTTGTGTTCGCCTGGCTGGTGCTGGCGGCCCTGTTCATGGGCGTGGGACGCCATACGCCGGTCGATCCGGCGGCGCTCGAGCGGGCTGAGATCGGCGCTGTGGAGGATGGCAGCCCCGCCGCTGTCGCCGGCCTGCGGTCCGGCGATGTGGTGCGCGCCGTGAACGGCGCGCCCGTGGCGTCCTGGGACGACCTGCGCACCGTGATCCGCTCCAGCGCCGGCGCGCGCGTCGAACTGGCCATTCAGCGTGGCGACGAGCGCCTGAACCTGCTGGTCACGCCCCAGCAGCGCGCAGTCGACAATCAGTTCGGCGGCCAGACCCGCACCTACGTGCTGGGCGTCTCGTCGCGTCCGCCGCAGACCCGGCTGGAGCGGGCGTCCCCCCCCGACGCGCTCGGTGAAAGCGCCGCGGCGGTCTGGCGGATGACGGCGGGAACCGGTGAGTATGTCTGGCGTCTGATCCGTGGCGAGGCGTCGACGGAGTTTCTCGGCGGTCCGCTGCGCATCGGCCAGATGTCGGGCGATATGGCCAAGCAGGGCGCGCAGAACGCCGAGGGGGGGCTGTGGGATCAGATCGCTGCGGTCCTGATCGCGCTCGTCACCCTGTCGGCGCTGCTGTCGGTCAGCGTCGGCCTGTTCAATCTGCTGCCGATCCCCGTTCTCGACGGCGGACATCTGCTCTATTACGCGTTCGAGGCGGTAGGGCGTCCCTTGACGCCCCGGATGAAGGAGATCGGCTTCATGGCTGGCTTGGCCCTGCTGGTCTCGATGATGATCTTCACCACCTGGAACGATCTGACCCATCTCAAGGTTCTTGAGATGCTGGGCGGAGCGTTCTCGTGACCCAAAGCGGCGGCCCACCTGAAGGAAACGCGATCATGACCACTTCGGTTCGTCTGCTGCGTCATGGCATGGCGGCTGCGTTGCTGACGGCAGCGTCCCCCTTCGCCCTCGCGCAGGACGGCGCGGCGTCGCAGCCCACGCCCGTTCCGCCCGGACCTGACGCCCTCGCCGATGCGCCGGATCAGGCGCAGGTCACGGCGATCCAGCGGATCGTGGTGGAAGGCACCCAGCGCATCGAGCAGGCGACAGTCGCCTCCTACCTGTCGGTTTCGCCAGGCGATCCATTTGATCCGGCGCGCATCGACCTCTCCTTGAAGACGCTGTTCGCCACTGGTCTGTTCGCCGACGTCGTGATCGAGCAGCGTGGCGGCGATCTCGTCGTGCGGGTGGTTGAAAATCCAATCATCAACCAGGTGCTGTTTGAGGGCAATCGCTCGCTCAAGACGGAGAACCTGACCAAGGAAATCCAGGCCAAGCCGCGCGGCGTGTTTACACCGGCGCGCGTCCAGGCCGACGTGCAGCGCGTCATCGAACTGTACCGGCGCGCCGGACGGTTCGCCGCCAACATCACCCCCCAGGTCAAGCAGCTGCCGCAGAACCGCGTCGATCTCATCTTCGAAATCGATGAGGGGCCGGTGACGAACGTGCGTCGCGTGAACTTCCTCGGCAACCGCAGTTTTTCCGATCGGGAACTGCGCGGCGAGATCGCCACCGAAGAGTCGCGCTGGTGGAAGTTCCTGTCGAGCAATGACAACTACGATCCGGACCGTCTGGAGTATGATCGCGAGCAGCTGCGCAAATTCTACACCAACCGTGGTTACGCGGATTTCCGCGTCGTCTCCGCAGTCGCTGACCTGACGCCGGATCAGAAAGAGTTCTTCGTCACCTTCACGATTGACGAGGGCCAGCGCTACACCTTCGGCGATGTGGCGGTGAACACCGAGCTGAAAAAGCTGCCGGCCGACGCCCTGCGCGCCTTCGTCCCGATCCAGGCTGGTCAGCTGTTTGAGGCCGACCTGATCGAAAAGGCGATCGATTCCATCACCTTCGCCGCAGGTTCGGCCGGCTACGCATTCGTCGACGTGCGCCCCCGCCTGGAACGCGACCGGGACACCCAGAAGGTCAATCTGACCTTTGAGGTGGATGAAGGTCCGCGGGTGTACGTTGAGCGGATTGATATCAAGGACAATACCCGCACCGTCGATGAGGTGATCCGGCGGGAAATGCGCATTGCGGAAGGCGATGCGTTCAACCGCGTGCTCATCGATCGGTCAAAGAACCGCATCCGTGCGCTCGGCTACTTCAAGGAAGTCGAAATCACGGAAAAGCCGGGCTCTCTGCCCGACCGATCGATCGTCGAAGTGAAAGTGGAGGAGCAGCCGACCGGCGAATTGTCGTTCGCGGCAGGCTTCTCGTCTGTTGATCAGTTCCTGTTCGAACTGAACATCCAGGAACGCAATCTGCGCGGCCGCGGCCAGTTTCTGCGCCTGCGCATCTCGACGAGCCAACGCCGCCAGAACGTCGACATCCGCTTCACCGAGCCACGCTTCACCGGGCGCGAGATCGCGGCAGGCTTCGACATCTTTTCCACCCGCTCCGACTTCCTGGAGGAGGCGGCCTTCCTGAGCCAGACCAACGGCTTCGGACTGCGGGTCGGTTTTCCGCTCTCTGAATTCTCGCAGATCGGTCTGCGCTATACCCTGCGCCAGGACGACGTGCAGGTGTCCCAGCAGCTGTGCGATACGGATCCGACGACAGCCGACCCTCTGATCTGCAGCCAGGCCGGCCAGTTCCTGACGTCAGTCGCCGGCTACTCAATGGTCTTTGACCGCCGCAATGACCCCGTCCGCCCGACGCGCGGCTGGGATTTCACCCTGAGCCAGGACCTCGCGGGTCTGGGCGGCGAGGTGAAGTATCTGCGCAGCGAGTTCGAGGGCGCTGTCTATCGCGGGCTCTGGCGCAGCGTCACTGCAAGCCTGAGCCTCGCCGGCGGATATGTGGTCGGCTGGGACGACGATACGGTCCGGATCAATGACAGGTTCTTCCGCGGCGGCGACACGTTCCGCGGCTTCAAGGTCGCCGGCATCGGTCCGCGGGAGTTTTTCATCGACAAGCTCACCGGACAGACCCAGTTCGGCGACGCGCTGGGCGGCAAGGCCTATGCCCACCTGTCGGGCGAAATCCGCTTCCCGCTCGGCCTGCCGAAAGAACTCGGGGTCGAGGGCGCGGTGTTCACCGAGATCGGAACACTGGGCCTGCTGGATGGAGCCGATCGCCGCCGGGTTGACTCAAGCGAGTATATTTTCGGCGTCAAGGACGCCCTGACGCTGCGCAGTTCCGCCGGCGTGAGCGTGTTCTGGAAGTCGCCTTTCGGTCCGGTGCGCTTCGACTTCGCGCAGCCGCTCCTGAAGGAGGACTACGATCGGACCGAAAGCTTCCGCTTCTCAACAAGCACGCAATTCTGAGCCAACCGTTGGCAGCTCCGCTCGGTTGGACCCGAAATTGCTTCAATTGCCCAGGATAGGACAGTCACCGGTGCGGGCATGAAGGCCGCACCGGGACGGTCAGCCAGATGTCGATCACTGAAACCATGAGGAACGAGCCCATGATCCGCACCTTGATCCGCGCCGTTGCAGGCGCGGCCTTCTGCGCCGCGGCGGCGTTCGGCGCGACCGCCCCAGCCTTCGCCCAGACCGCTTCCGGAACCGTCGTCGCCGTGCTCGACCAGAACCGCGTGCTCGGTCAGTCACTCGCCGGAAAGGGGATTGCCCAGCGTCTGCAGGAGATCGCCCAGCAGATCTCGACCGAGCTCAAGCCAGAGGGCGATTGGCTCAACAACGAACAAAAAGCGCTGCAGCAGGCGATCACCGGTCTGACCCGCGAACAGGTCGCCCAGCGTCCCGATCTGAAGACGCGCGCTGAGACCTTTGCCCGGCGCGGTGCGGAATTTGAACGCAAGACCAACAAGCGCGCCCAGGAGCTGGCGGCGACGGAGAACCAGGCGCGCGGCGAGTTCGCCAAGGCGGTTGATCCGATCGTCCTGGAGATTGTCCGCGAGCGCTCCATCTCCGTCCTGTTCGATCGCTCGACCACGATGTACGCCACCTCCGCAGTCGATATCACCGATGAGGTCGTGAAACGGCTCGATCAACGCGTCAAGTCGATCCCGGTCACCAAGATCAACCTGCCAGATCCCCCCCCGCCGCCGGCCACCACCGGTGGCGCGCCCGCGGCGCCGACGCCGCCAGGCGCACGCCCGCAATAAGTTCGCGCCCGCCGCATACAGGCGGAGAATGAACGGGGGCTGCGGGTGGCTGATCCACGTTTCTTCACGAGTCTCGCGACACTCAGCGCCGCCGACCTGGCAAGCCTGGTCGGCGGCGTGCTGTCGCGGGACGTCCCCGGCCCGCCGGTGTCCCGGGTTGTTCCGCTTGAGCGCGCCGGGGACGGCGCGCTCAGCTTTTTCGAGGCGCGCGCACCGAGCCCGGCCCTGCAGGCGGCGGCAGGCGGGGTCATCTGTCTGCAGGCCCGCCACGCTTCGGCGCTTGGCGGCGGTGCGGTTGGACTGATTGTTGATGAGCCGCGCGTGGCTTTCGCCCGGCTGGCCGTGCGGCTGGTCGCGCCGCGGAGCTTTCAGTCCGGGCAGGCGATCGATTCAAGCGCGCAGCTGGAGGCGGATGTCCGCCTGGCGCCGGGGGTCGTGCTTGGTCCGGATGTCGAGATCGGCGCACGCACCCGGATCGGTCCCAATTCGGTCATCGGGCCCGGGGTTGCGATTGGTCGTGATTGCCGCCTTGGCGCCAATGTCACGATCCTGTGCGCCCTGATCGGCGATCGCGTCACTGTTGAGTCCGGCGCAGTGATCGGCGAGGCCGGGTTCGGGGTGGCGATTGGACGTGAGGCGCCAGCCGACGTGCCCCAGTTGGGTCGCGTCATCATCCAGGACGGCGTTTCGATCGGCGCCTGCACCACCATTGACCGTGGGGCCTTCGAGGACACGGTGATCGGCGAGAATTCGAAAATCGACAATCTCTGCCATATCGCGCACAACACGGCGATCGGGCGCGGCGTCATCATGGCGGGGCAGGTGGGTCTTGCCGGGTCGGTGCGGATCAATGACCGGGTGATCCTCGCCGGGCGTGTCGGCGTCGCGGACCATGTTGAGATCGGCGCCGGTGCGCGCCTCGGCGCCGGGTCCGGGTATCTGCGTTCCGTACCGGCAGGCGAAACCTGGAGCGGTTATCCGGCAAGACCGCTGCAGCGTTGGCTGCGGGAAACCGCATGGCTGCAGCGCGCCGCCAGTGCGAAGGCCGGCGGCGCCAAGAAGGGTGATGAGGGCGATGAGTGAGGGTGACAGCCAGGCCACAGGCACAGGCGACATAATCGGCGTCGACGAGGTTCTGCGCCGCCTGCCGCACCGCTATCCTTTTCTGCTGCTCGATCGCGCCTGCGATTATGTGCCGATGAAGTCGATACGCGGCATCAAGTGCGTCACCATCAATGAACCCTTCTTCCAGGGGCATTTTCCGGCGTTCCCGGTCATGCCAGGCGTGCTTCAGATCGAGGCGCTCGCCCAGACCGGAGCGGTCCTGATGTCCAAGTCCCTTGATGTCGACGTGGAACGCTTCACCGTCTTCTTCATGTCCATTGACAATGCGCGTTTCCGCCAGCCGGTTCGTCCAGGCGACGTCCTGGAGATGGACGTGCAGGCTCTCGTGGCGCGGCGCAACATCTTCAAGTTCAGGGGCGAGGCCAAGGTCGGCGGAAGGCTCACGGCTGAGGCTGAGTTCGCGGCGATGGTGGTGGAGAAGCAGTCGTGAGCGTCGAGGTTCATCCCACAGCCCTCGTTGATCCCGGCGCCAAACTTGGATCAGACGTGGTCATTGGGCCCTTTTGCGTCGTCGGCCCCGAGGTTGTGCTCGGCGACGACGTCAAGCTTGTCAGTCACGTCACCATCGCCGGCGCAACCGAACTCGGCGCCGGGTGCGAAGTGTTTCCGTTCGCAGCCCTCGGCCACGCACCGCAACACAAGGGCTACAGGGGCGAGCCGGTCTTTCTCAAGGTCGGGGCCCGCACGATCATCCGTGAACACGTCACCATGCACCCCGGCACGCCCGTGGGCGGCGGCCTGACCCGTGTCGGGAGTGACGGATTCTTCATGGTGGGCGCCCATGTCGCGCATAACTGCATGGTCGGAGACGGCGTGGTGTTCGCCAACAACGCCACGCTCGGCGGCCATGTCAGCATTGGTGATTTCGTCTGGATGGGCGGACTTTGCGCCGTGCACCAATGGTCCCGCATAGGCCCGCACGCCTTCGTGGGCGGCATGGCCACCGTCACCAAGGATGTCATCCCGTACGGATCGGTGGTGGGCAACCACGCCTACCTCGCTGGCCTCAACATCGTCGGGCTGAAGCGCCGGGGTTTCACCAGCGAACAACTTCATGACATGCGCGCCGCCTACCGCATGCTGTTCGCCGAGGACGGTACGTTCCAGGAACGCGTCGAGGACGTCGCCGCCCAGTTCGGCGACCGCCCGGAGGTGCGCGAGGTGCTGGATTTCATCAAAGCGGACTCCTCGCGTCCGCTGTGCATGCCGCATTGAGCCGATGACCGCGTCCGCGCCGCTTGGCGTGATCGCAGGCGCAGGCGCACTGCCGCTGCGTCTGGCCGCGGCCTGTGCTCCCGCCGGGGTGTATGTCATCCGCCTCGCCGGCATGGCCGATCCCGCACTTGGCGTGCATCCCGGCGCCGAGGTCTCGATCGGCGAACCGGGCAAGGCGATGCGCTTCCTGAAGCAGGCGGGGGTCGCCAGGATCACCTTCGCCGGCCATGTGGCGAGACCTGATTTCAAGGCGCTCAAGGTCGACGCGCGCGGCGCACTCATGCTGCCGGGCGTGCTGGCCGCGGCGGCCAAAGGCGATGACGCCATTCTGACATACATGCTGAAGGAGTTTGAGAAAGAAGGCTTTGAGGTGATCGGGGCCGAGCAGGTGCTGGGCGGGTTGCTCGCGACTGAAGGCTGCATCGGCGCAGTCACGCCGGATGCTGCAGCCTGGTCCGACATTCACCGCGCTGCTGAAGTCGCAGCTGAAATCGGCCGGCTCGATATCGGGCAGGGCTGCGTTGTGGCCGGCGGACTTGTACTCGCCGTCGAGGCGCAGGAGGGAACCGACGCCATGCTGTCCCGGGTCGCCGGGCTGTCTTCCGCGATCCGAGGAACGCCGGATGATCGCCGCGGCGTTCTTGTCAAACGCGCCAAACCGCAGCAGGAGCGGCGCATTGATCTGCCGACGATTGGCGTACGCACCATCGAGGGCGCAGCGCGCGCCGGTCTCGCCGGCGTGGCGGTGGAGGCCGGCGGGGCGCTGATCGTGGATCGTGCTGCAGTGGCCGCTGCCGGTGACGCCGCAGGTGTCTTCATTATCGGCTTTCGGCCCCGCACATGACAGCGGGTCTGCGGATTTTTCTCGTCGCAGCCGAGGCGTCCGGCGACGCTGCTGGCGGGGAACTGATGGATGCCCTGCGCGCCCGCAGCGCAGATCTGATCTTTGCCGGCGTGGGCGGACCAGCGATGTCGGCGCGCGGCGTGGCGAGCCCGTTCGATATTTCCGAACTCTCCATCATCGGCCTTGTCGAGGGACTGAAGGCCTATCCGCGCGTGGTCCGTCGGGCCGAGGAGACCAGTGCGCTGGCGGCTGCCTTCAAACCGGATGTCTGTGTTCTGATTGATTCCTGGGGCTTCACCCTGCGTGTCGCCCAGCGCCTGCGCCTCAGCACGCCCCAGGCGCTGCTCGTGAAGTACATCGGCCCGCAGGTCTGGGCGACCCGGCCCGGGCGTGCGCGGACCCTGGCCCGGGTCGTCGATCACCTTCTGTGCATTCACAGCTTCGAGACCCCCTACTACACGCCCTTCGGGCTTGGCTGCACCGTGGTTGGCAATCCGGTTGTGCACCGGCCCGCCAGGGGGGACGCCGCGCGGCTGCGCGCCCGGCTGGGTCTGACGCCGGACCAGCGCATCCTGGCGGTCCTTCCAGGCAGCAGGCGCGCTGAAATCACGCGCATGGCGCCGGTGCTGGGCGAGGCGGCCCATCTCCTGATGCGCGCCCGCCCCGATCTCGTACTGCTGGCGCCGGTGGCCCAGAGCGTGCGCGAGGAAGTGGCCGCCGCAACGGCGCTGTGGCCGGAGCGGCCGGTTCTGCTGCAGGGCGATGGGGAGAAGTTCGACTGCTTCGCGGCGGCGACCGCCGCCATCGCCACCTCCGGCACCGTTACGACGGAGCTCGGCATGGAAGGCGCGCCCGTCGTCGTCGGCTATCGCGCAAACTGGCTGACCGGCGTGGTCGCGAAGGCCATCCTGCGCACGCCTTACATCACCTTGATGAACGTGGCCGCCGGGCGGATGATTGTGCCGGAATTCATCCTGGAAAAGGCGACGCCGGAAAACCTCGCCGCCGCGGCTGCGCCGCTGCTGGACGATCCTGGCGCCCGGGCCCGGCAGGTTGAAGACCAGAACGCCGCGCTCAAGGCCATGGGGCGAGACGCGCCGCCGGCGGCCGAGATCGCTGCTGGCGCGATCCTGGATCTGGCCCGCACGCGCAGGGAGGCGTGAGGCGGGCACAAGCCCCCCACGCCGCGTCCTCATTATCCGCGCGCCGACATCGGCGTGAATTCGCGCAGCGGCGCGCCCGTATACACTTGGCGCGGGCGGCCGATCTTCTGGTTGGGATCCGAGATCATTTCCGACCACTGCGCAACCCAGCCGACCGTGCGGGCAAGGGCGAACAGGGCCGTGAACATGGCTGTCGGGAAGCCCATGGCCTTCAGGGTGATGCCGGAATAGAAGTCGACGTTCGGGTAAAGCTTGCGGCTGACGAAATACTCGTCATTGAGGGCGATCTTCTCAAGTTCCATCGCGACCTTGAGGAGCGGGTCATCCTTGTGACCGACCTCGGCAAGCACCTCGTGACATGCCTTCTGCATCACCTTGGCGCGCGGATCGTAGCTCTTGTAGACCCGGTGGCCGAACCCCATCAGCCGCTGGCTGGAATTCTTGTCCTTCACGCGGGCGATGAAGTCCGGGATGTTGTCCACGGTGCCGATATCGCGCAGCATCGTCAGTGCTGCTTCGTTGGCGCCGCCATGGGCGGGGCCCCACAGGCAGGCGATGCCGGCGGCGATGCAGGCGAAGGGATTGGCTTCAGAGGAACCGGCTAGGCGCACCGTCGAGGTCGACGCATTCTGCTCATGGTCAGCGTGCAGAATGAATATCTTGTCCATCGCGGCCGCCAGCACCGGATTGACCCTGTATTCCTCGGCAGGCACCGCAAAGCACATCCGCAGGAAGTTCGACGCGTAGTCCAGTTCATTGCGCGGATACACGAATGGCTGACCGATCGAGTATTTATAGGCCATCGCGGCGATCGTTGGCGTCTTTGCGATCAGGCGGTGGCTCGCGATCTCGCGCTGCATGGGATCGGCGATATCGAGTGAGTCGTGATAGAACGCCGCGAGGGCGCCAACGACGCCGCACATGACCGCCATCGGATGGGCGTCGCGCCGGAAACCCCGGTAGAACTGCATGAGTTGTTCATGCACCATCGTGTGGTGCGTGATGTTGTAGACGAACTTGTCGTACTCGCTCTGGTTGGGAAGTTCGCCGTGCAGGAGCAGATAACAGACCTCAAGGAAATTGGAGTGCTCTGCCAGCTGATCAATCGAGTAGCCGCGGTACAGCAGGACGCCGGCGTCGCCGTCGATATAGGTGATCTGGCTCTCGCAGCTTGCCGTCGACGTGAAACCGGGATCGAAGGTGAATGCGCCTGTCTCTGCATAAAGCTTGCGGATGTCGACGACATCCGGTCCCACCGAGCCTGCGTAAACCGGAAGAGAGACATCCTTGCCTGCCAGGCTGAATTTGGCGGCCCCCTTTGGCGTAATCTTGCTCTGCATCGTGTTCTCCAACCCCGTCTGTCGTCCTGTCCGGCCCGCCCTCAGGCCGCTGCGGCGCTCAGGCGCGCCAAAGCCTCATCGCGCCCCAGCAGGGCGAGCGTCACGCCCAGATCAGGCGAGGGCGCGCCGCCCGTCAAGGCCGCCCGCAAGGGCGGGCCGACTTTTCCCAGACCGACGCCTTCGCTTTCAGCGAACGCCTTCAAAAGCGCCGTCAGCGGTTCCGCCTCCCATACCCTGGCATCACCCAACAATGCCTTAAGGCGGTTCAGCCGGGCGCCCGCGTCGCCGGAGATCGCCTGGCGCGATTTGTCGTCGAGCGGCGCGTCGCGCCGACGGGTCAGAAAGGCCGTTTGATCGGCCAGTTCGAGGATGGTCCTGGCGCGGTGCTTCAGCACACCCATGGCCGCGCCGACCCTGGCGCTTTGCTGTGCATCGAGGCCAACCCCGGCGCGCGTCAACGAGTCGAGCACAAGGCCTGCCAGACGCGCGTCATCGGCTTCGCGCATCCAATGGGCGTTGATCGCGTTGAGCTTGTTGAAGTCCAGGCGCGCCGGCGAGCGCCCGATCTGGTCGATGTCAAACCATGCGATCGCCTGATCGGTTGAAAAGATCTCATCGTCGCCATGGCTCCAGCCCAGGCGCACCAGATAGTTGCGCATCGCCTCCGGCAGGTAACCCATATCGCGGTAGGCGTGCACGCCCACCGCGCCATGCCGTTTGGAAAGTTTGGCGCCGTCCGGGCCGTGGATCATCGGGACGTGCGCATAGACAGGCGCGGGCCAGCCCAACCCCTGGATGATCTGCATCTGGCGCGCCGCATTCGTCAGATGGTCGTCGCCACGGATGACATGGGTGACCCCCATGTCAAAATCATCGACAACCACGGCGAGCATGTAGGTCGGGGTCCCGTCGCTGCGCAGCAGAACGAGATCGTCGATTTCCGTATTGCGAATGCGCACCTCGCCCTGCACACGGTCGCGGATCACCGTGTCGCCGTCGTCTCCGGCGCGCAGGCGCACGGTGAAAGGGGCGCCCGCCGGCGCCTCCCGGGCCGGCTGGTCCCGCCAGGGCGAGCGCAGCGGTCTGCCGTGCGCATGTGCGGCCGCGCGCAGCGTCTCAACCTCCTCAGGCGTGCAGTAGCAGCGATATGCCCCGCCGCGCGACAGCAGCTCCTCAGCTGCCTGTGCATGGCGCGTCGCGCGTGCGAACTGAAACGTCGCAGGGCCGTCATGGGCAAGGCCCAGCCAGTCCAGACCCTCGAAGATCGCCGCGACGGCGGCCTCGGTCGAGCGCTCGCGGTCGGTGTCCTCGATCCGCAGCAGGTAGCGTCCGCCGTGGCGACGCGCATAGAGCCAGTTGAACAGTGCGGTGCGCGCGCCGCCGATGTGCAGGTAGCCGGTCGGCGAAGGCGCAAAACGCGTGACGACAGTCATCCGCAGGCGATCCGAAAGCGAAACGCGCGTCCAGGGGCAGGGGGACGCTCAACCCAGCGGGCGATTAGCATAGACTCGTTGCAAACCCCAAGACCTGCAGGCTGTGTTCGCAACAGCCAATCGGACGCGCACCAGCTCTGCGTAGGCTGCGGCACGCGTGTAAAAGAGCCCGGCCAGCACAACCAGGCGGGGCCTTTTTGTGACGCACCGCCTGCCTCACGCGTATCGACGATACAGCGCGACAAGCCTGCCTTGGACCTGAACGCGGTCCGGGCCGTAAATTTTCGTCTCGAAGGCCGCGTTTGCCGGTTCCAGGGCGATCGATCCGCCACGCCTGCGCATACGCTTCAGTGTGGCCTCCTCGCCGTCGACGAGGGCCACGACGATGTCGCCGTTTTCCGCCTTTTCAGTCCGCACACAGATTGCGTAGTCGCCGCTGAGGATGCCCGCCTCGCGCATCGACTCACCATCGACCTCGAGAGCGAAGTATTCTGCACCCGACGGCAGGTCGACCGGGGCGCCAATCTGGTCCAGGTCATTCTGGATTGCCGTTATGGGCAGCCCGGCGGCGATCCTCCCGATGACAGGGATCATGCCGTGCACCGTGGCGGCCGCCGGGTCGCGCGACGACACCAGCGCTGGCTTGAAGCTCCCGCGTCCCCGGGGCGGCGCCGCGGGGGCGGCGCTCTCAGGAAGTTTCAACACTTCAAGGGCGCGCGCGCGGTGGGCGAGGCGGCGGAGAAACCCGCGTTCCTCGAGGGCGGTGATCAGACGATGAATCCCCGACTTGGAGGCCAGATCCAGCGCCTCCTTCATCTCATCGAACGACGGCGAGACGCCGGTGTCCTTGATGCGCTGATGGATGAAAATCAGGAGTTCGCGTTGTTTGGTGGTGAGCATTTCGCCTCCCAATGTAGGGTTCCCGGACGCCGTCGGCGGCTTCTGTGCGGGTCTGCCCGTCCGAAACCGTCTGTCGCCCCGTGAACCAAGCCCTGACCAGATCCTGCCCGCCCGATCCTGCCCGCCCGATCCTGCCCGCCCGATCCTGCCCGCCCGATCCTGCCCATCGGGATCCGGCCAACACAATCCAGCCCACACAATCCAGCCCACACAATCCAGCCGACCTGTATCAAGCCGACCTATATCCAGCCGACCAAAACCAGCCGACCAAAACCAGCCGACCAAAACCAGCCCGGGAAACCAGCCAGGACGCGCCTGCAGACCCAACAGCCCCAGGCAACGGCCTCACCGTTTGCAACGGCGCAGGTTTCATGGGCGCAGGTTTCATGGGTGCAGGTTTCATGGGTGCAGTTTCACGGGGGCAGGTCTCAACCGCGGAGGTTTGAACGGTTCAGGCGTCATGCCGTCTCAACCTGCCTCACGGCCCTGACCTGCGTCCGGTGTTGACCCGCACCCGTCTGAACCTCCACCCGTCCTAACCTCTCCCCGGCCTGCATCTGCTCCACCGCAGCACCCCGGGCATGGCCGGGTGGCGCGGGGAACAAATCGTTAACAGACGTTCTATGTGCGTTCTGGGTAAACGTCAAGTTAAGCGCGCGAGAAGCGCCTTCGTCGCCATCGTTACATCGGTCTGGCGCATGAGACTCTCGCCGACCAGGATGGCGCTGGCCCCCGCAGCAGCAACGCGCGCCACATCGGCCGGTCCATGGATGCCGCTCTCCGACACAAGCAGACGATCGCGCGGCGCCATGCCTGCAAGGCGCTCCGTCACGGCCAGGTCAGTTTCAAAGGTGCGGAGATTGCGGTTGTTGATCCCGATCAGACCTGCAGGAAGCAGCGCCGCGCGGGCCACCTCCGCGGCGTCGTGGCACTCCACGAGTACGTCCATATCGCGTTCGGATGCCGCTGCAGCCAGTTCCCCGGCCAGGACGTCGTCAACGGCTGCGAGAATGATCAGGATCGCATCCGCTCCCAGCGCCCGCGATTCGGCGACCTGCCATGGATCGATCAGGAAATCCTTTCGCAGGGCGGGCAACCGGCAGGCCTGGCGGGCAGCCGCCAGATCGTCCGATCCGCCCATGAAGCTCGGCCCGTCAGTCAGTACGGACAGACAGGTCGCGCCGCCCGCCTGATAGGCGTCAGCAAGGGTCGCTGGGTCAAAGGCGGCCCGGATCAGACCTTTCGAAGGGCTCGCCTTCTTGATTTCGGCAATCAGTCCAACGCCAGTCTCGCGCCCCGCGCGCTCAAGCGCCTGCGCAAACCCGCGCGGCGGAGCCTGCGAGGCCGCACGCCGATCGAGGTCCGACATCGAGGCCGCCGCTTTGCCGCGGGCGACGTCTTCGCGTTTGTAGGCAAGGATACGCTCCAGAACGTCGCTCATGTGCCTGCCTGGCTGATCTGCACCAGTCGGTCGAGGCTCGAGCGGGCGCGGCCCGAATCAATCGCCTCTTCGGCCATCTGGACGCCCTGCAGCAGCGAATCGGCAGTCTCTGCGACGAGGTGCAGGGCGGCCGCCGCGTTCAGCACCACAGCATCCCGGAACGGGTTCGCAGCGCCGTCGAGAAGGGCCAAAATGGCGGCTGCATTGTCGCGCGCGTCACCGCCGCGCAGGGCGGCGAGATCGCTGGCCGGCAAGCCCGCATCAGCAACGGCGAGCCGGCGAATGCTGAGCGGCGTCACGCGCCCGGCGATTGCGAGCGTGTTGGCGGCGGCGATTGACAGCTCATCAAGTCCATCATTGGAATGCAGCACAACCGCCCGCTCTGCGCCCAGTCCGGCCAGCGCCTGCGCCATCGGCTCCACCAGAGCAGACGAAAAGACGCCGACCATCTGGCGCTGCACGCCGGCGGGATTGGCCATGGGGCCGAGAAGATTGAACAGTGTGCGAAAACCAAGTTCGCGCCGCGCAGGACCGACGTGACGCATGGCGGGGTGGCAGGTCTGGGCGAACAGGAAGGCGATCCCCGCCTCCTGGAGGGCGCGTTCAAGGACTGGCGCCTCCGCACCCAGGTTGACGCCCAGGGCTTCCAGCGTGTCGGCGGCTCCCGCCCGCGACGACATCGCGCGGTTGCCGTGCTTGGCGACGGGAACTCCCGCACCCGCCACGACGAAGGAGACGGCGGTGGAGATGTTCAACAGATGGGCCCCGTCCCCCCCGGTGCCGCAGACGTCGATCGCCCCGTGCGGCGCGGCCACGCGCACCATGCGCGCCCGCAAGGCCCGCGCGCCCGCTTCAATCACCCGCGCAGAGCCCATGTGCGGGCGCAGTCCCATCAGAAAAGCCCCGATCTGAGCCTGGCTCGCCTCAGCGTCCATGACCGCATCAAACGCTGCCGCCAACTCATCGGGCGCAGGCGCGACGCCGTCACCCAGGGCCGCAAGGGCGGGCTTCATTGCATCGCTCATGCCGGCCTGCCGATGAGGCTCAGGAAGTTGCCAAGCAGCTCATGACCGTGTTCGGAGGCGATCGACTCAGGATGAAACTGCACGCCGAAAATGGGTCGCTGGCGATGACTGAGCCCCATGATCTCGCCATCGTCGGTCTGCGCGTCGATCTGCAGACAGTCGGGCAGACCTGCGCGGCGCACGGCCAGGCTGTGATAGCGCGTCGCCGTGAACGGGCTCTCGATGCCGTGGAAGAGGCCGCGTCCCTCATGGCGCACCAAACTTGTCTTGCCATGCATGATCGTCATGGCGGGGCCCACAACGCCGCCAAAGGCCTGCCCGATGGCCTGGTGGCCGAGGCATACACCGAGGATGGGCATGTCCGCTGGCGCCCGGGCGATCAGATCAAGACAGATCCCGGCCTCATTGGGCGTGCACGGACCGGGCGATAGCACGAACGCCCTCGGCTTCAGCGCCATGGCCTCATCCGCCGTCATCGCATCGTTGCGCACCACGCGCATCTCAGCACCGAGTTCAGCAAAATAATGGACAAGGTTGTACGTGAAGCTATCGTAGTTATCGATCATCAGGATCATGGCGTCGCCTCATGCATAGCGCCATGCCTCCTCGGCCGCGCGAAACAGCGCGCGCGCCTTGTGCTCGGTTTCGGCGAACTCGCTTTCAGGGTCGCTGTCCAGCACGACGCCGCCGCCCGCCTGGACATGCAGGCGGCCATCCTTCACCACGCCGGTGCGCAGCGCGATGCAGGTATCCATCTCTCCGCCAGCGGAGAAATATCCGACCCCGCCAGCGTAAACGCCGCGCCGGTGCGGTTCGAGCTCGGCGATGATCTCCATGGCGCGGACCTTCGGCGCGCCTGAGACTGTGCCGGCTGGAAAGCCTGCGAACAGGGCCGACAGCGCATCTTCCTCCGGGGCGAGTTCGCCCTCCACGTTGGAGACGATGTGCATGACGTGGCTGTAGCGCTCGACCGTGAAGCGTTCGGTGACGCGAACCCCGACGCCACCCGCTCCGCGTCGTGCAACGCGCCCGACGTCATTGCGGCCGAGGTCGAGCAGCATCAGGTGCTCGGCGCGCTCTTTTGGGTCGGCTAGCAGTTCTTCCTCCAGCGCGCGGTCCTGCGATGGCGTTGCACCGCGCGGGCGTGTGCCGGCGATTGGGCGCACCGTGACGGTCCCGTCGCGCAGGCGCACCAGGATCTCAGGGCTTGCGCCGACGATCGAGAATCCGGCGAGGTTGAAATAGAAGAGAAACGGCGAGGGATTGGTCCGGCGCAGCGCGCGGTAGAGCGCAAAGGCAGGGTGCGGGAAAGGCGCGCTGAAGCGCTGGCTCGGGACCACCTGGAAGATATCGCCCGCGCGGATATAGCCCTTTGCAGCCTCCACCATGTCAAGGAACCGCGCCTTGGCCATGTTCGAGGTCGGCTGCGCGAGCCCGTCTGGACCTGGCTGCGGGCCGCTTCGGGCAGGCAACGGGGCGTTGAGAACGTTCAGAGCCGCATCCAGGCGGGCACTGGCCCTCTCAAAGGCTTCCGCCGCCGTGTCGCCGTCGACCCCGCGCCGGGCCGGACTGACCAGGAGTGTTTCGTGGCGCACGCCGTCGAACACGGCGACCACCCGCGGACGGATCAGGACCGCGTCCGGCGCTCCAAGCGGGTCGGGCGGGCAGGGCGGCAGGCGCTCTGCGAAGCGCACCATGTCATAGGAAAAATAACCGAATACCCCGGCTGCGATCGGGGGCAACGCAGGCGCCATGGCGACCCGGCTCTCAGCGAGAAACGCCCTCAGGACCTCCAGAGGTTCTGCATCGACCGGTGCGAAATCTGCATCCGCGAAGCCGCCGGAGCGACTGATTTCGGGGCGACCCTCGACAATCCGGAACACGGCGTCCGGATCCATGCCAATGGCTGAAAAACGCCCTCTCTGATCTCCCCCGGTGACGGACTCCAGCAGGCAGGCGCCTGGGATGTGGGCGCCGAACTTCAGCATCGCCGCAACCGGCGTCTCAAGATCGTCAATCCGCCGTGTCCAGACCAGCGCGGCCCCGTCGCGATTGAAGTCGGCGTCGAAGGCGTCGCGCGCCGTCTCAATCGTCATGGCGTCTCGTCTTGCGCCTTGCCCGCTGCGCGATCCGCCAGCGCCTGGTTGATGGTTGTCTTGGCGACGCGCACGACAGCACGCTCGTAGAGGGCGACCAGCTCCGCGCCAAGTTCGCCGCTGAAGGCCTGCCGGGCCTGTTGCAGGAGATTCGGATCGGCCTTCGGGTCGTCGCGCTCGATGCGGTCGATCCTCGCCAGCACGAATGCCCCGTTTTCCGCATTCGCCGTGAAGAACTGGCCGGGCCCCGCGGCGAACGCCGCCATCGCCACCGATTGACCGATTTCCGGCCCAGGCTGGGCAAACCGCGACACCGGCGCCTTCGGCCGGACGACCCGCACACGGTAGGCGCCCGCAGCCGCCTCGAACGTTGCTCCCGCCTTGACCTTGGCCTCAATGTCCCGGGCTGCCGCCTCCATGCGGCGCGTCATCTCCTGGAAACGCCAGCGCGCCGCGGCGTCGGTGCGCACCTCCGCCAGCGCGCGCTTGGTCTTCGGCGTCACCTGATCGACGCGCACGCTCCAATATCCTCCCTGGCCGTCATCGGCCATGTCGGAATGCTCGCTGAGGGCGGCCTCGAACAGGGCGCCGAGCCGCTTCGGGTCGCTGGCGTAGATCGCAACCGGCTCGCCACGGATGTTCACCCCCGAGCGGACCACCGGCTCCACCTTGACCACCTCCAGTCCCTCGGCAGTGGCGGCGGCGTCATAGGCGACGCCCTCCGAGAGCTTGTCCTCGAAGTTCTCGATCGCCTGCAGCATCATGTCCTTGGTCGCGTTTTCCGCGAGTTCGGCGCGCAGCTTCTCGCGCTCCGCCTCGTAGACAGCCGGCGTCGGCGCCACCACGGCGTCAAGCACGGCGATCGACCAGCCGAGCTTGCCCTGGATCGGGCCAAGCGCGTCTGCGGCCTTGGCCTGAAAAACCGCCGCCGCCACGGCCGCGTCCGGAATATCGGTGCGCGCAGCCGCCGTGAACAGAAGCGGGGCGTCAAGATTCAGCGTCCGGGCGGCCTCATCCAATGATTTGCCTGTCTTGAGGAGGTCAAGCGCCTTGCGGCCTGTGGCCTCATCCGGAACCGGCAACTGCCGGAACGTCCGGCTCTCGGGCCGAGACAGGCGCTCCTTGCGCTGGTCGAACACCTTGCGAATATCCTGCTCGCTGACCACCGCGCGCGCTGCGAAGTCGGCTGGGCGGGCCAAGACGAAGGTCGCAGCGCGCAATTCAGGAATGGCGTAGAGTTCGCCCGACGCATCATAAAACGACTTGACCTGCTCCTCGGTGGGGACAGGGACTGCGCCAATCACGCCCGGCGAGATCGCGGCCAGTGAAAGATAGCGCCGCTCGGAGCGGATCAGCAGCAGCTGCTCCACGATCACGTCCGGCAGCCGTCCCCCGGCCCCAATGGCGGCGGCAAGCTGGGCGCGCGCCGTCTCACGGCGCAGTTCGCGTTCAAACCGTGCCGGCGTCAGGTTGTTTTCACGCAGGACCGACTGATAGAGCGCAGGATCGAACGCGCCGCTCACCGGGTTGCGGAAGGCGTCGATGCTTTCAATCTGCTTGAGCAGCCGCGCGTCCGACAGCCCGACCCCCAGCTTGTCGGCGCGTACGTCGAGCGCAGTATCGGAGATCATGTTCTGCAGGATCCCGGCGTCCATCCCCTGGCTGACCGCGTCCTGCATGGTGAACGGGGCCCCGCTCTGCTGGGCGCGCCGCTCGACCTGCCGGCGCAGGACGTCGGCGAATTCCTCCGCCTTGATCTCGCGCCCGTCGACGCGCGCGACAGCTGTCGGGCTGCCGCCGCCGATGTAATCCTGAATGCCCCAGATCGCGAAGCTGACCGCTAGCAGGAACAAAAGGCCGACTGTCAGCCAGGACCGCAGCCCTTTGCGCAAAGTTTGCAACATGGGATACCCAGTGGTTTTGAAGCGCGCGGACTGTAGAAAGCACCTGCGCGCCAAGCAAGGCGCGTTGCATGTGCGGTGCAGTCATTGTCAGGCCCGCCCATGCCCGCCCCCCAACGCACACCGCCTGCACTGGAGATGATGATGGCCAGACGGCCGCTGATTGCCGGAAACTGGAAGATGAACGGCGCGTCGGCTGCGCTCGCTGAAATCGAGGCCCTTGGGGAGGCTGTCCGATCGGGCCATGACGACGCTGATATCGTCATCTGCCCGCCCGCAACCCTCCTGATGGCGGCGACAGAAGTGGGGGAGGCGGCCGGAATCGAGACTGGCGGGCAGGATTGCCACCCCAAGCCCTCCGGCGCGCACACCGGAGACCTTTCGGCTGAAATGCTCGCCGACGCGGGCGCAGCCTGGGTCATCGTCGGTCATTCCGAGCGCCGGCGCGATCACGGCGAGACCGACGCAACTGTGCGCGCCAAGGCGGACGCCGCCCTCAGGGCCGGTCTGTCCCCCATCATCTGCGTCGGTGAGACGCAGGCAGAGCGCGATTCGGGCCAGGCTCTCGCCGTCGTGGCGGCGCAGGTCGCCGGCGCCATCCCCAGCGATCCCCGCCAGGGGAGCTGGGCGATGGCGTACGAGCCGGTCTGGGCGATCGGTTCGGGCCGGACGCCGAGCCTGAGCGAGATACAGGAGATGCACGCAGCGATTCGCGGCGAACTGGCGCGGCTTGGCGCCCCAGCCGGGCGCATCCGTCTCCTCTACGGCGGCTCGGTCAATCCGGGCAACGCGCGCGATATTCTGGCGCTCAGCGATGTGGATGGGGCGCTGGTTGGCGGCGCAAGCCTCAGGGCGAGCGATTTCCTCAGGATCATCCAGGCGCGGCGGCGCTAGACAGCTTGCAGCAATCGTCGTTGGCGCCGGCAGCGCCGCTGCGCTAGAAGCCTGCGCCAGAGGCGCCGCCGGCCCGGCGTCGTCGCAGGCGGCGCACACGTCGCGGGCGGTCATCATTCGGGCTTCGGCGCGGCGGGCTTCGGCGCGGCGGGCTTCGGCGCGCCGTCCAGGATACACCATGTCCAATATCGTACTGTTCATCCACGTGGTTCTCTGTCTTGGCCTGATCGTGGCCATCCTGCTGCAGCGCTCGGAGGGCGGCGCTCTCGGCATCGGCGGAGGGTCCGGCAGCCTTTTGTCAGGTCGCGGAGCCGCCAACGTGCTCACCCGCACGACCGCCATCCTTGGCGGCCTGTTCTTCCTCACGTCATTGGCCCTGACGCTGCTGTCTGGATCGCATGGCGGGGCGGGCTCAGTGACCGATGAGCTGACCCGCGGGCAGGACGGGTCTGCGCGCATCACAGCGCCCGTGCTCGACGGCGGCGCCGCCGCCCCGGCGCCCGGCGCGCCCCCAGCCATTCCGGCGCCCAGCTCCGCACCCGGCGGTGCATCGGGCGCCCCTGCGCAGTCGGGCGCCAGCGCGCCCCCCGGTCCTGCTGTTCCCGGTCCTGCTGTTCCCGGCCCCGCGGTTCCAGGGCCCGCGGTTCCAGGGCCAGCAGCTTCAGGGCCAGGCGCTTCAGGGCCAGGCGCTTCTGGGCCAGCCGCTTCTGGGCCGTCAACGGCGACCCAGCCGGCCCGGGTGCAGCCAGCAGCCCCCCAAGCGGCCGCCAGTCGGCCTGCGTCCGGCCAACCGGCGGCTGGCCAGCCGTCGTCAGTCCCGGCGGCCGCAGCCGCTCCGTCTCAGAGCCCGCCACCCTCTGGCCAGCCGCAGGGCTGAACGGCGTCGCAGTGCGCAGGCCGGCGCGCCGATGCATGGACGGCAGACCAGCGAATCACGGCTAAGGTAGGGGCCCATGACCCGCTTCGTTTTCATCACCGGCGGGGTGGTTTCCTCTTTGGGAAAGGGGGTCGCCGCCGCGGCGCTTGGCGCCTTGCTGCAGACGCGCGGCTACAAGGTGCGCCTGCGCAAGCTCGATCCCTACCTGAACGTCGATCCGGGCACCATGTCGCCGTACCAGCATGGCGAGGTCTTCGTCACCGATGACGGCGCGGAGACCGACCTTGATCTCGGGCACTACGAGCGGTTCACCGGCCATCCAGCGAGCAAGGCTGACAACATCACCACCGGGCGGATCTATCAGGAGATCCTCGCCAAGGAACGACGCGGCGATTTCCTCGGCGCCACGGTGCAGGTCATCCCCCACGTCACAGACGCTATCAAGGCCTTCGTCACCGCGGGCACGCAGGATGCGGATTTTGTCATTTGCGAAATCGGCGGCACGGTCGGCGACATTGAGGGACTGCCCTTCTTTGAGGCAATCCGCCAGCTCGGCCAGGAACTTGAGCCTGGACAGTCATGCTTCATCCACGTGACGCTGTTGCCCTTCATCGCCACAGCAGGCGAGATGAAGACCAAGCCGACGCAGCATTCGGTCAAGGAACTCCGCTCCATCGGCATCCAGCCGAACCTGCTCCTGTGTCGCTGCGACCGGCCGATTCCGGCGAGCGAAAAACGCAAGATCGCCCTGTTCTGCAACGTGCGCGAATCCTCGGTCATTCAGGGCATGGATTCTGAATTCTTCTACGAGGTGCCTCTCGACTATCACCGCGAGGGGCTGGACACTGAGGTACTGCGCCATTTTGGCCTGCTCACACAGGCGCGCGCGCCCGATCTGACCCGATGGAACTGGATTTCGCAGCGCCTGCGCTCTCCCGACGGCGCCGTATCGATCGCCGTTGTCGGCAAATACACTGTGCTCAAGGACGCCTACAAATCCCTGATCGAGGCGCTCCACCACGGCGGTCTCGCCAATAACGTGAAGGTTGACATCCGCTGGATAGACGCGCGCGTGTTCGACAACGCCGACACCATCGCCGCCGATCTCGCTGGAGTTCACGGCATCCTGGTGCCAGGCGCATTCGGCGATTCCGGCGCGGAAGGCAAGATCAAGGCGGTCAGGTTCGCCCGCGAACGCAAAGTGCCATATTTCGGGATCTGCTTTGGCATGCAGATGGCCGTGGTCGAGGCGGCCCGCCATCTCGCCGGGATCGAAAATGCGAGCTCCACCGAATTCGGACCGACACCGGAACCCGTCGTCGGTCTGATGAGCGAGTGGATGCGGGGCGAACAGCGCGAGCAGCGCTCCGCTGCAGGCGCTCTCGGCGGCACCATGCGTCTTGGCGCGTATGAGGCGAGGCTCGCCCACAACAGCCGGGTTGCGGCGATCTATGGATCGGACCGCATCAACGAGCGGCATCGCCACCGTTATGAGGTCAATACGGCGTACCGGGAGCGTCTTGAGGAGCACGGACTGGTGTTCTGCGGCATGTCACCGGACGGTTTGTTGCCCGAAGCTGTCGAATATCCCGACCATCCATGGTTTGTCGGGGTGCAATATCATCCTGAACTGAAGAGCCGCCCTTTCGAGCCGCATCCTCTGTTTGCGGATTTTGTCCGCGCCGCTGTGGTGCAGAGCCGTCTGGTGTGAGCCAGCCCCCGGCTGCAAGACTATTGTTCCGCCCCGGCGCCCTCGATGGCCGCCTTCGTCGCACATGACACCAGCGCATCCTGCGTTCCCGGCTCAAGGTCCGCAGCCTTCGTCGTCACATCGCCGATCGCACCATCACTTGCGCCGTCAATTGCGCCGCGCAGCACGGTGGAAAGGGCCTCTATGTGCTGCGGATCTATCCGAGGGCCAAGTTCCTCGGCAAGGCATGTGCAAAAGGCTTCGGGTTTGCCCGCGAGCCCGCAGGCCGTTCTGGTGTCGATCACGTCTCCCGCCGCGCGCGCCGCAACCCCCGCAACATCGACCGCCTGGTCCCTCAGCGCCTGCAGCGCACCCCCGTCCTCGCTGACTGGTCCGCAGGCGGCGAGCAAAAGGGCAAGGGCTACGGTAACGCCATGGCGGGTCATGTTCATCTCCAAACGTGTGCGCACAGACCCTGCTTTGCGGCTGAACGCCAGCCACAAGAGCGTGATGGCCTCACAGCGGCGCCCGGCCGCCGGCGCGGTTGGGCAGCTTTTCAGTCGCCGGGGGGAATGTTAGGAAAACATCGCCTACGGGCGGTTCCGGGAGATGCGACGATGCCAGGCCCCTCTGATTTCGTCTGGCCGGATGGCTCCAGGCTTGCCCTTTCTATTGTTGTCAATGTCGAGGAGGGCGCGGAGCAGAACATCCGCGATGGCGATCGCGGTCCCGAACCCGTTGACGAACTATCGGCCGCGCCCAAGCGGGCCATGCGCATGCATGGCAGTGAAAGCAACTACCAGTATGGCGTCAAGGCAGGCGCGGCGCGCATCCTGAAGCTGCTGGATACGCATCGCGTCCACTGCACCTGGACCGCCGCCGCCCTGGCGCTTGAACGCGCGCCTGAGCTCGCGGCTGCGATCGTGCGACGTGGCGACGAGGTCTGCGCCCATGGCTATCGCTGGGCCCATCAATTCTGGATGGATGAAGGGCAGGAACGCGACTTCATCACCCGGGCATGGCGCTCCATCGAGCAGACTACGGGACGTCGTCCGGTCGGCTGGCTGTCGCGCTATCTGCATACCGACGCCACCCGACGCATCCTGGCCGAGGAAGGCTATCTCTATCACATGGACGACTACTCTGATGACTTCCCGTTCTGGGACGTCGTCGACACCGCGCAGGGCCCCAAGGCGATGGTGATCCTGCCGTATGCCCTGGACTCCAACGACATGAAGTTCTGGCTTGCCCCGGCGCTGACAACGAGGGACTGGCTCGCCTACGCGATGGACACCTTCGAGGAGCTCTACGCGGAAGCCAGGTCGGGCGAGCCCAGAATGATGAGCCTTGGTCTGCACCTGCGCATTATTGGCCGGCCTGGCCGCATCGGGGCGCTGCGGGCGTTCCTGGAGCACGTGGCCAGCAAGTCCGGGGTGTGGATCACCAGCCGCGAGAAAATCGCCGCCGCTTTTGCGGCCAAGACGCCGGCGCCGCAGTGACGGGCGCGCCCGTCGGCGTGCGTCTCGACGGCGGCGACACCAGCCTCATTCTGCGTGCGTGCGGGCGCGGTTCGGTTGAACTCGCCTATCTTGGCCCGCGTCTGCCAACCGGCGACACGCTCAACGGCGCGGCGGTTCTCACGGCGCCCATCGATCGCGAGTCGGCCCCTGATGTGCCGGCAGGCCTGTCGCTTCTGCCGGTCAACGGCTTCGGTTTTCTCGGTGAGCCGGCCCTCGCGGCGCATCGTGGCGGCGACGGCGCGATCGGCTTTGACCGATGCGCGCTCACCTCGATGGGTGAAAACGCTGCTGTGCTGGAGCACGAAGACACCCGTCTCGGCCTGCGTGTGCGCAGCGAGTGGCGCATTGACGCCGATACCGGCGTCATCGAGACGCGCAGTGAGCTGACGAACGTCGGCCCAGGCCCCCTCGCTGTGGATTGGCTCGCTGCGATCGCCCTGCCGGCGCCGGACTGGGCGCGTCGCCTGCTTGTGTTCGATGGCCGCTGGGCGAAGGAACAGCGTCCCCATCATATATCGCTCGACACGGGCGTGTGGAGCCGAACGAACCGGGGCGGACGCACCGGTTTTGCCGGCTCGACGCTCATCCTGTGTTCCTCCGCCACCACCGATCTCGCCGGACCGGCTCTCGCCATCCACCTTGGCTGGAGCGGTTCGCACCGCCTGCTGGCCGAAACCCGCCCCGAGGGCGACCGCCAGGTCCAGCTCGGCGCCTACGTCGCCCCTGGCGAGATTGAGCTTGCGCCCGGGCAGTCATTCGCAAGCCCGCCAGCCTACCTCGCCCTGTCGCAGGACGGCGTGTCTGGTTTGAGCGAGCGGTTCCACCCCTTCGTAAAAAGCCGCATTCTTGCTCCCATCGGTCCGCGCAAGGTTCACTTCAATACCTGGGAGGCCGTGTATTTCGATTTCGACGAAGCCCGTCTCATGGCGCTTGCGACGCAGGCCGCCGCACTCGGCGCCGAGCGGTTCGTCATCGATGACGGCTGGTTTTCGGGCCGGCGCAATGATCAGGCGGCGCTGGGCGACTGGCGGGTCGATGTCGAAAGGTTCCCGCGCGGACTTGCTCCGGTGTGTGAACATGTGCGTTCGCTCGGCATGGACCTCGGTTTGTGGGTTGAGCCTGAGATGGTGAGCCCGCAAAGTGATCTTGCCCGCGCCCATCCGGACTGGATCCTCGCCAGTCCGGGCGCCCCGGCGCCGACGATGCGCCGCCAGTGGGTGCTCGACCTCACCCAGCCCGCCGTCGGGGACTGTCTGTTCAACGCCATCGACGCAGTGCTGCGCGCAGCGCCAATCGCCTATCTGAAATGGGACTTCAACCGCGATCTGTTTCCAGCGCCCCGTCAGCATGCGCGCACCTGCGCCTTCTATGATCTGCTCGCGCGGATCCGCGCACGCCACCCGGCAGTGGAGATCGAAAGCTGCGCCAGTGGCGGGGCGCGCGCCGACCTCGGCGTGCTGCGCCACGCCACGCGCATCTGGCCCAGCGATCAGACAGATGCGCTTGAGCGGGTGCGCATCCAGCGCTGGAGCGGGCTCGTGTTTCCGCTGGCGGTGCTGGGCGCCCATGTTGGACCCAGCCCGAATCCGATCACTGGCAGGCGTCTGGCGATGGATTTCCGGGCGAAGCTCGCCATGTTCGGGCACTTCGGCGTCGAGGCCGACCCGGGCCGGCTGGATGCGCATGAACGCGAAAGCCTTTCCCGGCACATCGCGCTGTACAAGGAACACCGCGCATTCCTGCACGACGGGAAGTTCAGCGCCTGGACGACGCCGGACGGCGTCACCTGCCTGTGCGTGACCGGGTGGGACCAGGCGCGCATGCTGGCCCTGCTGCTCCAGACCGACATGGCGACGGGCGCGGAGCCCCAGCCCGTGATGTTGCCCACGCTGTCGCGCGACCGAATGTACCACGTGCGCGCGCTTGATCCCCTGCCGCCTGCCGCCCGCCGCCTTGCTGACCCGCAGGCATGGCGGCTGGGCGCTGAGATGTCAGGCGCGGCTCTCGCGCAGACTGGGCTGCGCCTGCCCCTGATCGACCCGTGCGTCGCCTGGCTTGTTGAAGCGAGAGCACGTGACTGAGCCTTGTCAGGCCGGCGCGTGCGCCTGCGGCGACATCGACAAGAGACGCTTATGCATGATCGTTTCCGCCTCGGCCACGATGCGCTCGACAAGTTCTTTCACCGTGGGCACATCATGGATCAAGCCCTGGATCATGCCCGCCGACCAGATGCCGTAGTCCGGATCGCCATTCTCGTAGACCATACGCCCGCGCGCGCCCGCCACGAGATCACGCACCTCCTCGAACTTGGCGCCCTTGGCTTCAAGCGCGCGCACTTCCTGGCTGATGGCGTTCTTCGCGACCCGGGCCGTGTTGTGCATCGTTCGAAAGATCAGATCCGTTGCGCGCTCGTCGCTTTCAACCATCTTCTGCTTGATCAGCGGATGGATCGGCGCCTCCACGGTGGCGCAGAAGCGCGTGCCCATGTTGATGCCATCGGCTCCAAGCGCGAGCGCCGCCACAAGCCCGCGCCCGTCGCCAAAACCGCCCGAGGCAAGCATCGGGATCTTGACCTTGTCGGCGGCGGCCGGAATGAGGATCAGACCAGGAATATCATCCTCTCCCGGATGGCCGGCGCACTCAAACCCGTCGATCGAAATTGCGTCCACGCCCATGCGCTCGGCGCTGAGCGCGTGGCGCACCGCAGTGCACTTGTGGATAACCTTCACGCCATGCTGCTTGAAGTGGTCGACATGCTCCTGCGGCTTGTAGCCGGCCGTCTCAACAATCCGCACGCCGCTCTCAATGATTGCGGCGCGGTATTCCGCGTAAGGCGGTGGCGTGATCGCCGGCAGGATGGTCAGATTGACGCCGAACGGCTTGTCGGTCATGTCGCGGCAGCGCGCGATCTCGCGCGCCAGCGCCTCAGGCGTCGGCTGCGTGAGAGCCGTAATGAAGCCGAGCGCGCCAGCATTGGCCACCGCAGAGACGAGCTCGGCCTTGCCTACCCACTGCATGCCGCCCTGCGCGATGGGGTGCCGCACTCCGAAAAGTTCGGTGAAACGGGTCTTGATCATGGCGGCTCCTTGCGTGATGGCCGGCTTTCAGGGCCAGCTGGCGCTCGGCGCGCAGAATTCTCTGCGACAGCCATCCGCGCAAGGGCGCCCTAGGGGCAAGCCGTTGCAGCGCTTCGGCCGCAGTTGAAAGCACGGCGGGCGCCGCCACAATGGCGGCGCTCAGCCTTCTGGAATCAGTCATGCCTCAACAGACCCTGTCTCCCGTCTCCATGGCCGACTATCAGACGCGCTTCGGGGCGTTTTCGCGTGATCTCGCCTTCTGGTTCAAGCGTTACGGCTTCGCCGTGGTCGCCGATCACGGTCTTGATTCGAAGGTCATTTCCGCGGCGCTTGCCGAGGCGAAGGCGTTCTTCGCGTTGCCAGAGGGGGTCAAGCGGGCCTACCAGCTCCCAGGCGGCGCGGGACAGCGCGGCTACACTCCGTTCGGGGTCGAAACCGCCAAAGGCGCCCAAACGCCGGATCTGAAGGAGTTCTGGCATGTCGGGCGTGAACTGCCCGCCGACTCCCGCCACCGGTCAGTCATGCCTGACAACGTCTGGCCGAACGAGCTGCCAGGCTTCCGGCCTGCCGTCTGGGGCATGTTCGAGGCGCTCGATGATCTCGGCAAACGGATCCTGCGCGCCATCGCCCATGATCTGGGCCTGACGGACGATTACTTCGATGATCGGGTGCGCCACGGGAATTCGGTGCTGCGTCTGCTGCACTATCCGCCGGTTGGCGCCGATGCGCCGGGAGTGCGGGCGGGGGCGCATGAAGACATCAATGTGATCACGCTTCTGCTCGGCGCGGAAGAGGCGGGCCTGGAGCTTCTCGATCGCGACGGGCGGTGGCTGGCGATCGCGCCGCCGCCTGACTGCATCGTCGTCAATATTGGCGACATGCTGCAACGCCTGACCAATCACGTGCTGCCCTCAACCACCCACCGGGTGGTCAATCCGCCTCCCGAGCGACGCGGCTTTTCGCGATATTCAACGCCGTATTTTCTCCACTTCGAACCCGACGTGCTGATCAGGACGCTGCCGTCATGCATTACGCCCGACACCCCTGACCGGTATCCTGCGCCCATTACCGCACAGAGCTATCTGGAAGAGCGCCTGCGCGAGATCAAACTCGCCTAGACTGCCGCGCCGCCGTTGCGCGCCGCGCGCGTTGGTGGTGTGCTCGTGCAGGGGCGGCGCCAAAGACCGACCTCGATCATCGGCGGGGAGGAGCAGCCATGCGGGCAGTCGTAAAGCGCGGGACCGGTCTGGTCCTGGATGACGTCGCAGATCTGACCCCAGGCCCCGGGCACGCGCTTGTGCGCACGCTAGCCTGCGGGATCTGCGGATCCGATCTCCACATGCTGCATCACATGGATCACATGCTGTCCCTGGGGCGGCGCGCCGGTGCGCCGCCTGCGGCCGATCCTGCCAGGGATATCGTGATGGGTCACGAGTTTGCCTGCGAGGTGGTCGATTACGGACCTGGAAGCGAGCGCAGGATCAAGACCGGGGCGACGGTCGTATCTGTGCCCGTCAATTTCGGACCTGCCGGGGTGGAGACGGTCGGCTACTCCAACCGCTTCCCGGGAGGCTATGCGGAACAGATGCTCCTGTTCGAGCCGATGCTGATCGAGGTTCCGAATGGTTTGTCTGCGGATCACGCCGCTCTGACAGAACCATTCGCCGTCGGACTGCATGCTGTGAACAAGGCGCAGATGGACAGGGACAGCGTCGCGCTGGTGATCGGTTGCGGGCCTGTCGGATTGGCGGTGATCGCCGCCCTCAAGGCAAAAGGTCTTGGCCCGGTCCACGCGGCCGACTTCTCTCCCGCACGCCGCCGACTGGCCGAAGCTTATGGCGCTGATGTCGTGATCGATCCCGCGGCCGGCGATCCGCATGCGATGTGGGCGACGCTGGGCGTGCCGACCAATGCGGGCGAGGTGATGGCGACGATGATGTCCGGCGCCTCGGTGCGCCGGCCGGTGATCTTTGAATGCGTCGGCGTGCCCGGCCTGATCCAGTCACTGATCGACGCCGCGCCGGTGCATGCCCGCATCATGGTTGTCGGCGTGTGCATGGAGACCGATCGCATTGAGCCGGGTCTGGCCGTCACCAAGGAGATCGAGCTGCGCTTCGTGCTTGGGTACAGTCCTGAGGAATTCGCCCACACGCTGCGCCAGCTCGCCGAGGGCGACATTCCGGCGGCGCCGATCCTGACGGGTGCTGTCGGCCTTGCCGGCGTTGCGCAGGCCTTCGAAGAGCTGAAGAGCCCGGAGCGCCACGCCAAGATCCTGGTCAAGCCTGGCCTGGACAGCAGCGGCGTGGCCTGACGACAGCCCCCTGGCGGTCCGTGACGGCAGTCCCCGGCCGTGCGCACCAGCCTGACCCCAGGCGGATATGGCCCCAGGCGGATATGGCCCCAGGCGGATATGGCCCCAGGCGGATATGGCCCAGAGGCCTGGCCGATCCGCGCACGTGACTTGGCCCCAACACCCATGCTGGCGGGCGTCTGATGAACGACGCGCGCCGGGCGGCGGGACGACGGTCTTGACCTGAGACCGGCGGCGAGGCATCGGGCGGCATGACCCACACCCCTCCGCCCGGTCCCGCTGACGTGCACGCCGCCGCCCGACGCCTGGCAGGAGCAGCCCTGCGCACGCCGGTTCTGCGCGCCGCGGCGCTCGACGAACGCGTCGGCGCGCCGGTGCTCGTCAAGGCCGAATGCCTGCAACGCACCGGTTCATTCAAGTTCCGTGGCGCCTACAACCTGATCGCAGGCCTGAGCTGCGAGGCGCGGGCGCATGGAGTCGTTGCGTTTTCGTCCGGCAATCACGCAATCGCCGTTGCGACTGCCGCGCAGATGTTCGCCATCCCCGCCACCATCGTCATGCCCGCCGACGCTCCCTCTGCAAAGCGGGACGCAACCGCGCGGGCGGGCGCGCGGATCGTGCTTTATGATCGTGTGCGCGAGGACCGCGAGGCTATTGCGCGCACCATCGCGAACGACACTGGCGCGGTGATTGCTCCGCCCTTCGAGCATCCCGATATCATCGCAGGGCAGGGAACCGCCGGCTTCGAACTCGCCGCCCAGGCCCGCGAGATGGGCGTTGCTCTGGACGCGGTTGTGGCATGCGCATCGGGAGGCGGGCTGGTCGCCGGCGTGACGCTCGGGTTTGCGGCGGCCGGGGGGGGGCAGCCGCGCGTGTACGCAGCCGAACCCGAAGGCCACGACGATCTGAGGCGCTCGCTCGAAGCCGGCGAGATCTGCGCCAATCCGCCGGGCATTCGCTCAGTGTGCGATGCGTTGCTGGTCGACCGGCCGGGAGAAATCGCATTTGCGCTCAATCGCACCGGTCTGGCCGGGGGGCTGACGGTGAGCGACGCGGAGGTGTTCACTGCGATGCGTGTGGCGTTCGAGCACCTCAAAATCGTGCTTGAGCCAGGCGGCGCGGCCGCACTCGCCGCGGTGCTGTCCGGTCGCATCACCCCCTCAGGCGGTGGCGTCGGCGTGATTGCGAGCGGGGGAAATGTCGACGCCGCGATGTTCGCCCGCGCCTTGACGCACGGTTGAGCGCCACGCCAGACCAGGCCCACTAGCCCAGGCCCATCCAGATCATCCCATCCAGATCATCCCATCCAGATCAGCCGGCCCAGCCGCCGCGTCTGAGGTCGCGGTCCAGGGTCAGCGGCACGGGCTGGCCGGCCAGCCGGTGGCGATAGATCTGCACATTCTCAAGAACGCGCTGCACATAGTTGCGCGTTTCTTCGAAGGGAATGCTCTCGAGCCAGTCAATCGGATCGACGCCAGGGCTGCGGGGATCGCCATACAGATTGATCCACTCGCGGGCCCGGCCTGGCCCGGCGTTGTAGGAGGCGATCGCCAGGATGTAACTGCCGTTCCACTGGTCGATCAGGCCCTGGAGATACCGTCCGCCCAGGGTGATGTTGTAGTCTGGGTCATCGATGAGCCAGCTCAGGTTGTACTGACGTCCCGTCTGCTGCGCCACGAGGCGCGCGGTTGCTGGCATCAGCTGCATCAGGCCGCGCGCGCCGGCCGGACTGACCGCAGCCTGATTGAACTCACTCTCCTGGCGCATGATCGCAAGGACCATGGCCGGCTCAAGCCCAATGTCGCGCGCAGCCGCCTGGGGAATGTCAACCAGCGGATAGGCGCCATCCGGTGCAACGACGCCGCGGCGCAGCCCCGCCTTGGCTGAACGCACGGCCACCTCCGGGGACAGGCGGGCGCGCGCAAACTGGGCGAGCAATTCGTGATCGGCAGGTGTCGTGAGCTGGTCATCGAGCGCGAATGCAAAGAGCTGGAATGTCTTTGCATCGCCAATCGCGGCAAGCAGATGCATGGCGCGCACCTGCACGCGCTCCTCAAATGCTGCCCGCTCGCCAGGCGTAATCGCGACAGCCTCGCCAAGCGACAGCATCGCCGGACCCGACATCTTGGTCGCCGCGAGCTGGCCAAAGAAGGCTGTCGGCAGTTTGGCTGCTTCCTGATAGAAGCCCGCCGCCGTCGCCGCATCGCCGCTCGCGCGCGCGGCTTCCCCGCGCCAGTACAGCGCACGCGCCTTGCTGACTGGTGTTGCAACGCCGCGATCCAGGGTTTCGAAATGCCGCATGGCGCGTGCAGGATCGCGCAGTTTGCGCAGCGCAAGCCAGCCGGCGAAAAACTCCGCCTGCGCAAAGCCCTCGCCTGCGGTCAGACCATGGCGGGCGGCGATCCGATAGGCGCGGGCCGCATCGCCGAGCCGCATCGCCGCCCCGGAGCAGCGGCGCTTTTCGCGCCAGAGCCGATCGCGGCCGGCGGCGTGAGCGCGCGCGCCGTCCACCTCAGCGATCATCTCGCAGGCAGCGTCGTCCTGGCCGGTGCGCCGGCGGAACTGAGCCCGATCGAACAGCAGACCGGGATGGTCCTGCAGGGCGGCGGGCACAGCGTCGATGGCCGCCTGAACATTCTTCCCGCCCTCGCGCAGACGCAACCGCGCCGCGGCCAGGGCGGCCTGATCGGCCGGCAGGCGCGACAACAGGGCGCGGGCCTGGCTGCGCTGATCCAGCCACAGAAGCATATCCACCCGCACGGCGTGGTCGTCGCTGGTCAGCCGGTCTGCGCGCTCGGACAGCAGGCCCTGCTGCATGCCTGCAGACAGGGGGTGATTGCGCCATGCGTCCCGCAGCATGCGGTCGCCCTCCTGCGGCGCGCCGCTGGCGTAGTAGGCGCGCGCGAGCTCGGCCTTGCCCTCGCCGCTGACCGGACCGGACGCCTCAAGCCACGCAGCGCGCTGGGCGGGCGTCAGGGCGGATTCATCGATCCGGCTCTCAACACGTTCGCGCAGGTCGCCCATGCGTGGAAACCCCCGCAGGTCGCGCAACCCGCGCTCCATCTCCGACCAGGACGCGCCGCTGCCAGGGTCTGTGACGATACGCCAGCGGATGAGCTCGCGCGCCGCACCATCGGCGCGCACCAGCTCGCTGCGCGCGATGCTCCATTGACCGGCGGCGGCGGCGTCAAAGGCGCGGCGCACCGTCGCCGCGGCAGCCGCCTCCTGGAGCTGCGACGGCCTGGGCGGGGGCTTAAGGCGCGGCGTCGGGGGCGTTGAGGCCTCCGCCGCCACAAGCCCGACGCAGGCGATCAGCGCCGCCGTGATTGCGGCTCTGACGCCCGTTGGGCGCGGCCCGGCCATAGCGTAGCCTGCAGCCCGGTGCAGCACTGTCGTCACAGACCCGTCCTCCATCCGCACGCAGGAGCTCCATCCGCACGCCGGCCAGCCGCCGGTTCCTGACCCGATGCGCCGCGGCCTAAGCCGGCGACACGGCAAGTTCGCGGCCGAACGGCGCCGCCGTCAACGTCGCGATGCGCAATCTCATCCCACAAGCCTGAACAGGAATGATATGACGTCGCCCCCGACCCTACACGATTCCGGCGAGCATCCGATGCTGCATGGCTCCATTCCCGCACTCGTCACTCCGTTTCGCAACGGCCTGGTCGACGAAAAAGCCTTTGCAGCTCTGGTGGAGCGCCAGATCGACGGTGGCGCGCATGGGCTTGTGGCCGTCGGCACGACCGGCGAGTCGGCCACATTGTCCTTCGAGGAACACGAACGTGTGATCGAGGTCTGCATTGAAGCGGCGGCAGGGCGCGTTCCGGTGATCGCCGGCGCCGGCGGCAACGCCACAGACGAGGCGCTGCGACTGATGCGCCACGCCAAGGCGGCTGGCGCGGACGGCGTGCTGGTCGTCACGCCGTATTACAACCGCCCCAGCCAGGAAGGCCTCTTTCAGCACTACAGGACGCTCGCCGAAGGCGTGGACATCCCGATGGTGCTCTACAACGTGCCGGGTCGCACCGGTGTGGACATGCGCCCGGAAACCGTCGCCCGGGCCGCAGCCCTGCCGAACGTGGTCGGCCTGAAGGACGCGACCGGAGACCTCGGGCGGGTCGCACGACATCGCGAGCTGTGCGGGCCTGACTTTGTTCTCCTGTCTGGAGACGACGCTTCCGCGCTGGGCTTCAATGCGCATGGCGGCTGCGGCGCGGTGTCGGTGACGGCCAATGTGGCGCCCGGTCTCTATGCGGACATGCAAAACGCCTGTGCGCGGGGCGATTTCGCAGCTGCGCGCGCGCTGAACGACCGTCTGGCCGGCCTGCATGACGCCCTGTTCGCGGACGCGAGCCCCGGGCCAGCCAAATATGCGCTCGCCAGGCTCGGTCTGATCGAGGAGGAGCTGCGCCTGCCTCTGACGCGGTGTTCGCAGGCCGCGCGCCAGGCGATCGACGCCGCCCTCCTGAGAGCGGGCCTTTGATGGCCATTGCGAAACTCATCGCAGAAAACCGCAAGGCGCGATTCGACTACGCGATCGAGGACGTGCTGGAGGCTGGCCTCGTGCTGACCGGCACGGAAGTCAAGTCGTTGCGCGAAGGCAGGGCCAATATTGCTGAAGCCTATGTATCGAGCGAGCGCGGCGGGCTGTGGCTGATCAACGCCTACATACCTGAGTATGGCCCCGCCAACCGGTTCAATCATGAGCCGCGCAGGCCGCGTCAGGTGCTGGTCCACAAGCGCCAGCTGCACAAACTGATGGCCGCCGTCGAGCGCGAAGGGCGCACGCTCGCCCCGCTGAAGCTCTACTTCAACGAAAAGGGCCGGGCCAAAATCGAGGTGGCGCTCGCCAAGGGCAAGAAGAATTACGACAAACGCGCGAGCGAAAAAGACCGCGACTGGAAACGCGATCAGGCGAGACTCCTGCGCGCCCGGGGGTGATGGCGCGCCCGGGGGTAATCTGGTGGTGATCGGGCCAGACCCTCTGTCGCCAGACGACCAGACACAATCGGGGCGGGCGCGGCGCATTCCTGCCGTCGCCGGAGCGCACAGCAACCCCGGCCAAACCGCCGTCAGGAGCCGGCGCCAGAAGCCGGCTTCAGAAGATCGCGTAGCCGCCGTCTATGATGAACAGGTCGCCCGAGTGGTAGGCCGAGGCGTCCGACGTGAGATAGACGGCGATGCCGCCGAAATCCTGCGGCTCGCCCCAGCGGCGCATTGGCACCCTCGGGATCACCTTCTCCGCAAACGCGGGCGAAGCCTGCACCATGCTCGTCATATCCGTGGCGATCCATCCAGGCAGGATCGCGTTGGCGCGCATGCCGTAGCGTGCGTGCTCCACCGCAATTGATTTGATCAGCGAGATGACCGCGCCCTTGGTCGCCGCATAGGCCTCGTTGCGCGCCGCACCCTCAATGGCGGCCAGCGACGCCAGTCCGACCAGTGAACCGCCCGGATCTCCCTGCTTGGCGCGCTCGACCATATGGCGGCAGGCCTCCCGCATGGTCCAGAACACGCCGTCGAGGTTGACCCCGAGCACCCTGCGGTAGGTCTCGGTGGTGGTGTCGACGAATGAGGGCGCTCCGTAGCCAATCCCGGCATTGGCGAAGACCGAGTCGATGCGGCCCATGTCGGAGGCGGTCTCAGCCATGGCCTGCACGACCTGTGCTTCGTCAGCGACATTCACGCAGTAGGCTTTCGCGCGCACGCCATGGGCCGCAAGCGCGGCCTGCGCCTCGGCGTTTTTCTCCAGATTTGTCCCCCAGATCGCCACGTCGGCGCCAGCCTGCGCGAGGGCGTCAGCCATGCCGAAGCCGATGCCGCGATTTCCGCCGGTCACAAGCGCGACCTTGCCGGTCAGATCAAAGGGTTTGTAGGCCATCAGGCTGGTTCCTCCCCGGGGCGCCGGATGTGGCCCCCAATACGCCGTCTAGGGCCGCCGAAGCGTGCGCCGTCTTCGTCATACGCGGCCGGCGCCGTCAGTCCAGAGCGCCGTTACGTCAGCCCACCGTAGGCCAGGCGGCGCCCTGCATGAATGATGCGCACCGTCTGCTCCCACATGCCCAGCATTCCGATTTCCGCAATCGGCACGAAGGCGGCCGCCGCAGCGTCGTCGCCAGCGGCGGGTTCGCCCGCACGCCAGCGCGCCACGTAGTCGGCCAGGACATAATGCCGCACCGTCTCGCCAGACGTGCGGCTGGTGAAGATGCCGTCCACCACATCGATCAGGCCAACAAGATCAGCCTCCACGCCGGTCTCCTCGCGCAGTTCGCGCAAGGCCGCCGCCTGGGCTGTTTCTCCCCACTCGATGCGCCCCCCAGGCAGCGACCACTCGCCGAGCCGCGGCGGCGCGCCGCGCCGGATCAGCAGAACAGACTCATCCCGCAGACAGACAATTCCGACGGCCGGCACAGGATGGGGTGGTCTTGCTTCCATCGCCGCACGATGACGCAAGCCGCAGCGTCGCACAATCGCCGGAGAGTGGTGTAAACTGCGCGTCGATCGGTCATGGGCGACGCCCGGGAGAACGAGTGATGCGGATGGTCTGGCTCGCCATGGCGGGCATTCTCGCAAGCAGCAGCGCACTGGCGCAAAGCGGAGAGCGCCGCCTTTCCGCAGCCGACCTCCGAACGGATTGGTTCGGCGTCGTCATGAGCGGCGTCACGCGCGACGGCGGTCAGACCTGGAGCGAGTGCATCGAGCCCGACGGCGATACGCTCTACGCCCACCAGGGCCGCGCAATCCTGCGCGGCAGAATGTGGACCGAGGCAGGCGACGTCGTCTGTTTCGCCTACGAGGACAGCGGGTTTGCCGGCAAGAGCTGCTTTTCCGCCTGGGTGCGCGACGGGCGCACGCAGTTTCGCGCCGAACCGCAGGCTCCAGGCGACGACGTGTTTGAGGTGCGCCGCGTCAAGCGCAATGTAACATCCTGTCCCCGCCCGGACGCGCTGGTCGGCTGACATGTGCGGGCGCTACGCCATAACAACCCCGGTCGGGGCGCTCGCAGCGCTGTTCGGGTTTTCAGACCGCATCAATCTTGAGCCGCGCTGGAACGTTGCGCCGACCCAGACAATCCCGGTGGTGACGGCGGACGACGCGGGCAGGCGCCTGCGCAGGGTCCGCTTCGGTCTGCTTGCGTCATTCCTGAGGCACAGGCCGGTCGGCCCGCCGGTGATCAACGCCCGCAGCGAAACCGCCTGGGACAAGCCGATGTTTCGCGCCAGTTTGCGCCAGCGACGGTGTCTCATCCCCGCAGATGGTTTCTACGAGTGGCAGGGGCAGGGCGGCGACAAGCAGCCCTACTTCATCCGCGCCCGCACTGGCGCGCCCATCGCCATGGCCGGGCTGTGGGATGTCTGGCGTGATCCCGCCGCGCCCCAGGACCCTGCAATCGAGAGCGCTGCGATCCTGACCTGTCCGGCCAACGACGTACTGCGCCCGCTGCATGATCGCATGCCGGTGATCCTCGCCCCCAAGGACTGGTCTGTGTGGCTCGATCCACACAGCCCGCGGGAGGTTCTGGAGGCGCTGTGCGCGCCCGCGCCGGCGGGTCTGCTCGACGCCTATCCCGTGAGCCGCCGGGTGGGATCGGTCAGGAACGACGACTGCGCGCTGATCGCGCCTTTGACGCCAACCCAATCCGGTCCCGCCGGCCGGCTTCTCTAGATGTGCACAACCCGTCCGTAGGCGTCCAGAACGGCCTCGTGCATCATCTCCGAAAGCGTGGGGTGCGGGAACACGGTCTCGATAAGCTCGGCCTGCGTCAGCTCGCCGGTCATCGCCACCGCATAGCCCTGGATCAGTTCGGTGACTTCCGCGCCGATCATATGGGCCCCAAGGAGTTCGCCCGTGCGGGCGTCGAAAATGGTCTTGACGAGCCCGTCCGGCTCGCCGAGCGCAATCGCCTTGCCATTGCCAACAAACGGAAAGCGTCCGATCCGAGTTTCGCGCCCGGCGGCCTTGGCTGCCCGCTCAGTCATGCCGATGCTGGCGATCTGCGGTCTGGAATAGGTGCAGCCGGGAATGCGGTCCGTCTGCAGCGCATGCGCAGGCGACCCGCCCGCAATGGCCTCGATGCAGATCACGCCCTCATGGCTCGCCTTGTGGGCAAGCCAGGGCGGGCCGGTGAGATCCCCGATCGCATAGAGGCCCGGCACGCCAGTGCGCCCAACCCCGTCGACCACAACATGGGTCCTGTCGATCCTGACGCCAAGCGCCTCGAGTCCCAGGCCCTCCACAGCCCCGACAATGCCGATGGCGACGATGACCCGTTCGGCGCTTATGGCGAGCGTCTCGCCGTTGGCGGCGCGCACGCTCGCGCTCACCCCGGCGTCATGCTTTGCGATGCTTTCCAGCGTCGCGCCGGTGTGGATCTTCATGCCCTGCTTTTCGAAAGCCTTGCGGGCCATGGCGGAGATTTCATCGTCCTCCACCGGCAGGATGCGATCCATCATTTCCACAACGCACACGTCAACGCCAAGCGTCCGGTAGAAACTCGCGAATTCAATGCCGATCGCGCCGGAGCCAACCACGAGCAGCGATTTCGGCAGCGTTTGGGGAACCATGGCCTCCCGATATGTCCAGATGCGGTCGCCATCGGGGGCGAGGCCCGCCTGGGGCAGGGTGCGCGCCCGCGCGCCGGTGGCCAGAATGACGTGGTCGCCGGTAAGCCTGGTGGTCTTCCCGTCAGGTCCCTCCACGATCACGCCCGGCGCCTTGGCGCCCTTCTCAAGGCGCGCAGCACCCGTCACAACCGTGATCTTGTGCTTCTTCATGAGGTAGGCGACGCCTGAGGAAAGCCGCTTTGCGACGTCACGCGAGCGCTTGACCATCGCGGCGAGATCGAACCTCGCGCCATCGATGGAAATCCCGAACTCCCTGGCGTGCGTGATCAGATCAAACACTTCCGCGCTGCGCAGCAGCGCCTTGGTGGGAATGCAGCCCCAGTTGAGACACACCCCGCCAAGCGCGTCACGCTCGACGATCGCGGTCTTGAACCCCAGCTGTGCTGCCCGGATCGCCGTGACGTACCCGCCAGGACCAGATCCGATCACAATGACATCGTAGCTCGACATGGCGTGTATGCAGTTCCTCTCTACGGCCCTCTTTGCAGACCTCTGTGCGGACCTTGCTGCGGTTTCAGGGGCTGGAACGGTCAGGCGCGCGGCGCGAGCGGACGCGACGGATCAATGAGATATTTTTCACCCGTGGCGCGCCGTGCGTAGGCTTTCAGAATGCTGAGATCGAGCGCTTCGTCCAATGAAACGACCCGTGTGTAGCGGCTGGCGAAGGTAGTGGTGATCTCGCGCGCGACGCGCGCGCGCATCGCCGCAATGCCTTCAGCTCCGAGCTTCTGCAGGAACGGCGTCAGCAACCAGCCGCCGAGCCCCCAGGAGAAGCCAAAAGCCCGCGTCAGTTCGGTCGGCGCGATGTCCAGGCCGCCATAGATGTAAACCTGTTTGTAGACAGACGAACCGTAGCGCGAGTAGGCCTCCATCTTGCGGTTCGCCGCCTGCTCCATGGCGGTCAGGATCTGGCTCGCAAGCCGGCCGCCGCCGATGGCGTCGAAGGCGAGCGTCGCGCCGGTCTCGGCCAGCGCATCGACCAGCGCGGCCATGAAACCGGGAACGCTCGAGTCAAGCACGTGGCGCGCGCCGATGTCGTGGAGAATGCGCGCCTGGGCAGGGCTTCTGACGATGTTGATGAGCGGGATGTTCTCCGCTGCGCACAGTTTCACCAGCATCTGCCCGAGATTTGAGGCTGCTGCGGTATGGATCAGGGCGGTGTGGCCCTCCCGGCGCATGGTTTCCACCATGGACAGGGCTGTCATCGGATTGACGAACGGCGATGCCGCCTCTGCCGGGCTCACCCCAGGCGGCATCTCAAGGACGTCGCGCACGCGGATGCGCCGATATTGCTGATACATGGCGCCGCCGGCCATCCCCACAACCTTGCCAAGCAGCGCCTGGGCCTGCGCGCTCCCGCCTGCGGCCACAACGACGCCGGCCCCTTCATTGCCCACCGGCAGGTCCTGATCGACCCTGGCGGCGAGCGCGCGCAGCTGCCCGGACGTCGCGTCCGCCGTCACCGTCGCACCGGCCCCGGCGCCGGATGCGCGCGCGCCCGACAGGTCGATCGGGCCGATCAGAAGCCCGAGATCGGATGGGTTGATCGGTGTCGCCTCGACGCGCACCACGATCTCGTCCTCGCCGATCGGACCGATTTCTGCTTCGACCAGATGCAAGGTGAGACGCCCGTCGCTCGACAGGCGCGAGCGCAGTTGCAGGCTCGTTTGAGGCAGTGCGGTCATCAACATGCTCCTGGTATGCGCCGGCCAATGGGCGGGCGCCTATACGCCGACAAAAGCGGCCTCAGTCCTGGCTGCGACGTCCTCAAGCGAAACGCCGTCAGCCAACGCCACGAGGCGCATCGGGCCGTCGCCCTTCTTGTCGACGTCGAATACGGCGAGATCCGTGATCACGCGGTCCACCACCCGCACGCCGGTGAGCGGCAGGGCGCAGCGCTTGAGAAGCTTGGGTGAGCCGTCCCTGGCCGTGTGCTCCATCACCACCACGACACGGCGCACCCCCGCCACGAGATCCATCGCCCCGCCCATGCCCTTGACCATCTTGCCGGGCACGACCCAGTTGGCGAGGTCGCCGCGCTCCGACACCTCCATGGCGCCCAGGATTGACAGATCGATGTGCCCGCCACGGATCATTGCGAAGCTGTCAGCGGACGAAAAATAGGACGTCTTGGGAAGTTCAGTGATAGTCTGCTTGCCGGCATTGATGAGGTCGGGATCCTCCTCGCCCTCGAAGGGGAAGGGGCCCATGCCAAGCATCCCGTTTTCTGACTGCAGCGTGACTTCCATCTCGGCGGGAATGTAGTTGGCGACCAGGGTGGGGATCCCGATGCCGAGATTGACATAATAGCCGTCGCGCAATTCCTGCGCGGCGCGCGCGGCGATCTGCTCGCGAGTCCAAGCCATGGCTTATCCTTCCCGCTTGCGCACGGTGCGCTGTTCTATGCGCTTTTCGAAGACCCCCTCAACGACGCGGTCGACAAATACGCCGGGTGTGTGAATGTGATCCGGATCAAGGTCGCCGGTCGCCACGAGCACCTCCACCTCCGCCACGCAGACCTTGCCGGCGGTCGCCATCATCGGATTGAAATTCCGCGCCGTCTTGCGAAACACGAGATTGCCCTGGGGATCGCCCTTCCAGGCCTTTACGATCGCGAGATCCGCCGTCAATCCGGTCTCAAGCACATAGGTCTCGCCGTTGAACTCCTTCAACTCCTTGCCCTCCGCCACAAGCGTGCCGACGCCGGTCTTGGTGTAGAAACCGGCGATCCCGGCGCCGCCCGCACGGATGCGTTCGGCAAGCGTGCCCTGTGGATTGAACTCCAGGTCGAGTTCCCTGGCCAGGAACTGGCGTTCGAACTCGCGGTTCTCGCCGACGTAGGAGGAGATCATCTTGCGGATCTGGCGGGTCTCCAGCAACAGACCAAGGCCGAACCCGTCGACCCCGGCGTTGTTCGAGATCACGGTGATCCCTTTGACCCCGCTGTCGCGCAAGGCGAGGATCAGGTTTTCGGGAATGCCGCACAGCCCGAAGCCGCCGGACATCACCGTCATGCCGTCAAACACCAGACCCTGAAGCGCTGTCCTGGCGTCGGAATAGACTTTGCGCATCGCCGCCTCATCAGTTGGAGTGAGCGCTGTGTAGCGGAGGCTGCCCGCTCCGGTCCAGCGTCGCCCCGCGACGGCGTGCCTGGCGCGCCTGTGAACTGCACTTATTGGAAACTGCGCCCTCGCGCTTCGCCCCCAGCGGGCCCCTCGCAGCCGGCGCGTTCAGCGTGGCGGTGGAGCGCCAAGCGCCTGGCGTGCGGCGGCAAACACTGAGTCGAACATCTCTTCGGTCAACCGGCCGGTATTGGTGTTGTAGCGAGAGCAGTGGTAGCTGTTCAGAAGCAGCGGGCCCCGTTCACCCAGGGGGCGATGGTGCGCCGCGTGGGCGAAGGCGTGCTGCGAAAGACGCCCGCCCAGGGCTCTCACAACGCTGTCATGGGCGATTTTGCCCAGAGCCAGGATCACACGCAGCCGAGGCAGGGCGGCGATGCGCGCAGCCAGGAACGGGCGGCACTGCGTGATTTCAGCCCCGGTGGGACGGTTTTCCGGGGGGGCGCATCGCACGGCGTTGGTGATCATGGCGTCAACCAGCGTCAGCCCGTCTGCCCTGTCCGCCCCGTAGGCGCCGCGCGAAAACCCGTGTCGGGCCAGCATGGCGTAGAGCAGGTCGCCAGCGGCGTCGCCGGTGAATGGGCGTCCGGTGCGATTGGCGCCGGTGCGGCCGGGCGCGAGGCCGACGATCAGCAGGCGGGCGTCCTCAGGTCCGAAACTCGGCGCCGGGCCGTTGAACCAGAGCGGTTCGCTGCGTCGGTTTTCCGCGCGGTAGGCGCACAGTCGCGGGCACAAGGCGCAGTCGCGATGCGGTTCTGCGGGCGTTGCGCTTGACGCAGCCGCCATTAGCGCCGCGCGCCGCCGCTTGCGTCGTCGCCGTCGTCGTAGTCCTCGTCGTCATCCTCGCCTGCGTCCTCGTCGTCGCGTGACTGCTGACGGGGCGGGCGTCCAATTTCCTGCATGAGATCATAGAGATCCAGGAACTGGTCGGCCTGCCGGCGCAGATCATCGGCCGCCATCGGGGGCTGGGAGCGCACAGTGGACACAACGGTGACCCTCACCCCCTTACGCTGAAGGGCGGCCACCAGGGCCCGGAAGTCGCCGTCGCCGGAGAACAGCACCATGTGGTCGAGGTGATCGGCCGCCACGAGCATGTCGACGGCGATCTCAATGTCCATATCGCCTTTGAAACGCCGCCGCCCAGTCGCATCGACATACTCGCGCGCCGGCTTGGTGATTACCATAAAACCGTTGTAGTCGAGCCAGTCGACCAGCGGTCTGATCGGCGAGTAGTCCTGGTCCTCCACGAGGGCCGTATAGTAGCAGGCGCGCACGAGACGGCCCATGCGGCGAAATTTTTCCAGGAGCTTGCGGTAATCAATGTCAAAACCCAGCCCGCGTGCGGTCGAATACAGATTTGCGCCGTCGATGAAGAGGCCGAGTTTCTCGCTGGTATAAAAAATCATGACAAAACGCTTTCGGTCCAGGAGCTCTCGGTGTGAGAGCTAGGGGTAATAACTGTCTTGGTAAGATGAACGCCGCTGAAGGCTCCATTTAGTTCCTGCGCCGGATCGGCCGCGCTCCGGCTCCGATCCATGCAGATCTCCGATGCAGTCCTGCTCTGACAGGACAAACCACGCGAGGATGCCCGCCTGACCTGTCCGCAATCACATGATCCCCGCCCGCCCGTGGACCATGCCGGCGCCGCCTGTGCCGGCGCCGCGTCTACCGGAGCGGCTTCTCCCGGCGACGCCTATGTCGGCGTGGGCGGCAACCTGCCGTTCGCCGGCAGAATCGGACCCGTACTCTTTGAAAGCGCGATCACGGCGGCAAATCAATTCAATATTACTGTCCTGTCATCTTCCCCGGTCTGGCGCAGCACGGCCTGGCCTGCGCCCCCGCCAGGCCAAACACGGCCTGATTTCTTCAACGCAGTATGGCGCATCGCCTGGCCCGGCGATGATCCGTGCGGGTTGCTCGACGCCCTGAATGCGCTGGAAACCCGGTTCGGTCGAGTGCGCGGTGCGGCCAATGCGGATCGCACCCTCGATCTGGACATCCTGGACTTTCGCGGTCTGATCCTGGCCACGTCACGCGTGACCCTGCCCCATCCGCGGATGCGCGAGCGACGCTTTGTGCTGGGTCCGCTGGCCGACCTGGCCCCGGATTGGCGATGCCCGGCGACGGGTCTGAGCGCCGCCATGCTCCTGGCGCGCCTGGGAGCGGGGGCGGACGCCCAGCGTCTCGACTGAGACGCCACGGGGGCGGGGCCTGGTTGGGAGATCTTGCCGCAGGGACCTGGTCGCTGGCGGCCGTGCGGCCTTGCATCTGTGAGGGCCGGCCTGCGCAGGCAGCGCCTGCAGGTAGCGCCTTGCGATGCGCCAGCGCATCACGTACGATCAGCGGTTACCAATCACGACAAAGGAAGTGGTCGATGGCGCGGGTGACCGTGGAAGATTGCGTGGAAAAGATTCCCAACCGGTTTTCACTGGTGCTTTTGGCCGCCCACCGTGCGCGCGCCATTGGCGCGGGGTCGTTCCTGGGCGTCGATCGCGATAACGACAAGGATCCAGTGGTCGCCCTGCGGGAGATTGCTGAGGACGGCGTTGATATCCCGGATCTTCGCGAGAGCCTGATCCAGCATCTTCAGAGTGAGCCGAAAACCCAGGCCAATGAGGAAGAACTCGATCAGCCGGCGCGTCTGCCCCAGCCCAACGTGACTGAAGACGACGTGCTGCGCGCGCTGCAGCAGGAAGCAGAAGCGCAGCGCGACGATCGGTTCTGATCCTCATGCCGGAGGGCGCGCGACCGCCGCCCGCACTCTCTTCGAGCGGGCAGCCTCGGGGAGCGCGGGGGGCGAAAGGCACAGGGCCTGCGGCAAAACCCTCCGGGACGGCTGAGTCGCCCCAGCACGCCATGCGGGCCGCTGGGCGGATCGCTGGACGGGTGGATGATGCTGCTGACCCGAGCAGTGCGCTGCAGGCGGGAGCAGTCCCAGCCAGGACCGATGCAGCCAGGACCGATGCAGCCAGGACCGATGCAGCCGGAGTCGACACAGGAGCCGCCGGCGCGACCGCCAAAGCGGCGCCGCCTGACCCTGACGAGGCGACGCCGGCCGGCCCCAAACCATCCGGCGCACGCCGGCCCGAGGCAGCGCCCCGATTCCTGCGCCAATTCGAACTTGTCGAACGCGTTCGCGCCTATGATCCCGACGCAGACGAGCAGTTGCTCAACCGCGCCTATGTCTACGCCATGGTCATGCACGGCGACCAGAAACGTCACTCCGGCGATCCCTACTACGCCCATCCGGTTCAGGTCGCCGGCATCCTCACTGAATTGAAGCTCGACGCCGAAACGATCGCCGCCGGTCTGCTGCACGACACCCTGGAGGATACGCAGGCCACACACGAGGCATTGTGCGACAAGTTCGGGGAAACCGTTGCAGATCTCGTCGATGGCGTCACAAAGCTGACCCGCCTTGAATATGTCTCAGAGCAGACAAAACAGGCTGAAAACCTGCAGAAGTTTGTGCTCGCCATGTCGAAGGACATGCGCGTCCTCCTGATTAAACTCGCCGATCGCCTGCACAACATGCGCACGATCGACTTCGTGCCGAAGGAGGCGAGCCGCAAGCGGATCGCGCGCGAAACACTGGAAATCTACGCCCCGCTCGCGCGTCGCATCGGCATGCTGCGCATGGCCGAAGAGCTTGAGGACCTTGCCTTTCGCCAGGTCGACCCCGGCGCGTTCGCCACCATCGCAGACCGGCTCGCCGCCATGCGGGCCGAGAAAGGCGACGCCGTCAGCGTCATCGGCGAAGCGATCGAGGAAGCGCTGCACGGAGCAGGTATCACAGCGGTGGTCTTTGGGCGCGAAAAGCGGCCCTACTCGATCTGGCGCAAGCTGGAGCGCAAGTCTCTGACATTCAGCGATCTGGCCGACATCTATGGTTTTCGCGTCATTGTCGACACGCCATCCCTGTGTTACGCCGCGCTCGGCGTTCTCCACCGTACCTGGCGGTGCGTGCCTGATCGGTTCACCGATTATATCTCCACGCCGAAACCCAACGGCTACCGGTCACTCCACACCACCGTGATGGGGCCGCGCAACCTGCGCGTGGAGATGCAGATCCGAACGCCAGCTATGGATCGCGTCGCCGAGGAGGGAGTGGCCGCACACTGGCGCTACAAGAACAAGTCCTACGGCTACGACGGCGAGGCGGCGCGCGCCGCGTCTGCTCCAGATCCTCTTGAGATCCTGCGCCCGCTCGTGCAGATCCTTGAGCATGGCGGAGATCCCGATGAGTTCCTTGAGCATGCAAAGCTTGAGATGTTCCAGGATCATGTCTTCTCGTTCACGCCAAAGGGCCAGTTGATCGCCCTGCCGTCAGGCGCAACCCCGCTGGATTTCGCCTATGCTGTGCACACCTCGATCGGCGACACCTGCGTTGCGGCGCGCATCAATGGCCAGGATCGTCCGTTGCGGACCCAATTGCGCAATGGCGACGTCGTCGAGATTGTTCGATCCAATGTCGCAGGTCCGCCGCCGGACTGGGAATCGATCGCGCGCACGGGTCGCGCACGCAGCGCGATCCGGCGGCTGGTGCGCACCCGCCGTCGGGAGGAATTGGTCCGCATCGGGCGAAACCTTGCAGACCACGCCCTGCATCGCTACGGCAAGAGCCTGGAAGACACCGACCTCGCCGCCGCCGCCGAGCGGCTGGGGTTTGGGGGCGAGGAGGACATCTTTGAAGCGGTTGGACGCGGTGACCTTGATGGCCGTCGCCTTGCAGAGGCCGCCTATCCAGGCCTTACCGTCAAGCTGAAAGTCGATACCGGTCGATCGTTGATGGAGGACCGCTCGGCGCGTCTGTATGTGAGCGGCTCGGGTCTGACGCCTGGGGTGACATTGCATTTTTCTGAATGCTGCTCGCCAATGCCGGGTGATCGGATTGTGTGCGTGCTCGCAGGCGCGCGCGGGGTCGACATTCACGTTATCGACTGCGAGCGTCTGGCCGAACGCGACGAGGAGCGCTGGATCGATCTGCGCTGGACCGATGAGGCCAAAGAGCACGGTCTGGCGGTCGGCAGAATGCGGGTCTCGGTGGAAAACGGCCCGGGCGTGCTTGCGCGCCTGTGCGCAATCGTTTCTGAACACGATGGCAACATCACCAATGTGAAAACGCTCCGCCGGTCGACGGACTTCTACGATCTCGCGTTTGACATCGAGGTCATGGATCTGCGCCATCTCACGCATATCGCCGCGGCGATGCGCGCCTGTCTCTTCGTGGTGTCGGTGGACCGCCCGCGCGGCTAGCGTGGAGCGTCTGGTGGGAAAAGTGTCATGAATACCCAAGAGGTGCTTGCCGAATTCCGCGCTGCCGGCGCGCTGCTGGAGGGACACTTCATTCTGTCCTCCGGGCTGCGCAGTCCGGTATTCCTTCAAAAGGCGCTTGTGTTCGCGCACCCGGAGCGGACCGCGCGTCTGTGCGAGGCGCTCGCGCACAAGATCACCGCGGCATTCGGCAAGGTCGACGTGGTCGTGTCGCCCGCGGTGGGCGGCATTGTTCCAGGTTATGAAACCGCACGCCATCTCGGCGCCAAGGCGTTCTTCACCGAGCGGGAGGACGGTCAGATGCAGCTGCGCCGGGGTTTTTCGATCGCGCCGGGAGAAACTGTCGTGATGGTGGAGGATATCGTGACCACCGGCCTGTCGTCGCGCGAGACGCTCGCGGCCCTCGCCGCTACGCCCGGCCGCCTTCTGGGCGCAGCATGTCTCATTGATCGCTCGGGCGGACGGGCCGATGTGGGCGTTCCCCTGGTGTCGCTCGCCCAGGTTGATTTTCCAACCTATGCCCCGGATGCGCTGCCCGACGCGCTCAAGGCCATCACGCCAATCAAGCCGGGCAGCCGGGGACTGTCGGCATGAGCACCAGATTGCGGCTGGGCGTGAACATCGACCACGTGGCGACGATCCGCAATGCCCGCGGCGGCGCCCATCCCGACCCGGTGCGCGCCGCGCTCGCCGCCGTAGCCGCCGGCGCCGACGGCATTACGATTCATTTGCGTGAAGATCGCCGCCACATCCGGGATGAAGATCTGACTGCGCTCGCCGCCGCCGTGCGCGTCCCGATCAATCTGGAGATGGCCGCGACCGATGAGATGCTCAAGATCGCCCTGAAGGCGAAGCCGCACGCGGTCTGCCTCGTGCCGGAGCGGCGCGAGGAACGCACCACCGAAGGCGGACTTGATGTTGCACGCCAGCACACCGTCGTGCAGCCGATTGTCCGTGCGCTGGGCGATGCGGGAATTCGCGTGTCGCTCTTTGTGGAACCCGATCCCATCCAGCTGGCCGTTGGCGAGGCGATGGGCGCGCCGGTCGTGGAATTGCACACCGGCGCCTATTGCGAGGCGGCCGCAGAGGGAAACGAAACGGCTGCCCGCACCCATTTGCTGCGGCTGCAAAAGGCTGCGGCGGACGGCGCCAGACGCGGGCTGGAGGTGCACGCCGGACACGGCATCACCTTCGACACCGTGCAGCCGATCGCGGCGATCCGCGAATTCGCTGAACTCAACATCGGTCATTTCCTGATCGGCGAAGCCATCTTTGTCGGTCTTGACGCATCCATCCGGCGCATGCGCGCGCTGATGGACGCCGCGCGGGGCGGGTCATGATCATCGGCATCGGACAGGACATTATCGACATTCGACGCATCGAGCGCACGCTGGCGCGCTACGGTGATCGGTTTACTGCGCGCGTATTCACCGAAGTCGAGCGCGCCCGCTCTGAGAGGCGTCATGAACGCGCCGCCAGCTACGCCAAGCGCTTCGCCGCCAAGGAGGCCTGCGCCAAGGCGCTGGGAACCGGTCTCGCGCGCGGCGTCGTCTGGCGCGACATCGGTGTGGTCAACCAGCCAGGCGGCAAGCCGGGTCTCGCCCTGAGCGGGGGTGCTGCGGCGCGGCTGCGCCGGCTTACTCCGCCCGGCATGGCGGCGCACGTGCATCTGACCATTACGGATGACTACCCCCAGGCGCAGGCGCTGGTGGTCATCGAGGCGGTCGCGCTGGTCCAGGGCGCGGCTGGGCCGGGGGGGGCGGCGTGAGCCGCGGCATGACGCGAAGTTCCGCCGGGCAGGCGCTGCGTCGGATCAGGGGCGTTCTGTCGGGCCTCGCAGATGCGGCGCGCATCATTGTCATCGCCTTCATCGCTGCTCTGGGCGTGCGCATCGTTCTGTTGCAGCCATTTCACATTCCCTCCGCCTCGATGGACCCGACGCTGACGCCTGGGGACTATGTGCTTGTCGACAAGACAGCCTACGGGTGGAGCCGGCACGCGCTGCCTCTGTCGCCGCCGCTGTTTTCCGGACGTCTCGCCGGTCGTCTTCCTGCGCGTGGCGATGTGCTTGTTTTCAAGCTGCCCGCCGATGGGCGCACTGACTATGTCAAGCGGGTGATCGGCCTGCCGGGCGACCGCATCGAGATGAAGGACGGCGTTGTTCTGTTGAATGCGCGCCCTCTCGCCCATGACGCGCTTGGGGTCCTTGAGTCGCCGGACCGCTACGGCGCCACCCGCCGGATCAAGCGTTTCCGTGAGCGCCTGCCTGACGGACGCAGCTACATCACCCTCGACTCGGTGGACAACGGCGCGCTTGACACCACGCGCCCGGTGACTGTGCCGCCAGGCCATGTGTTCGTGATGGGCGACAACCGGGATGAATCGCGCGACTCGCGCGAACTCGTCGGGTTCGTGCCGGTCGAAAATCTGGTCGGGCGCGTGCGGGTTGTCGTCGTGTCCATGGCGCCCGAAGGATCCTGGGCGAAGCCATGGGAGTGGCGCCAGACACTGCGGGGAGACCGGTTTTGGCGACCCATCGGGTAAGTTTTGATGAGGCGGTGGACGCCTTCGAGGCGCATATCGGCCATCGCTTCACCAATCGCGTCATCATCGAGCAGGCTCTCTCGCACGCCAGCGCGGTCGACAGCGGGCGCGCCACTGTGTCCTATGAACGCCTCGAATTCGTCGGCGACCGCGTGCTCGGCCTGGTCGCCGCCCTTGTGTTGAGTGAATCCTATCCAACGGCGGACGAGGGCGGACTTTCGGTGCGTCTCAACGCCGTGGTCGCTGCCCCGGCCTGCGCCCGGGCGGCCCGGCGGGCTGGCATTCCGGCGGTGCTGCGCCTGTCGCGCGACGAGGAGCGCAAGGGCGGACGCGACAAGGAGCGCATATTGGGCGACGCCGCCGAGGCGGTATGCGCCGCGCTGTTTCTCGACGCCGGGCTGCCTGCGGCGCGGCGCTTTGTCGAAACCTTCTGGGCAGAGGAATTCGTGCGGGTCGCCACCCGCCCGCGCGACCCCAAGAACACCTTGCAGGAGTGGGCCGCCGCCAGCGGACGCAGCGCCCCCATGTATCGTGTGGTCGCGCGCGAGGGGCCAGACCATGCGCCGCGCTTTCAGGTCGAGGTCGCCGTCTCCGGCGCCCAGCCCGGTCTGGGAGAGGGCGCTTCCAAGCGCGACGCGGAGCGCGCTGCCGCCCGCGCGCTGCTGCGCGCAGCCGGAGAAACCGTAGATGAGTAAAGCAAGCCCCACCCGCGCTGGCGTAATCGCTGTCATCGGGGCGCCCAACGCCGGCAAATCGACCCTGGTCAACCGGATCGTCGGCGCCCAGGTGTCGATCGTCACCCACAAGGTGCAGACCACGCGCTTCCAGGTCCGTGGGGTCGCCATGCGCGACCAGACGCAACTGGTGCTGATCGACACCCCGGGCATCTTTCGGCCGCGCCGAAGGCTCGACCGCGCCATGGTGCGAGCAGCGTGGGCCGGCGCATCGGATGCAGACGCAGCCCTGCATGTGGTGGACGCGCCGGCCTATGCCCGCGCCCTTGAGGGCGCAGGCGAGGGCGCAGACGCGCGCGCCTTTGACGATGTCGCAGCGATCGTGAAGGGGCTGTGCGCCGACCAGCGCCAGGTAATCCTTGTTCTGAACAAAGTGGATGCAATGCGACGCGACAGGCTGCTTGCGGTCGCCCAGTCGCTGCATGAGACCGGGGCCTATGAGCGGGTGTTCATGGTCTCCGCCGCCAAGGGCGATGGCGTGGAGGACCTGGTCGCCATGCTTGTCGAACGTGCGCCCGAGGGTCCTTTTCTGTATGACCCTGAGGACATCACCGACCTTCCGCTGCGCGTCCTGGCCTCTGAAATCACGCGCGAAAAACTGTTCCTGCGGCTGCACGACGAGATCCCCTATGAGGCGACGGTCGAAACAGAGCGCTGGCAGGACCACAAGGATGGCGGCGTGCGGATCGAGCAGACCATCCTGGTTGGTCGCGAAAGCCACCGCGCGATCGCCCTTGGTCATAACGGCCAGACGCTCAAGGCGATCGGCCAGGCCGCGCGTGCGGCGATCGGAGAGACGATCGGCCGGCCGGTGCATCTGTTTCTTCACGTCAAGGTTGACGAGACATGGAGCGAACAGCCGGCGCGCTACGCCCGCCATGGGCTTGAGTTCGACAGCTGATGGAATGGAGCGACGACGCCGTCGTGCTGGGGCTGCGGGCGTTTGGCGAAAACGACGCCGTCCTCGAGGTATTCGCCCGCGCCCATGGACGCAGCGCCGGCCTGCTCTATGGCGGCGCAGGACGCAAGCGCCAGCATCTGCAGCCCGGCAATGGTCTCACCGTCACCTGGAAGGCGCGGCTCGAAACCCAGCTCGGTTTCTTCTCCGTGGTCGAGACGACCCGCAGCCGGGCAGCGGCGGCGCTTGCAGACCCGCTTGCGCTCGCCGGCCTGAGCGCCGCGCTGGCTCTGGTGCGTGCAGCAACACCTGAGCGGGTCGCCTTTCCCCCGCTGTTTGACGCGCTGATCATCGTTCTCGACAACCTTGCAGCGCCCGACATCTGGCCCGCGCTCTACGTCCGGTTCGAACTCGGCCTGCTTGCCGAGATGGGCTATGGGCTGGAGCTGGACAGCTGCGCCGTCACCGGCGCCTCCGGCCCCAATGCGCATTTGACCCATGTCAGTCCCCGCACCGGGCGGGCCGTGAGCGCCGAGGCGGCCGCTCCCTATCTCGGCAGGCTCCTCGAGCTGCCTGGCTTCCTGAGCCGGCCGAGTGCGCCTGACGGAGACGCGCTCGCGGCAGGCTTGCGACTGGCCGGCCACTTCCTGGAGCGCCGCCTGTTCGCTGCGGTCAACCAACCCCTGCCAGAGGCGCGCACGCGCCTGATCGACATGCTCGCCCGCCAGGGGCGACTCCGGCTAGCCTCCAGCCCTGCTCATGACGGAGCCGATTCCTGATGTCCGATCTCGATTTGCCCGAAGACGCCGGAAAGATCATCGACGAGACGCTCAACGAGGCGCTGTCCAAGCGCTATCTGGCCTATGCGCTGTCCACGATCACCGCCCGCGCTTTGCCGGATGTGCGCGACGGACTGAAGCCAGTGCACCGGCGCATCCTGTACGCCATGCAGGAGATGCGCCTCAACCCGGAAGCCGGGTTCAAGAAGTGCGCCCGCATTGTCGGCGAGACCATGGGTAAGTTCCATCCCCATGGCGACAGCGCCATCTATGACGCCATGGTTCGCCTCGCGCAGGGTTTTTCCGTGCGCTATCCGCTGGTCGACGGCCAGGGCAATTTCGGCAATATCGACGGCGACAATCCGGCAGCCTACCGGTACACCGAAGCCCGTCTGACCCACGCCGCCATTCTGCTGCTCGACGGGCTTGCCGAAGACGCTGTCGACTTTCGCGCCAATTACGACGACCAGGACGTCGAACCGGTCGTACTGCCTGGCGGGTTTCCCAACCTTCTCGCGAACGGGGCGTCGGGCATCGCGGTCGGCATGGCGACATCCATTCCTCCGCACAATGCAGGCGAATTGATCGAAGCCTGTCTGCATCTCATTGAAAATCCGCGCGCCTCAGCCGGCGATCTGCTCGCTTTCGTGCCAGCCCCTGATTTCCCGACCGGCGGCGTCATCGTCGAAAGCAAGGAGGCCATTGCGGAGGCTTACGCGACTGGGCGCGGCGGTTTCCGTATGCGCGCCAAATGGCACGTCGAGGATGTCGGCAGGGGCATGTGGCGGATCATCGTCACCGAAATCCCCTTTCAGGTCCAGAAGGCCAAACTGATTGAGCAGATCGCTGATCTGATCGATCAGAAGAAGGCCCCCTGGCTCGGCGATATCCGCGACGAGTCGGCCCAGGACATCCGCGTCGTCATCGAACCGAAGAGCCGGACCGTTGAAGCTGACGCCCTGATGGAATCCCTGTTCAGGCAGTCCGATCTCGAAACCCGCTTCCCGTTGAACCTGAATGTCCTGGACGGGCGCGGCCGGCCTCGGGTGATGAGCCTGCGCGAGGCGCTGCTCGCCTTTCTGGACCATCGCCGCGAGGTGGTGCTGCGCCGCGCCCAGCATCGCCGCGCCAAGATCGTCGAACGCCTGGAGATCCTCGAAGGGTATCTGAAGGCCTATCTCAATCTGGATGAGGTGATCGCGATCATTCGCCAGGAGGACGAGCCGAAGCCGCCCTTGATGAAGCGCTTCGGGCTATCCGACGCCCAGGCCGAAGCAATTCTCAACATGCGCCTGCGCGCCCTGCGCAGGCTGGAGGAGATCGAAATCAAGGGCGAGCATCAGAAACTCGCTGGCGAAAAGACAAAACTCGACAAGCTGATCGCATCGGAAGGCCTGCAGTGGGCGGCGGTCGGCAAAGGCCTTCAGGAAGCGCGCGACGGCCTCATGAAGGATGACCCCGGGGCCCTCAAGCGGCGCTCGCTGCTGGGTGCTGCGCCGGACAAGTCGGATGCGCCCCTCGAGGCCTTTGTGGTCCGCGAGCCGATCACCGTGGTGCTGTCGCAAAAGGGTTGGATCCGCGCGCTCAAGGGCCATGTCGACGACATAACCGGCCTGAAATTCAAGGAAGGCGATGAGGCCGCGCACGCCATTTTCGCTGAAACGACCGACAAGGTTCTGTTCGCTGCGAGCGATGGGCGGGTGTTCACGCTGGCGGGGGACAGGCTTCCGGGCGGTCGCGGCCAGGGCGAGCCCATCCGCCTGCACATCGATCTCGGCGAAGAACACGAGATCATCGCGATGTTTGTGGCGCGCGCCGGCGAAAAGCGCATCGTCGCCTCGACCAGGGGCGATGGATTTGTCGCCTGCGTCGACGAGCTCGTGTCGCAAAAGCGGTCGGGCAAACAGGTCGTCAACCTGGATGATGCCTGCCGGCTTGCGGCCTGCGCGCCCGTGGAGGGCGATCACGTTGCGGTGATCGGGGACAACCGCAAACTGCTGATCTTTGAGCTTTCGGAGCTGCCGGAAATGAGCCGCGGCAAGGGCGTGCGCATGCAGGGCCTCAAGGACGCCGACCTTCTTGATGTCTGCTCCTTTGACGCTGTGCATGGTCTGGTCACCGTCGATGCGGCCGGGCGCAACAGGTCGTTTCCTGAATGGCGTGAGTGGGTCGGCAAGCGTGCGCAATCGGGCCGGGCCGCGCCGTCGGGCTTCCCGCGGTCCGGGCGTTTCCGCGCCTAGGCCCATGACACCCATGGGCGCGCGCGCGAAACCACGCTAGATCACCCCCAAGGCATCGGGGGAGCTGCGGGTCATGGATCGGCGCACATTGTTGACGAGCGTGGCGGTCGGCGCGGCCGCAGGGGCGGGCGCGGGTTTCGGCGTCACACGCGTCGCCGGTGCAGACGCGCAGCGCAGCGCCAGTCAGCTCGCAGGCCCCGCCGTCACCGGCGCGCGCGTGCGCCTGACCATGGTCACGACCTGGCCCAAGAACATGCCAGGGCTCGGCGAAGCCGCTGAACGGGTGGCGTCAACCGCCCATGCGCTGTCCGGCGGAACCCTGGATATCAAGGTCTACGCCGCTGGCGAACTCGTCGGGGCGTTCGAAGTCTTCGACGCCGTGGCGACCGGGGCGGCCGACATGTATCACGGCGCAGAGTACTATTGGCAGGGCAAGCATCCCGCCTATCCCTTTTTCACCGCAGTGCCGTTCGGCATGACGGCGATGGAACAGCTCGCCTGGATCGACTACGGCGGCGGCGCCGCCCTGTGGGAAGAACTCGCCGCCGGTTTCGGCATCGTGCCCATGGGCGCGGCGAATTCCTGCCACCAGACCGGCGGCTGGTTCAAGCGCGAGCTGTCCAGTCTTGCTGATCTGCGCGGCCTCAAGATGCGCATCCCCGGCATTGGCGGGGAGATGATCCGCCGGCTCGGCGGCGCTGCGGTGGCCATACCTGGCGGCGAGATCTTTCAGTCCCTGCAGTCGGGCGTGATCGATGCGGCGGAGTTCGTCGGGCCCTGGAATGATCTCGGTCTGGGCTTCTATCGCGAAGCGCCGTTCTACTACGGGCCCGGCATGCATGAACCCGGCGCGATGCTCGCCCTCGGCGTCAACAAGAAGGTCTTTGACTCTCTGTCGGCGGAGCATCAGGCGATCCTGCGCGCGGCCTGCCGGAGCGTGAACGACTGGTCCATCGGAGAATTCACCTGGCGCAACGCCGAAGCGCTTGAGGTGCTCATGCGCGATCACAACATCCGCATTCGCCCCTTCCCGGATGACATCATGAAGGCCGCAGCGACTGTGTCGCGCGAGATCTGGGCGGAAGCAGGCCGAGGCGACGCCCTTGGGCGGCGCATCTACGAGAGCTTCACCACAGCGCTGAAAACCCTGCGCGGCTGGACTGAGGGCGTGGAGGGGCGCTACTACGCGCTGCGGGGCAGGGCCCTCGGCGGCGCCCAGGAATGACCCGATGACGCCCTATGATGTCGGAGCGCCGCTTGGCGTCATTCTCACCGTCGCAGGCTATGCCCTCGCGCCGTTTCTCGCCCTGCCTCTCGCCATCGCCGCTGTCGGAGAACCGGCGGCGCGCGCAGCGCGCCCCGCCATCGACATCATCGATCGGCTTTCGCTTGCCGGCGAAACCTTCGCACGCGGGTGTCTCCTGGCGATGGCCTTTGGCATGCTCGCGACCGTCGTACTGCGCTATGCTTTCGGTCAATCGTTCACCAAGCTGACGGAAGGCGTGCTCTACGCCCATGCCCTTGGTTTCCTGATGGCCGCGCCCGCCGCCCTGTTGCGCGATGTCCATGTGCGCGTCGACATCTTCTACGGGGCTCTCCCGCCGCGCGGCCAGTCTCTCATCAATCTGCTCGGCTACACGCTGTTCGCCGCCCCGGTTCTGGTGATGCTGCTGTTCGCCGCCGGCCCGGTGGTCGACCTCGCCTGGCGGATTGGCGAGCGCAGCGCGGAGACTGACGGATTGCCATTTGTGTTTCTTCTCAAGACCGCAATCAGCGTGTTTGCGGTCATGCTGCTCGCTCAGGCGATGGCCCAGGCGTCGCGCGCCGCGCTCGCGCTTCGCGGGCTTGCGCCAGCCGCACCGCCCGCACAGGCTCTGGCCGAGGGGGAGGGCGCAGCGTGACCGACTTCCATGGAGTCCTCGACATCCTGATGTTCGCCGCCCTGATCGTGGCGATCCTGTGCGGATACCCGGTCGCGTTCACGCTTGCCGGGGTGGCGTTGATCTTCGCCGTGATCGGCCTGTCGCTCGGGGCCTTCTCACCAGCCTATCTTGCCGCCTTTCCGCAGCGCATCTACGGGTCCATGACAAATGCGACCCTGACCGCCGTGCCATTGTTCATCCTGATGGGGGTGATCCTGGAGCGGTCCAGGATCGCCGAAGATCTCTTGTCCACCATGGCTGACCTTTTCGGACGCGCGCGGGGCGGATTGCTCTACGCCACCGCCATCGTCGGCGCCCTTCTGGCCGCATCCACCGGCGTTGTCGGGGCCACAGTCGTCACCATGGGCCTGCTCGCCCTGCCGGTCATGCTGCGGCGCGGTTATTCCCCTTCACTCGCCGCCGGATCGATCGCCGCCGCCGGCACGCTGGGCCAAATCATTCCGCCCTCGGTTGTGCTTATTCTGCTTGGCGATGTCATCGGATCGGCCAATCAGAAGGCGCAGCTTCAGATGGGCGTGACGTCGCCGAGCGTCGTTTCGGTTGGTGATCTGTTCGCAGGAGCGCTCATTCCGGGGCTCCTGCTGGTCGGCCTCTATCTCGCCTATCAGGCTGTGACGGCCTGGCTTCAACCGACGGCGGCGCCGGCAGGGGAGTCGGGCGTGCCCGGATGGGGGCGCGTGGCGCGTGCGCTCGCTGCGCCACTGATCCTCATAGTGGCTGTGCTTGGCTCGATCCTGTTCGGCGTCGCCACCCCGACGGAGGGCGCCGCGGTAGGCGCCGCCGGAGCGGCATTCCTCGCTGCACTGCGGACGGAGCACGACGCCGGACGCGGTTCAGGCGCGCCGGCGCGCATTGCGCTTGGCGGGGCGGGCGCGCTCGCCCTGCTGGCCGCCTTGCGCGTGGCCACGGATCTGCCGGTGCTGTTCGCAGGTGAGGGCCTGTGGGCGCTCACCGTCACCGTGATCGGGGCGGCGCTGGCGCTGCTGGCGGCATGCGGCCTCATCATGGCGTTCTGGATTCTCGCGCGCGCACAGCAATTGCGCCCGGCACTGCGCTCCAGCGTGGATATCACGGCAATGGTCTTCGTCATCCTGATCGGCGCGGCGCTGTTCACGCTCGTGTTTCGCGGCCTGGGCGGTGATGAATGGGTCGCTTCCATGCTCCAGTCGACGCCAGGCGGCCTCACGGGCGCAATGATTGCGGTCATGCTGGTGATGTTCGTGCTTGGGTTCTTTCTCGACTTCATTGAGATCTGCTTTGTTGTCGCCCCGCTTGTCGCGGTGCCCTTGATCATGATGGGCGCCGATCCGCTCTGGCTTGGGGTGATGATGGCGATCAATCTGCAGACATCATTTCTCACGCCGCCGTTCGGTTTCGCCCTGTTCTACCTGCGCGGCGTGGCCCCGCCCCAGGTGCGTACGATCGACATCTACAAGGGCGTGGTTCCCTTCATCGGGCTGCAGCTCATCGCCCTGCTGCTGGTCGCTGCGTTTCCGGCGCTCGCGACGTGGCTTCCCGGACTGCTCTACGGCTGAGGAGCCCCGGCGTCCATTCCCCCCGCGAACGCGATAAGCGCTTTGATGCGGTCCTCGATCGCCGGATGGGTGGCGAACAACCGTTGGAATCCGCTTGTCTCATTGTCGAAGAACATTTCGCGGGCCTCGGCGGGCGCATCCGCCATGGTGGAACGGCCCGCCACTTTCCTGAGGGCGGAGATCATCGCGTCAGGGTTTTTCGTCAGCTCGACCGAACCCGCGTCGGCGACGTACTCGCGCGTGCGCGACAGCAGGAACCTGATGACAATGGCGAGCACATAGGACACCGCAATGACTGCGAGCGCGATCAGGATGATTGCAGCCGCGCCGCCGCCTCCATCGCGCCGACCGCGGCTGACGCGCGGTCTCTGGCCATGACTCAGCATGCGAAACGTCATCTCGCCAACAAATGAGATGATGCCCGCAAAAACGACTGCGATGACCATGGTGCGCACGTCGCGGTTTCGGATGTGTGTCAGTTCATGGGCCAGCACCGCCTCAAGTTCAGCCTTGTCGAGATTGCGCATCAGACCGCGCGTCACCGCGATGCTGGCGTTGCGCTCGCTGAGGCCGCTCGCATAGGCGTTGAGCGCGTCTGTCTCCATGATGCGCAGGCTCGGCATGGTGATGCCGCGGGAGATACAGAGGTTCTCTAGAAGATTGTAGAGTTCCGGCTCCTCGATGCGCGTCACCAGGCGCGCCCCGGTGGCGGCGTCGATGATCGCCTGGTTGGCCACAAAGGCGATGGCGAACCACAGCGCCGCCGCCAGAACGGCGAGCGGCCAGGATGCGGCGAAGTAATCGAGTCCCACTGCGAGTGTTGCTGCAGCGTCAGCCTGCGCAGCCCCCAGGAGGCAAATCGCAAACCACACCAGGAGAAGCAGCACAGGAAAACCCGCCAGCAGCAGGGCGCTCTTCAGGTTGTTGTCCAGGATGTGGCTGCGAAGCCCGTAGGCCCGCCCGGCGATCATCGGATCAGAATTTCACAGCTGGCGGGGCTTCGAGTTTCTGCCGCTGGTCATCGCCGACATCGAAGAAATCGCGCGCAGAAAATCCAAGCATCGCAGCGAACAGAACCGCAGGAAACTGCTGCAGGCCGGTGTTGAACTCGCCGATCGCGTTGTTGAAGAACCGACGCGCCGCAGCGATCTTGTTCTCCACGTCGGACAATTCGGTCTGCAACTGCAGAAAATTCTGATTCGCCTTCAGGTCAGGATAGGCCTCGGCCAGGGCGAAGAGTTTGCCGAGGGCCCCGGACAGGACGTTTTCCGCCGCCGCCTGCTGCGCCACGCCAGATGCGTTGATGGCGGCGTTGCGCGCGTTGATGACCGCGTCGAAGGTTGATTTCTCGTGCGCCGCATATCCCTTCACCGCTTCCACAATGTTCGGGATCAGATCGTGGCGCTGCTTGAGCTGCACATCGATGTCGGCGAAGGCCTGGTTGCAGTTCTGCCGCAGCGCGATGAGGCGATTGTAAATCCCGATCAGGATCACAACGATCACCACTGCGACCGCCAACACGATCAGCACTGCGTTCATGGATGAGGCTCCTGGCGCCAACCCGGCGCAGCGCAATTCTCGCAAGCTCCAAGCGCCGCGTCGAGAGGGATCTTGCCAGAGGGATCAGTCTGGAGGGATCAGTCCTGAGGGATCAGTCCTGAGGGATCAGGCCAGAGAGTCCGGGCGGAGCAGTCCTGTCGGGGCGCATCCCATAGGTAACGCAACGGCGCCGGCGCCGCCGCGCCCGAGCGGCCCTGCAGGGCGTCTTGTCGGCTGCGCCAAGGCGTGCTCCACATCGCGTCCGGAGAAGCCCCGTGACTGCAGACGCCGCATGAGTGTTCACCTTGTCGTCGCCCGCAACGACCTGCACCGGCTGCTGCGTCGGGAAACCGCCACGGAAGACCTGCGCCCAGGCCAGGCGCGTCTCAAGGTCGATCTTTTCGCCCTGACCGCCAACAACATCACCTACGGGGTGTATGGGGACCGCCTGGGCTATTGGGCTGCCTTCCCGGCTGCCGACGGGTTTGGGCGCATTCCTGTCTGGGGCTTCGCCACCGTCGTTGAGACAACCGACCCCCGCCTCACCCAGGGGGAGCGGGTCTATGGCCTGGCGCCGATGTCGAGCAGCTTCGTCATCGATGTTGGCGCGGTAAGGCCGCATCAGGTGACCGACGCGGCGCCACACCGCGCCAAGCTTGCGCCCGTCTACAATCAATACATGCGCCAGGATGCGGGCGCCAGCTTCGCCCAGCCGCCAGCGGCCGGCGCGGGGAACCGGGAGATCGACGCCTGGACCGCGCTGCTGCGCCCCCTGTTCACCACCGGTTTTCTGCTCGACCAGCATGTGGCGGCCCATCCGGAATGGGGCGCCGAGCAGCTCATCGTGACCAGCGCCTCAAGCAAGACGGCGCTGTCGCTGGCGGCCGGCGCCAAGGCGCGCGGCGCAGTGCGGGTGGTGGGACTGACGGCGCCGCACAATGTCGGGTTTGCGGTGCGAACCGGCCATTATGATCACATTGCGACCTATGATGATGTCGAGGCGCTTGCCGCGGCGCGCACGGTTCTGGTGGACATTGCAGGCGATCCGGCGATCGTGCGTCGCGTCCATGCGCGTCTCGCCGGCGGGCTGATGCAGTCGATCCTCGTCGGCGGCGCGCATTGGCAGGCGTCGTCCGATCCCGGCGTCCCCTTGGTCGGGCCGAAACCCGAATTCTTTTTTGCACCGACCGTCATCGAACAGCGGATTGCCGCCTGGGGCGCGGCCGGCTTCCAGGAGCGCCTGGCGGCGGCGTGGGCGGCTTTCCTTGCCGACGCGCCGCGCTGGCTGACGATCCGCTGGCTGGATGGCTGGGAGGCCATCGAGGCAGGCTACCGCGATCTCGTCGCGGGGGGCATCGGCCCGGAAGTTGGCCTCGCAGCAGTCCCTCCGTCGGCCTGACGGAGCCCCGCTGTTCCCTCGCCATGCGCCATGGCGCGCCGAAAAGCATCTTGCGTGAGCGGTTCGCGGCCATTCGGCTGAACGGCGTCACTTGCGCGCCGGCCGCGCTTGCGTTAATTCCCGGCCTCTCTGAATTCGCCCTGACAGGGCTTTGGTCACCAAAAGGAGCGGGACATGGCTGTCCCCAAGCGGAAAACCTCCCCCTCGCGTCGCGGCATGCGCCGCTCGCATCATGCGCTCGGCAAAAACCCATACGTCGAGGACAAGGACTCGGGTGAACTGCGCCGTCCCCACCACATCGACCTCAAGACAGGCAAGTATCGCGGTCGCCAAATTCTCTCTCCGAAAGAGGACTGACGCCCATGCGCCGCGCGGTGCGCAACGAAGCTTGAGAACCGAAGCTTGAGAAACGAAGCTTGAGAAACGAAGCTTGAGAATTGCGAGCGCCCCGTCCTCAGACGGGGCGTTTTTGCGCGCGGCCCCAGGTCGTGTGCGGCCCCAGGCCGTGTGTAAGTTCACGTCTTACACTGCTCCTGGGTCGCTGCTATCCCATGTCGTGTGCCGCGCGCCAGGCGCCGCCAGCTTTCCCTGGCTGCGCCCTCGATCAACGCCCTCTGCCAGCGCCGCCCGGCGCCCTCTGGAGCAATCATCCCCATGACCGCCATCGTCGACATCCGCGCGCGTGAGATCCTCGATAGCCGAGGCAACCCGACGATCGAGGTGGATGTCGTCCTCGAAGACGGCGCGGTCGGTCGCGCGGCCGTTCCATCCGGGGCCTCGACCGGCGCCCACGAGGCGGTAGAGAAGCGAGACGGGGACGCGTCGCGTTTCATGGGCAAGGGCGTGCTCCAGGCTGTGGCGAGTGTCGAGGGTGAGATCTTCGATGTGCTGTCCGGCATGGATGCGCAGGACCAGCGCCGGATCGATGACACGATGATCGATCTCGACGCCACGCCCAACAAACAGCGTCTCGGGGCCAATGCGATCCTCGGCGTGTCGCTTGCCACGGCCAAAGCCGCCGCCGAGAGCACAGGTCAACCGCTCTACAAATATGTCGGCGGCGTTTCCGCACGGGTGTTGCCCGCGCCGATGATGAACATCATCAATGGGGGTGCTCACGCCGACAATCCGATCGACATCCAGGAATTCATGATCATGCCGCTCGGCGCTGAAACCATGATCGATGCGATCCGCATGGGGGCGGAGGTTTTCCACGGCCTGAAGGCCGCCCTCAAGAAGGCCGGGCACAACACCAATGTGGGGGATGAGGGCGGCTTCGCCCCCAATCTCGCCTCGGCCGATGAGGCGCTGGATTTCATCATGAAAGCCGTGCGCGATGCAGGCTTCGAGCCGGGCAGGGACATCGCGCTGGCGCTCGACTGCGCGTCGACCGAGTTCTACCGCGACGGCGCTTACCATCTGGAGGGCGAGGCCAAGGTGCTCAGCCCGAAAGACATGGCCGGTTACCTCGCGCGGCTGGTCGCCAACTATCCGATCGTCTCCATTGAGGACGGCATGAGCGAGGACGACTGGACCGGCTGGGAGATTCTCACCCAGGAGCTCGGGTCGAAATGCCAGCTTGTCGGCGACGATCTCTTCGTCACCAATCCGGCGCGCCTGAAGGAGGGGGTGCGTCGTGGGCTGGCGAATTCGATCCTGATCAAGGTCAATCAGATCGGCACACTGTCGCAGACGCTCGACGCCGTGGAGATAGCCCATCGCAATGGCTACACGGCCGTCATGTCGCATCGCTCCGGCGAAACCGAGGACGCGACCATTGCAGACCTCGCGGTCGCGACGAATTGCGGTCAGATCAAGACCGGCTCGCTCGCGCGCTCAGACCGGCTTGCAAAGTACAACCAGCTGATCCGCATCGAAGAAATGCTCGACGGGCAGGGCGTCTACGCTGGATGGGCCGGTCTCAAGGTTCGGGGCTGACGACCGCGCCCAGCCCCCACTGCAGGGCGCGAGCTCATAGGCCAGTCTGTCGCCGGACTGGCGACCTCAGTGATCCCGCTCACACCCAGGCCCCGGATCCGACCGCCACCAACGCTCCGCGCGCCAGCCAGTGGCCATCGCTGTCGCTTGACATGCTTCGCGCAGCCCCGCTCGCAGCTTCCCGGGGTGCAGCCTGCACGCGGCGCGCAGTCGATGATTCGGGTGCGTGCGCCGGTTTCAAGAATTGCGAAACCTTGAATCAAAGCCGCAGCGGCAGCGTTAACGATTTCTTCATTTTAACGATTCAAGAACGATTCGTCTGACCGGGCTGAAACAGCCTGAACACCCGCGAACCGGAGGCGCAGAATGGCCGACCGTCCGTCGATGACATCCATCGGGCTTGGCATGCTGGCGGCCTATTTTTCAGCCCATGCGCTCGCTGGCCAGAATGGTCTTTTGGCCTGGATTGAACTTCAAAAACAGGCTACTAGCTTGGAGGCGGAGCTCCAATCCGTGCGCGCTCAGCGCATTGAGACGAGCCATCGCATCGCGCGTCTGCGCGACGCAAGCCTTGACCTCGACTATGTGGAGGAGCGGGCCCGCGAGGTGCTTGGCTATGCGCGGCCGACGGATGTCATTCTGCGCCTTGGCGGGACGGATGACAGTCGCGGCTCGTGAGTGGGTGGACGACGCCGCCCCTGGCCCGTTAAAGAGTCGCGCGGGCAGGAAACGTCAGAGAAAGCGCGCGTCGACGCGCTGAAAGGGGCCGTATGACCGCACCCGAAAAGGGCGCGCCGAAACGCAGGAAATCCGACGTCGCCGTCGCGACGGCGGACGAGCTTTTGAAGTACTACGAAGACATGCTGCTGATCCGGCGCTTTGAGGAGCGGGCGGGCCAGCTCTACGGCATGGGGTTGATCGCCGGTTTCTGCCATCTGTACATCGGTCAGGAAGCCGTGGTGGTCGGCATGCAGGCCGCCCTGCGGCCAGGCGACCAGGTGATCACGGGCTATCGCGACCATGGTCATATGCTCGCCTGCGGCATGGATGCGGACGCGATCATGGCCGAGCTCACAGGCCGCAGCGGCGGCGCCTCGCGCGGCAAGGGCGGCTCAATGCACATGTTCAGCCGGGACAGGGGCTTCTACGGCGGACATGGCATCGTCGGGGCCCAGGTGCCGATTGGCGCAGGGCTGGCCCTCGCCAACAGATATCTCGGCAATGACCGCGTCAGCGTCACCTATTTCGGCGACGGCGCGGCCAACCAGGGCCAGGTCTACGAGACCTTCAACATGGCGCGCCTCTGGAGCCTTCCGGTCGTGTTCGTTATCGAGAACAACCAATACGCCATGGGGACCTCGGTGGCGCGTGCGTCAGCTGAGACCGAACTGTTCAAGCGCGGCATCAGTTTCGAGATCGAAGGCTTCGCCGTCGACGGGATGGATGTCCTCGCCGTGCGCGACGCCAGTCGCAAGGCCGTCGCGAAGGCCCGCGCCGGCGGCGGCCCGACGATCCTGGAAATGAAAACCTATCGCTACCGTGGGCATTCCATGAGCGATCCGGCGAAATACCGGACCCGTGAGGAGGTCGATGCGGTCCGCGAGAAGCGCGATCCGATTGATCATCTGAAAAAGACGATCCTGGACGCAGGGCACAGTGATGAGGATGGTCTCAAGGAGATTGACCGCCGTGTGCGTGAGGTGGTCGCGCAAAGCGCCCGCTTCGCCCAGGAAAGTCCGCAGCCTGATTCGAGCGAACTGATGACTGACATTTACGCGGAGGCATGAGGCCATGACCGCACTGCAAGATCTTCTCGCCTTTACGGCCGCCGGCGTCGGACTGGCCGGGCTCGCCGCACTCGCCATGGGTGCGGCCTGGCGCGTCTGGGCGCCGGGACGCGGTCGCACCGCAGAGGGCGGCGCTGGCCGGTTCGTCAAGCGCGGCGCAACGCTGTCTGCGCTGGCCGTCGTCATGGCGGCCACTGCCGTGGCGATCGGGTGAGGCGGGCATGGGCGTACAAATCCTGATGCCCGCCCTGTCGCCGACAATGGAGGAGGGCACACTCGCCAAGTGGCTCAAGGCCGAGGGCGATATGATCCGGGCAGGCGACGTGATCGCCGAGATCGAAACCGACAAGGCGACCATGGAAGTGGAAGCCGTCGACGAGGGAGTGCTTGAGCGTATCCTCGTGCCTGCCGGCAGTCAGAACGTGAAGGTAAATGCGCCCATCGCGCTCCTCGCCAGCGAGACCGCCGCCGCGCCGCGCCCAGAGCCGCAGGCCGCCAGAGCGTCGCTCGCGCCCGCGCCCACCGGGACTCACCCCACCGGGACTCACCCCACCGGGACTCACCCCACCGGGACCCAGCCCAGCGGGACCCAGCCCAGCGGGACGCCTGGACCGGGCCCGGCCTCTGTGGAGCCGCCGGCGGTTCGGCAGACCGCGCTGGCGCCCATGACCGTGCGCGATGCGCTGCGCGATGCGATGGCTGAGGAAATGCGCCGTGATCCAACCGTCTTCCTGATGGGCGAGGAGGTCGGTCAGTATCAGGGCGCCTACAAAGTGAGCCGCGGCCTGCTTGAAGAGTTCGGCGCGCAACGCGTGATCGATACGCCGATCACCGAGCATGGCTTCGCCGGCATGGGCGTGGGCGCCGCATGGGGCGGACTGCGGCCGATCGTCGAGTTCATGACCTTCAATTTCGCGATGCAGGCGATTGATCACCTCATCAATTCGGCGGCAAAGACCCTGTATATGTCCGGCGGCCAGCTCAACTGTCCGATTGTCTTCCGGGGGCCAAACGGTGCAGCCGCACGCGTCGGCGCCCAGCACAGCCAGGACTACTCCTCCTGGTACGCCCATGTCCCCGGACTGAAGGTCGTTGCGCCCTATGATGCGGCGGATGCGAAGGGCCTGCTCAAGGCCGCGATCCGCGATCCCAATCCAGTCGTGTTTCTCGAACACGAATTGCTCTACGGCGAAACCTTCGATGCGCCGACCGGCGATGACTGGATTGTGCCTATAGGGAAGGCGAGGGTTCGCCGGGAGGGCCGTGACGTGACCGTCACCGCCCATTCGCGCATGGTCGGCCACGCCCTCAAGGCTGCCGAGGCGCTCGCGGCCGAGGGCGTGTCGGTCGAGGTGATCGATCTGCGCAGCCTTCGCCCGCTCGACACCGAGACGGTGATCGCCTCGGTCAGAAAGACAAGCCGGCTGGTCACGGCGGAGGAAGGCTGGGCCCGCATGGGAGTGGGTGCGGAGATCTGCGCCGTCGTCATGGAGCAGGCGTTCGATTGGCTTGACGCACCGCCGGCGCGCGTCTTTCAGAAGGACGCGCCGCTGCCCTACGCGGCCAATCTTGAGGCGCTGTCTCTTCCCAATGCGGAGGATGTCATCGCAGCGATCCGCGCCGTGCTGGCCTGATGCAGCAGGCAAGCGCTTCATGCGCGCGCGCAACCCCGGTCCCGGCGCACTCACCCGCATCGGCGGAATTCCGGACCTGATCCAACGATCCCAGGACTGAACCCATGAGCATCGACATCACCATGCCCGCGCTGTCGCCCACCATGGAAGAGGGCACGCTCGCCAAATGGCTGGTCAAGCCGGGCGATGCCGTCAAATCCGGGCAGATCATCGCTGAGATCGAGACCGACAAGGCGACGATGGAAGTCGAGGCCGTCGATGAAGGCGTCGTCCTTGAACTGCTGGTTCCGGCCGGCGCCCAGGGCGTCAAGGTGAACGCGGTCATTGCGCGTCTGGCGGATGATGATGCGGCTGGCGCACCGGCGGCTGCGCCGCCGGTCGCCGCCCCCGGGCCGGCTTCGTCCTCCCGGGAACCACCAGCCCCAGCCCCAACTACAGTCGCAGGCGCAGCCACAGGCCCGGCTACAGGGGGGCGCACGGCTGCAGCGCCCGCATCCGCCGCGGCGACCGGTGACAGCCCGCGCGCGTTCGCCTCGCCGCTTGCGCGCCGTATCGCGGCTGCGGCCGGCGTTGATCTCGCCGCCATCGCCGGCTCAGGCCCCAATGGGCGCATCGTCAAGCGCGACGTTGAGGCGGTGCTGGCGCGCGCTCCGCAGGCGCTGGCGCACGCCGGGGCCCCGGCAGGGCCATCAGGACTGCCCGCAACGACCGCGGTCAGCGTCCCGGCGCCGGCGCGCACGCTGGAGCAGATGGGCGTCCAGCCGGGCAGCTACGATCTCGTGCCGCTCGACGGCATGCGCCGCACGATCGCAAGGCGGATGACCGAAAGCTTCCGCGATACGCCACATTTTCCGCTGACGGTAGATTTGGAGATCGACCGCCTGTTGAAGGCGCGAGCCGACATCAATGACCGCTTCAGGGATCAGGGCGTGAAGGTGTCGGTCAATGACTTCGTGATCCGCGCCAGCGCCCTCGCGCTGAAAATGGTTCCAGCGTCAAACGCAAGCTACACCCCGGACGGTCTGGCATTGCACCACCATGCGGATATCGCCGTTGCAGTCGCCATCGACGGCGGCCTGATCACACCGATCATCCGCCAGGCTGAGTACAAGGGTCTGGCGGCGATCAGCCAGGAGATGCGTGATCTCGCCGAACGCGCGCGCCAGCGCCGGTTGAAACCTGAGGAGTATCTTGGCGGCACTTTCTCGATTTCCAACCTCGGGATGATGGGGATCAAGAGCTTCGCCTCGATCCTGAACGAACCGCACGGGATGATCATGAGCGTGGGCGCCGGTGAACAGCGCCCGGTGGTGCGCAACGGCGCGATCGCCATCGCCACAGTCATGACCATTACGCTGACCTGCGATCACCGCGTGGTTGACGGCGCCATCGGTGCTGCCTTCCTGAAAGCATTCAGGGGCTTTATCGAAGATCCCATGGCGATGCTGCTGTGACCGGAGCGCGCGCGTATCGTCGCCCAGGTCACGTGTTGGGCCGCCAGGATGCTTGATCTCTTTCTCGCCGGCCTGGTCACCTTCTTCGTGATCATCAACCCGGCCGGTGTCGCCGTCACCTTCGCCACGCTGACTGCGGAGGCCGATGAGGCCTGGCGCCGGCAGATGGCGTTTCAGGCGGTGCTTGTGGCGAGCCTCGTTCTGGCAGGTTTCGCCGTCGGCGGGCGCTGGCTGCTCGAGCAATTGGGCGTAAGCCTCGATGCGTTCCGGATCGCAGGCGGCGCGTTGGTCTTTCTCATTGCGGTCGACATGCTGTTCGAACGCCGCCAGCAGCGGCGCGAGAACACCGCTGCTGAAGTCCACAAGGCCCGTGCGCGCGGCGACATGGACGACATTTCCGTCTTTCCGCTCGCGATCCCGCTGATCGCAGGGCCAGGCGCTATCGCCACGGTCATGCTCTATGCGACGCAGGAGACGACGCTCGCCGGTCAGGGCGTGATCGCTGCCGCAGCCGCGGTCAACCTCGCGCTGACCTACGCAGCCTTCCGGTTGACAAAGCCGCTGACCCGCATGCTCGGAGCGACCCTGCTCATGGTCATTACCCGGATTTTCGGCATCATTCTCGCCGCGCTCGCCGCTCAGTTCGTGGTTGACGGCGTGAAGGGTGCGTTCGGCCTCTGAACAGTCGAGCGGTTGCGCTCGCCGCCACCAGAGCCGATGCGAGCATCTCGTGCGCCACGTCCGCGTTGCGGGCCCGGTCGGCAGGTTCTTTCGGCAGGTTCTTTCGGCAGGTTCTTTTGGCAGGTTTTTCAGCAGGGTCTCGTCCTCAGGGATTGGTCGCCAGGAAGGGCGTTGTCGCCCGTGCAGCCGCGTGAACGGCTCATGGCGCCGTCAGCCGGAAACCGTCACGCTCATCGAGCAACGCAGGAAGGTTCGCCAGATTCGGTTCGCTCTGAGCGTCAGCTCATGGAGCAATTGGATTATAACCTGATGTTCCGGTGGTTCGTTGGCATATCCATGGACGCGCCAATCTGGGATGTAACCGTGTTCACAAAAAACCGGGACAGAATTCTGGAGGGCGACATCGCGGCCCGGTTCATGGCGGCGGTTCTTGGCCAGCCGCGCGTGAAGGACCTGATCTCCACCGAGCACTTCTCTGTTGACGGCACGCTCATCGAAGCTTGGGCCAGCATGAAGAGCTTCAAGCCA
>JBEIHX010000011.1:0-90559 GCA_040381075.1 Hyphomonadaceae bacterium
AGGATTTTCCATTTCGCGGCCGAACCCGCTTCGAGGCGCCGGACGGCGCAACGCAGAAGATCTTCGGTCGCGCAGAAGATGTTGCGCGCGCCTACCGCGAGCGCCTCGCGCACCACCGCGCGAGGCTAGCCGGCCTTGCCGATCAGTTTGGCATGGCGCTGGTGTCGCACCGCACGGACCACCCGCCCGCGCCAGCGCTCTCGGCTGTCGCAGCGCACCTCGCGCGGACGCGCCGCTGATGCTGACGCTCGGCCCCTTTGGTTTCGCCGCGCCCATGGTGCTCGCAGGCCTTCTCGCCCTGCCGCTGATCTGGTGGCTTGTGAGAGCTCTGCCGCCCCAGCCACGGCGCAAGGTCTTCGCCCCATGGCGGCTGCTCCTTGGGCTGAAAGATGAAAATCAAACGCCGCAGCGCACCCCGCTGTGGCTCGTGCTGCTGCGTATCGCCGCCGCCGCACTCGCGCTGCTCGGCCTGTCACGCCCAACGCTGTTTCCAGCAAGCCCAGGCGTCGAGGCGGGACAGCCAGTCCTGCTCGCCATCGACGACGGCTGGCCAAGCGCGCCCGTGTGGGACCAGGTGCGCGCGCAGGCGCTGAGCGCCACTGCCGAAGCCGAGCGGGCCGGTTCGCCGGTGACGCTCGTGTTCACCGCGCCGCAGCGCCAGCCGCTGGCGATCGCCGCCATCTCGCCCGACCGCGCCCGCGCGATCCTGCAGCGCCATGAACCGTCGCCCTGGCGCCCCGATCAGGTCGATGCAGCCCGCAGGCTCAGCGAAGCCCGCCTGCAGGCCGGCCGGGTCGTCTGGCTGAGCGATGGCCTCGCCCATCAGGGCGGAACCGACTTCGCCCAAGCCCTGGCGCGCGCCGGACGGCTGAGCGTGCGCACCCCGGCGCGGCTGGCCCGCGCCATCACAGCCGTCGCGCCGGACGGTCAGGGTCTCGCCGTCACCCTCACCCGCCCGCAAGCCGGCGGGCGTGAGACCGCAGCGGTCTCGGCCGAAGGCCTGGACGGTCGCGACATCGCAGGCGCCAACGCTGAATTCGCGCCCGGCGCCACAACCGCCACAGCCCGCCTCGCCATTCCCGCCGAACTGCTGCGCCGGACAGCCGCCGTGCGGCTCGACGCCAGCCCCAGCGCAGGCGCCGTGTCTTTGCTCGACACAGGTCTCGACAGGCCGTCGGTCGGGCTCGTGGAGGAAGGGGCGCGGCCTCAGCCGCTGCTCGCGGACCTGTACTACGTGGCCAAGGCGATCCGCCCCTTCGCCGACGCCCGCAGGGCGCGACTCGATACCCTGGTTGAGACCGGCGTCGACGTCATTGTTCTGGCCGATGTGGGCCGCCTCTCAGGCCCTGATCAGACGAAACTCGCCAGGTGGATCGAGGACGGCGGGCTGCTCATCCGCTTCGCCGGCCCGCGCCTCGCCGCCCAGGCGGATGAGCTCACGCCCACGCGTCTGCGCCCGGGCGCCCGCGCCTTCGGGTCGGCTCTCGGCTGGGACCGCCCGCAGGCTCTTGCAGAACCCGATGCGCAAAGCCCCTTCTACCGGCTCGCAATCCCGCAGGACGTACAGGTTTCCCAGATAACGCTCGCCGAGCCCACCGCTGACCCGGCTGTCAGGGTGTGGGCGCGTCTCGCCGACGGCGCCCCCCTGGTGACCGCAGCAGCGCGTGGCCGAGGCATGATTGTCCTGTACCATGTGACAGCAGGTCCGGCCTGGTCGAACCTGCCTCTCTCGGGATTGTATGTCGATATGCTCAAGCGAACCCTGGCCTTCGCAGGGCCATCCACAGCGCGCAGACAGTCGGGCGAAGGTCCGTGGACCCTGGCGCGCGGCCTGGATGGGTTCGGCCGATGGCGCGGGCCAGCCGCCACCGACACGCCAGCCAGCGCAGAAGCCTTTGCAACAGGACGCGCCAGCCCGCAGACGCCGCCGGGGGTATGGCGGCGCGGCGGCGAAAGCGGCGTCCTGAATGCAGGGCGCGATCAGGCCCTGCGCCCGCTCGGGCCGCTGCCGGCCGGGGCGGTGCGCGAGGGCTACGCTGACGGGCGCGAACGCGCCCTCGCCGGGCCCCTCCTGGCTGGAGCGGCGCTGCTTATGCTGATTGATGTCGTGGCCGCACTGTTCGTGCTCGGACGCTGGCCGCCCCCGCGCCCGCCGCGCCTGCGACCGAAGTCCGCCCTGCCCGGGGCCCGAACCAGCACGCTGATCGCCGTGTTCTGCAGCGCGGGACTCGCACTCGTGCTCGCTCCGCAGGCGCACAGCCAGACGCCGCCAAGCGCCATCGAGTTGAAGCTCGCCTATGTGCGCACCGGCGATGCCTCCCTCGACCGTATGGCGGAAGCGGGTCTGCGCGGCCTGTCGCGCGAACTCGCATGGCGCACGTCCGTAGAGCCTGGCGCTCCCATCGGCGTCGATCTGGAGCGGGACGACCTGTCGTTCTATCCCCTGCTGTTCTGGACGCCGCCAGCCGGCGCGCGCAGCCTTCCCCCGGCTACGCAGGCGCGTTTGAACGCGTACCTCAAGAACGGCGGCGCTCTCCTGATCGACACCCGAGACGCCGATCGGGCAGGACTGCGCGCCGCCGGCGAACGCCCGCTTGAAATCCTTCTTGAGGGCATCGACGCACCGCCCCTGTCGCCCATCCCGCCCGACCATGTGCTCACCAAGGCATTCTATCTCCTCACGGAGTTTCCCGGCCGCGTCGGCGCAGGCCGGGTCTGGGTCGAGACGGCGCGCAGCGGCGAGCGTGATGACTTCGACGGAGTGTCTGCGCTCGTAATAGGCTCTTCAGACTGGGCCGGCGCCTGGGCGATTGACGCAGAAGGCAGACCAATGGCCGCAGTCGACGGCGGCGAGCGGGCCCGTGAACTGGCCATACGTTTCGGCATAAATGTCGTGATGTACGCCCTTACCGGCAACTACAAGGCCGACCAGGTCCATGTCCCGGCGCTGCTTGAGCGCATGGGGCGGACGCCGATCCGATGACGGCGCACCAATGACCGGCCGCCTCGCCCTCGATCCACTCCTGGCGCTGCCATGGATCGTGGCGCTCAGCGTCCTCGCTGCAGCGGCCGTCGCCGTCTATGTCTGGCGCGGCGCGCCGGCCAGACTCATGCGCCTGCTTGCGCTCGGCGGGCTCATGCTGGTCCTTCTGAACCCCGTCTGGGTGCGCGAAGAACGCGCTCCCCTCAATGATGTCGTCGCTCTGATCGTGGACGCCTCGCAGTCCATGTCGCTGGAAAACCGGGCGACCGAGGCGACAGCGCAGGCCGATCGCCTGGAGCGGATGCTCAAGGCGATGCCCGGCGTCGAAGTGCGCCGGCGCGATGCGGTCGGCTCGCCGGCCGGAACCCAGCTTTACTCAGCCATCGAACAGACACTGGCGGACGTGCCGCCCGAGCGGATCGGGGCGAGCATCGTCATCACCGACGGTCAGATCGTAGACGCCCCGCGCGACCCCAAGGATGCGCGCGCAGTCGGCCCGCTGCACGCAGTCATCGTCGGCGACCCCAAAGCCGAGGACCGCAGGTTGGTCGTGACCGCTGCGCCGCGCTACGCCATCGTCGGCGAGCCAAGCGAGATCGATGTCCTGGTCGAGGACCCAGGGCGTTCAGGAACCGCGCAGATCACCCTCACCCTCAACGGCGAAAACCCGCGCACCGTTCAGGCCCCGCTCAATCAGCCCGCGAAAATCGCCATCGAGCTCGACCGGCGCGGACCGGCGGTGCTGGAACTTGCGACCCCGGTGCGCCCGGGCGAACTGACCGGCCTTAACAACCGGGCCGCCGTGACCATGTCAGGCGTGCGCGACCGGCTGCGAGTGCTGCTGGTGACCGGCGAACCCCACCAGGGCGCACGCGTCTGGCGCGACCTCCTGAAATCAGACCCGGCCGTCGACCTTGTGCATTTCACAATTCTGCGTCCGCCCGAAAAACAGGACGGCACGCCGGTGGAGGAGCTGTCGCTGATCGCATTTCCGACCCAGGAACTGTTTGTCGAAAAACTCGCGCGCTTCGATCTCATCATCTTCGACCGCTACCGCCGGCGCGGCATCCTGCCGATGGCCTATTTCGAGAACATAGCCCGCTACGTGCGCAATGGTGGCGCACTCCTGGTCGCCGCCGGACCGCCCGACGCCGGCGAAGACAGCCTGTGGCGAACCCCCCTCGCCGATATCCTGCCCGCCGCCCCGACCGGCGGCATCCTCGAGCAGCCATTCCGTCCAGCGATAACCGCCGACGGAGTGCGCCATCCCGTCACAGCGAGCCTGACAGCCCAAGCTCCGGGCTGGGGTCGGTGGTACCGCCTCGTCGAAGCCGATGTCGCGCGCGGACGCGTGGTGATGGCCGGCGCCGGAGGCCGGCCGCTGCTGGTGCTCGACCGGGTTGGCGATGGCCGCATTGCCCAGGTGATGAGCGACCAGATGTGGCTGTGGGCGCGCGGCCATGACGGCGGCGGACCGCATGCCGAACTGCTGCGCCGCCTCGCCCACTGGCTGATGAAGGAGCCGGAGCTCGAAGAGGAACGCCTGACCGCAGAATCGCGCGGCGCCGACATCCGCATCACGCGGCGTACCTTCGGCCCGGCGCCGCAGTCCGCACGCATCGTCCAGCCGGACGGCGGCGTCGTCACCACGCCGTTTGCAATCGAACAGGCAGGCCTCTACGCAGCCACGCTTCCAGCCCCGCAGGTCGGGCTCTACCGGGTCTCTCAGGGCGGACTGACCGCGCTCGTTGCGCAAGGCCCGCTCAATCCCGCGGAATACGCCAACGTGCGCGCCACCCCCGACATCCTCGCCCCCGCCGTCGCGGCCAGCCGCGGCGGCCTCGTGGCGGCCGGACGAGACCCGCCGCCCGACCTGCGTCGGGTGCAGAACCGCAGCGCCGCCGCCGGCAATGGCTGGTTCGGCGTCCGGGCGAACAAGGCCTATGCGGTCACCCGTTCGCAAACCACGCCCCTCCTGCCCGCCGTGCTGGCCGCCCTTGTGCTGCTCGCGATCACAATGGCGGCATGGCGGCGCGAAGGGCGCTGAGGCCCCTTCCGGCGGGCCAAATCTGCGCTAACCTGCCCCAGGGGTTTGGGTTTGCGTGACAGCCCCGGGATCGCCTGCGCGCGGCGGGCCTGCGCCGCAGCGCACGCACCAGGTCCCTCATGGCAAGCCTGACGAGGCCGGCCATGGCCAAGCCGCCCGCACGTCAACCGAGGCCTCGCGGCCGACCGGAAGGAAAGACAGCCATGGCCAACGCCACCCTCGACCCCGCAACCAAGGGCGGCCCAGCAGGCGCCGGGTATTCGCCAGCCTATGTCAACTACGCGCTCGCGATGCTCACGCTCGTCTTTACCCTGAATTTCCTTGATCGCCAGATCGTGACGATCCTCGCCGAGCCAATCAAGCAGGACCTCCAGCTGGCGGATTGGCAGCTCGGCATGATGGGCGGACTGGCTTTCGCCCTGTTCTATACCGTGCTGGGCATCCCCATAGCCCGCGTCGCGGACCAGTCCTCGGCCAATCGGGTGTGGATCATCTCCGGGGCCCTCGCGGTGTGGAGCGCCATGACGGCGCTGTGCGGGCTTGCCCAGAATTTCGTTCACCTGCTCCTCGCCCGGATCGGCGTTGGCGTCGGCGAGGCGGGATGCACGCCCCCCGCCCACTCGCTGATCGCTGATTACGTTCCGGCGGAGAAACGCGCCTCGGCGATCGCGCTCTACGGGCTCGGCATTCCAATCGGCACGCTGATCGCCTTCCTGGCAGGCGGCTGGATGGCCCAGGAGCTCGGCTGGCGCAATGCGTTCCTGCTCGTGGGCTTGCCAGGACTTGCGCTCGCCGCAATCACCGTGCTCACCCTGCGCGAACCACGCAGGGAGCGTGCAGGCGGCCCCGCCGGCGGCGCGCCCGGAGCCACCTTCGGCGAGGCGCTGAAGGAAATCGCAACCAAGAAGAGTTTCTTTCACCTCGCCACAGCAGCGGCCCTGATCTCCTTCGTCGGCTACGGCTTCGCGTTCTTCCTGCCGTCCTTCTTTCAGCGAACGCATCAGATGAATATCGCCGAAGTCGGTTTCGCCCTCGGCATCATGAGCGGGGTGGCCGGCATCATCGGCATGTGGCTCGGCGGCCAGATCGGCGACTTCGGCGCCAAGAGGGACGTGCGCCTTTACGCCTGGGCGCCGGCCCTCGGCCTGATCGTGGGCGCCCCGTTCTTCCTCGCGGCCATGCTGCACGAAGACGCCACCACAGCCCTGTGGCTGCTCGCCGCGCCCACCTGTCTCAACGGTCTGTGGTACGGCCCGGCCTTCGCCGCCGTGCAGGGCCTCGTCGCACCACGCACCCGCGCCATGGCCGCAGCAGTGCTCCTGTTCATTGTGAACATTATTGGCCTCGGCCTCGGCCCTCTGGTGGTCGGCCTGCTGTCCGATGTGTTTGCGACAAGCCAAGGGCCGGCGGAGGGGTTGCGCAGCGCCCTCATCGTGGCGGGCCTTACCGGACTTTGGGCGGCGTTTCATTTCTGGAGGACGGGCGTTCATCTCAGGAACGAACTGAAGCTGAGCTGAACCGCGCGCTGTCGCGGACCGGCAGGACGGTGCGGCTGACGTTCATGCAGCGCGCCCTCGCGAGGCCCGTCGCCAGGCCCCCGTCGCCAGGCCCCCGTCGCCAGGCCCCCGTCGCCAGGCCCCCGTCGACGGGCAGGTCGACAGGCAGGTCGACAGGCAGGTCGACAGGCAGGTCGACGGGGGGGGTCGACGGGCGGGGGGAAGGACAGACAGGGAAAAAGGCAGACAGGCAAGAACAGGGCGACAGGCCTGCGCGCACACAGCCCAAGCGGCCGTCCGGCAGGATCGCCGCCGCGAACGGCTTCAAACACGCGCCCCAATCGGACACTACGCGCCAACGGGCTCCTTGTAAGCCCCCGCAGGACACGTCATGAAGCCCCACGCAGCTCGCGCAATGGGATGACGGCATGACGCAGCACAGGTTCGATCTGGTGGTGATCGGGGGCGGATCGGGCGGAGTGCGCGCCGCCAGGGTGGCCGCGCAGCACGGCGCGCGCGTCGCGCTGGCGGAGGAATACCGCATGGGCGGAACCTGCGTGATCCGCGGGTGCGTGCCAAAGAAATACTTTGTCTACGCCGCCGAATACAGCAAGGCGATCGCACAGGCCCAGGCCTATGGCTGGACCAGCGGGCCAGCCATATTCTCCTGGCCGGTGCTCCGCGATGGCGTGCAGGAAGAAGTCACAAGACTCGAAGGCCTCTACCGAAGCAATCTCGAAGCCCGGGGCGTCACCCTCTTCAACACCCGCGCAACACTGGCCTCACCCACCAAGGTTCGCCTGGCGACCGGCGAAACGCTCCATGCGGACAAAATCCTGATCGCCACGGGCGCCACGCCGCACCGCCCCGCAGACCTGCCCGGGCAGGAACACGCCATCACGTCCAATGAGGCCTTCCTCCTGCCAGCCCTGCCGGAGGCGATGGTCGTCCAGGGCGGCGGCTATATCGCTGTCGAATTCGCCTCGATCCTCTCCGGTCTCGGCGTCGCAACAACCCTGGTGCACCGCGGCGAAATGATCCTGCGCGGCTTTGACGAGGATCTGCGACACCAGGCAGAAAGGAACCTCACCGCACACGGCGTCACTGTCATCACCTCGACCACGCTTACGGGCATCGACAGGATGCCCGAAGGCCTCAGAGTGACGCTGAGCGATGGACGCAGCCTTTCCGCCGGCGGCGCGCTCCTCGCCATCGGCCGGACCCCGAACACCGTGGGCCTCGGTCTCGAGAAGGCTGGCGTCAATCTCACATCCCATGGCGCCGTCGCCGTTGACGAGTTCTCGCGGACAAACGTCGCGAACATATGGGCCGTCGGCGACGTCACCGACCGTATCGCGCTCACGCCCGTCGCCATCCGCGAAGGCCACGCCTTCGCCGACAGCGTCTTTGGCGGACGCGAAACCCGCTTCGACCATGAAGATGTGGCCAATGCCGTTTTCGCCATCCCACCGATCGCCAGCGTCGGCCTGAGCGAAGCCGCAGCAACGGCGAAATTCGGCTCAGTGCACGTCTACAAAGCGGAATTCCGCCCGATGAAGGCGATCCTCGCCGGCGATCAAACCAGGATGTTCATGAAACTTGTCGTTGAACCTGGAACGGATCGCGTGGCCGGCGTCCATATCGCTGGCGCGGACGCGCCCGAAATGATCCAGCTCGCCGCCATCGCAGTGAAAGCCGGTCTCACAAAGGCGCAATGGGACGCTACCTGCGCGGTGCACCCAACCGCCGCCGAAGAACTTGTGCTGATGCGCGAACGCGCAAACTGACGCATGCAGAGGAGGGACGCCATGGTCCGCAAGACGAAAGACCCGCACGGGCGCGTTGAACGTATTTTCATCGACAGCGCAGCGCTCGCCGGAAATCCGCTCGGCGACGACCCACGCCGCGCCGTGGACGTCTACCTGCCTGCCGACCATGACGGCGCCGGCCTGCCCCTGCTGGTCGACATCGTCGGCTTCACCGGATCCGGACTGGCCCACACCAATTGGGTGGGCTTTCGGGAAAACGTGCCGGAGCGCCTGGACCGGCTGATCGCCGCTGGCGCCATGCCCCGCGTCGCCGTGGCGTTTCCCGACTGTTTCACCCGGCTCGGAGGCAACCAGTACATCAACTCGGCAGGCGTCGGACGGTGGGCGGATTTCCTGCTTGCCGAGATGCTGCCGGAGGTCGAACGGCGCTACGGCTGCGGCGGCCAGGGCAAACGTGGCGTCTTTGGCAAGTCCTCCGGCGGCTACGGCGCAATCACTCACGCTCTCGACCATGCTGATGTCTGGTCGGCCGCAGCCTGCATGTCCGGCGATATGGCCTTTGAACTGTGCTACCTGCCGGACATGCCCCAAACCCTGCGCGCCCTCGCACGCTGCGGTCTATCCATCGAGACATGGTTCCATGCTTTCGAGGCCAAACTCAAACCAGACAACGCCGATCTGCATGTGATCAACGTGCTCGCAATGGCCGCCTTCTATGATCCCGACCCTGGATCTTTCCTGCACATCCGCCTGCCGGTCGACGTCTCCACCTGCGAAATCATCGAGGAGCGCTGGGCCAATTGGCTGGCCCACGACCCCCTCACCAAGCTCCCGCATCGGCTCGATGCGCTGAAGAGCCTCAAGGGGCTCTACATTGATTGCGGCGTGGACGATCAGTACAACCTCGTCTACGGAGCCCGCCGGTTTGCGCGCGCCCTGCAGATGCACGGCGTCGCCCATGTCTACGAAGAGTACCCGGACGACCATACCGGCGTCGATTACCGCCTCGATCGCGCCCTGCCGTTTCTCGCCAAGGCCCTAACGTAGCGCCTCAAGCCGGCCAAGGCGCTCCGCCAACAGATAATAGAAGGTGACGCGGCTCTTGTTGCGATCCGCCCGCATTCGCGTCACGACAGCCTGGATCTCGCCGTCGATCTCCATATCCGACAGAGCCGCATCCAGACGCTTCTTGACGAACGTCTCACGGATGCGTGTGAGCTCCGCACGGTCACGGCTTGCAACCAGCGCCGCATCCGCATCGCCCAACGTGACGCCCAGATAACGCACGATGCCAGCAACTGCGGCGGCGTCGACCGTGTAGCGGGCCAGGTCTGCGATATGTTCGTCCAGCGTCATGGGGTCTGCCTCAATCTCAGCGCCCCCAGGACCCTCTCAGGCGCGGGCGCGGTCGGGACCAGGAGTGCGTCAGACAACGATCCTGCGGTGATTCACGCATTGACGCAGCCGGCAGGCGTCTGCCAAGCGGTCGCCATGCCAGGAGATCTCACACAGACGACTCTTGATCTCCTCACGGGCGGGCGGGGGCGCGACAGGATGCGCGTCGTTGGCCTGTGTGCAGCCCAGGGGGCGGGAAAATCCACCCTTGCCGCCGCCGCTGCAGCGCGCGACCCTGACCTCCTCGTCCTGTCGCTTGACGACTTTTATCTGACCCGCGCCGAGCGCGGCGCACTCGCCGATGCAGTCCATCCGCTTTTCACAACGCGAGGACCGCCTGGCACCCACGACCTCAACTTTCTCCACAACGTCCTGGCCGGACTGGCGCGGGGCGCCAGCACACGTCTGCCCCGCTTTGACAAACGCAGCGATGACCGATTGCCCGAAAGCACCTGGCCGGTTGTAGACGCGACGCCGCGCGCCATCCTCCTCGAAGGCTGGTGCGTGGGCGCGACCGCACAGCCCCAAACCGCCCTCGCGCGCCCAATCAACACCCTCGAAGCCACGCACGACCCGCTCGGCGTCTGGCGTAGCAGCGTCAACACCGCCCTGGCGCACAGCTACGCCGCCCTGTGGGATCGCCTCGACGATCTCTTCCATCTCAGCGCACCCGACTTCACCGTGGTGGCGGACTGGCGACTGCAACAGGAGGGCGCAATGCTGGGTCTGCCGTGCGAGGCGCTTGGCCCCGCAGCGCGCGCCGACATCCTGCGGTTCGTCGCCCATTTCGAACGGATCACCCGTCACATGCTGAACGGCGGCCTGAGGGCCCGCCTTGAGGTGCGCCTTGACCACCAGCGCCGCCCGATCAGCGCGCCAACCCGCCGACCCGCCGGCGGCTGAGAAGGACGCAACGCCCACAGGCCACCCCCGGATCGGCGCCCGTGCACGAGGCGCCCGCACCCTCACCGCCCGCAAACGCACGGCAAGGCTCGACTTTTCCTGCAAAGCCGCGACATTGAGCATAATGGCCGTCTACACCGAAATCTCCGACGAAGCGCTTGAGCGGTTCCTCGCCGACTACGCCATCGGGGCTCCTCTCGCCTTCAAAGGCATCGCCGAAGGCGTGGAAAACTCAAACTACTTCCTGACGACCGACCAGGGACGCTACATCCTCACCATCTATGAGCGCCGGGTGGCGGAAGGCGACCTGCCGTTCTTTCTTCGCCTCATGGATCACCTCGCAGCCAAGGGGTTTCCCTGCCCGACCCCCGTCCATGCCCGCGACGGCGCCGCGCTGCGCCGCCTCGCCAGCAAACCCGCAGCAATCGTCACCTTTGTCGACGGCATGAGCCTCACCCGTCCCCGTCCAGACCAGTGCCATGACCTTGGACGCACCCTCGCCCGTCTGCATGGCGCAGGCCGCGACTTCCCGATGCAGCGCGAGAACGCCCTTGGACCGCAGGCATGGCGCGCCCTGTGGCCCGGTCTGCGCACAAAGGCGGACATCCTCTCACCCGGCCTCGCCGATGAAATCGACGCAGCCATCGAGGCGGCGGCGGACTGGCCCAAGGATCTTCCCACAGGCGTCATCCACGCCGACCTCTTCCCGGATAACGTCTTCTTTCTCGACGGCCGGGTGACAGCTTGCATCGACTTCTATTTCGCGTGCACGGATCTTCTGGCCTATGATCTTGCAGTGTGTCTGAACGCCTGGTGTTTCGAGCAGGACGGCTCCTACAACCTTACCAAGGGTCAGTCTCTGATCGCCGGATATGACGGCGTGCGTCCGATAACCCCGGGCGAACGCGCCGCGCTCCCGCTGCTGGCGCGCGGGGCGGCCTTGCGCTTCTTCCTCACGCGGCTGGCCGACTGGGGACCGGTAGAACCCGGTGCGCTCGTGCGCCCAAAAGACCCCATGGAATACGCAAAAAAACTCGCCTTCCATGCTCGCTCTTGCGGGCCAGCAGATTATGGCTGCGCCGCCGCGCCAGAAAACCGCTGAGCCAGGTGAAGCGCCAGACGATCGGCAAACCACGGCGCCATGATCTGCAGAGAAACAGGCAGATCCTCACGCCCGCGCCCCATCGGCACGGCGACTGCAGGCACGCCGGCGAAATTGGCGAACGCGGTGAAATCCGCCTGATTTGCCGGAGCAGGCGTCTCGTGGGAAAACGCCGCCTGCGGCGCGGTGGGCAAGACCAGGGCGTCACACGAGTCAAACGCAAACCTCGCCGTCCGTCGGGTGTGCGCCACCATGTCATACGCCGCGGCAAGACGCACCGCCGGCGCATCGCGACCATAGGCGAGCAGACGCGCAAACTGCGGTGAGAACCCCTCTGGATGCGCGTCCAGCGCGCCTGCCAGGATATGAGCGCCTTCGGCTTCACTGATCAAAAGACCCTGCCGGCGGCCGGTAGCGAACAGGTAGTCCTGAAGCCGAATATCGACGAAGCGCACGCCCAGCCGACGCCAGACGTCAAGCGCCGCCTCGAACGCCGTGTGCACGCCCGGCTCAACCTCGACCTGATCCTCATAGCGCACCCGCCCCAGCGTCAGTCCAGCCAGATCAACCGGGCGCTGCGCGGCCGGTCGGCGGTCCACGGCGTATGGATCAAGCGGATCGGGCGCCGCAATGACATCGAAAACTGCAGCTACGTCCTCGATGCGGCGCGCCATGGGACCGATGTGGTCAAGCGTGAACGAAAGATTGCGCAGGCCCCTCTGCGATACGACGCCATAAGTGGGTTTGAGACCGCAGACCCCGCAATAGGCGGCTGGAATGCGCACGGACCCCATTGTGTCCGTGCCAAGCGCGCCTGCAGCAAAACCAGCAGCTAACGCCGCCCCCGAGCCTCCAGACGAACCTCCAGGCGTGTAGCCCTGTTTCAGCGGGTTATAGCATTTGCCGTAGAGAGGACCATCGTTGACTGCCCCGAGCGCACCCTCATGTAATGATGTGAGACCAATGATCACCGCCCCGGCGCGACGCAGGCGCGCGGTCGCCGCCGCATCAACCTCGGCCGTCTCACCGCGCAGCGCAGCGACGCCCGCCGTCCAGGCGCGGCCCTTGACCGCAATGTTGGCCTTGACCGCAATCGGCGCGCCGTCGAGCAGACCCTTCGGCCGTCCGGAGCGCCAGCGTGCAGCCGATGCGGCCGCAGCCTGCTCCCCGGCAGGATCAAGATCAACCATCGCCCGGATGGCGCCGTCCAGCCGATCGATGCGATCACGCATGGCCTGAAATACTTCCAGGGGCGTCACCGCACGCCGGCGGTAGAAATCGGCAAGCCCCAGGACGCCCGCCTCAATGATCGGATTGTGGCCTCCCAGCATCGTGCGCCCCTAACCGTTGAACCGCTCATCAATCAAGCGGATGGGTTTCTGGCGCAGGTCGATCTGCGTGAGCGCCGCCGTCGCGCCCTTGTCAACCAGCTCCACATCAACATCGATGCCAATCTTGCGGCGCAGCAGATCCTTGAACGCAACGCTCAGCGCGGTGCGCTGGCCAACCGGCGCCGTCGTCTCCGCCACTACGGTGAGCGCATCCCGGCCCTGCGCATCACGGCGCACACGACAGATGAATTCGCCGGCGAATTCGGCGATGTCCTCCATCATCGGCCCAACAGCCTGGGGAAATACATTGATCCCGCGGAGTTTCACCATGTTGTCGGACCGCCCGAGGAACCCCTCGATGCGGCGAAGTCCCACGCCGATCGATGAAGGCGACAGTATCTCGCGCGTCACGTCATGGGTGTTAAAGCGAATGATGGGATAGATATCGTCCTTGAACAGGCAGGTGCACACCATGTCGCCCATCTGGCCGGGCGCGACAGGAAGGCCTGTGTCGATGTCGCAGATTTCAAGATATTGTGCATCCTCCTGCACATACATCCCGTCTCGGTCCGGGCCCTCCCCAGCGATGATCCCGGTGTCGCCTACGCCATACCAGTCATAACACTGAGCCCCGCCCCAGGACCGCGAAATGGCCTCCTGATCCTCGCGTCCCATATGCCCACTGATCATCCGTATCTGAATGTCACGCCCAGGCTCGACGCCATGTTCGCGCGCCACCTCGGCAAGCTTCTTGATGTAGTCGGCAAAGCCGACGATGACGGTGGCGCCGAAGTCGCGCATCAGCTCGACCTGGGCGAGAGAGCGGGTCTCAACGCCCGTACCAGCCGACATGAAGATCGCGCTCGTCCAGTGCGTCACCGCCTCCCGGACATAGTGGCCGCCGTTGATCATTCCATGGCCGTATACGGAGTGGACCACATCATCCGAGCGCAGTCCCTGGAAGCGATACATGCGCGCCAGCATCAGGTTCTGCACCTCACGCGATTTTGCGCCAAACAACAGAACCTGGGGCCGGCCGGTCGTACCGGAGGTGGTGTGAAAGATCACCGGCGGACGCTCGCCCGGCGCGTAGCTCGCAAACCCCGCGAAATCGCCGAACGGGGGATGCGCGCCGATCGAGGCCATCAGGTCCTGTTTGTCGAACGTGGGAAGCCTGGTGATGTCGCCAAGCCCGGTGATGTCGCCTGGCTCAATGCCATGCGCCCCCCACAGCCGACGATAAAAGTCGACCTGCCAGGCCCGCGCGAGGCAGTTTCGAAACAATGCGTCCTGGCGCGCATAGATCTCGTCCCGGCTTGTGCCGGTGGCGAACGCCGTCCACGCCTCGCCGATCGGATGGTCCTTCTGCAACCGGGCGAAGTCCACGGAGTTGAAATAGGTGCGATGTCCGTCCGCCATGGCGTCCTCATGAGCCGTCCAACCGGGCCTTCTGGTCCACTGTCGCGGCGATGGTCAAACGGGCGAGAACGCCGGCGTCGCTCACGTCCTCCAGCCTGTCAACCTGCTCGATCAAGGCCGCGGCGCGGGCCTCATCGCGCCCGCCGCGGCCGTAGGCAAGCGCGTCAGCGAATTTCGCCAGATGCGTTTCGCGAGACAGCGGCGCGCGCGGTGAGCCGGGCAACGCGTCGATGCGCACAGCGACCACGCGTCCATCCTGCAGGACCGCCTCAGCCGTCTGCGGCGTAAAGGCCGCCGGATCAGCCGACCCGTCATCCTCCACGCAGATGCGCCGCGCGAGCGCGCCGACGCCCTCGTCCTGCAATGCCTGCGGGGTGAAGTCTTCAAGGCCAACCCCGCCCGAGGCGAGCGCGCGCGCTCCGACATACGCGAAGCACAGCCGCGCATAATTTGGCGTCATGTCGGCTGTCCACGGACGCCCGACCAGCCGCCGGATCAGCGGCGGCGCGCGCAGACGGATGGCCGCGACCGCCTCGGCGCGCACGCCCATACGCGCCAGCTCGCCCATCGCTGCAATCCCGCCCTGGGCGGCGCGGCCGGTCGGGAACGGCTTGTGGGACACTTCCATGATCCGCCATGTCACACCGAGAGCAGCCGCCACCGGCGCGAGATCGAAGCGCTCCTCAAACAAGGGCAAATACCCGAATGGGCCCTCCAGGGCGTCCGATGGCCCCGGCATCCCGAACTCGGCAAGATCGCAGGCGTGCATCGCGGCCCGGCTCGCATTGGCGATCTGCACGGGCAAGGCGGGCTTGCCCTCGACATGCGCCTGCATGGTCCCGCTGGCGAAGGCGAGCGCATAGCCCAGGGCGTCGCGCGCTGCGCCGAGCCGCAGGCCGCGCAGGCGCGCCACGCCCAGCGTCGCACCAAACACGCCCGCTGTTGCTGGACGAAAGAACCGGATCGGGCTCGACACCGCAACGCCAAGGCCGGCGGCGACGTCCACCGCCCCAACCAGCGCAGCGATGAAATCAGCGCCGCTGACCGGCCCGGCGCGCTCGCACTCAGCCAGAAGCGCCGCCTGAATGGTCGCCAGCGGGTGCACAACCGCCGGCTCATGCACGCAGTCATACTCCTGACAATGAATTTGGAAGGCGTTGACGAACGCAGCCCCGCCCGCGGGCAACCGCGCGCCCCCGCCCCACACATGCGCCCCGCCTGTCGCGCCGGCCTCGCCCCACCGCCGCGCTGCGCTCAGCACCGCCTGCGTCAATGGCGCACGCGCGCCTGCAACGCCGACGCCCAGGGTGTCCAAAATGAAAGTCTTGGCGGCGGCTGCCGCAGGAGCGGGCAGATCGGCATAGGCAAGGCCCATGACGTGGCGGACGAGGGCATCGGTCGCGTCGCTCACCCGAGAGCCTCGCTGAAGGCGCGAAGGTCCGCCGCCCCGTCAAGTGCGCGCGTCGCCTGCAGGATCAGCGCGCCGTCCCGCGGCGCGCGCCCTCCCGCCTGCATCAGCATCGCAAGCTTGGCTTCCAGGCGCAGATCGCCGGAAAATGTGCCCGGATCGCCGCTGGCGCAGGCCACGTCGCGCCGAACCAGGCGCCCGTCGGCGAGCGTCGCGCGCACGCCCGATCCATAAGCGAGCGGATAACGGGCGCCATAATCCGGCGACGCCATGACCGCCACGCGCGCGCGCAGCGCCGCAGTCGCCGGATCGGCGATGGCGGCCGGCTCAAAGTCGTCCAGCTCCAACGCGCCGCGCCGGACCATCACGGCGACGGCGTGCTGAAATGAGAACTTGGCCTCCAACGATGTGCGCGGATCCGGCTTGTCGCAGAACGTCACAGCCGCCGGGTAGGTCTCCACCACAAACCCACGCGCGCAGGCCAGATCAGGGCCGATCTCGGCGCGCAAAGCCTGCGCTGCATCAATCGCCGCATGCACATGCCGGCACGCCGGCCAGAACTTGAAACTGACCGCGTGGATGGCCCAGGGGGCGTCAACGTCGGCATCAACCGCATCCGGCGTCGCGTCAGGACACAGCGCCTGGAAGAAACCCTGCTCTCCCTCAAGGATGGCAAGCGGTCCGCATACGCCGCGCTGCGCCAGATCCGCGCTCTCCAATCCATCGCGCGCCGCACGCGCGGCGTGGATCTGCTTTGCGAGAGACTGCGGCTCATGGCGGGTGCGCCACAGCCCGCCCGCTGTGGTGCCGGCCAACCCAAGCGCCGATGCAGTCGCCGACGCCTCAAGGCCGAGCACGGAAGCGACCGCCGCCGCCGCGCCAAACGGTCCGCATGTCGCCGTATTGTGGAAGAAGCGGTAGTGACCAGGCCCAACCGCACGCCCAATGCGGATGACCGCCTCATAGCCCCGCACGATTGCATCCAGAAGCGCGCGCCCGGTCGCGTTCGCGCCCTGCCCGGCCGCCAGCGCAGCCGGGATGACGGTCGTACCAGGATGCAGCACGGCGCGGTTGTCGACGTCGTCCATCTCCAGAATGTTGCCAAGGCCGCCATGGGCGAAGGCGGCGCCGGCCGGATCGGCGCGCCCGCCGCCGATCAGACAGCACGGACCTGCGTCCTGCGCCCCGCGCGCCAGCAGGATGCGCCCCACCGGGCTCGCTGCCCCGGCGATCGCACAGCCCGCCCAATCGGCAAGCGCCCCAGCCGCCCGCGCGCGATCAGCCGCCGCAACCGGACGCGCGAGGATCGCGGCGAGCCTTTGGGTTTTGGTCTCTTGCGCGCCGATTTGTCCGGACATATTGGGCTTGTATCACAGGGTCGGGGCCGCGCAACCGGCGCGCCCGGACCGCTCATTCCGGAGCTCCATGACCCGTACCGTCACCGCCGCCGACGCGCTCGCGCTCATGCGAAACCGCCTTGGACGGGGGGCTTGCGTCTATGTGGCGGGGTGCGCCGGAGAGCCGGCGCTCTTCGCACAGGTCCTGCGCGGGGATCCCGAACTGGCGGCTGGCCTGGTGTTCTTCGGTGTCTGGATTCCCGGCGTAAACAGAACCGACTGGGCGGGCTTTCATCCCGACGCCCGCGCGCAGACCATCTTCCTCAGTCCCGATCTGCGCCCGCGCCACACCGCCGGGCAAATCGACTTCCTGCCGCTCTGTTATACCCAGGCCGAGCCATGGATCGCGCGGCGCTGCGGGCACGCTGCCATCATCCAGGTCGCCCCGCCCGACGCCGCCGGACGCTGTTCGCTCGGCATATCGGCGGATTTTTCCGGGGCCGCGTTCGCCGGCGCGAGCCTGCGCATCGCCCACCTCAATCCCGCCATGCCGGCGCCGCGCCATGCCCCGAGCCTCGCCCTGGCCGATTTCGATGTCGTCGTCGAGGCCGCGCATCCGCTCATCGAAACACCGCCGGCAACGCTTGACCCGGCCTTCGCGGCAATCGCCCAAAACATCCTTTCACAGATCGATGACGGCGACACCCTGCAATTCGGACTGGGCAAGGTGCAGCTTGCAATCCTCTCTGCACTGAAGGGTGAACGGCAGGTGCGGATCCACTCCGGCATGGTGTCGGACCCGATCCTGGATCTGCTCGACACCGGGGCGATTCCCAACGAACCTGGCGCCGTGGTGACCGGCGTCGCGGTCGGCTCGCGCGTGCTCTATGACCGCCTTGCAGACGATGACCGGGTGCGGTTCGCCCCCGTAAGTCACACCCATGCAATCGCAACGCTCGCAGCCATCCCGCGCCTGGCCGCAATCAACTCCGTTATGGAGGTCGATCTCCTGGGCCAGGCCAATGCGGAGTTCCTGGACGGGCGACAGATTTCCGGAACCGGCGGCCTTGTGGATTTTCTGCGCGGCGCGCAGCTATCGCCTGGTGGCAAGCCGATCATCGCCCTTGCTGCGAGCGCACAGGGCGGCAAGACCAGCCGCATCACGCCGCGCCTGTCGGCGCCAGCCGTGTCCATCGCGCGCGCCGACGTTGGAATTGTTGTCACCGAATACGGCGTAGCGGACCTGCGCGGGCGCTCCCACAGCGAGCGCGCCCGCAGCCTCATCTCCATTGCAGCGCCGCAGCATCGCGAAGACCTCGCGCGCGCCTGGCGCGACATGGAAGCCCAGCTGTGAGCAGCCCTGGCCAGCCGCTCTACCGAAAGCTTGCCGATCATCTCCGCACCGAGATCCGAACCGGCCGGTTCGGCATTGGCGCGCCGCTGCCCACCGAACTGGAGCTTTGCCGCGCCCATGATGTGTCGCGCCATACCGTCAGGGATGCTTTGCGGGTGCTGCGCGAGGAAGGCCTGATCGCCCGCCGCCGCGGCGCAGGCACGACGGTCGCCGCCAGCGTCCCGCCGACAGCCTTTGTGCAGCCGCTCGGCGGACTTGACGAGCTTCTGCACTATGCCCGCGACGCCCGCTTCGAACTGCAGCGCGCTGACCAGCGCATCGTCGATGGGGAACTCGCAAAAGTTCTTCGCCAACCCGCAGGCTCGCTTTGGATCACTCTCGAAGGCGTGCGGCGCAGCCACACACGCGCGCTCGCCGCCACCACAATCTACCTTCACCCCGACTTCCAGGACCTCGCCAGCGAACTGCGCGCCTGGACTGGCGCCGCCACCCAGCTGATCGCCCTGCGTACGGGGGTCACTGCCACGCGCATAGAACAGGAGATCTCCGCCGTCGCGCTCGCGAGGGCAGACGCCCGCGCCCTGGACGCCAGGCACGGCGAGCCAGCCCTGCGCACGCTGCGACGCTATTTCGACGCCGCAGGTCGATTGCTCCTCGCCTCGGACAACCGACACCCGGGCGACCGCTTTATCTACGCCATGGACTATCGGCGCGAAGGGTGACGCGCGCTGGCGGCGGCTGCGCACGCGGCGCCTTTCGCAGGTTGAGCCGCTTGCACCGCCCCGCTGGAAGCTGGAAATAGATCCAATTCATGTTTCAGGCTCGGAGGCGGCCATGCGGCGGCTCATGCTCATTCCTCTTCTGGCGGTCCTCGCGGGCTGTCTTCCGCCCCCAGCGGGCAGAATGGGCGAGGCTGAGCGCAAGGCCTTGCGGGAGGAAGTGCGGGCGTACCTCCTCGAAAACCCCGAAATCATTGATGAGATGCAGGTCGCATACGGTCAGAAGCAGGATGCGGCCCGCAAAGCGCAGATGGCTGACGTCACAAAGCGCTATCGCGAGGATGCGGCCTATCGGGACCGCTTCATCGCCGATGCCGCCAATTTCTCGATCGGCCCCGCGAATGCCAGGGTGACCTTGGTCGAATTCTTCGATTATCGCTGCCCACGCTGTCATGAGAGCATCGCCTGGGTGCGTCGCCTGCATCAAAAGCATCCTGAGGTGCGCATCATCTTCAAGGAGATGCCCTTCCTGTCCCAGGGATCGCTCGACGCCGCGCGCGCCGCTCTGGCGGCCGGACGCCAGGGCAAGTACTGGCAGATCCACCAGGAACTCATGGACATCACAGGAGATCATACGATCGAGCGCATCAACCAAGCGGCCCGCAAGGCGGGGGTGGATGTCGCGCGCATGCAGACAGACATGCAGGATCCAGCGATCATCGACCACCTCAAGAAGGTGTCGGACCTCGCCGCCGAGGCCGGGATTGAAGGCACGCCGACCTTTTTGGTCAACGGCGAGGTGGTCGTCGGCTTTGACGAACCCAAGCTGGATGCCGCGCTGGCCGCCGCCCTCGGCGGGAGCGCCGCAGGCCGCTGAACCGCCCCTGGCGTGCGGCCAGGATCCCGAAAATCGGCGCCGGTGCGGTCAGGCCTGTGCGGTGAGGCCTGTGCGGTGAGGCCTGTGCGGTGAGGCCTATGCGGTCAGGAGTTGGGCAGGTCTGACCTGGCTGAGGGACGCCGCGTCGACGCATGTATGCACGGTGCGCGCGCCCCCCCTGAGGTCATCACCCGATGAGCTCTTCGCCCCCTCAGCTCTTCGACACCTAAGCTCTTTGACCTGTGAGCTCTTTGACCTGTGGGTCTCTACAGGGCGCACACCGCAAACGTGGCCTCCTGCGCCGCCCGGCGTCTGCGCGGCGGGGTCGCCCCCGTGTCGGGCGGGCGGATCAGATCAGGCCGGCAAGCGGCGAACTCGGATCCGCGTAGCGCTTCTTGGCCATGCGCCCGGCAAGATAGGCCTCACGCCCGGCGATGACGGCCTGTCGCATGGCCCCGGCCATCCGTATCGGATCCCGCGCCTCTGCGATGGCCGTGTTCATCAGCACTCCGTCGCAGCCAAGCTCCATCGCAATCGCCGCGTCAGACGCCGTGCCGACCCCAGCGTCGACCAGCACCGGCACACGCGCCTGCTCGACGATCAGGCGGATGTTGACCGGGTTCTGAACGCCGAGGCCAGACCCGATCGGCGCCCCAAGCGGCATGATCGCAACGCAGCCGGCGTCTTCCAGCTTGCGCGCGAACACCGGATCGTCGGTGCAGTACACCATCACCTCGAACCCCTCTGCGACCAGAACGCGCGCAGCCCTCAGCGTCTCCTCCATGTCTGGATAGAGCGTCTTCTGGTCGGCCAGAACCTCAAGCTTGACCAGCTTCCAGCCGCCCGCCTCGCGCGCCAGGCGCAGGGTGCGCAACGCATCCTCGGCCGTGTAACAGCCAGCGGTGTTCGGCAGATAGGTCACCTTCGCCGGGTCAATGAAGTCCACCAGACGCGGCGCCTTGGGGTCGGTCAGGTTGACCCGCCGCACCGCCACGGTGACGATTTCAGCGCCAGATGCCGCAACGGCGGCGGCATTCTCTTCATAGGATTTATACTTCCCGGTCCCAATGATGAGACGCGAACGATATGACTTTCCTGCAATGGTCAATACGTCCTGATCAAGTCCTGCATCTGTAGAATCCATTAACCGCCCCCCACAAACTGAATTATCTCAAGACAATCACCTTCAGACAGCACCGTGACGCCGTAAGCAGACTTGGGAACAATCTCCCGGTTACGCTCAACGGCCCCGCTTCTGGCGTCGATCCCCAACCCAGTCAAAAGCGCGTCCAGGGTCGTACCCGCCGGCGCCTCGTGCAATTCGCCATTGATTTCGATGCGCATCACCTGTCCCGCCTGTTTACATCGACTGCCGGTTTCGTCTGCGTGTGCCGTGCGCATGCCCACCCCGCATGCCCACCCCGCATGCCCGGCGCCCATGTTCCGCCCCGATGTCCCGCCCCGATGTCCCACGCTCATGTCCCGCGCCCGGACCCCTCCAAGCCACCTGTCGCCAGGCGCCGGGAGCCTGACCGACACGGCCATGGACGCGTTGATTGCTTGTGACTTGGCGCTGACGCGCCTAAGACTCAAGACGTGTCTTCATCTGCAGTCTGCCCGCCCTCCATGTCCAAGCCGATCTATGTGCTGAACGGCCCCAACCTGAACCTCCTGGGCGAGCGCGAACCGGAAATCTACGGCCGGACGACGCTCGCGGACATTGAAGCCAGCGTGCGCGCCCGCGCCGCCGGGTTTGGGATTGACGTCACGTTCCGCCAGACCAACAGTGAAGGCGCGCTGATCGATTGGGTGCATGAAGCGCGCACCCAGGCCGGCGCGGTGCTCATAAACGCCGGCGGTCTGACCCATACCTCGGTGGCGTTGCATGACGCGCTCAAGGCCTTGACGATCCCCGCCCTGGAGGTGCACCTCAGCAATCCCGCCGCGCGCGAGGCGTTCCGCCACGTATCCTACGTTGCGCCCGCCGTGCGCGGCGTCATCGCCGGTCTCGGCGCTTGGAGCTATGTGTTGGCCCTCGAGGCGGCTGTCCGTCTGATGCGAAACGAACCGCCGCCCGCCTCCTGAACACGCCTTTCCCCGAATTCCCTCCGCACGGAGACCTGTACATGCCAGCGTCCAAGTCGGCTTCAGCGAGCATCGATCCAGACATCGTGCGCGAACTCGCCGCCATTCTGCGTGAAACCGATCTCAGCGAAATCGAGGTCGAAGTGCAGCGCGGCGAGTTGCGCCTGCGCATTGCGCGCACCCCCGGACAGGCCGCCGCGGTCGTCTACCAGCAGGCGGCCCCGTCGCCCCAGCCAGCGTACGCCGCGCCGGCCCACGCTCCCGCGACCGGAGCCGCCGCAGCCGCCGCGCCGGGCGAGGGACGCAAACGCGAGGGCGGCGTGCCCTCCCCCATGGTGGGCACCGCCTATCTCTCGCCTGAGCCTGGCGCAGCCCCCTTCGTCAAGGTCGGAGACACCGTCTCAGAAGGCCAGACGCTGATGATCGTGGAAGCCATGAAGACGATGAACCCGATCCCCGCCCCGCGCGCCGGCAGGGTCGTGGAGGTGCTGGTGTTCGATGCCCAGCCGGTCGAATACGGCGAGCCGCTCATGGTGCTTGAGTAATCCGCGATGTTTGAAAAGATCCTCATCGCCAACCGCGGCGAAATCGCGCTGCGCATCCATCGCGCCTGCAAGGAAATGGGGATCGCCACCGTCGCGGTGCACTCCGAAGCCGACAAGAACGCCATGCACGTGCGGCTGGCCGATGAAAGCGTGTGCATCGGCCCGCCCCAGGCGGCCAAGAGCTACCTCAACATCCCGTCGCTGATCGCCGCGGCGGAGATCACTGGCGCCCAGGCGATCCACCCAGGCTATGGCTTTCTGTCAGAGAACGCCCGGTTTGCGGAAATAGTTCAGGCCCATGGCCTGACCTTCATCGGCCCGAACCCCGACCATATCCGCCTGATGGGCGACAAGATCGCCGCCAAGCAGGCGGTCAAGGCAGTCGGCATTCCGGTCGTGCCGGGCTCCGATGGCGGCGTGGACAGCGACGAGGAAGCCATGGCCGTCGCCGACAGGATCGGCTTCCCGGTTCTGGTCAAGGCCGCGGCCGGCGGCGGCGGACGCGGCATGAAGGTCGCCCGATCGCGCGAGGAACTCGCCGTCGCACTCGCAACCGCCCGTTCAGAAGCGCGTAACGCGTTCGGCGATGACGCAGTCTATCTCGAAAAATACCTCGAACGCCCCCGCCACATCGAAATCCAGGTGATCGCCGACAGCCATGGCAATGTGGTGCACCTCGGCGAACGCGACTGCTCCATCCAGCGCCGACATCAGAAACTGTGGGAGGAAGCTCCCTCGCCGGCGCTCAACGCCAAACATCGTGAGAAGATCGGCAAGGTCGTCACAACCGCGATCCGAAAACTTGGATATCTCGGCGTGGGAACGGTGGAGTTCCTGTTCGAGAACGACCAGTTCTACTTCATCGAAATGAACACCCGCATCCAGGTCGAACATCCAGTCACTGAAATGATTACCGGCATCGACCTGATCCGCGAACAGATCCGCATCGCCGACGGAGCGCCCCTGTCCTTCGCCCAGGAAGACGTGGTGTTCGAGGGCCACGCCATCGAATGCCGGGTGAACGCGGAAAACCCGCAGACATTCACGCCATCACCCGGCCGCATCGTGGAGTTTCACCCGCCAGGCGGACTGGGAGTGCGCCTCGACAGCGCAATCTATGCCGGATACCAGATCCCTCCCTACTATGACAGCCTGATCGCAAAACTGATCGTGCACGGACGCAATCGCAACGAATGCATGATGCGCCTGCGCCGCTGTCTCGGCGAGATGGTGGTGACCGGGGTGGAAACCACCATTCCGCTTTTCGCGCGATTGGTGCAGGAGCCCGCGATGCTCGACGGGGACTACCACATCCACTGGCTTGAGCGCCATCTCAAAGGCGAGGGCTCGTGAGGACGTGGCGAAGCGCTTCGGCCCGGATGATCTGCTGACCTGCTATGCCAACGGCGTTTTCCCCATGGGAGACGCACGCGATGACCCCTCAATCTTTTTGATTGATCCTGACACGCGGTGCGTGCTGCCGCTTGATGCGTTCCACGTCCCGCGCAGGCTCGCCCGTTTCGTGCGAACCAATCCCTTCGATATCCGCGTGGACACGGCCTTTCGCGCCGTCATGGAAGCCTGCGCCCAGGAGGGCGGCTACATCGACAGGCCGCAGACCTGGATCAACCGTCCGATTTTGGATCTTTACGCTGCCCTGTTTGCGCGCGGCCACGCCCACAGCATCGAATGCTGGAGCGGCGAGGACCTCGTCGGCGGTCTCTATGGGGTGTCGCTTGGAGGCGCCTTTTTCGGAGAGAGCATGTTCTCGCTCCGGCGCGACGCTTCAAAGGTGGCGCTTGTCCATCTCGTCGCGCGCCTTGTCGCGGGGGGATTCACGCTGCTCGATGCGCAGTTCGAAAACGCCCATCTTGACCAGTTCGGCGCTCAGTCGCTCACCCGAGACGAATTTCACGCCCGGCTCCAGCTGGCGCTCCCCCGCCAGGGCGACTTTCACGCCATGGCCCTCGATGCAACCGGCGCTCAGGCCCTGCAGTCGATGGCCCAAACGTCATAAACGGGATGTTCAAGCGCGTTGAGCGCCGGGCTCGATGCGAACATCCAGCCCGAAAAGATCGCCGCCGACCTGGGATCGGCCGGCCTTGCGGCGAGCTTCTTGCGGTCACTGACCTCAAGGAACACCTCCACCTCGGGCGTTTCCTCAGGCGGCCGCTTCACGCACGCCCGCACCACAATCGACAGGCCGCCGTAGATGACAGGTTTGCCAATCGGGGCGCGAAAATCGCGCGCCTTGCCTGTCACCTTGTCGAGCCCGCGAAGCACCGCTGCGCTCGCCGCCGCCGGCGGGCCCGGCGCAGGAATGACGACAGGGTCGCTTGCCGCTGGCGCGGCAGGCGCACCGCCGGCCATTGGCAGCCCGCCAGACGGGGCCTCCTGCGCCTGGCCTGCAAACGCCAGGCACGCGCCAAGCGCGGCGGCCGCCGCAAGCAGACGAAACGCAACGCTCATGGCTCTTTGCTCCCGCCCCCGCCGCCGACGGCCTGAGAGAACAGCGTCAGCAAATCGACACTGCCCTGCGCATACTGAAATTCACCTCCGGCAGCGAGCATGGTCTCGCTGGAGCCGGGCTCGATCGACAGAAACGCCCCGCCGAGCAATCCGTCGGTAGAAACTTTCGCCGTGGAGTCGTCCGGGACCTTCACAGGCCCTGCAACCGACATCTCCACCTTCGCCATGTAGGTCTTTGGATCAAGATCGATCGCCGAAACCGCACCAATCTTGACGCCTGAAAGACGCACCTCAGAGCCCGAGGACAAGCCGTTGACCGACGGAAAATAGGCCACCAGCGGGTAGCTGCCGCCCGCCGCCTGGGAATTGGTCGACGCGAGGGCGAAGGCGAGAAAGGCTGCGGCCGCCGCCAGTACGCCGGCGCCGACCAGAGTCTCCAACGCCTGATCCCTCATCGCCATGCCCCGCCTCCGATCCCGATCTCCTGCTGCAGGCCGGCACAGACGCGGTCTGCACTGCGAATGCTCCGGCAAGCCTCAGACCGGCCGCCTTCAGTCCATCGCCGATGCTCCGGCCACAAACGAACCCTGCCTGCGCCCCCCTCCCGCGTCCATCAGTCCCGCGTGTCTGGCGACCAGGCCTCATAGTCGCCGGTCGCCCTGCGGCGCGCCCCGCCCCGCGCAAGACTGCCGGGCGGGCGATAGGCGAAACGCGTTCCGGTCAGGTTCGGCCGATGATCCGTCTCCCAAGCCCGCCGTTTCAGCGGATCCTGGGTCGGCGGTTTGTCGAAAGTATGGTGCAGCCAGCCATGCCAATCCGCCGTAATCCGGGAGGGTTCAGCATACCCGTTGTAGACGACGTAGCGGCGCCGGCGCCCTTCAAGGCTCGGCTCCTTCTCTTCAAAAAACCGGTTCCCAGCCTCGTCCTCGCCGACAAACACCGCCCGTCGCCCGATATCGAACAACGCGCCGATCGTGGCGCCGCTCCACCAGGTGAAAATCTTGTCCAGCACGCGCGCAACCTTCTTCGCTGGGCTCACCGCCAAGCCCGACGGGCGCGACTATGGCGATGTCCGCGCGCGCGGTCCAGCCCACACTCCAGCCCCACATCTACGTATTCCTGGGGATCATGGCCCCCACATCTTGATTTGGATCAGAGTCGCACCCTACCGTGAGTCTTCTCCATCGGTGAGGAGCCGGCAATGGGCGCAGACCGGAATGGCAAGACAGGCGAAGCGCGTGAAGCCGACCCATGGCGTGATCTGGGGCTGACGGTGCGCGCTGAATGGCCCGCCGGGCCTGACGATCCGGACGACGGCGACCTGCAGGGCGACGTCGGCGGATCCGGCGGGCGCAGCGACCATGACGGCGGGGTAGGCGCATTCGAAGCGCCCGGGGCCTGGTCAGATGTCGTGTGGCGCGCCTGGGCCGCGCTTGCCGCGCCAGTGGCGCCAAACCTCACAAAGCCGATCGCGGAAAAGGGAATCCCTGCTGCGTTGCGCCGGCGCACCCCGGCAAGCGAAGGGTTTGCGCCGGAACGCAGCGTGCGCGCCATCGTCGAGCGGGTCACCGGCGGGCTCGCCTATGCCGGATTGAAGTCCGGTCGGCTGGCCGGCGGCGAGGCCGCGCTTGCCTTCCGCGAGACGCTTGGCCGAGGGCTGGCGACCGGGGCCATCGCCCTGGCGCCGGAGCTGGCGCGGGGCGTTGGCGTCGAGTGGGCCTACGGGCGCGAGAGCACGCTCAGCCCGATCCCGGCCCGGGCGTCGGCGATCCCCGTTCTGGACCAGATCAGTCTTGGCGCGGCGCTCAGGACCGCGTTCGCCCGCGACGTCGAGGCCGCCGCGCTGGCTGCGGGGGCCCTCACCATGAGGCGCAGGCTTGGCGACCTTATCGCTGCAGCCCAGGACGGGGCTGATCCACGCGGCAACGCCGCGCTTGCCCGCGCCATCACCCTCGCCCGCGCCGATGGCGTCATGGACGGGGTCATCCGGCGCATCCTCAACCTGATCGTCCAGGGCCGCAGCGACCTGGCAGCAACCTTCGCGGGCGCCCTGGACGAAGCCGCCGGCGTGCGGCGGCTTGCCGGGCGCGAGCCCCTGGCGCTCGATGTCTCCGCCGCGCCCGACGAAACACTCATGGAGGGTGCGCACGCCGCCGCCGCCGCAGCCGTGTGCGGCCTGCCCCTCGAAATCCGCTTTGCACCCGCCGCACCGCTGCGCGCCTGGGCCGGGGTGAACGCCGCAGCGTTTGCATCCCCGGACGGGGAGTATGATGGCGAAAGCCTTGCCGAACACGCTGGCGTGGCGGCGCTTGCCGTCGCCATCGCATCCGACCTGTGCGGCGGCGGCCACCCCGCCATCGCGCCTTTGGACCTGTCCGGCGCCCTGTGGCGGCTCGGCCTCGGCTATGACACCGAAGACGGTCGCACTGCGGCGGCAGACATGGCGGCGCGCATCGCTCACGCCGCCGCCGCCGCAGATGTGCAGTTCACCACAGACGCCGCCGAACCGATCGCCATTCTGGCCGGGGCGGCTGCAGCCGGCTTCGCGCCACAACCCGGGCTGGAGATCATCGCCGCGGCGCATGGCGGGCGCACCGCCAATCCCCATCTGGAGGCCGGTCTGCTCACTCTCGGCCTTTGCCCGCAGGACGCCGCCAGTGCGATCGCCCATGTCTGCGGGCGGCGCACGCTCATCGGGGCGCCAGGGGTCAACCCCGCGTCACTCGCTGCAGCCGGTTTCGGAGCCCGCCAGATCGCAGCCCTTCAGGACGCGGTGCGCGAAGGTCACAGCCTGCGCCACTCAGCCACCGTCTGGGTGCTCGGCGAAGATTTTGTCGCGGATGTGCTGGGCCTTGATGTTGGACGGGCCGCACGGCCCGGCTTTGACCTGCTCGCCGCCATCGGCTTTGCGCCGGACGACATCCGCAGGGCCGACGCATACATCTTCGGCGCACATACGCTCGATGATGCGCCGGGCGGCCTGCACCGCTACGCCGACGTGTTCAGCGCCGACATCCCGCTCGACGCCCGTGTGGCGATGGGCGGGGCCATCGCGGAAGCAACCGGCGCCGGCGTTGTAATTGACGCCGCGCTGCCAGCGAACATGGTCGCCGAAACGGTTGAGAGCCTGATCCTCGATGCCGAGCACGCCGGCGTGGCGGCCGTGCGCTTCGTCAAGCCCGGCGCAGGCGCGCTCGACGCCGTCGACGACCCCTGGGCGGACGAAGCACCAAAGCGCATTGAAGACCTCGTCGCGCGCGCCGGCGGGGTCACCCAGACCCGCGTGGTCGAACGCGTGGTGGAACGCTCAGCACAGCGCCGCCGCCTCCCGGACCGGCGCAAGGGCTACATCCAGAAGGCCACCGTCGGCGGCCATAAAGTCTATCTGCACACGGGCGAATTTGAAGACGGAGACCTCGGCGAGATATTCATCGACATGCATAAGGAAGGAGCGGCATTCCGCTCGCTGATGAACAACTTCGCCATATCCATCTCCATCGGCCTGCAGTACGGCGTGCCGCTTGACGAATTCGTCGACGCATTCGTGTTTACGCGCTTCGAGCCCGCTGGCGACGTGACCGGCAATGACCGGATCCAGCGCGCCACATCGATCCTCGACTACATCTTCCGCGAACTTGCCGTCTCCTATCTTGACCGCAATGACCTCGCTGAAGTGGATCCAGCAGCGTCCGCAGACGGGCTGGGACGCGGCGTCCAGGCCGAGAAAATAGACGAGCACGCCGCGGCCCGACTGATCTCAAAAGGCTTCAGCCGCGGCCTGGCGCCGGACAACCTGCTGCTGTTCACGCCGCGCGGCGGCGAGCGGACGCCGACCCAAGGCGGCGCGCCCATGCCCATCGGCGGCGGCGCCAAACCGGGCTGGGGGCAGCCCGAGTCGCCCAGGGACGCGCGCATGGGCGACCTTCGAACGCGCCCGGACCTGCCAGCAGCAGGCGCCCCCAAGGGCGGCCCGGGCTCTGGTGAATCCGGACATGGGCCGCGTGCGGCATCGGCCGGCCCCAACCCAACCCTGGCGCAGGGTGAAACCGAGGCCCGGCGCGCCGCACGATTGCTTGGCGCCCGTCCGCCGGGACGACCGGTCGAGGAAAGCGACACCGAAGCGTGCCCTGCCTGCGGCCACTACACCCTGGTGCAGGGACCGATCGGGGTGGTCTGCGAGGCCTGCGGCTACACCGTCAAAGCCTCCTGACCGGGCGCCGCCGAGGGAATCACGCCACTACAGGCGCACCAGTCAGGGCGACGGGCAGGTCTACACGCCGCCCCTTGAGCCAGCGCGTACGCCACGGGCCGCGCCGGACGCCCGGAAAAATGCCGATCTGACGCATGACAGGTACGCCGGACGCAGCCATGGCGGCGGGGGCGCGGCGGAACCGAACCATTTTTCGTCCGCCCTGTTTTTGTCCGCCCTATTTTTGTCCGCCCTATTTTTGTCGGACTGGGCCCGCTCTAGTGTCGTGTGGGAATCCAGGTTGCGCGCCGGGCGCGCAGGGCACGAACAGGGCGGGCTATGCGCGTAAGCTCAGCAGATCACCTCGCGGATCCCGCAATCCGGCGCGGCGCGGCGACGCCTTCGGATCGCCAGAGCCACAGCGCAGGGCGTCGGCCCTGGGCCCGGTCCAGGAGCTGCAGTCCGGCTCGGCCATGGAATTCATTCCTGAAACGCACGCTCGCCAGCGCGCTCGCCGCCATCCTGGCAGGGGCAGCAACGCTTGCCGGCGCAGCACCGGCGGCGCAGGCTCAGTCCGTCATCAGGGACGAAGAAATCGAAAACCTGCTGCGCGACTATACGGACCCCATTTTGCGGGCAGCCGGCCTGCAGCCGGAAGACGTGCGTATTTTTGTCGTCAATGATCCCACCCTCAATGCGTTCGTCACCGGCGGCCAGAACATCTTCCTGCACACCGGCCTGATCCTCGCGGCCGACACGCCCAACCAGCTGAAAGGCGTCATCGCCCACGAAACCGGACACATCGCCGGGGGACACCTCGTACGCTCCCAGCAGGCGATGGAAGTCGCAATGCGCCCGGCTCTCCTGTCGATGTTCCTGGGCGTGCTTGCGATCGCCGGCGGCGCCCCGGATGCTGGCGCCGCACTGATCCAAAACTCACAATACTGGGCGGCCCTCGCATTTTTCCGCCATACGCGCGTCCAGGAGTCGTCCGCGGATCAATCGGCCGTCACCTACCTGGAGGAAACCGGACAGTCCGCTCAGGGACTGCTCGATTTTTTTGACAAGTTCCGCTACCAGGAAGTCATGTCAGACGCCCGGCGGGAACCGTATTTCCGCTCTCACCCGCTCTCGGCAGACCGCATCCAGGCGCTGCGCGGACGGGTGCAGGCGCAGCCTCATCAAACCGCCGCCGATGACGGACGGTCCCTTGAACGGTTCAAGCTTGCTCAGGCGAAACTCTACGGCTTTCTGGAAGCGCCACAGCGCACCTTCATCAAATATCCCTCCTCTGACACGTCGCAGCCTGCGCGCTATGCGCGCGCCATCGCGGCCTACCGCATTCCCGACACCAAGCGCGCCGTCGCCGAGGCCGAAGCGCTCATCGCCACGCACCCTGAAAACCCATATTATCATGAGCTTCTCGGCCAGATCCTGTTTGAGTCAGGCCAGGCAGCGGCCTCAATCACCTCCAACCGTCAAGCCCTTGCTCTCGCCCCGCAGTCGGCGCTGTTTGAGATAAACCTCGCCCGCTCGCTGCTGGCCACCGAGACCAGGCCAAACACCGATGAAGCCATCGGACTGCTGAAAGCCTCACTCGCCCGCGATCCGGACAACGGCTTCGCCTGGCGTGAGATCGCCGTCGGCTATGAGCGGCGCGGCGAAACCAACCTCGCGGAACTGGCGACCGCCGAACTCGCCTTCTCCATCGGGGACTACCCGCGCGCCCTGCAATTCGCCAAGCGCGCCCAGAACAATGGCCTCAAACAGGGGTCGCCCGAATGGCGGCGCTCCGCCGACATCATTCTGATCTCCGAACCGCAGGTGCAGGAATTCATGCGTCGCGGCGGACGGCGAAGCCTGAGCGAGATGACCGGCCCAACGCCGGCGCGCCAGGCTCAGCGCGGTCTTGCCGCGTCGCCAGGGGCGGTCTCCGCGCCGCCAGGGCCGCATGATGATGACTGCGCCACCCGCGCGTCCGCCAGCGCAGCCCGGCTCGACGGGCGGATCCTCACCCTGGCTGAGGTCGGCCGCGTGCGATGACCCCTGACCTTTGAACGGCCGTGGCGAGGCGCAGACCGTCGCCCGCCGGCATGCACCTTAAAGACGCAGCACCCCAGCGCGCCGCCGCCTGGGAGGCGGCGCGGACCGCGACGCGCAGAACCGGCCGATCGGACGCTTTGGGGGAATTCACAGTGGGGATCCAACATCTGGAGTCACAGTGGGGGACTCTGACGCACCCGGCTTCGTTCTGCCTCAGGCGAAGTCGCGACCAACAAGATCCGGCGGCGCGTCATGCGCCGCCACGATGCGATAGACGAGCTCCGGCGCGGATAAGCCGGCAAGACCGCGCTGCGGCGTCGCCGGATCCGATCGGGCGATCGCCAGCAGCTGGCGCTTGGTGAAACCGCGCAGGCGCCGCGCCAGTCCCGCAGCACCCTCCGCCGCGTACACCGCAGCGCAGTCGACAAGGCTGTCACAAGACCGGGCTTCAGGCGATGGGGTCGCGGGCGTGGGGGCTGTGGATGCCGGAGATGTGCTCGCAAGGGGTGTGCAAGATGGCGGCGCAGCTGAGACAGCCCCGGGAGGGTCGGCGCTGTCATCGCGCGCGCGCAAGGCCGCGCCGAGGCGCACCATCAGCGCAGGATCACGCTCCGCCGCATCAATGATTGCGTCGAACAGGCGGCGCAGCGCCTGCAGACCCGGCCCGGAGCTCATGCTGACCCCGCCCTGGCCAACACGTCGTCAGCAAGAAGACGCAGAACTGCGCGCGCATCGCGGTACTTGGCCGTGTAACTGACCACCCTGTCAGGATCTTTGGGATTGCGGGGAATATGGGCGCTGATCGCCTGCTGCAGCGACGATTTCTTCGGAATCTCCGCCCGCGCAAGATGAAACGGCGCCGGACGCTCTTCCGCCTCCCGCCGCAGATCCTCAAGGATCGCCGCGTGCTGGTTCCAGCCTTCGATCTTGTTGAGCACAACCATCAGGCGCGCACGCGACAGACCCTCCTGACGCAGAGAAAGATAGGTGCGCTGGGCGAAAGTGCGAAATCCAAACACGGACAGATCGTCGGGCGCCACCGGGACGATGACGAGATCTGCGCACCGTATCGCAGCCTCTACGAACAGGGATATGCCCGGCGGGCAGTCGACAATGATGACGTCATATTCCTCAGACAGCTCATTGAACCCTTCGCCAAGATAGGCTGCAAGCTCGCTCTCCGGCCGGCGGATATCCGGCGAGCCCCGCGCCAGGGTGAAAATGATCCTGCGCTCGACATACCGCAGGTCGGGCGAGGCCGCGATCAAATCGACCCGGGCAGAGCCGCCCAACAATGACACCATGCGCTTGCGCCGCGACGCCAGCGTCGGCTCCAGGCGCTCATCCGTCAGGCTTTCAAAGAACCGGTCAACGAGAAGTTCCTTGTCGCGGATTTCACGATAGGCCCGCCGACCAGCAAGGAAATAGGAGGTATTGGCCTGTGCATCGAGGTCGACGACGAGCACCTTTTTGCCAAGCATGGCGAGGGTGTCGACCAGACCGATCGTCAGCGTCGTCTTGCCCACCCCACCCTTCATATTGGCGATGGCGATGATCCTGGCCGTCATGCAGCTTTCCGTCCTTGCAGCCCCAGCCTATGCCCCAAAACCATGCAGCGGCAAGCAAGGCTGCAGAACCAGGTTCGGCGGTTACCCGGCAGGCGGTGCTCCAGGCTGACGCTCCGGGGCCGCCGCAGCGAAGGCCGGCAACGCCCGCGCCCGCAGATCAAGACCCACCAGGGTTGGGAACCCCGCAAGATCAACATCAAAACGACGCGCGTTGGCCATCTGAGGCGTCAGGCAGACCTCAAACAGGCTCGCCGCCCGACCAAAGGCGAATTCGCCAGACGTTCCGGCCAGCGACGTCTCCAGGGCGGTGAAGCCCAGGGTGATCCAATGCCTGTACCAGGCCGCCACACCCGTTTCGTCGGCCCCGAACCGGCTGCGCAGATAGGCGAGCGGCGCCAGATTGTTCAAAGGGTGAATATCGCAGGCGATGAGATAGCAGAGCGCCCGGCAGCGCGCCCGCTCGAACGGATCAGACGGCAGCAACGCCGGCTCAGGGCAGGTCTCCTCAAGCCATTCGATAATGGCGAGCGATTGACTGAGGACGCCAGTTCCAGTGTCCAGCGCCGGCACGCGCATCTGCGGGTTCACCTCGGCATAGGCAGGCGTCAGCTGCCGGTCCGCCCCGGGCGCGATGTCGACCGGGACCTGATCAAAGGCAAGCCCCTTCCAATGCAGTGCTATGCGCACCCGATAGGCGGCCGACGAGCGCCAGTAGTCGTACAGTTTCATTCCGTATGCCCCACTGCAGCAACCGTCTGGTCAATCGCGCCGAACAGGCTTGCGCCAGTGGCGTCGAGGGCCTCAATCCGCACCCGGTCGCCGACGGCAAGGAATGGCGTCTGCGGCGCGCCCTGCGTCAGCGTCTCCACCGTACGCACCTCAGCCAGGCAGGAATAGCCAAGCCCGCCATCGCGAACCGGTCGACCAGGACCGCCATCGGCGTCGCGGTTCGACACCGTGCCCGACCCGATGATCGTGCCCGCGGCAAGTGAACGGGTGCGCGCAGCATGCGCAATCAGCGCCGGGAAATCAAACGTCATGTCGACAGCAGTATCCGGCCGACCGATGAGCGCGCCATTGAGATGCGTCACCAGCGTCGCCTTGAGCCGTCCGCCATCCCAGGCCGCGCCCAGCGCATCCGGCGAGGCTGCAACAGGCGCAAAGGCGCTTGACGGCTTGGATTGAAAGAAGCCGAACCCCTTGGCCAGCTCGCCAGGAATGAGATTGCGCAGAGATACGTCATTGACGATCGTGACCAGGCGGATGGCGGCGCGCGCCTCCTCAATGCCCGCGCCCTGCGCCACATCCCCGACAATCACCGCCACCTCGCCCTCGAAATCCAGGCCCCAGGACGGATCGCCCAGAGGAATCGGGTCACGGGGCGCCAGAAAACTGTCGGAGCCCCCCTGATACATCAGCGGATCGCTCCAGAAACTGTCGGGCATCTCCGCGCCGCGCGCCTTGCGCACCAGCTGCACGTGATTGACATACGCCGACCCATCAGCCCACTGATAGGCGCGCGGCAAAGGCGACAGGCAGGCTGCAGGATCGAACGGAGCCGATGGCGCATCTCCCGCCTCCAGCGCCTCGGCAAGCGCACTGATGCGCGGGACGGCCTGCGACCAGTCATCCAGCAGCGCCTGCAGGCTCGGCGCGATCGCCCGCGCCGACACCCAGCGTGTCATGTCCTGCGACACTATGACGAGCGCTCCGTCGCGCGCTCCTGAGCGCAGCGTCGCCAAACGCAGGCAATGGCCAGGATCTGTCTGCACGTTCTCCTCCCCGGTTTCCGATCCGCCCCGCCAATCCGCGCCGGACGCCCGCAAGGCCGCAAGGGTCGCAAACCCGCCCGGACGCCTGCCTCAAACAGCCCCGCAGAAGGCGCCCACACCCAGATCCACGCCCGGATTGATGACACGACCCGGCCAATGGTATCATTTGAAACCAATTGATCCGCAAGACCAGTCCTGGAGCGAGCGGGAGACGCAGATGACGCAAGCACGCGCTGACACATTTGACCCGCGCACACACGCCGTCCGCTCAGACTTCACGATCGACCAGGACTTCGAGGCCTACACCGCCGAGGATCACGCCACCTGGCGCACGCTCTACGAACACCAGGCAGGGCTCCTGAGGGGGCGGGCCTGCGATGAATTTCTCGCCGGGCTGAGCGCACTCGACCTGCGCGGCGAAGGCGTGCCGCACTTCGAGCGGCTGTCCGACGCACTCGAACGCCTGACCGGATGGCGTATCGTGGCGACGCCCTGTCTTGTGCCGGACGCCATATTCTTCGAGCACCTCGCCAATCGGCGCTTTCCCGCAGGAAACTTCATCCGCAGACCGGAACAGCTCGACTACATCCAGGAGCCAGACGTCTTCCATGACGTGTTCGGGCATGTCCCCATGCTCGCCGATCCCGTGTTTGCCGACTATATGCAGGCCTACGGACAAGGCGGGTTGCGCTCCCAGGGCTTTGACTGCCTCGCCAATCTTGCCGCTCTCTATTGGTATACGGTGGAATTCGGACTCATCCGAACATCGGCGGGCCTGCGCATTTACGGCGCCGGGATCGTGTCCTCGCCAGGCGAAACCCTGTTCGCCCTGCAGAGCCCCGCACCCCATCGTTTGCAGTTCGACCTCGAGCGCGTCATGCGCACAGCCTACCGGATCGACGACTTCCAGCAGACCTATTTCGTGATCGACAGCTTCGCAGAACTGTTTGATGCAACGCTCCAGGACTTCGCACCCATCTATGAGCGCCTCACTGGAGTCTCCATGGTCCCGCCGGACACGGTGCTGAAGCAGGATCATGTCCATTGGCGCGGCGATCAGAGCCATGCCCACGCGCTCAGCCAGTAATCGCGTCGGCCGGTCGCATGACCCTGTCGAATGCATCGGCGAGCACTTCCGGCGCCTGGGCCCCCAGCACCATGAACCGCCGGTTGAGGATCATCGCGGGCACTCCCGTGACGCCCATGGCGCCAGCTGTCTCGCAGTCAGCCAGGGTACGTGCACGCTCGGCGTCGCCAGCAAGCAGGCTCGCCACGATGTCGCGTTGCAGGCCCGCCTCACTGGCAAGATCCGCGAGCACATCAACCCGCGTCAGGTCGGCGCCCTCCTCAAAATAGGCGCGAAACAGGCGATCCTCCATCGCCGAACCAAGACCCTGTCCCTGCGCCCAGGCAATCAGGCGATGGCTGTCGAGCGTGTTCGGCATTGGCCCGGCGCGTTCAAGCTGAAGCCGCAGTCCTGCCGCGCCTGCCGCAACCTCAAGCGCCTCGCGCATGGGCCGAAGTCTGCCGGCGTCCGGCCCGAACCGCGCCAGCATGAAGGCCGCGCGGTCCATCCCCTGCGGCGGGATCCCCGGATACAGCTGATAGGGCCGCCAGACGCTCGTCACCCGAAGGGCCGGACGAAGCGCAATCGCAGCAGCAAGATTGCGCCGACCGACGTAACACCACGGACATATGATATCAGCGACGAAGTCGACGATGATGTCGCCGCCGCGTGTCCCTGCATCATGCGCCGGAGCGACTTCCATCCCATCGAGCTTCCAATCCCGCCAGTCCGCCGGCGGCGCGCTCCAGAAGATGGCGGGCGGTTTCACCCGGCGCAAGAGCCGCCGTCGCTGCTTCCAGCCGCAACCGACCCACTGCGCCAGCGCCGAAGGCGGTTGCGTCAACTGCCTTGCAGAGACGCGCAACAGCCCGGCGCGCGCCGCCCCCGTCCACGCCCACCCACGCCACCGCAACCACGTCGCGCGAGAGGCGGCCCACAATGTCATGGCCGCGCACAAGGCCGCGCAGGAACCCAATCGCCTGATCGCCAGCCGATCCCGCCGAGGCTGGCCGGTCGGCGCGCCGCAAACGGGCGAGCGTCAGCGCCAACGGGCGCCGGGCCAGACGCGCCTGTCTGGCGGTACGCACAAATGCATCCGCAAACCCCTCGCGATTGAAGGCGCTGCTCGCCGGATCAGCCTGACCGGGCGCAATCGGTCCCTGCAGGCGGCGGCGCAGCGCATCCTCGCGGCGCTTGACCCGCATCGCGGCCGCGAAACGGTCAATCACCGCATCGTCCTGGGTCGTTCCGGTCAGAACGTCCATGATCTGGCGCATATTGGCCGGCTGCACGTTGCGAAACCCAGGCCCGGCGAGAAGCGCAACCGGCGTGGTGCGCAATCGGGTGTTGCAGCTAAGCGCCCGCGCCAGCGTCAGCCCGCGCTCCGGCTGCTCGGCAAGGTCGATGATAACGCCATCAGGCGGCGCGTCATGGAACTGATCCAACGCACTCATCGGGGTCAAGGCCGCCATCACAGCCGCCCTGCGCGCCCAAAGACCGCTTTCCAGGATCGGGAAATAGCGCGATGGGCGCCCGACGAACAACGCCATGGCGCGATCGTCCTGCGCTGCGCGAGGCGAGGCGCCCTTCAGGAGGTGGCCGCGCAATCCTGCGGCGTCCTCCATCAGCGCGAGGCGCACGCTGCGCTTCAGCACATCGACAACCAGCCCCCAGCCACCGCTCTCCAGTCCGAAGCCATCGAGCGCGCTCAGGGCCGGCAGACCCGGCGACGCAGCCCCGGGCGCGCCAAGCCCGACCACCGCCAAGCGGCCGCACCGCGCCGCAGCGCGCAGACCGGCGGCGAAGGTCGCAGCCCAGGTTCCGCGCAGTGAACACAGATCCAGCACGGCCACGTCAACGCCGCCATCACGCACGAGTTGCAGAGCCATCGCCTCATCGCACAGACCCAGGCATGGGGCGCCCTGCGCGTTCAGGGCGTCGGCGATCGCTCGGGCCCGCTTCTCGGTTCCGGCAAAGGCAAGGGCGCGCAGACCGGTCATGGGCCGCGCCGCCGGCGACTGATCGGCCCATTGCCGAACGGATTGCACGCACCTGGAGACGCCATTATCTGCTTTCCCTTCGTTCGGGTATTTCAGGTGCAGGGGTCATGCCGCATCCAGCCATCGCAGCGCGCGACCTCGCAGGCCGCCGTATTCTCATCACCGGGGCGTCAAGCGGCCTCGGCGCCCACTTCGCAGAAACCCTCGCCGCCGCCGGGGCGCAGGTCGCTCTCGCCGCGCGCAGGGCCGACCGGCTTGAAGCGCTGGCCGGGCGCATCACTGCAGGCGGCGGCAAGGCTGTCGCTGTCGCCATGGACGTGCAGGACGAAGCTTCCGTCATTGCCGGCTTCGACGCTGCGGAGGCTGCACTCGGGCCGATCGATGTCGCCCTGGCCAATGCAGGCATGAACAGCCGCGGCGCCTCGGTCGAGATCAGCGCGGCCGACTTTGACCAGGTTTTCGCAATCAACGTGCGGGGCGCCTTCCTGACGGCCCGCGAAGCCGCCCGACGGATGATGAGGCGCGCCGACCCGCCGCCGGATGGCGGGCGGATCATCGTTGTCGCGTCGATCGGCGGTCTCAAGGTGCTGCCCGGCCTCACCCCGTATTGCATGTCCAAGGCCGCCCTCGTCATGATGACGCGGGCGCTGGCGCGCGAGTGGGCGCGCAGGGACATCTGCGTCAACGCCATCTGCCCTGGCTATGTGGAAACTGAACTCAACGCCGAGTGGCTCTCGGCCGAAGGCGGTCAGCGGATGGTGCAGGGCTTCCCACGCCGCCGGCTGATGCGGGCGCAGGACATGGATGATACCCTGCTCTTCCTGGCAGGCCCCCGTTCCGCTTATGTCACAGGCTCGATCTTCACTCTGGATGACGGACAATCGATCTGATGTTCGCACGCAAGCGCCCCGCCCTCGCCTACGACGCCGTCTCTGATCGCTTCGGCGGCGTGCAACTCAACCTGTTGCGCGAAGGGCGCGGGCCGGTTGAGGAGGCGGATTTCGAAGAACTGGCCCGCGCCGCAGCGAAACATGGGATCGATCTTACAGCCCATCGTGGCTTCACCGCCCGCCCCGATGGCGCTGTCGAGCTGTCATTCGACGAGCCGGCGGCCGCAGTCGCGGCCCTTCGCGCAATCGGCGTTGAAGCCTCCTTCGCAGATGCCGAAGCCCGCTTCGCCCGCCTGCTGGACGCCCGCCTGAAAGCCGCCTTTGGACCCTTTCTCACCATGGTCGCCGGGCAGGGCGGCCAGGTCAGCGTGGTTCTGGACGACCGCATGAACGAGTATTTTGAACTCTGGCGGGACCCGCCGCCGGACGGCGGCGCAGTCGCATCGGCGCCTGGCGGCGCCGGCGCGTTTATCTTCGCCAACAGCCATGACGCCTGGCTCTTTGTGTCCCAGGCCGCCCATTTCGCCGGTCGCTCGCCGCGCGAAGCTATGGGAGAGGAGGCCTATGCGGCTGCGCAGGAAGAATTTCGACCGCAGCAGAAGCCCACGTCCTGACTGTACCGGCAGGCAACCGTCGCACGCATCTGGCGGCGTGGATGAGCGTGCCCGCACGGCGCCGCTGGCCTGTCATCAGGATCTGGCTGTCATCAGCATTTTGCGTCCCAGTCTGTCCTCCTCGTCCGCGAGAGGGTCTGTGATCCCGCATGAAAACCCGCTGCAGTCAGCAGCGATGAGGCAGCTGGCGAGCCGAATCAACGACGGGTTGAGCGGCTGATCGCGGCGACCTCGCGACCTGGCGCCCCCTGGACACGTGAGTCTTGCACCCGGGAGCCATGTACCAGGAAGCCAGGTACCAGGAAGCCAGGTACCAGGAAGCCAGGTACCAGGAAGCCATGTACCAGGGGGCCGCCCGGCCTGGGTTCGGCCACACGGCAGGGACGAGCGAAGCTGGGCCAGTAACGCCGCGCATCAGGCGAATTTCAGGCTTGGCGACCTGTAGGCCAGGCAAACCCCAGGCCAGCCAACCCGTTGGCAAGGCCAGCCCCGAAACGGCCAAAAATCAAAACATCCAAAAATTGAAACATCCAACCATTCCGACGGCCAATCAGTCGGTCCTCGGGTTCATGCACCTGCGAGGATCGCCGCCGCCGTGATCGCGGCCGCTGCGATCACCCCGCCAACCAACGCAACGCGCGATGCGATCCGGCCAAAGCCGCGATCAGCCCAACGTATACGCGATCGGCGCTCGTCACGAACTTCGCCCATGTCGGGACCCCCGGCTCCCTCCCTGACGGATCGATTGGACCTCGCACAGAAAACCCCAAGGGACCGCCTGTGACAAGCCGTCGCTACCGGGAGATGCCTGCGCGGCCGCCATCGCACGCACCGCGGGCCTCAACACCGGGATAGGACCGCGCCAACGCCGTAATGGTGGCGAAAAACTCCTCCCGGATCCCCTGAAGGATATCCGCCACAGGCAGAATCGCATCGATTCGCCCGGCCACCTGCCCAGACAAGGCGATCGACGCCTCCATGTCGCCGCCAAAGTAGAGATCAAGCGCGCGACCAAATTCGGCCATCACCGGCGGACCGGCGTATTCGGGCGTCAGCACCCGCTCCAGTTCGCTGGTCTTGCGGGTCCGCAGGGCGCGCAGGGCGGGGCTGGCGAACTGGTTGAGAAACACCGTGTCGGTAGCCTCGGCCTCAAGGATCGCGTTTTTCCAGTTCTCATGCACGGGGCTCTCCGCCGCACACACCATCCGCGTGCCCAGCTGAACGCCCTCCGCGCCAAGCGCGAAAGCCGCCGCCATGGTGCGCCCGCATGTGATCCCACCGGCCGCAATGATGGGAACTCCAAGCTTTTCCGCCACCAGCGGGAGCAGCACCATCGTCATGACCGGATGCGGGTTCTTGAACCCGCCGCCCTCGCCGCCCTCGACCACCAACCCGTCAACACCAGCCTCTACGGCCTTGATCGCGGCCTTCAGGGTGGGAACCACATGGAACACGACAAGTCCCGCCGCCTTCAGCGCCGCGCAGTATCGGGTGGGATCGCCAGCCGAGGTGGTCACGAAGCGCACACCCTGCTCCACCACGAAGTCTACAATCCCGGGATCGCGCACGAACGCCTGGGCGATGTTGACGCCGAACGGCCTGTCCGTGAGACCGCGCATTTTCGCGATCTCCTGCCTGATCTCATCAAGGCGCCCCGACGATGTTTCGATGATCCCCATCCCGCCAGCATTGCTGACGGCCGACGCCAGTTGCGCGCGCGCAATCCAGCCCATTGGCGCCTGAACGATCGGGAGCTCGACCCCCAGCATGCGCGTGATGCGATTGTCAAAATGCATAGGCCTGCTCCCTAGCCCGGTCCTGCGCCGGCCAGCGGTTGGCCCGGTTCGTCGGCCACAAACCCCTTCCAGGTGCGCATGTATTCAAGGAACGCCGGCCCAAGACGTTCAGCCACAAGATGGCGCGCCGGCGCCGGCAGCGCCATTGGAACGAAATCCGGGTCAGCACGCACCCTGTGAGGAAAATCGTGATGCAGGATGGCGCTGCGCCCGATCACCACGCAATCAAGCCCTGCAGCCATCATCGCCCGCGCATCGGCGCCGGAATAAATCTTGCCGGCCGCCCCGACCCGCACGCCATGACGCGGCAGATCAACGAAATAAGACAACAGCGTGCGCCCCTGCCTGTGCGGCTCAACCGGCTCCTTGAAGACGTCCCACAGTGACAGATCAAGAAAATCGACGCCGCCTTCGCGCATCAACGCGCCGGCAAGCGTCACGATCTCGTCCAGCCGCAACCCAAATCGCTCCGGAGACAGACGAACACCGAGCAGGAAGTCCGGTCGCGCCCGCGCACGGATCGCGTCTATGATCCCGCGCAAGAGACGTGCGCGCCCCTCCAGATCGCCGCCATACCGGTCGGTCCGCCGGTTGATCTCCGGCGACAGGAACTGGCATAGCAGATAGCCATGCGCACCATGCAGTTCGACGCCGTCAAACCCGGCCCGCTCCGCCCGCAGCGCCGCTGCAATGAAAGCCTCCCCCACCGCCTCAACCTCACCCGTGGTGAGCGCGCGCGCGCCTGTTTCGCTGTCCGCGCTGGGACACACAGGCGCCTCGCCAATCAGGTCGCGCGGCGAGCGCATCCCGGCATGATGCAACTGCACCACCGCAACACTGCCGGCCGCCCTGATCGCGGCAGCCAGACGCGCAAGCCCCGGCTCATGTTTTTCGTCAAAGATCCCCAGCTGGCCGGGAAAACCCTGCCCCACCCGCTGCACATGGGCCGCGCAGGTCATGGTCATGCCAAAGCCGCCATCGGCACGGTAGGTGAGCCAGTTGAACTCATCCTGCGACAGCACGCCGTCCGCCTCGCTTTGCAAGTTGGTGAGCGGCGCCAGCATGAACCGGTTCTTCATGGGCGGACCGTGGCGAAACGTCAGGGGAGAAAACAGATCGGTCATGGCGCGACCCTAGGGGCGCGGCGGGTGGTTCGGCAAGCGGTCAGACCCACGCGCCGGGCGGCAATGTCGCAGCACCGCCTTGCCGGCGCCCATTACACCACACCGTTGCGCTTCAGACCCGCAATCGCCACGTCGTCGTAGCCAAGGCCGGCCAGGATCTCATGCGTGTCCTGCCCGAAGTCCGGGATCCGGGGATCAGGTTTGCCGGGCTCCTCGCGAAACCGGATCGGGGTGCCGACGATCTCGTTGCCGTCCCCGTCAAAGGCAAGCATCCCCCGCTCCACGACGTTGGGATCATCAAACGCCTCTTTGAGCGTGCGGACCGGCGCAAAACAGACGTCCTTGTCGACGAACCACGCCTCCCACTCGGCCCGCGTCCGGGTCCGGAAGGTTTCCCGCAGAAACGCCCTGGCGGGCTCCTGACCGGGGCCAGGCGGCGGCGCGCAGGCCGGGATCAGATCCGGCCGGCCCAGCGCCATGAGAAGGTTCTCGGCGAACTTCATCTCCGAGCCGCCGAGGGTAATCCAGAGTCCATCGGCCGTCTCATAGAGATTATACATCGCCGCGCCGCCCCAGCTGCGTTCCTCCTTCACGACGTGAGCATGCCCGGTCGCAAAGATCCGTCCGGTCACGTTCGGCGTCCAGGCAAGGCAGGCGTCCAGCATCGCCACATCAATGTAGTCGCCCTGCCCGGTCGCCTGCCGGCGCAACAGCGCCATCAACACCCCGATGAGCGCTGTCTGCGATGAAATCGCGTCCGCAAACGGAACATGCGGCATGGTCGGTTTGCCATCCTGCCCCTCGTTCAGCGACACCAGCCCCGCCATCGCCTCAATTGCGACGTCGTGCGCAGGCTTGCCAGCGTGGCGCCCAGTTTGTCCAAAGGCCGAGATGGAGACATAGACGATCCCTGGATTGCAGGCGCGAACCGCATCGTAGCCGACACCCAGCCGATCAACGACGCCAGGACGGAACGCCTCGACAATCACATCGGCCTCGCGCGCCAGATCCATAAAAATCGCCCGTCCAGCCTCAGCCTTCAGATTGAGACGCAGGCTCTTCTTGCCGCGATGGGTGTTGCGGAACCACACGCTGGCGCCGCCCTTGCGGTAGCCGATCCCGCGTGTCGGCTCGCCTTCGTGATACGGCTCCACCTTGATCACCTGCGCGCCGTGGTCGGCCATCATGAGCGTCAGCATCGGCCCCGGCAGAAACAACGAAAGGTCCAGAACCCTGACGCCGTCCATTTTCATGAAACGCTCCCTTGCCCTGTTTCAATCGACACCCCTGCGGCCAGCGCGCCGTCGCGCGGCCGGGCCATCAGCGTGCGGGTTTTCTCCACAGCGCCCGCAGCGTGAGCGCCAACCCCACGCTCAGGATCGTGGCGGCGGCAAAAAACGGCGCGCCGGCGAAAATGCCGTCACCCGTCTGCTCCCGGCCAACGCCCCAGGCGAAAACCGCCGTGTAAAAACTTGGCGCAAGGACATTGGCGATCGACATCAGCGAGGCAAGACCTCCCTGCATGCGCCCCTGCGCGTCCGGCGTAACGCTGCGGGTCATCAGCGATTGCATCGACGGCATGAACAGAGATGAGATGGTCAGGATCGGCATCGCCGCCCAGAACCACACCGCACTCGGCGCAAGCGCGTAACACACGAAGCCGACCGCGCCGCCCGTCAGTGAAACGGCAAGCGCACGCTCCTCCCGCAGCCACGCCACAGCACGCGGAACGATCAGAAGCTGCGACACAATACCCAACAGCGATGAAGCCGCCATTGTCAGTCCCACCATCGCGCTGTCAAAGCCATACCGGTGCGTGGCGTACAGAACAAAACTCACTGGAAAGACATTCTGCGCCAGCGCGAAACAGGCATAAACCGGCAACAGACCAAGAAGCGCTGGCTGACCGCGGAAAACGCCCATCACGCCAATGGGATTGGCGCGCCGCCAGGAAAAGTCCCGCCGCAAAGACGGTTTGAGAGATTCCGGCAGCATGAAAAAACCATAGGCCGCGTTGGCAAGACAAAGCGTGGCGGCGACATAAAATGGCAATCGCACATCAATGGCGCCGAGCAAACCGCCGAGAGCCGGCCCGAGCGTAAACCCGGCGCTGAACGCTGCGCCCAGCCAGCCAAAGGCGCGCGCCCGTTCCGCCGGCGGCGTGACGTCAGCGATGTAGGCGTTCGCCGCTGCAACCGCGCCGGCTGTCGCGCCGGAAATCATCCGCGATGCGAGAAACCAGGTGAAACTTGTCGCGAGCGCGGTTCCCAAAAACGACAGGCCAAGCCCCGCGATGGACACCAGAATGACGGGCCGACGCCCGAAACGGTCAGAAAGCGCGCCAAGAATCGGGGCGGCGAAGAACTGGGTCGCCGCCCAGACCGTCAGCGCAATGCCGAAAGCGTGCACGCCCTCGTGCGAGTCGCCCGGAAAGAACGTGCCGACAAGAGGCGCCAGAACTGGCACGATAATGCCGATCGCCAGCATATCTAGGACGATCGTGATAAGAACGAAGACGATGGCGCCGCGACCGGCGGGCGCGCTCATGAAGGCTTCAACCGCTCGCCCAGTTTGGGCGCGCGCCGCCCGGCGGCGCGCCGCCCATTCACCCTGATCGGGGAAGCCAGCATGTTCAGTCGGCCGGCCGGCGCATCGGGATGCTCCACAACGTCGCGCATCCCAACCTCGGCGACAAAGGGATTGTCCAGCGCCTCGCGAAGGCCGTTCACCGGCGCAAATGGCACGAAGCCGCCGAGCAGCTCCATCCACTGTGCGGTCGTGCGCGCCGAAAACATGCCGTCAAGCGCCTCACTCAAGGCTGCGAGATTGGCCCGGCGTGCGGGAATGTCGACAAAGCGCGGATCGTCCGCCAGATCCGTGCGTTCCGCGCGGGTGCAAAGAATTTCCCAGAACTTCTGCGTCTGGCACATCAGCATCGCCCACCCGTCGCGGGTGCGCACAAGCTGCGAGGGGGCGATGGAGGGATGCGCTCCGCGCGCAAGGCGCGTCACCTCGCGCCCCCCGTTGAGCGCCCATACGGCTGGATAGGACAATTGGTGCAGGGCGACATCAAACAAACTCACGTCGACATCGCACCCGATGCGCGTGCCGCGCGCCTTGAGGACCGCAGACACAATGGCCAGCGCAAACATTGTTCCCGTCATGAAGTCAACCATCGACAAACCGAAACGCGTCGGCGGCGCATCCGGCTCGCCCGTCAGCGTCATGAACCCGGCCTCAGCCTGCATCAGGTAGTCATACCCTGGCCACGCCTCACGCGAATTGTCACGTCCGTAGGCCGACAGGTGCGCACAGACCACCGCAGGATTTATGGACATGAGGTCCTGGTGGCGCAGCCGCAGTTTCGCCGGCTGATCGCCGCGAAGGTTGTTCACCACCGCATCGGCGTCGCGCACCATCTCCTCAAACACGGCCCGCCCGGCAGGGTCTTTGAGCTCCACCGCCGCTGAAGATTTGGCCCGCGAAAAGGTCTGAAAGAACATGCTGTCGTCGCGGCCAAGAAAGTACGGGCCCGTGGCGCGGCTGACATCGCCGCCCATCGAAGGGGCCTCGATCTTGATCACATCCGCGCCCATCTCGGCGAGCAGCATGGTGCCGTAGGGACCCGCGCCATACTGCTCGATGGCCAGAATGCGCAATCCGGAAAGAAGCTGCGTCATGACGACCTCGACATAGGGCGCGCCCGACGCTCGGCGAGCAGGACGCAGCCGACTGAGCCTGATCCCCGGCCCCGGAGCGTCCATCCCCTGGCCGGGCTCCTTGGGCCAAGCCGCGACCCAATCGGGAAACGCACTCTAGACAGGGTTTCGCGCCACAAGCTGTCTGGCGATGATGATGCGCTGCATTTCGTTGGTGCCCTCGCCAATGCACATCAGGATTGCATCGCGATACAACCGCTCAATCGGGTATTCCTTTGAATACGAGTACCCGCCGTGAATGCGCATCGCCTCCTCCGCGCAGAACACGCCCGTCTCAGAGGCGAAGAACTTCGCCATGCCGGCCTCCATGTCGACCCGCTCGCCGCGGTCAAACGCGGCCGCCGCGTCAGCCACCAGCAGTTCAGCCGCGCGCGCGCGGGCCGCCATCTCGCCAAGCTTCAGCTGGATCGCCTGATGCTCGGCGATTGGTTTGCCCATTGTCCTGCGGATCTGCGCATACCGCACGCTCTCCTTCAGCGCCCGTCGCGCAATGCCAACGCCGCGCGCAGCCACGTTGATGCGCCCGATCTCCAGCCCGCCCGTCGCCATGACGAAGCCCCGGCCCTCAACCCCGCCGACCAGACATAGTTCTGCGTCACAGGCATAGTTCTCAAAGACGTACTCCCCGCTGTCGATACCCTTGTAGCCGAGCTTCTCAAGCTTCTTGCCGTTGCGCACGCCGGGCAGCGGCGCGCGGGTCTGGGGATCAATCTTGGGCGTGATCAGCATGCTCATGCCCTTGTGGCGCGGTTGCGCCTCGGGATCCGTCTTGACCAGCGTCGCCAGGACATGCCCCTCGATCGCATTTGAGATCCACGTCTTGACGCCGTTGACCACATAGCGACCATCGCCGGTGCGCCGGGCCTGGGTGCGGATCGCCTGCAGATCCGTACCGGCGTCGGGCTCGGTCAGGCCTATGCCTCCGCGCAGCTCGGCGCTGGCGAATTTCGGGAGCCAGTAGCGCTTCTGCAGCTCTGTACCGAACTTCTGCACAACCAGCGCCATCATCAGATGGGAATTGAAAATGCCGGTGAGGCTCATCCATTCCTCAGCGATCGTTGTCACGATGCGCGAATAGGTGCGCGCGCTCAGACCAAGACCGCCATATTCAGGATCGATCAAGGCCCCGAAGAGCCCGAGTTCAGCCATGTCGTCAACCAGATCCGCCGGCCAGACATCGTCATGCTCGAGCTTCATGGCGACCGGTTGAACTTTCGTCTTCAGCCACTTCTCAATGGCGTCGAGGATCTGGCGTTCTTCGCTCTCGCTCATGACGCCCGCATGTCCGTCAGCCATGTTTCCCTCCGCCTACCAGTAATCTCTCATGATCTCCCGCGCCCAGGCGGGCTCACGCACCGCGCATCGCGGCAAGAATCCGCTGATGACCGGCTTGATGTCGACAACCGGCGAGCCGTCAATCGCATCAAGGCCTTCAACCTCGAAACTGCGCACATCAACTGACAGTATCCTGCACATTGAGACGCCAAGCCGGTTCGGCCGGTTGCGACCACGCTGCGCAAAAACGCCGACTTTCGACCAGTCGGGACGGTCGCGCGGATGGCGTGCGCCGCAGACGACATCACCGGCAGACATTCGATGAAAGATGAATGACACCTCGACATGACTGAATTCATCAAGACCCTGCAGCGCCCCGTCTGGCAGGTCTTGAGCCAATTCGATCCGGGCGCGCACGTTCCCCCACCCGTCATCGTCCGGGTTCATGCGACCGCCCCTCACCCATGCGATCGCATGCAGCACGAAATCCATCAATATGTCCCAACCCTGTCTTCAACCGCCTGGCCGCGGGCAGGGATCAGCATGTTGCGGGTAAAGACGCACACCGCCACCCCGTCCTGGTTTTTTCCGGTCGTTGTGATCGTAACGATGCCCTGACCCGGCCTCGACTTGCTCTCCCGTTTGGCAAGAACCTCACTCTCGGCGTAGATTGTGTCGCCGGCGAACACAGGCGCGGTGAACTTCACGTCATCCATGCCAAGATTGGCGATCGCCTTCTGCGAACAGTCGGTCACGCTCATGCCGATGCACAGTGCAAGGGTGTATGGAGAAACCACCAGATTGCGCTTGAATTCACTGGCCTTGGCGAACTCGGCGTCAAAGTGCAATGGATGCGTGTTGAGCGTCAGCAGGGTGAACAGATGATTGTCGTACTCAGTAACCGTCTTGCCGGGACGATGCTCGTAAACGTCGCCGACGTGAAAGTCCTCAAAGTAGCGCCCGAACGTTTCGCGGTACCGGTTCGGCCCGACCTGCTTCCAATTCTGAACCATCACACCACTCCCGCACGCTCAAGAACCTGACGCGCAGCAAGGATCACCGGGCGTTCGATCAGTTTGCCATCCAACAGGGCGGCTGCGCCCTGCGCGTCCTCCAGGGCGGCGATCACCCGGCGCGCCTCAGAGATCTCAGCTTCCCCAGGCGTGAAGACCGCATTCACAGCCGCAACCTGATCAGGGTGGATGCAGGCCCGTCCGGTAAAGCCCATCGCCTTCACCATCATGGTCGAGCGCGACAGGCCTTCATGATCCCGCACGTCCAGATGGGGCACGTCGAGAAGCGCCGCGCCGGCCCCGCGACAGGCGACCACCAGGCGCCCGCGCGCATAGGCCAGCGCATGCGCCTCCATACTGGCGCCGATGTCGACGCTGAAATCCGCACCGCCAAAGAGCACGTCGGCCACCCCTGGCGCCGCAGCGATCGCCTGCGCCGCCTCAACGCCGGCGGCGCTCTCAATGATCGGCCAGAACCTGACCGTGCGCGCGATCGCGCCGGCGACAATGGCGATCTCCGCCGCGCTTTCGCATTTCGGCGCCATGACAAAGTCCGCCGCAGCGCCGCTCTCGGCGTAGGCGACGATGTCCTTCACCCCGTCGAGGCTGGCGGCGCGATTGAAGCGCACGCCGAGCGCTGGTCCGCCAGCCGGACGCGCGACAGCCAGAAAGGCCAACGTCGCCGCGCGCGCCTCCGGCTTTGCGGCAGGGGGCACTGCGTCCTCAAGGTCAATGCAGACCGCATCTGCGCCGGCCGCCAACGCCTTGGCGAACCGATCCGGACGGGCGCCGGGCACAAAGAGCAGGCTGCGGTAGGACAAAGCGGACCCCGGGCGGACCGAACAGCGGAATTTGTCCGGACAAATAAGCCGCACCCGGTCGCGGGTCAAACCGAAACAGGTCACGCCGCCCGGCGCGCGCGGAGCATGGCATGCGGATCAGGCGCTGCAACGAACCAGGCGAACCGCCGCGGGGTGCAGCGCGCATCCGATCCCGCCGCCAGGCGTGGACTGCAGGCCGGAGAGATGAAGGCCGGAGACGTGAAGGGGGCAGAGCTGCAGGGGGCAGGCTGCAGGCCAGAGCTGCAGGCCAGAGCCGCAGGGGGCAGGCTGCAGGCCAGAGCTGCAGGCCAGAGCCGCAGGGGGCGGCCCCGCGGAGCGGCGACGCGCACACCACTGCGCACCCCGCGCGTCGAGACCGAGCCTGCGGGCCTTAACGTTCACCGATCCGCACAGAACCGAAGCCGTTCCTGGACTGGTTGAGGCGTCCCTCAACAGCCCCGATGTCCACGCTGCCGGATCCCATCGTGACAATGTCGGGATCCACCGCAACCCCGCGAAATACGACATCGCCAGACCCCAAGGTCGAGACATCAAATGACGTCGCACGCCCTGCGTCGATCTGCACTGAACCCGATCCGGCCATCGAAACCTCCACCGGTCCTTCCACACGCGCAATCGACATCGAGCCGGAGCCAGCCATCGAGAGCTCAGCGCCACGCACGGCGCCAGTGGTCAACGATCCAGACCCCGCCATGCTGGCGTGCAATGAACCACCAACTTCGCCAAGCTCGATCGCGCCTGACCCCGCAATTGCAACTTCGACTTCTCCCACGGGGCCAATCCTGACCGATCCAGACCCCGCGCTGTAGAGGTCAAGCCGGCCGGTGACCCCCGCGACGTCGACATCGCCGCAACCGGTCACCTCGATATGCGCCGCGCCCAGCTGGCCGGCGGATCCCCGGAACATGCTGCGGCGGATGCGCAGTGCGACATCGTCCGGGGCGTAGATGGTGACAACCGGAAAGCTCGTGATCGGATGAGCCTGATCCCAACCACGGTGCTTGATGGTCATGCCGCGCGCATCGCTGCGACAGGTCAGATCCCGAAGGGACTGACCACCATCGATCTTCACCGTCCTATCCTTGAGGCGCACGTCCGGCTGACGGGCGCTCCGCCCCGGGTCGGAAATCACGACCCGTACGCCCGGTTCAGCATGCCCGACGACGAGCACAGTGCCGATAAACTGATCGACCTCCACGGAGCGCGCCGCATATGTCCCTGCCGAAGCAGAGAGCGCCGCGCAGGCAAGAGTCGCAATACCTGCGGTGATTCGAAACAACGGACCCATCGCGCTCTCCAGAAACATCGAAAATCGATAATCCACTTATTGACTATCAATAATTCTATGTCAAGCCCAGCGGAGCGCGGAGGGCGCGGCCCGCTTACACCCCGCGGCGGGCCCGGGCGGCGCGCTTCATATCCCGGAACCGGACCGCCCAACCGTCCTTCACCGTCAGCGTGCTGCGCTCCAGACCCAGGGCGTCGTCGGGGATGTCGCGGGTAATCACTGAGCCTGAGCCGGTGTATGCGCGGGCACCGACCCTGACGGGCGCCACCAGAGACGAATTGGAGCCGATAAAGGCCTCTTCGCCAATCTCAGTCTGGTGCTTGTCGAAGCCGTCATAGTTGCAGACGATCGTTCCAGCCCCGATGTTGGCCCTCGCCCCCACCACTGCATCGCCGAGGTAACTGAGGTGGTTGGCCTTGGCGCCAGCTCCGATCCGAGCCTTTTTGACCTCGACGAAGTTTCCAATGCGGACATCCTCGGCAAGATCCGTGCCCGGACGAAGGCGGGCGAACGGACCAATCTCGGCGCCAGCTCCGATGACAGCCCCCTCCAAATGCGAGAACGCCTTGATCCGGGCGCGCCCGGCGATTGTGACGCCAGGGCCGAAGACCACGTTCGGCTCGACTGTCACATCCTCGCCGAGCACGGTGTCATGGGAGAAATACACGGTGTCAGGTGCGATCAACGTCACCCCGCCCGCCATGGCGCGCGCCCTCGCCCGGGCCTGAAAGATCGCCTCCGCCGCCGCGAGTTCATCGCGCGCATTGACCCCCATGACCTCTTCCTCAGTGCAAACGTCAACGCCCACATGAGCCCCATCGCCGACAGCCAGGGCGGCGCAATCGGTGAGGTAATACTCGCCTTTCGCATTGGCGTTGGTGATGCGCGCCAGCCAGCCGAACAGTTTTCGGGCGTCGGCGCACAACACGCCCGCATTGCACAAACGCACCGCCCTCTCTGCATCGGTTGCATCCCTGGCCTCGACAATCCGGGTGACCCGCCCCGCGCCGTCACGCAGGATCCGGCCGTAGGCCCCGGGAACGGCCGCCTCAAACCCCAATAGCGCAATGTCGGCGCCCGCATCACGCAGTCCGGTCAGGCGGGCCAGCGTGTGCGCAGTCAGCATGGGCGTATCGGCGAACTGCACGAAGAGATCGCCATCAAAGTCCGCCAGCAGGGGCTCCGCCGCGCGCACAGCGTGACCTGTCCCGAGCGGAGGATCCTGGATCGCCACACAGCCAGCACCCAAGGAGCGCTCCGCTGCAGCCGCCACGGCCGGCGCATGGGCGCCCGCCACGACAATGATCCGCTCAGCCCCGGCCGCGCGGGCCGCTGCAATCGCCCAGTCCAGCATGGCCCGGCCGCCGACACGATGCAGCACCTTCGGCGTGGCGGACTTCATGCGTGTGCCCTGACCGGCTGCAAGGATGATGCTGGCGCGTGCGCGGGACATGGAAGGGCCTCATCGAATCAAGTGGTTCGGTCACATGACGCCGGGCTGGTGTACCGAAGCGCCGCCGGCTTGGCTGCAAGAATCGCGCGCGCGCGGCATGAAGCTGCAGCCCGCCGCCGGCGTTTCAGGGCGTCGCCTCCTGCGTGGTCCCGCCAGATAGGCGCTTCCACCGGCGATCCCCGCGCAGGTCCGCCCTGCCCCAGACGGTCACACGACGCAGACCGCGATGAAGCAGGACGCGCCTCAGCCGGCCCAGCCTGGGCCGGCCCAGCATGATCCTGGCCCGCTGATCCTGGCCCGCTGATCCTGACGGGCGTGAGCATGAGCGCCCAAGAGGAACTCTGGGCAGGCGACCCGGCTGCCGCTATCAGGCCTGGACGGGGCGCGGCGTGGCGCTGCGCGTCAGGGAGCCGGGTCGAATGGATGAAACGCGGGATTTGCGCGGCTGGACCGTGGCCTTCGACCTGGACGGCACGCTCGTTGACACCGCCCCGGATCTGGTGCGGGCCTTGAACGTCGTACTGGTCGAAGAGGGGTTGGCGCCGGCGCCCGTCGAACAGGCCCGCCTGTTTGTCGGCCAAGGGGCGCGCCGCATTCTGGAAAGGGGCGCGGCACGGGTCGGAGCAAGCTTCAGCGACAGCCGGCTTGATCTGCTGACGACGCGGCTCATTGAAGCCTACAGAGCGGACATCGCCGGGGCCAGTGTGCCCTTCGCCCACGCCGAAGACGCGCTCGGAAAGCTCGCACGGCGCGGCGCCCGCCTCACCGTATGCACCAACAAGCGAACAGATCTCTCAGAGAGCCTGCTGCAGGCGCTGGCGATGCGTGAGCGTTTCGCTGCAGTCGTCGGCGCTGACGCAGTCACGCGCTCCAAGCCACATCCCGGTCACCTGCACGCGGCGGTGACGCAGGCCGGAGGCGATCCGGCGCGCGCGATTATGGTCGGTGACAGCCGCACGGACTATGACACGGCCAGCGCCGCCGGCGCCCCCATCGTCATGGTCTCATTCGGCTATTCAGACGAGCCGCGCGCTCAGATGCCGCAGGCGTCATGGATCGACTGCTATACCGAACTCGGATCAACGATCACCCGGTTGGCGCGGCCCTGACGACGTCAGGCGACTGCGGCGAAACTCCGGGTCTCTTCGTGGGAAACCACCTCGTTGCCGTTGGCCGCGGCGCGCCGGCGCGGCATGCCATTGACCATGTTCGAGCGCACGTCGGTGCGCGCCGACCGCATCGCCGGCAGGAATGGCGCCTCCACCAGGTCAACGCTGACGTCATAGCCGCGTTCGCGCCAGTACTCTTCGATGCGCAGCTTCAGGCGACGCGCGCCTTCCGTGGTGCAAAAATCGTTACTCATCTCATTCCCCCGGAGAACCGACGACCATAGGCCGACGCCGGATACGCGCGGGATCGCGCCGCGCTCGCCTGTCCCTCAGTCCTGGGCGCGCCGGCGGCTCCTGGCCGAGCCTGCGCAACACAGCGCCGACCTCGCATCGCCGGACTTATCGTTCGTGATAGCGGCTTATATGTGACGCCCGAGCGGCAGATCAACCGCACCAGCGCGCCAGCAGGCGCCCCCGCCGCCTGCAGCGCCCCACAAACCAGACGCAGCGACCCGAACCGCTGCAAGCCGCAAGGCGCAATGCCTTGACGCTTCGCCAGCCCGGGCTCTATCACACCAGCCTTCATGGGACACCGTTCTCATGGGCGATTAGCTCAGCGGAAGAGCACTGTCTTCACACGGCAGGGGTCGTAGGTTCGAACCCTACATCGCCCACCATGCACCTTCAGGGCCTGCCATCCGCCGCCGTCACCACGACATAGGTCTCGCGCAGACGCCGGCCAGTCCGGCCGACCTGGCTATTTCGACGGGCGCCTTTCGACAGAGCCCTGATCCAGGCGCAGCCGCGGTCGACAGCGCACAGCCCCCCCCGCTGGAGGGCGAGCCCGCCGAACCGGCGGCAGGGACCAGGCTTCCAGCCCCCAAGGCGACCGCGCGCCGCCTGCGCCGCACCAGCACACGGGCGCCTTCACCATGCACTTGCGAACGGTTCGCAAAAGTGCGACAGCCATGCTCTGAGCGTCGCCCCGAGGAGCCCTTATGCCCGCATCCCCGCCATTCGCCGCCCTCAACGCGCGCCAGATCCTGGCGGGCGCAGTCAGCGCGTTCTGCGCCCTGCTGGTCGCCAGCTGTGCGCGTGAGGCGCCCCCGGCTGACGAGGCAGGGCCGGGAGAGATCAACATCTACTCGGCGCGCCACTACAGTTCGGACAAGCTCATCTATGACGGCTTCACAGCGGCGACAGGGGTGCGCGTCAACACCATCGAAGCCAAAGCCGAAGTCCTGATCGAAAAACTGAAGGCCGAAGGTGCACAAAGCCCCGCCGACGTGATCCTGACCGTCGACGCCGGCAATCTGTGGCGCGCCCAGCAAGCCGGCCTGTTCCAGCCGCTGCAATCCTCCGTGCTGGAGGCGGCCATTCCCGCCCATGAACGTCACCCGGACGGATTGTGGTTCGGCTTTTCAAAGCGCGCGCGCATCATCGTCTACGACAGGACGAAGGTGGACCCGGCTCAGCTCACAGACTACTTCGCACTCGCCGCGCCGCGCTGGAAAGGCAAGATCTGCGCCCGCTCCTCCGGAAACATCTACAATCTGTCGCTGATGTCGATGATGATCGCCCATTATGGGGCAGACCGCGCCGCCGCGTGGGCCAGGGGCGTGGCCGCAAATTTTGCCCGCGAGCCCACCGGAGGAGACGTCGACCAGATCAAGGCGGTCGCAGACGGCGTGTGCGAACTTGCTCTCGTCAATCACTACTACTGGGTGCGTATGGCCCGCTCCAGCGACGAAGGTGAACGCGCCGCTGCAGCAAAAACCGCCATCTTCTTCCCGGATCAGGCAGTTTTTGGCGCGCATGTGAACATCGCCGGCGCCGGCATGGCGGCGCATGCGCCCAACCGCGACAACGCCCGGAAGTTCCTGGAATACCTCGCAACGCCGCAGGCCCAGGCGATCTTCGCCCGGGAAAACAACGAATTCCCCGTGGTCGCCGGCGCCGCCTTCGACAATCCGGAACTCGCCGCCCTCCAGGGCTTCAAGGAGGATGAACTGCCAGCCCACGTGCTCGGCGAGAACCAGGCCCAGGCGCAAAAACTCTTCGACGAGGCCGGCTGGCGGTGAGCCAGGGCCCGGGTCCTGCCCGCCGCACCGCGGGGCCGAACGCGGCGCGGGCCGCCGCACTCTGTGTCGCGGCGCTGTGTCTGGCGCCTGCGCTCGGCCTCGCCATTCGTGGTTTGAGCGTCGATCCCGGGGCGTGGCGTCACGTCTGGACGGTGCTGGCCCCGATCTACCTGTGGCAGACGATCCTGATCACGATCGGCGTGGGCGTGCTCACAGGGGCGGGAGGCGCGATCGCCGCATGGCTCACCGTCATGTGCCGCTTTCCAGGACGCGCCGTCCTGGAATGGGCGCTTATCCTTCCTCTCGCAGCACCTGCCTATGTAATCGCCTACGCCTGGAGCGATATGAGCGGCCCCGGCGGACCGCTGTCGGCCATCGGCCTGCCGCAGGCGTCCGGCCCGTGGGGCGCGCTGTTCGTGTACTGCATCACCCTCTATCCCTACGTCTACCTCGCCGCACGGGCGGCCTTCGTCTCACAATCCGTGTGCGCACTTGAGGCGGCGCGAACGCTCGGCTGCAGCCCAGCCGGCGCATTCCTGCGCGCCGGACTTCCCCTCGCCCGGCCCGCTCTGGCCGCCGGCGCCGCACTCGCCATGATGGAAGCCGCGTCTGATTTCGGCGCAGCCGATCACCTCGGCGCCCAGACCCTCGCCGTCGGCGTCTATCGCGCCTGGTTTTCCCTCGGCGATCCCGGGGCGGCCGCGCGCCTGGGTCTGATCCTGATGGGCGCGGCCCTCCTGGTGATCGCGATTGAGCGCCAGACCCGCAGTCATGCCGGCGCTGGCGGAGCGTCCACACGCTGGGGCAGCCTGACGCGGATGGACCTCAAGGGCTGGCATGGCCTCGCGGCGACCACGTTCTGCGCTGCACCGGTGGCGCTCGGATTTCTGCTGCCGGCCGGCTGGCTGGCGGCGCGCGCACTGCGCACAGAACAGACCGACATCGACGGCCTGATCAACGCCGGTCTTGTCACCATCGCCCTGGCGGCAGTTGCTGCGCTGGTGATCACCGTGCTGTCCCTTGTACTGGCGGCAAGCGCGCGCGGCGGCGACCCCCTCGCGCGCATCTTGGTCCGGTTTTCCACCGCCTCATACGCCGCACCCGGAATCGTGTTGGCGCTTGGAGCGCTGCTGGCCGCACAGACGCTCGCCAGCGTGACGGGCTTGAGCGCAACCGGACTGAGCGCGGCGGGCGCACTGACCGCACTGATCTGGGTGTACACAGCGCGCTTCGCTGCGACCGGCCTCGGCCCTGCGGAAGCAGCCCTGGACCGCATCTCGCCAAACATGACCTACGCCGCACGCACCCTCGGCGCCAACCGCGCCTCGACGCTCCTGCGCATTGACACGCCGATCGCCGCCCCCGGCATCCTGACGGGACTGCTGATCGCCTTCGCGGAAGTAATGAAGGAGTTGCCCGCGACACTCGTCCTGCGCCCGTTCAACATGGACACTCTCGCCGTACGCGCACATGCACTCGCCGGCGACGAGCGCCTCGCCGAGGCCGCGCTTCCTGCCCTCCTGATCGTCCTGGCGGGCCTTGGTCCCATCGTCTGGCTGTCGCGCCAGATCATTGGCGCACGGGCGGGGGTGCGTCTGCAGCACCTGCATGTCACCGAGGCGGCCCGATGACGGCCACGGTCCCGACGCCCGGTGTGGCGGCGGTCGGTGTCGCCCGCAGCTATGGCGCGCGCAGCGTGCTGTGCGGCATCGACCTCACATTGAGCCCAGGCCGCCTGACTGCGGTTCTGGGACCATCCGGGTCGGGCAAAAGCACACTCCTGCGCCTGCTTGCAGGGCTCGAACCAATCGACGCTGGCTACATCATGGCGGGAAAGACCATCCTGTCGATGCCTGGACGCACCGTCGCGCCGGAGCAGCGACGCATCGGCATGGTGTTCCAGGACTACGCACTGTTTCCCCATCTCAGCGCAGGCGACAATGTCGCCTTTGGTCTCGCCCACCTGTCGCGCGCCGAGCGCAAAGCCCGCGCGCTGCAGTGGCTCGACGCAGTCGGTCTCGCAGACAAGGCGCTGCGCGCCCCGCACATGCTGTCCGGGGGCGAACAGCAACGCGTGGCCCTCGCCCGCGCGCTCGCCCCGGAGCCGGCAGCCGTTCTGCTCGACGAGCCGTTCTCGGGACTTGACGGGATCCTGCGCGCAGACCTGCGCGATCTCACCGTGCGCACGCTGCAGCGCACCAGGGCCGCGGTCCTGCTCGTCACCCACGACGCGCAGGAAGCCATGGCCATGGCAGATGACCTCGCGGTTCTCGATCACGGCCGAATCGCCCAGATCGGGGCGCCCGCAGAGGTTTGGGACGCTCCGGCGTGTCTTGCCGCCGCAGCCGCACTCAGCCCACTGAATACATGGCGGGGCAGAGTAGCCGGCGGGCGCCTGGATACTCCCTTCGGAGCAGCAGCGACCACTCTGCCGGATGGCGGGCAAGCCGTCCTCGCCGTACGCCAAGGCGCACTGCGCATCATGCCGGGCGCTACCGCGCGTATCGTCGAGCGGCGGCGCGTCGGCGATGCAGTGGAGGCCATCATCACACCCTTGACGATGGACTCCCCTGTCTGGCGTGCGCGCATCAGCCACGGCGACGCGCCAGCCCCCGGGCCCTGCAGCCTTGACCTGACGGGCGCGGGCGTGTTCGTTTTCGCCGCCTGATCAGGCGGCAGCGCGTTCCTTCGGTCCGTTCGGATCGTAGGCAAGGATGGGAGCGAGCCAACGCTCCGCGGTTTCCATGCTCCAGCCCTTGCGCGCCGCATAGTCAGCGACCTGATCGCGCCCGATCAGCCCAACGCCGAAATAGAGCGACTGCGGATGCGCGAAATACAGTCCGCACACTGACGCAGCCGGCGTCATCGCCAGGCTTTCGGTAAGCGCCATGCCAGTGTTTTCCTCCGCCTTAAGCAGATCAAACAGGGTCAGTTTCTCTGTGTGGTCCGGCTGGGCCGGGTAACCGGGCGCAGGACGGACGCCGCTGTAGCGCTCCGCGATCAGGTCTGCGGGAGAGAGGGCTTCATCGGGGGCGTAAGCCCATAATTCGCGACGTACCCGCCAATGAAGATGCTCCGCAAACGCTTCCGCCAACCGGTCGCACAGCGCCTTTGACATGATCGCGCTGTAATCATCGTGTGCGGCCTCAAACCGCGCCGCCACAATGTCCTCGCCAATCCCCGCCGTCACTGCGAAGGCGCCGATCCAGTCCGGCGCTCCAACAGGCGCGACAAAATCCGATAAGGCGTAATTATGCTGCCCTTCCTTCTTGGGCATCTGTTGGCGCAGGGTGTGAAGGCGGGCCCGTTCCACCCCTCGTGTTTCGTCCGTATAGATTGCGATGTCGTCGCCAATGCTGTTCGCTGGCCAGAAGCCGACCACGCCTGACGCCCGCACCCACTTCTCTGCGATCATGCGCTCAAGCATGACCTGCGCATCGCGGTAAAGCGCACTCGCAGACTCCCCGACGACCGGATCCTGCAGAATGTCGGGAAACCGACCCGCCAGATCCCAGGCGTTGAAGAACGGCGTCCAGTCGATGAAGGGCGCAAGCGCTGCAAGGTCATATTCAGCGAACGCCCGCACCCCTGAAATCCGCGGCTTGACCGGTGAGAAGCCCGGCCTGATGGCGTTCTCGCGCGCCGTGTCTATGCTCACGCGTGCGCGGCTGTCGCGCCCGCGGGCATGTTCAGCGCGCGCCTTGTCCTGGTCAGCCTTGACTTCAGCCACCAGACCAGCGCGCTCCGTGTCAGACAGCAGGCGGCCGACCACCGGCGCTGCGCGGGATGCGTCTGTAACATAGATCGTTGGCCCGGCGTAATTCGGGGCGATCTTCACAGCAGTGTGGGTGCGGCTGGTCGTGGCGCCGCCTATCAGCAGCGGCATGGTGAAACCACGGCGTTGCATCTCGCTCGCCACATAGCACATCTCGTCCAGAGATGGGGTGATCAGGCCTGACAAGCCGATCATGTCGCACTTTTCCGCAACCGCCGTATCAAGAATGCGATCGCAGGGAACCATGACGCCAAGATCTACCACGTCGTAGCCGTTGCACTGCAACACCACGCCGACAATGTTCTTGCCGATGTCATGGACATCGCCCTTGACGGTGGCGAGCAGCACGCGCCCCTTCGATTGGCCCTCCAGACCCTGCTCGAGGCGTTCCTGCTCCATGAACGGCACGAGATAGGCGACCGCCTGCTTCATTACGCGGGCCGATTTGACCACCTGAGGCAGGAACATCTTGCCGGCGCCAAAAAGGTCTCCCACCTCGCTCATGCCCGCCATGAGCGGACCCTCGATCACATGAAGCGGCCGCGCAGCCTGCTGGCGCGCCTCTTCAGTGTCAGCGATGATGTAATCGGTTACGCCATGCACCAGGGCATGGGACAGACGTTCCTCCACCGGCCTGTCACGCCAGGCTGCAGTCGCGCGCGCATCGCTGCGCTCCCGCCCGCCGTGCTTGAACCTGTCGGCGATCTCGAGCAGGCGCTCCGTGGAATCCGGACGCCGGTTGAGGATCACGTCCTCCACACGCTCGCGCAATTCAGGATCAATATCGTCGACAAGGCTCAGCTGCCCGGCATTTACGATGCCCATGTCCATGCCCGCTGAAATCGCGTGGCGCAGGAACACCGCGTGTATCGCCTCACGCACCGGCTCATTGCCACGGAATGAAAACGAAACGTTGGACACCCCGCCGGACACGTGCGCATGCGGAAGGCTTTCGCGGATCCGTCGCGCCGCCTCGATGAATGCGACGGCATAGTCGTTATGCTCTTCAATCCCCGTCGCCACGGCGAATATGTTGGGATCGAAGATGATGTCCTCCGGCGGGAAATCGAGCCGGTCGCGCAAAAGATGGTACGCGCGCGTGCAGATCTCCACCTTGCGATCACACGTGTCGGCCTGGCCCCTTTCATCAAACGCCATGATCACGGTCGCCGCGCCGTATCGCATCACCTGCCGGGCTTGGGCGAGAAACGCCGCATCACCCTCCTTGAGACTGATCGAGTTGACGACGGACTTGCCCTGGACGCACTGCAGGCCGGCCTCGATGATCTCCCATTTAGAGCTGTCGATCATCACAGGAATGCGTGCAATGTCAGGTTCCGTGGCAAGCAGATTGAGGAAAGTGCGCATGGCGCGCACTCCATCAATCAGGGCCGCATCCATGTTCACATCAAGCACGTTGGCGCCGGCGTCCACCTGCTGGCGCGCCACAGCGAGCGCACCGACATAATCGTCCTGTTCAATCAGTTTGCGGAACTTGGCCGAACCCGTCACGTTCGTGCGCTCGCCGACGATCGTGAAACTGGCGAAGGGGTTTGTACTCGTCATCAGGCAGCCGCCGTGTAAGGTTCAAGTCCGGAAAGCTTCAGGCGCGGCGTCGCGGCAGGCGGCGCGCGGGGAGCCTCCTCACACACCCACGACGCAATTGCGCCGATATGGGCTGGCGTCGTGCCGCAACAACCCCCGACGATGTTGACAAGCCCGTCCCGCGCCCAGGCGCACAGATGCCCGGCAGTCTGATCCGGGGTTTCGTCATACTCGCCCATGGCGTTTGGAAGCCCCGCATTCGGATAGGCGATGATCGCCACATCGGCCACGCGCGCCAGCTCAGCGATGAACGGACGCATCTCCGCCGCGCCAAGCGCACAGTTCAGGCCGACCGCCAGCGGACGGGCATGACGAACAGAATTCCAGAACGCTTCCGGCGTCTGGCCCGACAACGTACGCCCGGAGCGGTCAGTGATCGTGCCAGAGAGAATGACCGCTGCGTTGATGCCGGTTCGCTCGCGCGCCTCTTCAACCGCGTAAATCGCAGCCTTGGCGTTCAACGTGTCAAAAACCGTCTCGATCAAAAGAATGTCGACCCCGCCCCTGAGCATAGCCTCAGCCTGCTCGCGATAGGCTGCGGCCACCTCGGCGAAGGTTACGTCGCGATAGGCCGGGTCGGCGACCTTGGGACTGATCGACAAGGTCTTGTTGGTGGGGCCGATTGCGCCTGCCACATAGCGAGGCTTGTCGGGGGTTTTGCGCGTCCAATCATCCGCTGCGGCGCGTGCGATGCGCGCGCCCTCATAGGCGATCTCCGCGGCGACGGCCTCCAGGCGGTAATCTGCCTGCGCGATCGTTGTGGCGGAAAAGGTATTGGTGGATCCGATGTCGGCGCCTGCAGCAAAATAGGCGTCATGAATGTCGCGGATGATGTCCGGACGGACGAGGTTGAGCAGATCGTTGTCGCCTTTCAGAAGCACCGGATGGTCAGCGAAACGCGCGCCCCGGAAGTCGGCCTCGCCAAGCTTGCGCTCCTGGATTTGCGTGCCCCAGGCCCCGTCAATCACCAAAATGCGCTCGCCGAGCGCCTTGCGCAGACGGCCCGTGATGTCAGACATGGGTAGCCTCCCCTGCCGGTTTAAGACCCAAAATCCGGCAGATGGCGACTGCCATGTCAGACTGGTTGAGGGTGTAAAAATGAAAACTGTCGAAGCCCTGCTGCTGCAGCGCAGCGCACAGTTCAGCCGCCACCGCAACCGTCAGCAACCGGCGGGTCTCCGGATCGTCATCGCATCCCTCAAACAGATCCGAAAGCCACTGCGGCGTCAGCGCACCGCACTTGCGCGCCATTGACGCAAGCCCCCTGAAATTCGGCTGCAGCATAACGCCCGGCACGATCGGAATGGTGACGCCAGCTGCGCGCACCCGGTCAATGAACCGATAGAAATTCCCGAGATCAAAGAAGAACTGTGTAATCGCACGTGTCGCGCCATTATCAATCTTGCGCTTCAGGAGATCGATGTCAGCCTCGAAGCTGGGGCTTTCAGGGTGCTTTTCCGGATAGCAGCCAACCGAAACTTCGAAGTCGGCGATCCGGCGTATGCCCGCAGTAAGTTCCGCCGCATTCGCATAGCCATCCGGATGCGGCGTATATGCGTGCCCGATGCCTTCCGGCGGATCGCCACGTAAGGCCACAATGTGACGCACGCCAGCGTCCCAGTAATCCCGGATCACCTGGTCCACTTCGTCACGCGACGCAGATACGCAGGTCAGGTGCGCCGCAGGCTTCAGCCGGGTTTCATCCACAATCCGCTTGACCGTGCGATGGGTCCGATCGCGCGTCGAGCCGCCAGCGCCATACGTGACTGAAACGAAACCTGGCCCTAGCGGTTCAAGTCGGCGCACGCTCGCCCACAGCACCTCCTCCATCTCTGTCGTCCTGGGAGGAAAGAACTCGAAGCTGACCTGCGCCTTCGGCCGCAGCGCCGCGGCGGCGCGCGCAATGGGTCCTGGCAAAACTGTTTGCGTCATGCCGCCGCCTTTCGTGCTGCGGCGGGCTTGCGGGCCGACCACACCTTGACTGTCAGTGCGCCAGGATGCTCCGGTCCCGGCGCGAGGGTTTCAACCGTCGGCTCGCCAAGACCAGCCTCCGCGAACCACGCAAGGACTTCTCCATCGGAAAACCCAAGACGGCGGTGCGCATGATGACTTCGCAGTTCCTCGGCCCTGTGCGGAGCCAGATCAGTGACGACCAGCCGCCCGCCGGAGGCCACAACGCGCGCCGCTTCGCGTACAGCCGCGCCCGGCTCGGGGAGATAATGGAGAACCTGCTGGAGACTGACCAGATCCGCCGCGCCATCCGGATAGGCAAGCGCCATGATGTCGCCCTGAACCACACGCGCATGCGCCGCGCCTGCCGCCTCGAGCGCCGCGCGCGCCACCGTCAACATCTCGCGGCTGGCGTCAACGCCCTCAGCGCGGCGCGCGCGCGCGCTCATGGCGGCGAGCGCACGCCCCGTTCCTGCCCCAAGATCAAGGTAAAATCTGAACGGACCCGCGCCGGCGGCGCGTTCAAGCGCCGCCAATTCATCCGCATGGGGATAAAACGCCGCCCTCTGGGCGTCCCAGTCCGCCGCCTGCGCCTCGAAGTAGCGCGCCGCAAGCCGTGCGCGCTCACCGCGGACGCCCGCCAGGCGCTCACGGTCAAGGCTCAGGGCCTGATCACCAGGATCAACCCCAGCCAGGGCCTGGCGCGCCAGAGAGGCGCCAGGATGGGCCTCGTCCGCAAGGCGGTAGAACACCCACGCACCCTCGACCCGGCGCTCAATGACGCCCGCCTCCGTCAGCAGTTTCAGGTGGCGGCTGATGCGGGGCTGACTTTGCGCAAGCGCAGTCGCGATCTCGTTGACTGCGAGCTCGCCCCCCGACAACACGGCGACCAGGCGCACGCGCGTCGGATCCGCAAGCGCCTTGAGAACGCGTAGTATCTGATCCATGTTCGCCCTTTTGGATTTTAAGATATAAAGATATGTTTATATGTTCGTCAACATGGCCAGGGTTTCGATTTTCCATGGCCACGTCTTCCCACGTCACTGCGCCGCAGGACCCGAGCGGGCCAGACAACCTCCGGCCAGGGGGCCCGCCGCCTGCAATCTGCAGTCTCGTGCCCTGGCATGACCGTCGGCGTGTCCGCCCGCAGATGCCTGAGTTGATCACCGCCGGGTCAGCGACGGGGACAGACCATGACGACACGCAACAGCCCGCTGCCCCCCATGGCCCGACAAGATAACCGCCGACCCCGCGCAGGGGGGCGCAGGCGTCCCTGATTGAAAGCCTTAACCCCGGCGGGCTAGGCTGGCGCGAAAGGCGACCTGTCCGGGCTCAACGGAGAACATGACCATGGACAGATGGGCAAGATCGGACCCGTTTCCGGCAGGGGGCCAGCGCCCGATCCCGGCGCCGAGCCGGAACTTTGTCCAGCGGGTCAGTCCGGGGCTGGTCATGGCGCGCCGGCTTGCCGTGGCGGCGAGCCTGGCCTGCATCGGTCTTTGGCCTGCCGCCGCCGTAGGTCCGGAGGCCTGCGCTGCGCCCACCCTGCAGGGCATGGGGCCGCAGAGCGGACATCCTCACAACGGGAGCCTGCCGGACGGGCGTGCGCTGGCGAAGGCCAGGCCGCTCACGCCAGGTCAGGCCGATCAGGCCGGGGCGGATGACCCCGGTGGCGGCGGGGACGCCCACCCCTGTCAGTCCCGAACCGCCGAAGCGGACACAGGTCAGGCAGACACCACTCAGGAGGACCGCGGCCAGGTCGAAACAGCTGTGGGCGAGACAGCTCTGGCCGCGTCGCCCGACGCGGGTCCAGCGTCCAGCCCGGCCAATGAACTCACCGATACGCCCGATCCCTTCGAGCCCATGAACCGGCGGATGTTCGCCCTCCACATGCAACTCGACCGGGCGCTCATCGCACCCGCCGCGCGCGGTTTTCGCGCGCTGCCCGATCCGGTGCGCCTCAGCCTGAACAGTGCAGCCAGCAACCTCAAACAACCGCTCACCGCGATCAACAGCCTTCTGCAAGGCGACGGCCCCAACGCCGGGCGCGCCACCGGGCGCTTCCTCGTCAACAGCACGTTCGGATTGGCCGGGCTGTTCGATGTCGCACGCAGGTTCGATCTCGAATCGAGGGATGAGGACTTTGGACAGACCCTCGCAGTCTGGGGCGCAGCCGCCGGGCCCTACCTGTTTGTTCCCGGCATGGGCCCCTCCACGCTGCGCGATCAGACGGGCCGCTTTGTAAACGCCGGCCTTGATCCGCTGAACTACGCCGGCGTCAGCGGCGAAGCCGCGGCGGCCATCGCCCTGACGCTGCGCGTCCTCGATGTGCGCGCTGACGCGCTTGAGGTGGCCGAAGAACTCGACGCCACGGCGCCAGACCTCTATCTCGCGGTCCGACGGCTCTACGCCGCCGCCCGCGACGACGCCGTCCGCAACGGCCAGGTGGATATCGACAATCTGCCGCAATTCGAGGATATCCCGCCCGAATTGCAGGCGCCGCCCGAGCCTGCGCCATGACGGCGCTGCCCGCCGCGCCTGCGGCAAGCGCAGACCCCAGAGGGACGACGCAGATGATCCGACTGTTCTTGCGCGACACGACCGCCGTCCTGCGCGGTCTCTTTCTTGCCCTGGCCGTCTGGTCAGCAGGCGCCGCCCAGGCCCAGGCGACCCAGACGGCTGAGGAGTTCGTTCGCACCCAGGCGCCCGCCGCACTGGCCGCCCTCAACAACTCCAGGCTCACCACCACCGACCGCACCCGCGAATTCCAGCGGCTGATGACGCGGGTCGCCGATCTCGATCGCATCGCCTTTTTCGTACTCGGCCGCTATGGACGCACATTTCCGCGGGATCGCTACCCAGAGTACCTCCAGACCTTCCGCGAGTACGCCCTGGTGGTCTACCAGACCCAGCTCGACCAGTACCGCGGCGACGCCGTGCGCGTAACGCGCTCCGAGAGCGATCGCAGCGGCGATACGATCGTCTACACGCAGATCCCGTCGAAAGCGCGCGGCGAGACACTGGAGGCGGTGTGGCGGGTGCGCACCGGCCCCAACGGACCGCGCGTCATCGACGTGCGGGTCTTCGGTGTTTGGCTCGCAATCCAGCAGAAGTCCGATTTTGAGGCTGTGATCAACCGAGCAGCAAATCGGCCCGAGGCCATCATCGCCCATATGCGCAACTTTGTGGCGACCGCGCAGGCCGAGCGCGGATGGAGGCCAGGCTGAGGGCCCGCCCTGACGCCCGGCCCTGACAAAAGGGCCCCGTGACAGGGGGCCAGTGAGAGGGGGCCAGTGAGAGGGGGCCAGTGAGAGGGGGCCAGTGAGAGGGGCTCAGTGAGAGGGGCTCAGTGAGAGGGGCCCAGTAAGAGGAGCCCAGTAAGAGGAGCCCAGTGACAAAAGGGTGCGTCGGGGGACATGACGCGTTGGATGCGCGTGCTAGATCTGCGCCATGCTCCGTGTAATCGACGCCGTGGTCACACTCCCCGACGCTGTCAGCCCCCCTGCAGCCCAAAGCCGCCTGCATCCTCCCGCCGCCAGCAAAAGCTTCGCGGGACTCTGTTGCGCGGCGGTCGCTGGCGTGCTGGCGGCCTGCTCCGCACAGCCTCTTGACCGCGCAGCCCAGCCGCCGCTGACAAACGCCGAGGTCGCGTACCAGATCGACACTGTCGCCGAAGGCCTGAGTTATCCCTGGTCGGGCGCGTTCCTGCCCAACGGCGACATGCTGGTGAGCGAACGCGACGGGCGCCTGCGGATCATTCGCAACGGCGTGCTGGATCCCAAGCCGATCGCGGGATTGCCCAACGACATCTACGTCGAACGCCAGGCAGGGCTGTTCGATGTGCTGGTGGATCCCGCTTTCGCTGAAAACAGAACGCTGTTCCTCTCCTACGCAGGCGGCGAGGAACGCGCCAACCGCACGACTGTGATCCGCGCGCGCCTTGATGGTCAAAAGCTCGCCGATGTGACCGCGATTTTCAAGGCGACGCCGGATAAGGCAGGTCCGATGCACTACGGCGGACGCATGCTGATGCTTCCGGACCGCACCATTCTGCTGACCATCGGTGAGGGCTATCTGCAAAGGGAGAAAGCCCAGGATATGTCGAGCGATCTCGGCAAGATCGTACGCATCCGCACCGATGGAACACCGCCGCCCGACAACCCCTTCCTGATCGCGAACCGCGCGCCAGAGCCCGCGACGGGCAAGGCGCGCCCGGAAATCTGGACGTCCGGCCATCGCAATCCACAAGGACTCGCCCGCGACCCCGCCAGCGGCCGGATCTTCGCCCACGAACACGGGCCGCGCGGCGGCGACGAAGTCAATGTGCTCGTTCCTGGCGCAAACTATGGATGGCCGCTTGCGAGCTACGGCGTCGACTATACCGGACTGAAGATCACTGAGTTCACGTCAAGGGAGGGGACCGAGCAGCCCGTCGTTGTCTGGGTCCCCTCGATAGCCCCCGCCGGCATGGCCTACTATGCAGGCGCCGCCTTCCCGCAATGGAGCGGCGACCTTTTCGTAGCCACCCTCTCCGGCATGAACGTGCGGCGGTTGGATTTGCAGAACGGCGCAGTCATCGGACAGCAGGAACTGTTCGGCGAGGTCGGCGAACGCATGCGCGACGTCATCGCAGGTCCCGATGGCGCACTTTATCTGCTGACGGACAGTGCGGAGGGGCGCGTGCTGCGCGTGCGCCCCCGAACGCCGTGAAACGACGGCAGGTGCAGGCCTGCGTCGCATTCAGCGCCGCCGCGCTGCTGGCGCCCGTTGCGCCAGGCCAGGAGAGCGTCGTTCTGGTCACTGGAGCGCGCCTGCCGGCCGCCCCAAGCGACGCAGCCTTCTCCATCGAAACGCTTGACCGCACAGACCTCACAGAAGCTGCGAGCCTCACGCTGGACCAGATCCTGCGCACAGCCCCGGGGTTCAGCCTGTTCCGGCGCTCCACAAGCCTGGAGGCCAATCCAACCAGCCAGGGCGCAAGCCTGCGCGGCATCGGCCCAAACGGCGCCGGGCGCGCGCTCGTCCTGCTCGACGACACGCCACAGAACGACCCCTTCGGCGGCTGGGTCGCCTGGTCGGCGCTTCCGGCCGCACGCATCGAGCGTGTTGAAATTCGCCGCGGCGGCGGCGCCGGCCCATATGGCGCCGGCGCGCTGACCGGGGTCGTGTCGCTTGAGTCGCGCTCAGGCGACCTGCGCATGAGCGAAATCTCGCTTGCGGCAGGAGAACGCGGCGCTGTCGCAGGGAGCCTGAGCGCAGCGCCGGCGCCGCCCGGGTTGCGCATCCGCCCAATGGCCGGCATCGCCTGGACCACAACCCAGGGCGGTCCAGCAATTGATCCAGCGCGCCGTGGCTCAGTCGACGAAGACCTTGCGGCAGACACGCGCGCCGCCTGGCTCAATGTCCACGGACTTGCCCTCGCCGGCGCCGAAAGCGCGCTCTCGCTCGCAGGCTTTTCCGAACACCGGGCGACAGGCGTGATCGGCGGATCCAATGTCCAGGAAGGCATGGACGCAAGCCTTCGGATGGCCGGCGGAGGAACCGTCGCCTGGCGTCTGGTCGCCTGGGGAAAGACCCGTAACCTGCGCAACCGGGTCGTCGCAGCCAACAGCACGCGCACCGCCTCTACCGTCACGCTCGACCAGATCGCAACGCCCGCACACGCTGTCGGCGGTCTCGCAGCCGTGCGCGCCAGACGCGGCGAGTGGACGCTTGAGACAGGCCTCGACCTGCGCATCGCCGAAGGCGAAACGCGCGAGTTTTTTCGCAACCAGGGTCAGGGCTTCACCCGCTCGCGCGTCGCGGGCGGTCGCCAGACCATCCTCGGCGCCTATATCGAGACCTCGAAGGTCGCCGGTCCTTGGACGCTGAGCGCAGCGGCGCGCGCCGACGCCTGGCGCAATGACGCAGCCAAACGCCTTGAACGCGACACCGCGACCGGCGCGCCCACGCTCAATGATCCACCGCCCGCGCGCGACGGCGCAGCACCCACAGCACGGCTCGGCGCAGCCTACGCGCTCAGCCCCTCCACCTCAGCGCGCGCCAGCGTCTATTCAGGTTTTCGTCCGCCGACGCTGAACGAACTCCACCGGCCGTTCCGGGTCGGCAACGATGTCACCGAGGCCAATGGCGGGCTGACGCCAGAACGTCTGGTCGGCGCAGACATCGGCTATGAGGGCAGCTTTGCGAACGACGCGCTCAGCATCGACATCGGGATCTATTGGAACCGCCTGACCAACGCCATTGGCAACGTCACCATCGCACAGGGGCCAGGATCCTACCCGCGCGTTGGTTTCCTGCCTGCTGGCGGCGCCCTGCGCGAGCGGCGCAACCTCGGGGCAGTTGAAGCAATCGGCCTGGAGATGACCGGCGACTGGGCGCTCACCGCCCATTGGGGACTTGATTTCGGCCTCGCCTGGAGCGAAGCGGAGATTTCGGGCGGTGCTGCAGCCCGCGACCTCACCGGCAAGCGCCCCGCCCAGACGCCGCGTCTGCAAGGACGTCTCGCAACAACCTGGCGCAGCGAAAACTGGCGCCTCCTGGCAGGGCTGTCCCACATCGGCGATCAGTTCGAAGACGATCTCAACACCCGCACCCTGCGCGCCGCGACAACGCTTGACGCCCGCATTGAACGCGTCTTTCCAGGCGGCCTATCCGTGGTCCTGTCGGGCGACAACCTCACCAACGAGGCAGTAGCCGTCGGCGTGGCCGGAGACGGACTCGTCAGCCTCGGCGCACCGCGCCGCGTCATGGCCGGCTTCATCCTGCGTGGCGATTGACCGGCGCAGACTTCGCCCCCACAGTCGCGCTCAGGCCGGCGGAGCGAAACATGCGGGTATTGGACAGCGTGATCGACGCGATAGGGCGCACGCCGCTCATCCGCCTGAAACGCGCCTCAGAACTCACCGGCTGCACCATCCTCGGCAAAGCGGAGTTCCTCAATCCCGGTCAATCGGTGAAAGACCGGACCGCACTCGCCATCGTGCGCGATGCCGAACGGCGCGGCGCGCTCAGACCTGGCGGCGTCATCGTGGAAGGCACGGCGGGCAATACCGGCATCGGACTCGCCCTTGTCGCAGGGGCGCGAGGCTATCGCTGCGTGATCGTCATGCCGCGCAACCAGAGCCAGGAAAAGAAAGACGCGCTGCGCAGCCTTGGCGCACAGATCATCGAAGTGGACGCCGTTCCCTATGCGAACGAAAACCACTACGTGAAACACTCCGCCCGCCTCGCCGCCGACCTCGCCCTGCGGTCGCCCCATGGGGCCATCTGGGCGAACCAGTTTGACAACCTCGCCAACCGGCAGGCCCATTATGAAACGACAGGCCCCGAGATCTGGAACGACCTTGAAGGACGCATTGATGGCTTCGTATGCGCCGTCGGCTCAGGCGGCACGCTCGGCGGCGTCAGCCTCGCCTTGAAGGAACGCGACAGCAGCATTACGATCGCGCTTGCCGACCCGGAAGGCGCAGCTCTGTATGCCTGGTACTCCTGCGGCGCCCTGGCGTCGGAAGGCGCGTCCATCACAGAAGGCATCGGACAAAGCCGCGTGACTGCCAATCTTGAGGGTGTGGAGGTGGATCGCGCCTATCGAATCCCGGATGCAGAAATGCTCGACGTGCTGTTTCGCCTCGTCCAGGAAGAAGGCCTTTGCCTGGGCGGCTCAGCCGGAATTAACATCGCAGGCGCCATTCGTTTGGCGCGTGACCTTGGACCGGGCAAGACGATCGTCACGATGCTGTGCGATCCCGGCGCCCGATATCACAGCAAGTTGTACAACCCGGCGTTTCTGGCTTCCAAAGGACTGCCAACGCCGCCCTGGATGGAGCAAACCCGGTGAGAGATCCTGATGATCCGCTGGTGACCACGGACTGGCTGGCCGCCCATCTTTCAGCACCGGACGTGCGGGTTGTAGACGCGTCCTGGTTCATTCCTGGAACGGATCGAAATCCGAAGCGCGAACATGAAGACGCCCGCATACCCGGCGCAGTCTTTTTCGACATCGAAGAAATCTCCGATACGGATCGACCTTTGCCACACATGCTTCCAAGCGCGGAAAAGTTCTCCTCACGCGTACGCAAACTCGGTCTCGGCGACGGGGTGAAGATCGTCGTCTACGATTCAACCGGAATCCTCGGTGCAGCGCGAGTGTGGTGGACGTTTCGCGTGATGGGCAAACGCGATATTGTGGTCCTGGACGGCGGGCTGCCAAAGTGGCGGGTTGAAAACCATCCGCTGGAAGACGGTCGCGCCATGGGACGCGAGCGCCATTTCACGGTCCGCCAGCGCGCCGACCTGGTGCGCGACTACGCACAGATGCGCGCACTCCAGGCAAGCGACCCCGGTCGCATCGTCGACGCCCGCCCGGCCGCCCGGTTCCTGGGCGAGGCAGATGAACCACGCCCAGGTCTGCGGCGCGGCGCCATGCCAGGCGCCCGCAACGTGCCGGCCGCCAGCCTCCTCAACCCCGACCAGACACTGAAATCGCGCAGCGACCTCGCCGCCATCTTTTCGGCAGCCGGAGTGGACGTTGCAAAGCCGGTTGTGGCGACATGCGGTTCGGGCGTCTCGGCCTGCCTGATCGCCCTCGCCCTCGCCCGGCTCGGCCGATGGGAGACAGCCGTCTATGACGGATCCTGGGCCGAGTGGGGGGCGATGCCTGACGCCCCTGTGACGACGGGCTGAGCCGATGACGCAGCCCCCCCAACGCCGCCTGCCGACCCGCCTCGTCCAGGCCGGACGCAGGCCAGGTCTCTTTGAAGGCGCAGTCAATCCGCCGATCCAACGCGCATCCACCATACTCGTCGATACGCCAGGCGACCTCTACCGGTCTGACATCAAGACGTATGGCATCGAGGGAATGGCGGTCCATGATGTCCTGAGGGAGACCTTGTGCGACATCGAGGGCGCCTCCGCCTGCACGCTGACACCCTCCGGTCTCGCCGCCTGCACCCTGGCCCTCTTCGCCCTGACCAAGCCGGATGACCATGTGCTGGTGACAGATTGCGTATACGGTCCGACCCGCAGGTTCTGTGACCGCGAACTGTCCGGTCGGGGAGTGCATGTTGAGTATTTTGATCCCGGCATCGGCGCAGATTTCGAGCGTCTGCTGCGCACAAACACGAGGCTGGTGGTTCTTGAGTCACCTGGCTCCCTGTCCCTTGAGGTATCAGACACGCCCCTCATCGCGGGACTGGCGCGCGCAGCCGGCGCCCGCGTCATGCTGGACAACACGTGGTCGGCAGGGGTCTACTTCAGCCCCTTCGGGCACGGCGCGGACGTATCCATCCAGGCGCTGACAAAGTACCAGGCCGGCCACTCGGATGTGCTTGCCGGGGCCATTCTGACGGCCGACGAACGGCTCGGCGCGAAAATCGCCGCAGCCGGCAAGAACTGGGGCTTCGCTCTCGCTTCGGAGGACGCCTATCTCGTCCTGCGCGGCCTGCGCTCGCTGCCGGTGCGCCTCGCCAGGCATGACGAAAGCGCACGCAGGGTCGCAGCCTTCCTGGCCGGCCAGCCGCAGGTGCGTCGCGTTCGCCATCCCGCCCTGCCCGACGATCCAGGCCACGCCCTGTGGGCGCGCGACTTCACCGGCGCAGCAGGCCTGTTCGCCTTTGAACTTGCCGATGCGAGCCCCGGAGCAGCCGACCGCTTCCTGAGCGCCCTCAGGCTGTTCGGTCTTGGTTTTTCCTGGGGCGGATATGAAAGCCTCGCCATCTCCTGCGACCGGCAACTCGATCGCACCGTCACGGACACGCGCGGCTGGGGGCCGCTGATCCGCCTGTCGATCGGGCTTGAAGACCCCGACGACCTCATCGCTGACCTCGGCGCGGCGCTTACAGCGCCGGCGTGAGACGGGCCGCCAGGCTGGCCCAGATCAGGCAAACCGATTGAGAGCACATTGACATCTGCACGGGCCGGGGTCTGACGGCGGGTCGGGATCCGGCCCTGAACACGCATGCCGGCGGAGGCGATGCCTGACAGGTCTCGGCCAGGGGCATGAAGACCTCCAGGATGCAGTCAGGGTGTGCAGTCAGGCTCGGCGCATAAAAACTGTCTGCAGCAGAGATATCCGCAGCCGAGATATCCACAGCCACGATGTTCGCAGCCAGGACAGTTCCAGTCAGGCGGTGTGCGTCAACCGGCGCACTCCGCGCCTGCATGCGCGCTCCCTAGCCCAACGCCTGGGCGACAGCCTTCAGCCGTTCTATGAGCGACAGCTCATCATCAGGAAAATCCGCATCGATCCACCATGCCTCGACCTCGCGCATCACCGCCCCGATGCGCGCGCCCCGCGGCACGCCCGCGGCGGCCACCTGCTCTCCGGTCAGTTTCAGCGCTGGACGCACCCATCCCTCACTCATCGCGAGCAACGCCCGCCACTGACTGTGCGTGCGCGGATTGCTGTCCCGCGCCCACCCCAGCCGAACCCGGTCACGAAACGCCTGCGCGCCAAGATGATAGAGTGCGCGGCGCACCTGGCGCGCCGAAAGATACGAGACGATACGCATGTCAACACCAACGCCGCCATCTGACCACTGACCCAGCGCCGCGACAAGCCGGTCACGCTCAGCATTTGAAAGCTTAAGCCGCCGCGCCAGATCCCGGGCCGCCTGCGGATCATCCAGCATCAGCGCAAGAAGGCGCAAAAGCCCGTCTGGATCGAAAAAGCTGTCACTATCAACCGCCACAATGCGATCGCATACGTCAAGCCCGCACGCCTCAGGCAAAACGCGGGCCAACACTCCAGACGCCGCCATCGCTGCAAGCGCAAGGCGCGGATCCGGCGCGGCGAGGAGTTTCTTCAACTCCCTCCAGACACGCTCTGCCGACAGAGCGTCAATTCCCTCCGCCAACGCCCCGCAGGCGGCCAATCCTGCAGGATCCACGCTCTGCGAACATTGCGCGGAAAGCCGAAAAAATCTAAGAATCCGCAAATAGTCCTCTCGGATGCGGTCCTGCGCGTCACCAATAAACACCACCCGCCCGGCCAAGGCGTCCTCAATACCACCGACCGGATCGAACAAGGCTCCGTCAGGCGTGGCGTATATAGCGTTGAGGCGAAAGTCCCGGCGCGCAGCATCCTGCGCCCAATCCGTTGTGAACGCGACGACGGCATGACGACCGTCCGTCTCCACATCCTTGCGCAGCGTCGTGATTTCAAACGGCCTGCCGTGTACGATCGCTGTCACTGTTCCATGTGCAAGACCGGTGGGCGCAAACTTCAGGCCCGCCGCCTGCAAAGCCGCAATCACCTCATCCGGCACAAGCAGCGTGGCGATATCAATGTCATCGACAGGCCGGCCCATAAGGGCATTGCGCACACAACCGCCAACGAAGCGCGCGCAGCCCGCCTGCGCCGCCTCCAGCGCGCCGATGACGGCGCGCGTCTCCGGAGCGGTGATCCAGCCCGCAGGCGCGAGGAGTCGCCCTCCGCTCACGGATGCCCCTCAAGGACCACCCGGTCCGTGTCAGGTGCAGGGGCGGGCTTTTCCTGTGGCCTCGAAAGCCCCGACGGCGCCGGCGCAGGCGCCGCGCTTGGCGCTGGCGCCGGCGGCTGGGCGTAGCGGCCCGGCACGAGTTCGCCGTTCTCCAGATGGGCCGGAAGGTAAACCTCGCCGTCGTGGCGGGGCTCCACAAACACCGCGACCGCAAACCCAGCCACGGCCAACCCCACGCCGGCAATCGTCAGCTGGACGATCCGGCCCGGCGGCACAGGGGGCTGGGCGGACAGATCCGGGCGCAGCAGACGCAGCGCCAGCCGTCCTCCGTAATAGAGCAGGAACGGTGTCGCAAACAGGAGAAATTCAATGAGCAATCGGCGCAGCATGGTTACGTGCCGTACAGTCTAAGCCACAGCGCCCGGATCATCCCCGCAGTGGCGCCCCAGATGTAGCGCCCCTCATGGGTCATCGCATAGTAGCTGCGCGACCCGCCCTGCCAGACGCGCTCATGACGTTCATGATTGGCAGGATCCATGAGCCAGGCCAACGGCGTCTCAAAAACCGAAGCAACCTCCCGCGGATCCGGGCGCGCGCGAAACGCCGGATCGACGAAAGCTACGACCGGAGACACCGCGTAGCCGGTGACCGTCTCATAGCTGTCCAAACCACCCACCACGCGCGCGTGGGAGGGATCAAGACCCACTTCCTCGTGCGCCTCCCGCAGCGCCGCAGCGGCCACGTCGGCATCCTCAGGCTGAATGCGCCCACCTGGAAACGCGATCTGGCCGGGATGGGTGGGCATGGTCTCCGTCCGCTGGGTCAGCAGCAGGCTGAGCCCACGCGGCCGCTCAACAAGCCCAACCAGGACCGCCGCCGGTGTGAGCCTGCGCGGCCCCGGTCGAGACTGTGGATTGAGATCAAAATCGGACATGCGCGGATGAGAAAGACCCGGCGGATCGAGCCGCGACGACAGTCGTGCGCGAAGATCCGCCTCAAGCGCCGCCGCTTCCTCAGACAACTCCATCCAGTAATTATACGCCATCGCGCCCAACGTGGCCAACATCCCATGCCGCCTGCATCATGCCGCCTTCTGGCCCTGCTGCGCACTGGCAAGCGCCTCCAGCGCCCTGCGCGCGCCGCTGAGCCGCTGGGCGAGGTCCGGCCAGTCTCCCATCGCCACCAGCTTCTGGTCCGGGCGCAGCTTGAAGTGCGCCGGGTGGGCCTGAACAAACCGCAGCAACCGGGCAGGATCCTTCACCGCCCCGTCGCGGAACGTCAGCACTGCCCCCTTGGGGCCCGCATCAAGCTTCTGCACCCCCGCGGCACGACACAGCGCCTTCAATCCCGCAACAGCGATCAGCTGACGGGCCTCATCCGGCATCGGACCGAACCGGTCGATCAGTTCGGCGGCGAAACCGTCACGCTCTGCATCACTCGAAAGATCGGCAAGACGGCGATACAGGGACAGACGGATATTGAGGTCTGGAACATAGGCCTCCGGGATCAGAACCGCCGCACCGACTGCGATCGCCGGCGACCAGCTGGCGTCCTGGCGCACGTCGGCATCGCTTGCGCGCAGACCTGCGACAGCATCCTCAAGCATGCTCTGATAGAGTTCAACGCCGACTTCCTTGACGTGACCTGACTGCTCTTCGCCAAGAAGATTACCGCCGCCACGCATGTCGAGGTCATGACTCGCCAGCGTAAATCCGGCCCCAAGGCTGTCGAGCGACTGCAGCACCTTCAAACGCTGTTCGGCGCCAGCCGTGAGCTTCTGGTTCGGCGGCGTGAGGAGATAGGCATAGGCGCGCAGCTTCGACCGACCGACGCGACCGCGAAGCTGATAAAGCTGAGCCAAGCCGAACATATCGGCACGGTGCACGATCAGCGTGTTCGCCCTGGGAATATCAAGTCCCGATTCAACGATCGTCGTGGACAAAAGGACGTCCGCCTTGCCCTCATAGAAGGAGCCAACAATGTCCTCAAGCTGGCTCGGCGACATCTGGCCGTGGGCGACCACGTAGCTGACCTCCGGCACATTCTCGCGCAGGAACTTTGCAAGGTCCTCAAGGTCGGCGATCCGTGGAGTGACAAAGAAACTTTGCCCCCCGCGATAACGCTCGCGCAGCAAAGCCTCACGCACAGAGACGGCGTCGAATTCGGCGACGTAGGTCTTGACCGCCAGCCGGTCGATCGGCGGCGTCGCGATCACTGACATCTCCCGGATGCCGGCAAGCGCCAGCTGAAGCGTGCGCGGAATCGGCGTGGCAGTGAGGGTGAGCACGTGAACTTCCGATTTCAGCTCCTTGAGCCGCTCCTTGTGCTTCACGCCGAAGTGCTGCTCCTCATCCACGATGATAAGCGCGAGGTCGCGAAACGCGACGTCCTTGGCGACCACGGCGTGGGTGCCGACCACGATGTCGACAGTGCCCTCGCGCAGGCCCTGCTTGGTCTCAGCGATCTCCTTGGCCGGAACCAACCGCGAGAGCTGACGCACCACCACAGGCAAGCCGCGAAAGCGCTCGGCGAACGTGCGGAAGTGCTGTCGGCACAGCAGGGTCGTCGGCGCCGCGACCACCACCTGACGGCCCGACATCGCCGCCACGAACGCGGCGCGCAGCGCCACCTCGGTCTTGCCGAACCCTACATCCCCGCAGATAAGCCGGTCCATCGGCTTGCCGCTCTCCAAATCAGTGAGGATGTCGGCAATGGCGTTGAGCTGATCATCGGTTTCCTCATAGGGAAAGCGCGCACAGAACTCGTCAAAGGCGCCGGTCGGCGGCGGCAGCGCCTCGGTGCTGCGCAGCGCCCGTTCTGCAGCGGTCCGGATCAGGCCCTCAGCGATCTCCAGAAGCTTCTTCTTGGCCCGGGCCTTGCGGTTCTGCCAGGACACTCCGCCGAGCTTGTCAAGCTGGGCTGCGGCGTCCTCCGCCCCATAGCGGCTCACCAGTTCGATGTTTTCCACCGGCAGGTAGATCTTGTCGCCGGCCGCATAGGTCAGCTCAAGACAGTCGTGCGGCGCTCCGGCCACCTCAAGCGTCTTAAGCCCCTCATAGCGCCCGATTCCATGATCGACATGCACGATCAGATCGCCCTGGATAAGGGCGGACGCCTCCATCAGAAGCGAGGAGGCCTTGCGCCGCCGGCGCTGACGCCCCATCCGGTCGCCAAGAATGTCCTGCTCGCTCACAACCACGAGATCAGACGTTTCATAGCCCTGCTCAAGCGGCAGAACCGCAAGCTGGATCGCATCGCGCGCGGAGGTCTGCGCCTTCCAGTGGCTTACCACCGGCAGATCGTTCAGCTTGTGGTCTGCAAGCACGTGCGCCAGACGCTCCGCCGAGCCATCGCTCCAGCAGGCGATCAGCGCGCGTTTGCCCTGCCTTACGCTGTTTTCCAGATGCAGCTTCAACGCTTCAAACACATTGGCGCTGGGATCCATGCGTTCCGGTGCGAAGCTGCGCCCAACCCGTCCACTGGCGTCAGCAGCGCCGGGCCTTTCGTCCTCGACGAACGGAGCGATGATCCGTGCACGCAACCCCAGAATCAGCGCATCCAGTTCGAGAGGGTCGAGATAAAGCCGCTCCGGCGGCAAAGCGCGCAGCGGGCTTGCCCCCTTCTCGCGCGACGCCTGGGCGCGCGCCTCGAAGTAATCCTTGGCCCCGCTGAACTGGTCACGCGCTGATGCGATCGCCAGATGATCGAACAGAAACACAGCATCGGGGCCGACATAATCGGCCAGCGTCTCCAGTCGCTCATAAAACAGGGGCAGCAGATGCTCCACGCCCTGCTTGCGCACGCGCGCCGTCACGCTGTCGTAAATCGCATCGCCGTTGGTGGCTGCGCCAAAGGCGTGAACAAATCCGCGCCGGAAACGCGAAACCGCGTCATCATCAAGCAAGGCCTCGCAGGCCGGCGCGAGCATCACGCTTTGCAGCTGCTTCGTCGTGCGCTGTGTCTCGGGATCAAACGCACGGATCGAATCAAGCGTGTCTCCGAACAGATCAAGCCGGATCGGCTCAGGCGCGCCGGCCGGGAAGATATCAATGACCCCGCCGCGAACCGCAAACTCACCTGGTTCACGCACCGTGGACGCCCGGGCATAGCCGTTCGCGGCAAGATAGCCGTTGAGGGCGCCTGCATCGAGATCGCCGCCGCTGCGTGCGTCGAAGCTTGCGGTCCTCATGCGCGCGCGCGGCGCAAGCCGCTGCATGAACGCCGCCGCCGTCGTGATCACCAGAACCGGCGCATCACTGCCGCGACGCGCCAGCGTGACCAGAGCGGCGCAGCGCTGGGCAGCAATCAGCGGGGCCGGCGAAACGCGATCATAAGGCACGCAATCCCAGGCCGGAAACCTTAATTGATCCGCCATCGGCGCAAAAAAGCGCGCCGCCCTGGCGAAGGTCGCCGCCTGCGTCTCGTCGCGCGCAACGTAGACGAGCGGACCTTTCATGGTCCGCAACGCCAGCATGGCGATCGCCGCATCATGACCTGGCGGCGCGCCGACGATGGAGAATTCAGCTTCGCCGCCGGCAATGCGGGCGGCAAGCGCGTCAACAGACGGGGTCATGGCGGTCCTGAACATCAAAAGGTCGTAGAGCGCGGCGCCTAATCCCGGTCGGCGCGTGCGTGCGCCTCACCGGCGCTGCGGGCGAAATAGCGAAAGGAGCGCATCAACTGCAAGACCTCGCCGTCATAGGCAGGCTCAGGCGTCGCGCTCAAGGTGATCCAGGGGTAGAGATCCTGATCAGGGACCTCGAGCAGACGCTCGAATTCGTCGAGCTGGGCCTCGTTGAGCCGGGGCAGCCAGGCTTCAGCAAAGGCGCCGACCACCAGGTCGGCTTCCTTGAAGCCGCGGCGGGTGGCGCGGTAAAGGAGCTTCTTGCGTCGATCATCCATGACAGCGTCATCCAAATCCATGTCAGCCGATTCCGGCCCGCAGCGCGGCGCTTCTATAGGCGCGGGCGCGACGGGCGTCAGCCCTCGTGATGCTGAGCCTGCGAGCGCCGGCCTCGATGGCATGTTCGCCCCCATCGAGAGCCTGCCCTATCTCAAGCCGGCCCTGGCCAAACTCGTGCGGCGCGCCGCCGGCGGAGACGTGCTGCTTGACCTTGCCCTGCATCTCCCGGCAGGGGTGATCGACCGCAGTCGTCGCCCGAGCATCGCTGCAGCGTCCCCTGGCGAGCTGGTCACCATCCGCGCCGTGGTCGAAGCCCACCTGCCGCCACGCAAGACAAGCCTTCCCTACCGCATCCGCCTGCGCGATGACACCGGCGTCCTGACGCTTGTCTACTTCCGGGCGAAGGCCGCCATGCTGCAGAGCCTGTATCCGGTCGGGGCCGAGCGCGTAGTGTCGGGACGGCTCGAAGAAGAACGCGGCGAACTCCAGATGGCCCATCCCGACGCGGTCGCAAACGTCGAGCGGGGGCAGGACGTCGATGACTTCGAACCTGTCTATCCGTTGTCGACCGGCCTGTCGCCGCGCACCATGCTGCGCGTTGTGCGTCAGGCGCTCGCGCGTCTTCCCGAATTGCCCGAGTGGGCCGACCCAGCCCTCGTCGCCCGTGAGGCTTGGCCGCCCTTCACGCCGGCCCTCAGACAGGTCCACGCGCCGCAGCAGGAGGCCGACCTCGACCCACAGTCGACCACCCGCCTGCGGCTCGCCTATGATGAACTGTTCGCCCGCCAACTCGCCCTGAAACTCACCCGCGACGCACGCCGGGCGCTGCCGGGCGTCGCCATGCCGGGAGATGGCGCGCTGGTCGCGCGGGTCGAGGCTGGCCTTCCCTATCGCCCGACCGGCGCGCAAAGACGGGCCTTCGCGGATATTGCAGCCGACATGGCGCGCCCCGAACCAATGTCGCGCCTGCTGCAGGGCGACGTCGGCTCCGGCAAGACGCTCGTTGCGGCGCTCGCCATCGCGCGGGCGGCGGAAGCCGGCAAACAGGCGGCGCTGATGGCCCCGACCGAGGTTCTCGCCCGCCAGCATGCCGAAACAATCGGCCGGTTTCTCGCCCCAGCCGGACTGGGCATCGCCGCGCTCACCGGACGCGACAAGGGCCGGGGCCGGGCCAGTCTGCTGGAACAGGCCCGCAGCGGCGAAATCGCAGCTCTCGCCGGAACACACGCCCTGTTCCAGTCCGACGTCGCCTTCCGCGATCTCGGCCTGGTGATCATCGACGAACAACATCGCTTCGGCGTCTCCGACCGGGCCAGACTGGTGGAAAAGGGGCGCGCGCCGGACCTCCTCGCCATGAGCGCCACCCCGATCCCACGCACCCTGGCCCTCGCCGCCTTCGGCGATCTCGACATCTGCGTCCTCGACGAAATGCCGCCCGGCCGCAAACCAGTGGCGACCCGCGCGCTGCCGAACACGCGCCTCGATGAGGTTGTGGACGCGGTCGCACGGGCCGTCGCAAAGGGCGAGCGGATCTATTGGGTCTGCCCGATGGTCGCCCACGACGAAGACGCAGCCATGGCCAGCGCCGACCTTGCCGCGGCAAGCGACCGCGCCGAAGACCTGCGCGCGCATTTTCCAGGCCAGGTCGGACTGGTGCATGGACGCCTCAGCCCACGCGACAAGGATGCAGCGCTCGATCTGTTCCGAACAGGCGAGGCCGCCATCCTTGTCGCCACCACGGTTATCGAAGTGGGCGTGGACGTGCCCGAAGCCACTGTGATCGTCATCGAGCACGCCGAACGCTTCGGCCTTGCCCAGCTCCACCAGTTGCGCGGACGCGTGGGACGCGGCCAGAAGCCCGGGGTCTGCCTGCTCGTCTATGCGCCGCCGCTCAGCGAAACAGGACGTATCCGCCTCGACGCCCTGCGCCGGACAAATGACGGCTTTGAAATCGCCGAGATGGACTTCAAGCTGCGCGGCGCGGGCGACGTTCTCGGCGTCAGGCAGAGCGGACTGCCGGAATTCCGGCTCGCCGATGCGGCGCTGCATGCGCGGCTCATTCCCGCCGCCGACCGCGATGCGCGCCTGCTGGTCGAGCGTGACCCGCGGCTGGAAAGCCCGCGCGGGCTGGCTGCGCGCCTGGCGCTGCGCCTTTTCGGCTACGAGGATCCACAGCGCCTGTTCGCCTCCGGATAGGCCGGGGCGGGCGCTACGTCGCGGTCAGCCCTGCAGTCGCAGCGCTGATGCGCGCCGCCGCCTGATCACGCTCCACGAAAACGTCAATCAGTGCGAAGACGCTCGACACATCAGTAAAGATCCGGCGCGCCCGCTCGCGATCGAGCAGAGAGGTGAACATCGAGCCCGCTTCGAATTTGTCCTTGCCCTCAAGGGCGATCAGCACTTTTCCCTCAGCGAAGGCGCAACGCAGCCGCGCACCCTTCATCGCCCGCTCCAACTCAAGCAGACGCTCCAGGACCAACAGATCGACCACGTGGCGGGCCATGACCTGATCCGTGCCCCAGATTTCAAACGCCCGCTCAAATTCCGGATCAGCGACGCCGACCCGCTCAAACCCAGACCCAGGGCTTGAAAAGGCGTTGAAGATGCCGCCGTCGCGGCGCACGATCACAGCCCCGGTGAAGGGCTTGGGGTAGGCTAGGCTCAGTATCTGACCCCGAAAGACAGTGTGATAGGATCTGTCGCCGTCCTTGTCGCGCGTCTCCTTCTCCAGATGCGCCTCATAAAGAGCGAATGCGCACCCCTTTCGCACACCAACGAATAGGTCCTCAAACCTGGAACGATCGTAGCCCGGCGCAAGACCCCACCGGCGAACGCCTTCCCAGTCCGGCGTCACAAACCCGCTGATCGTGAAGGAAACTCCCAGTGGCTGAAGGATCGCCCCCAATGCGCGCTCCTTGGCCCTGTTTGCGGTGCGCTGCAGCGGCTGATAGGCAATGGCGAAGGCCACCACGCCCGAAAAAAAGAGAACAAGGCCCGCCAGCATGACGTCCGACGACAACACCCAGGCGCCGGCCCCCGCGCTGGCGGCCACCAACGCGGAGATTGGCGCTCCGCGCGTGCGAAACCCCCGCACAACAGCTTTGCGCTCATCCTCAAGCTGGGCGAGCGCCGGTGCGATCCTTGTATCGAAGAGCGCGTCAAATTCCTCTGATGACGGCATGTCTATATATCTGCATATTGCATGATTTCACCGGCCTGTCCGGGATGGGTGACTGCGCCAAGGTGCGCCGGGCCGACGCTCTGGGCGAACTTCCAGACGGCGCCTGCGCCATAGGCCGTCTTGCGCGGCGCCCAGGATCGCCGACGCTGCGCAAGCTCGTCAGCCGCCACCTCGAGATCGATCCGGCCCGCAGCCGCATCGATCTCAATGATGTCGCCGTCACGCACCAGCGCAATTGGGCCGCCAACCTGCGCCTCTGGACCGACATGGCCGATGCAAAAGCCGCGCGTCGCCCCGGAAAACCTGCCGTCCGTGATCAACGCCACCTTGTCGCCCATGCCCTGGCCATAGAGCGCCGCCGTGGTCGACAGCATTTCGCGCATGCCCGGCCCGCCGCGCGGTCCCTCATAGCGAATGATCAGGACGTCGCCCTCCTGGTATCGGCCCTGCGTGACGGCTTCAAAGCAGGCCTCCTCCCCGTCAAACACGCGGGCCGGCCCCCGAAACCGGGTGCTCGCGAGGCCAGCGATCTTCACGATCGCCCCCTCTGGCGCGAGGCTGCCCCAAAGTCCGACGACACCGCCGTCAGGCGACAGCGGATTCGACATCGGGCGGATGACATCCTGATCGGCGCGCAACGCCACGCCCTCGAGGTTCTGGCGCAAGGTCCTGCCGGTGACCGTCATCACGTCGCCCTCGATCAGGCCCGCATCAAGGAGCACGCGCAGCAGCGCGGGCATCCCGCCCGCCTCGCCCATGTGCTTGGCCACGTAGCGCCCGCCCGGCTGCAGATCAACAAGCCAGGGGGTGCGCTTGAAAGCACGCGCCACGTCTTCCAGCGTAAACTTGACTCCCGCCTCATGCGCCATCGCCGGCAGATGCAGGCCGGCATTGGTCGATCCGCCAGTCGCCGCCACGACCACGGCGGCGTTCTCAAATGCTTCGCGCGTGCAGATGTCACGCGGACGAATGTTGCGTTCGATCAGATCAACGACCGCGCGGCCGCTGGCCTGCGCATAGGCGTCGCGACTCTCATAGGGCGCCGGCAGCGCCGCCGACAGGGGCACCGCAAGGCCAATCGCCTCCGAGACGCAGGCCATGGTGTTTGCCGTATACTGACCGCCACAGGCGCCGTCGCCCGGGCAGACATGCTTTTCGAGATCGCACAGATCCTCAAGCGACATCTTTCCGGCCGCGTGGGACCCCACTCCCTCGAAGATATCGCGGACATTGACCTCCTGCCCGCGCCACAGGCCCGGCAGAATGGATCCGCCATACAGAAAGACGCTCGGCACATTCAGCCGAAGCATCGCCATCATCATGCCCGGCAGGCTTTTGTCGCAGCCAGCCACCCCGACAAGCGCGTCATACGAATGACCGCGCATGGTCAGCTCCACGGAGTCGGCGATCACCTCCCGCGACACCAGGGAGGAGCGCATGCCCTCATGCCCCATCGCGATCCCGTCCGTGACGGTGATGGTGCAGAACTCCCGCGGGGTCGCGCCAGCCTCCTTTACCCCCTGCGACACAGCATGCGCCTGACGCATCAGGGTCGTGTTGCATGGCGCCGCCTCATTCCAGCATGACGCCACGCCCACAAAGGGCCGCTCGATTTCGCGCGTGCCAAGACCCATTGCATAATAGTAGGAACGATGAGGCGCGCGCTGCGGGCCTTCAGTCACGTGGCGGGATGGAAGTTTTGATTTGTCCCAACGGCGATCTGCCATGCTGAAGCTCCTAAGGGTCTCAGCAGCCTAGACCGTTTCTTGCATCGATGGAATCGCGACCCCGCAGCGCAGGTCGCCCAAGGCGACGGCCCGCGCGTCCGCCGTCCATGGCCACGAGGCGGGTACGCTTGGTTTAGCCGCTGATTGTGTCAAGACGTGCGAGCGCAGCGCCCACCTTGGCGCGCGTCGCCTGTGTGTCAGCGAGGCGCTCGTGCTGCTCGGCGACAACTTCCTCAGGCGCCCGCTTCAGGAATTCAGGATTGGCGAGTTTGGCCTCGATCTTGCCGATGTCGGCGGCAAGACGCTTGTACTCCTTTTCCAGGCGGGTGCGCTCACTCGCGATGTCAATCACATCGGCGATCGGCAGCGCAATGCTCGCCGCCTCGAAGGCGATCACCACCGCCCCAGGCGGAGCTTCGGAGGCGGTCGTCGAGTATTCAAGACGGGCGAGACGGTCGATCTCGGCCTGGTAGCGCTCCAGACGCAGTCCGCTCTCGGGATCGGCCCCGACCAGAAGAAGCGGAATCTTCGCCCCTGCGGGCACGTTCATTTCCGCACGCGTCGAGCGAACCTCTGAAATCAACCGAATGACCCAATCGATTTCGGACGCCGCATCCGGATGGAGCAGACTGTCCGGGTAGACCGGCCAGGGCTCGTTGATCAGAAGTCTCTTGCGCGCCGGCCCAAACTCCGAGAGCCGCCCCCACAACTCCTCCGTCACGAACGGCATGAAAGGGTGGAGAACCTTCAGGATCTGATCCAGCGTCCAGGCCGCCGTGCGCCGGGTCTCAGCCTTGGCCGCTTCGTCATCACCATTGAGGATCGGTTTGATCAGTTCAAGGTACCAGTCGCAATAGACGCCCCACGTGAAATCGTAGATCGCCCCCGCTGCTTCATTGAATCGCAGCGCCTCAAGCCCGGCGCTCACAGCGCGCGCCGCGGTCACCGCCTCGCTTACGATCCAGCGGTTGACCGTTTCCTTAACGTCCGCCGGATCAAAGGCGTCCCACAGCGTGCACTCATTCATCTGCGTGAAACGCGCCGCGTTCCACAGCTTGGTTCCAAAATTGCGGTATCCCTCCACACGCTGACGCGCGAGTTTTATATCCCGGCCCTGCGCCGCCATCGAGGCGAGCGTGAAACGCAGAGCGTCGGCGCCATAGGCGTCAATCAGTTCCAGGGGATCAATTACATTGCCCTTCGACTTTGACATCTTCTGCCCACGCTCGTCGCGCACCAGAGCGTGGATGTAGACCGTCGAAAATGGGACCTTGTCGGTGAACTGAAGCCCCAGCATCATCATGCGGGCGACCCAGAAGAAGATGATGTCAAATCCTGTCACCAGAACGGATGTGGGATAGAACCGGTGATACTCAGGCGTCTCCTGCGGCCAGCCGAGCGTCGAGAACGGCCAGAGGCCGGACGAGAACCAGGTGTCGAGAACGTCCTCGTCCTGAACAAGCGCGACGTCCGCGCCAAACTTCGCGCGCGCGCCTGCCTGCGCCTCAGCGAGCGAATGGGCGACGAAAACGGATCCGTCCGGCGCATACCAGGCAGGAATGCGATGACCCCACCACAGCTGGCGCGACACGCACCAAGGCTCGATGTTGCGCAGCCACTCGAAATACGTCTTTTCCCAGTTCTTCGGCACAAAGATGGTGTCGCCAGTCTCGACAGCTGCAATGGCGCGCGCGGCAAGGGTCTGTGCGTCGACATACCATTGGTCAGTCAGCCAGGGCTCAATGACGACGCCAGACCTGTCGCCATGAGGCTGCGTCATGGTTTGCCTGTCCTCGCCGCGCAACAGGCCCTGCGCCTCAAGCTCAGCCAGGATCCTCGTGCGCGCGGCATAGCGGTCAAGGCCCCGATACGCCGCGGGCGCATGCTCGTTGAGACGCGCGCGGCTGTCGAAGATGTTGAGCAGGCCAAGGCCGTGGCGCCTGCCCACCTTGAAATCGTTAAAGTCATGGGCCGGCGTAATCTTGACGCATCCGGTGCCCTTGTCCGGGTCGAAGTACTCGTCGGCGATGATTGGGATTTCACGCCCGACCAGCGGCAGGCGCACCATACGCCCGACAAGATGGGCATAGCGCTCATCCTTCGGATGAACGCCCACCGCAAGGTCGCCCAGCATGGTCTCCGGACGCGTCGTGGCGACGATCACCTCGCCGGAGCCGTCAGCCAGCGGATAGGCGATCCGCCACATCGAGCCCTGCACCTCGATGTTCTCCACCTCAAGATCGGATATGGCCGTCTCAAAGTGCGGATCCCAATTGACGAGCCGCTTGTCGCGATAGAGCAGACCCGCGTTGTACAATCCCACGAACACAGTGCGCACGGCGGCCGAAAGGCCCTCGTCCATTGTGAAGCGCTCGCGCGACCAGTCGCAGGACGCGCCCAGACGACGCAACTGGTTGCTGATCTGGCCGCCAGACTGCTCCTTCCAGGCCCAGACCCGCTTGAGGAACTCCTCGCGCCCGAGGTCGCGCCGGGAGAGGTTCATGCCGCCCTGGGCGAGCTGGCGCTCAACCACCATCTGCGTGGCGATGCCCGCATGGTCTGTGCCGACCTGCCAGAGCACGGCCTTGCCGCGCATGCGCTCAAACCGCACCAGCACATCCTGGAGCGTATTGTTGAGCGCATGGCCCATGTGCAGGGTGCCTGTCACATTGGGGGGCGGGATCATGATGCAATAGGGCTCAGCCGCAGGATCGTCCTTGGGACGAAACGCTCCGGATCGCTCCCAGGCTTCGTAGAGGCGGGCTTCGGCTTTGGCGTGGTCGAATGTGGTGTCGAGCATGGTCTCGGATCAAACGCGTCGGCGCGCCGGTCTGGCGACAGGCGCGGCAGGGGTATAACAGGCGTTCGCCGGGGATGCGAGGCGGCTAGAAGCGGATGGAGGCGGCTTAACGCATACGCCGCGCCAGGCGCGCCACCTCCTGCTCAACCTTGTCCTCAACAATGCGCGGCAGATGTTCGTCGAGCCAGGCGCGCAGCAGCGGCTTCATCATGTCGCGCACCATGCCCTCGAGGGTCTGGTTCGGCGTCTCCGCGATCGCGATGGTCTTGGACAGCCGGGCGAACGCATCCGCCGCCATCGCCGCCGCAGGAGCGCCGATCAAGGGCTCTTCCTCCGAAGCCGGCTCAAGGCGCTGCTTCAGGACCGGGGCCGGCGCCGCTGCAGGGGCCGGCGACGGCGCGGGCTTGAGCGCGGGCTGGGCTGCAGCCGGGATGTGACGGTCAGCAAATTCGATCTCGTCGTCAACATCGAACGCCGAGGGAGCAGGCGCCGCTGGCGGGAAGTCCGGTTCCCGGGCGCGCAGTGGCGGGTCGGGGTCGATGGGCACGTCGAAGGCGACCTCCGCCTCATATACCGGTTCCGGGTCCGGCTCGATCGGACGGGTCAACTCCATGACGGGCACAGCGGGTTTAGACCCCTCGTCATCCTCGGAGATGATGCGCCGGATGGAGGCAAGGATTTCCTCCATTGTGGGCTCTTGAGACATGTCAGCCTTCGCCATGGCGCCCTGCCGCAGTTCGTTACGATTCGCTTCGTTGGTGACACGCTAGCCTCGCACGGCGGGCCGGTCGAGACCCACAGCCCGGGAATCCGGAACAAATGCGCCGGCGCCACCCAGGCAGCGCTGCGAAGCGCCCTCGTTCAGCGTGCGGCCGGCTCGGCCGCAGCCGCCAACGGCCTGACGTCGGTCGAGAGCGAGAGGGCCGACAGCCCGGCGCCATAGGCGCCCGGGTCGTAGCGCGCGCCGCCCAGGCCCAGCGCATCGGGCGTCAGGCCGCCCGTTGCAGCAAGCAGGGCGTGCGCCGCCACATAGGAATCCCGGTTGGCGCGCACCAGGGCGAGCCGCGCGTTGAGCAATTCCTGCTCCGCATCCAGCACATCCAGCGTTGTGCGCTGCCCCACCTGAAGTTCCGCCTCGACCCCTTCGAGCGCAGCCTGGGCGGCGACCACCTGCTTGGTCGATGCCTCGATCACCGTCTTGGAAGCAGCGTAGGCATGCCACGCCTGGGTCACCTGCTCCGCCACGGCCCGCTCGGCGTCATCGACCTGATAGCGGGCGCGGTTCTCATCAAGCTTGGCGCCCCGCACGGCCGAGCGCGCGAACCCCTGTTCATAGAGCGGCACGCTTATGCGCGCGGTCGCCGTCGCGGAATCCTGCCGGTCGCGAAGAACGACACCCCCGGCTCCGACGGGCGTCACGTCGTCCCAGGCGTAACTCATTCGGGCGGAAATCGAGGCTTCCGGCAGCAAGGCGCCTGCCGCAGCGCGGACGCCCTGCCTCGCGGCCGCCTCGGCGTGGCGCGCGGCGAGAGCCTGCGGATTCGCGTCACGCGCGCGCAGAAGCGCCTCACCGAGAGAACCCGGCGTTGCGGGCGCCGGAGGTTCAGGCGCCAACGTCTCAGGCGCACCGCCCACGACGCGCTCATACCCGGCCCGGCTTGCCTCCAGCTGCGCCCGTGCGGCGGCGTAACTGGCCTCAGCCCCCGCGAGCCGCGCCTCGGCCTGGCGCACGTCCGTGCGCGTGATCTCGCCCGCATCGAAGCGCGCCTGGGCGGCTTCCAGCTGCCGGCGCAGCACCCTGACATTGTTGTCGCGGATCCGGACCGCTTCATCGTCGCGCCGAACGTCCATGTAAGCTGCGACAACCTCCAGCAGAACCCGCTGCTCCACCGCACGCAATCCCTCGCGCGCCGCCTGCACACCGGCCTGGGCCTGGGCCACGGCGGCATTGATGCGTCCGCCGCGATAGACCGACTGGCTCGCCGACAAGGCGACGCTCTGGGTTGAGAGGTCGGCGGCGCCGCGCCCCTGGTCAACCGAGGTCCAACTGTTGTCCACCGACAGGCCGAGCGCCGGTCTGCGCTGACTGCGCGCCTGTTCCACCCGCTCATCGGCGGCGCGAACCCGCTCCCGCTCAGCGTTGAGCTCGGGGTTGTTGCGGTAGGCGAGTTCAAGCGCATCACCGAGGGTGCCTGCCCCAGCCAGGGGAACAGCCCCAAGGGCGAGGACCGCCGCCGTCACTATCCGCCACTGCATCTGGAGCCCTCGCAATTGCTGTGCGTCGCTTGTGTACGCCGGTCTGTTGCTACGTATCTAGCGGGCGGGGCTGTCAGTCCCAAGTGGGTGACGACCGATTTCGACGTCCGGCCTCGCCTGCCACCTGCGGCGCGTGGGCGCATCATGCACGCTAGAAAACAAATGCGCGCGGGGCGGCGAATTCCTCCAGCAGCGGGGGCGCCGCGTCGTAGAGCTCGACGGCGCTGACAGCCTCGCCCGACCGGCGCCAGATCTGCGCACGACCCGAGGCGCCGCGACGCATCACGCAGCCGAGCCTGCCGCCGTCTGCAAGCTGGCCGATGATGGCGGCGGGCGTTGTCTCGATCGCCCCAGCGATCAGGATCACCTCAAATGTCGAGCCAGGCGCTCCTGTCACAAGATCACCCTCGAGGACGCGTACGCTTCCAGGGTCGAGAGCCGAGCCGGCGGCAGAAAGCGCAGCGCGCGCGCCAGGGGCGTGGGCGGGTGTCTCCAGCAGAGTGACGCGCGCCCCAAGCGCAGCCAGGATCGCCGCCGCATAGCCTGATCCGCCGCCGATCACCAAAGCCCGGTCTTCGGCCTCGACGTCGAGCGCAGCGACGAGCTTGGCGAGGTCGCGGGCCCGCCACAGAAAGCGTCCGGGGCCGCAGCCGATCTCTGTCTCCGCATAGGCGACGCCAGCCTTCTCCGCCGGCGCGAAAGCCTCGCGAGGCACCCGGGCAAAAGCGGCATGGACCGCACCATCCGTCACGTCGTGGGGGCGTATCTGGGTGTCAACCATGAGCGCACGTTGCCGGGCGAAATCCAAGGGAGCGTCCTCCGTCTCAATGGCGCGCGGCGCCGCGGCCGCGCGCCGGGCTTCGCCTAACAAAAGCTGGCGTCTGGTGCAAATCCGCCCCAGCGTCATCATCTCCGGCGGGGTTTGCGGGGGACGCATGGGCAGACCCGTCAGAACGGGTCTGTCGGGCAACCGGGTCAACGCCGACGCGACGGTGGAAAACGCCGTCCGGAAGGCGCCTTTCCCGCTGAGCGCAGCAAGGGCCCCCCGCGCCTGGACGGCTCGACGCTCCGTGACGACACACCGCAGCCGCACGCTTCCGCAGGGGGCTACCGCCCCCCGCAACAGGGGGCATGAACCGCGCGCCGTCACCCGCGTTGCGGCCAGAGATTCCAGCTGCTACACGCAGCGGTCTGGGCGGCCACGTGGCGGAGTGGTGACGCAGCGGTCTGCAAAACCGCGTACCCCGGTTCAATTCCGGGCGTGGCCTCCAGATTTGTCGCTCTTGGCTCCCGCAACACGGCTCCCATTGCCCGCTGCCCCACCCCGCTGCCCCACTGCAAACGCACGACGCGGAAGCTGACCGGCTGCGAGCGACAGGAGCGCCCTGTCCCATGCAGCCCTTGCTCGATCATGCGGCGGACAGCTGCGCAGGCGCGCCCCGAAACTGGTGAGCAGGCGCCAGAACAGTCTCACGCACGCTGCAGCGCTGACATTATGGTTTCCGAACGACAACCTATGTGTCCCAAGCCTTGACGCCACGGCGGGGCGTTTACGGAAAATTTACCCTCTTTCGCCATCGTGGTGAGGTCTTCCCTTGAAGACACCCCACCATTACCCAGACCTGCGGGGAGCCCTCACCGGCTCCCCTTTTTCTTTTCGCTGGATCCTGCGACGGCAGTCGCAACCGCGATCCGGAAGCCTGCCGCGCAGCAGTCAGGGTCGTGTCCCCGGACGTGGTGTAGGATCTGGGGATAAATCGCCCTGAGGGGCGGTCATCGAGAATCGCCGGAAGGTCGGGTCGTTCACACCAACGACTTGTCCCGAGGACTCACCGATGAC
>JBEIHX010000012.1:0-88022 GCA_040381075.1 Hyphomonadaceae bacterium
GACCCATGTGGCGACGGCGCCCCGCCAGGTGTGGTGCTGGGACGTGACGTTTCTGCCAACACGCGTGTTGGGGAAATGGTTCTATCTGTACCTGATCATGGACCTGTTCAGCCGCAAGATCGTCGGCTGGAAAGTCCATGCGGAAGACGACGCGGACCACGCCGCAAAACTCGTGCACCGCACGGCGCTGGCCGAAGGGATCGCAGCAATCGAGCGCGACAGGCGGCCCGTTCTGCACGGCGACAACGGCTCAACCATCAAGGCCACGTCAGTCCTGGCGATGCTGTATTGGCTGGGCGTCCGGCCCTCGTACTCGCGTCCGCGCGTGAGCAACGACTGCGCCTTCGTCGCGGCGCTCTTGCGCACCGCGAAGCACCGCCCGGAGTTTCCGGCCAAAGGCTTCGCGACCCTGGACGATGCAAGGCAGTGGGCAGCCGATTTCGTAAACTGGTACAACGTCACCCATCAGCACAGCGCCATCCGATACGTCAGCCCGGCGCAGCGACATGAGGGAGCAGATCGCTCAATCCTCGCCAGGCGTCATGCGCTGTACCTCCAGGCCCGTGAGCGCACCCCTGCACGCTGGTCAGGTCATACCCGTAACTGGAACCCCATCGAGGCCGTCGCCTTGAACCCGGAACGCGATGTGATCGTCCAAATGTCAGCGCCGCAGGGCTCAGAGAATAACGCTTCGGCCGCATGAAACGGGCGACACCTACCTTGACGCGCACCGCATCATCCCTGACAGGCGAACCCGGCAGGAAGCCGGAGGGCGCGGCGGCGGTCTCAGCCGCCCTGGGTGGCCGGCGCCGCCTCGCCTGCAGGTTCGCCCTCAGCCGGCGCCGCACCGTCCGCCGGCGCGGCGGTTGGATCGGCGGGCGCTTCCGGCGGCAACGGCGCCGGAAGGGGCGCAGGCGCGTCGGCCGTCGTGCGCAGGTAGGCGATCAGCGCAATCCGGTCTTCCTGCTTGGCCAGTCCGGCAAACGACATCGCTGTGCCCGGCATGTACGCCTTGGGCGCCTTCAGGAAGTTGTACAGGCCCTCATAGGTCCACTGCGGGTTGGCGGCGCCATACGCCGTCATCGCCTCAGAATAGGCGAAGCCCGCAGCCGCCCCTGGCGCCTGGCCGATGATGTTCCAGAGGCCTGGCCCCTGGGCGTTCGGCCCGCCCTTTTCAAAGTGGTGACAGGAGGCGCAGCGCTTCGAGACGGCTTCCCCGCGGGCCACGTCCGCCGAAGCGAGCAGGAGCCCGAAATCGACCGCCTTCTCAACCGCCTCGGCCGGCGCGGCGGCCTCTTCGACTTCGATGGGAATGTCGTAGGCTGGCTTTTCCGGGAAATGCGGATGATACACAGTGTGTGCGGCTTCCTTGACGGCCATCATGCCGAGACCCGTCGCCAGAACCGCGCCCGCAATCTTGTTGAACGTCAGGCTCATCATATCCCCCAGGCCTTGACGGACCCGCCCTGCGCAGGGCGTCCCCATCCGACGCAGCCGAAAACAACGCACTGGCGGGTGTATGACCCAGCCCGCGGCAATCTGCAACACGCCCGCTGAGGCGATGAACGCCGCCGCCCGCAGCCGTCCACAGCCATCAGCAGGCATCCGGCCGCCCGGCGCTGCGGACCGCGCCGGATCCCGCAGAGCGGGATTCCGCGGTGCAGGCCGCGGTGCAGGCCGCGTTTCAGGCCGCGTTTCAGGCCCCCTCACGTCTGTGGCGCAGTCTGTCGCCGCCAACAGGGGTTTTCGGGTCCGGGGCGCGCGCGCTACAAGGCAGCCAACGCACGGCCTGCCCGGCGCAGGCCGCACGCCCGCCCGGCTTGTCCGCCAGAGGTCAAGGCTCCCCCCAGAGGTCAAGGTTGATGTCCGCCCCGCCGCTCGTGCTCATCCCCGCCCGTCTTGCGGCGACCCGGCTGCCCGACAAGCCGCTTGCCGACATCGCCGGCAAGCCAATGGTCGTGCGCGTGCTCGAAATCGCCTGGGCGGCCGGGTTCCACGACGCCGCAGTCGCCGCCGGCGATCGTGAGATCGTCGCAGCGGTCGAGGCCGCAGGCGGGCGCGCAGTCCTCACCGATCCGGCCCTGCCCTCGGGCACCGATCGCATCTACGCCGCCCTCGCAAGCCTCGACCCGGATGGCCGGCGCGATGTCGTGATCAACCTGCAGGGCGATGTGCCGACCCTGCCTGCGCATGATCTGCGCGCGGTCGCTGCCGCGCTCGCCGCCCAGCCGCAGGCCGACATCGCCACGCTGGTCGCGCCCTGCCGACCCCAGGAGCGCGCTGATCCCAACACCGTCAAAGCCGTTCTCTCATTTGGCCCCGATCAAACCATCGCCCGCGCCCTGTACTTCACCCGCGCCAGTGCGCCATGGGGCGAGGGCGTCCTGTGGCATCACATCGGCGTCTACGCCTATCGCCGCGCGGCGCTTGAGCGCTTTGTCTGCGCGCCGCCATCTCCGCTTGAGACCCGCGAAAAGCTTGAGCAGTTGCGTGCGCTGGAGTTGGGCATGACGATCTGTGCGGCGGTGACCGACGCCGCACCCAAGGGCGTCGACGCGCCAGACGACCTCGCCCTGGCGCGTGCGGCCTTCGGCGTGACGGGCGGAATGGAGCCATTGTGACAAAACCTTTGACGATCGCCTTTCAGGGCGAACTCGGCGCAAACAGCCACGCCGCCGCACTCGAGGCCTACCCGTCCTGCGAGGTCCTGCCCTGCGCGACGTTTGAGGATGCGTTCAGCGCCGTCAGCGACGGCGCGGCCGATCTCGGCATGATCCCGATCGAAAACTCGATCGCCGGGCGCGTGGCCGACGTGCATCATCTCCTGCCGGAAAGTGATCTGCACATCATCGGCGAACACTTCATGCCCATTCGCTTCCAGCTCGTGGGCCTGAAGGGCGCGCAGCTGTCCGACATCACCCGCGCGCGCAGCCACATCATGGCCCTCGGTCAATGCCGCAAGACGCTGCGCAGTCTGAACATCCGGCCGGTGATGACCGCCGACACCGCCGGGGCTGCGCGCGAAATTGCGGAGCGCGGCGACAGGAGCGAAGGCGCGCTCGCCACCCGGCTGGCCGCTGAAATCCACGGCCTGGACATTCTGAAGGCGGATATCGCTGACGCCGCTCACAACACCACGCGGTTTGTCGTGCTCGCCGCCAAACCGGACGACGCCGAGCCCGATCAGGGACCGTGCGTCACCAGCGTCGTGTTTCGCGTCCGCAGCGTTCCGGCTGCCCTTTACAAGGCGCTCGGCGGCTTCGCCACCAACGGCGTCAACATTACAAAGCTCGAAAGCTATCTGGTCGACGGCGATTTCGCCGCCGCCCAGTTCTACATGGACATCGAAGGCCACCCAGGCGACCGCGCGATGCGTCTGGCGCTGGAGGAACTCGGCTTCTTTTCGTCGGAGCTGAAAATCCTCGGAGTGTACAAGGCGGCCGCGTACCGGCGCACGGGCCAATAGATGTTCCCGCGCCGGCCCTGCAGGGCCGGCGCGCTTCGGGAGGCAAGGCATGCTGGTTCTGTTGGGGGTTCTGGTGGTGGTCGCGGGCTTCGTCCTGCGGGTCAATCCGCTGGTCGTGGTGGCCGTCGCTGCTCTGGTGACGGGTCAGGCGGCGTCGTGGGGACCGGACGCCACTCCCGAAACCATGGCCGCGGCCGCGCTCGCTACGGTCGCTGCTCTCGGCAAGTCCTTCAACGACAATCGCTACATCAGCGGCGTCTGGCTGGTGCTTGCGGCCATCGGCCTGATGGAGCGCGCCGGTCTGCAGGAGCGCGCCCGCGCGGTGATCGGGCGGGTGCGCGCCGCCACCGTGGGACGCATTCTGATTGTCTATCTCGGCGTGCGCCAGCTTTCATCGGCCCTCGGCCTCACCTCGCTCGGCGGCCACGCCCAGATGGTGCGTCCGCTGATCGCCCCGATGAGCGAAGGCGCCGGTGAGGCGCGGCTGGGAAAACTGAGCGATGCGGCGCGATACCGAATCCGCGCGCACGCCGCCGCCGCCGACAATATCGGACTGTTCTTCGGCGAAGACATCTTCATCGCCATCGCGTCCATCCTGCTGATCAAAGGCTTCCTTGAGCAGAACGGCATTGTGGTTGAGCCCCTTGCGCTGTCCTTGTGGGCGATCCCGACCGCCATCGCCGCCTTCCTTATCCATGCTGGCCGACTGTGGCTGCTTGACCGCAGCCTCGCCGGGCCTGCTGCGGAGACAGCGCCGTGATTACGCTCACCCACGTCTATCTGATCGCCGGCCTTTTCTTCCTCGGCTGCGCCGTTCTCAACGCATCCGACGCCAGCAACCCGCGGCGTGTCCGCACCGCCCTGTTCTGGGGGCTGCTCAGCCTCAGCATGCTCGCGGGAGACCGGCTCGGCGATCTCGCAAACGGCTGTCTTGTTCTCGCCCTGGCCGGGCTTGCCGCAGCTGGCCTCGGGCAGGGGCAGGCAGGCGCCACACCCCAGGAGGAGCGCGCCGCAAGCGCCGCCCGTTATGGCGACCTGCTCATTCTGCCGGCCCTGATCGTTCCGGGCGTTGCGCTCGCCGGCACCATGGTCGCCAAGCAGACCGATTGGGGCGCCCGGCTCATTGATCCCGCCCACGCCACCATCGTGTCCCTGGCGCTCGGCGCGCTTCTCGCCGTCATCGTCCTGGTCGTCTGGTTGCGCCCGCCTGTCAGCGCGCCGCTGCGGGAAGGCCGCCGGCTGCTCGATGCTGTCGGCTGGGCCGCGATCCTGCCCCAGGCCCTCGCCTGTCTTGGCGCTGTCTTCCTCGCCGGCGGCGTCGGCGACGCTGTCGGCGCCCTCATCACACAGTACGTTCCCCTCGACACCCGCACCCTGGCGGTGGCCGCCTATTGCATCGGCATGGCCTTTTTCACCATGCTGATGGGCAACGCCTTCGCCGCATTCCCGGTGATGACCGCCGCGATCGGCCTGCCGATCGTCATCGGGCAGCACGGCGGGGATGTGGCCGCCGTCTGCGCCATCGGCATGCTCGCCGGCTTCTGCGGCACGCTGATGACGCCGATGGCGGCCAACTTCAATGTGGTTCCGGCCAATCTGCTGGAGCTGCCAGACCGGACCCAGGCCCTGAACGGGGTCATTCGCGCGCAGATTCCAACCGCCCTTGCGGTCCTCGCCGCCAACATCGTCCTGATGCGCATCCTGGCGTTTCCATCATGACCGCCAGGCTTGACCTGCCCGCCGCCACACGCTTCGCCCGTCTGGCGCTCGCCCATGTGGAGCGCGAATACCCCAATAAGCTTGACCACGTGATGGGCGGCGCGCAGGACGTGGCGGGTCCGCGCGACCTCCACCCTGTCTTCTTCGGCAGTTTCGACTGGCATTCCTGCGTCCACGGCTATTGGCTGCTCGCCCGCGTGCTGCGACGCTGGCCCGATCTCGACCTCGCAGGCCAGATCGCAGACCTGTTCGATCGGCGCTTCACACCGCAGGCGATTGCAGTCGAGACGGACTATCTCGCACGACCGCTCTCGCGAGGCTTTGAACGTCCCTATGGCTGGGCCTGGCTGCTTGCTTTGCAGGCGGAGCTTGACCTGGCGCGCGCGCCCAGCCTGCAGCGCGCAGGCGCAAACCTTCTCACCCTCGCGCGGGGCTTTGAGCGAAGGTTTTCTGAGTTTCTTCCGTTGGCTGTTTACCCAGTCCGGGCCGGCGTGCACTCCAACACGGCCTTCGCGCTGCGCCTCGCCCTCGACTATGCTGACGTCCGCGCCCGCGATCTCGCGGCGCAGATGCGCGCAAGCCTGGTGCGCTGGCACGGCGCGGACCGCGACTGCCAGGCGTGGGAGCCTGGTCTGGACGAATTCCTGTCGCCGGCGCTCATCGTGGCCGAGGCGATGCGCCGGGCGCTTGCGCCGCCTGATTTCGTCGACTGGTTTCTCGCCTATCTCCCGCGGGCGGCGGAGGGCGCGCCGGAAAGCCTGTTCTCTCCCGCCGTCGTGAGCGATCGCAGCGACGGCAAGATCGTCCATCTTGATGGCCTGAACCTCGCGCGCGCCTGGTGCTGGCGCGCGATTGCGATCGCGCCTGGCATGCCGCGCGGGGTCGCCGGCGCCGCCGACGCGGCGGCCGCTCGCCATGTTGCGGCGAGCCTGCCCCACGTGGCTGGCGACTATATGGGCGAACATTGGCTCGCCACCTTTGCAACCCTGGCGCTTGACGGGCTTTGATGCGGTCTGGCGGCGGGCCGGCCTGCGCAGCGCGATCGCAGCCCGTGCGATCGGCGCGTCACGCCGACGCCGGCCTCTCGCGCGCGTCCGGCTTTCGACGTGGGGCCAGACACGCGGGGCCAGACACGCGGGGCCGGGCAAGCGGGGCCAGGCAATCTGCAACGTCTCGTCAGCCAGGCGCCCCCATGGCCGGGCCCCGGTCTGGAACTTGCCCAACAGCGGACGCGGGCGGCTGCCCCGGAGCGTTCCCCGGAGCGTTCCCCGGAGCGTTCAAGGTGTCGCGCGCGCCAGCGCCCGGACTGCGCCCATCCCACGGTGTGCGGCGCAGGCGGCGCGTGGTTCCGCCGGGGCGGCGACGTCCGAGAGCGAGACAGCCCGGTCTGATCCCGGAAGAGCCAGGAGATGCGCGCCGGCCCAAGCGCATGCGGATGTCCCCAGGACGCTGCGGGGTACTGCGGCGCGCGCCCCACGCGCTGACCTGGAATGGGGTCCAGACATTCGCCTGACCGCATCAACGCCGCCCCCGGAGCGGGGACGGGCGGCCGGCAGGGCGTGCGCGCCGACCGTGTTGGCGCCGGCGGGCCCGGCGACGCCGCCGGCCAGGCGATGATCTCGTGGCTGGCGTCGCGGATGACCAGACTGGCCCGCCCATCCTCACCCGTCGGCCGCCGAAACAACCGTCACGCCGGAGCATCATGCGTTGGAAGTCCCGAGACTTCCGCCTACACAGGTGGTCCAGACCACTCAGGAGACCCCCATGCTGTCGCGCCGCGCCGTAGTTTCATCCGCCGCCGCGGCTGCGCTCGCCGCAGCCTGCGCCTCCCGCGCTCCCGTGGAGGCGGGCGTCGCGCCGCAGGGCCAGACCGGCGACCCGGGGCTCAATGCGCTTCTCGAAGCCTTCTTCGACGCGCGGATTGCGCGGTCTCCGCAATTTGCGACCCAGCTGGGCGACAGGCGCGGTTACGACCGCTGGGACGAGCGCACTGCAGAGACCGCAGCCGCTGAACTGGCCGCCATCACAGCCGACGTCGCCCAGATGCGCCGGCGCATCGATCCGGCGGGCCTGAGCCCCCAGGGCCGGCTTTCCTATGCGCTCTTCGAAGGACCGGGCGCGCGCGCCAGGGCGGCAGAACCCTGGCGGCTCTACTCCTACCGCTTCAACCAGATGTTCGGCGCACAGAGCCAGGCGGCGACGTTTCTGATCAATCAGCACCGGGTGACCAGCGTCGCCGACGCCAAGGCTTATGTGGCGCGCCTGAAGGGGCTTAAGACTTACATGGCCCAGACGGTTGCGGAGAGTGAAGCCGCGCGCGCCGCCGGCGTCACGCCGCCGCAGTTCGTCTACGGCTATGTCATACCCGCAGCGCGCAATGTGATCGCCGGCGCGCCCTTCGACTCTGGACCGGACAGCCCCCTATGGGCCGACTTCAAGGCCAAGGTCGCACGCCTTGACCTTCCGGTCGCCGAGCGCGCCGGCCTGCTTGGCGAAGGCGAGGCGGCGCTCCGGGACTTCGTGGGACCGGCATACGGCGCATTGATCGAGGTCCTGACGCGTCAGCAGGCGCAGGCCCGCACCACCGACGGCGTGTGGGCGCTGCCGCAGGGCGAGGCCTATTACGCCTGGGCGCTCGCGAGCCAGACAACCACGTCGATGACGGCTGATCAGATCCACCGCACTGGACTTGAGGCCGTGGCGCGCCTGCATGAGGAGACCCGCGCCATCATGGGCCGGGTCGGCTTCGCCGGCGATCTGAGGGACTTCTTCTCCTTCATGGAGACGGACTCGCGCTTCTTTGAACCCGACACTGCGCAGGGCAGGGCGAGCTACATCGCCAAAGCGACCGCCGCGATCGAGGCGATGACGGCGCGGTGTCCGGACTTTTTCAACCTGATGCCCAAAGCACGGATGGAAGTGCGCGCTGTTGAGGCGTTCCGCGAAGCCAGCGCCGGTCTTGCATTCTACGAACGCCCCTCGCCCGACGGCGTCAGGCCCGGCGTCTACTACGCCAACACCTCGAACATGAAGGCGCTGCCGCTCTATCAGCTCGAGGCGCTTGCGTATCATGAGGGCATTCCCGGCCACCACTTTCAGATCGCCATTGCCCAGGAGCTCCCCGACATCCCCCGCTTCCGCCGCTTCGGCGGATACACCGCCTACTCGGAGGGTTGGGGCCTTTACACGGAATATCTGGCCAGGGAGATGGGCTTTTACCAGGACCCCTATTCGGATTTCGGTCGCGTCGTCCTGGAATTGCGCAGGGCCATTCGTCTCGTCGTCGACACCGGCCTGCACGCCAAGCGGTGGACGCGCGAACAGGCGATCCAGTACATTCTGGACAATCAGCCCGGCGACGAGGCCCAGGCGCGCCGGGACATCGATCGCTACATCGTGATGCCCGGTCAGGCGACGGCCTATCTGATCGGTCAGATGAAAATCCTCGAGCTGCGCGCAAGGGCGCAGGCGCGTCTCGCCGGCCGGTATTCCATCAAGGGGTTCCATGACGCCGTGCTGGGGTCGGGCGCTGTGCCGCTCGACGTGCTTGAAGACCTGGTCGAGGCATGGGCGCCTGCCTGACCCGGCGACCCCGGATCGGCCGGCGGAAAGGATTGACCAAGGCGCTGATTGACCAAGGCGATCGGCCCGGCCACCTTGTCGCATGGCGCCGTCGGCGGCGCGCCGCCGGCCGTCACGCCTGTGGCGGGCGCAAGGGCGGGCGGGAAGTTCTTTGGAGAAGGCCGCGATGGGTTGGTGGACGAAGATACCGCTGTGGCTTCGAATCATGGCGGCGCTGGCGCTTGGCGTGGGGTGCGGCTACGGCTTGAACGCGGCTGCGCTCTCCGGCGCTGTCTGGGCGCAGGACTGGGCGGGCAACATCAAGATCGTCGGCGACATGTTCATCGCCCTCATCCGGATGCTCATCGCGCCGCTGATTTTCCTCACCCTGGTGTCGGCGGTGGTCTCCCTGGGAGAACCCCGCAAGCTCGGCTCAATCGGCCTCAAGTCGGTATCCTTCATGCTGCTCACCACGGTGATCGCCGTTGGTCTCGGTCTGGCCATCGGTCTGATCGTCCAGCCCGGCGTCGGGGTGAATACGCTTGAGCCGCCGCCCATGATGGCTGGCGCAGGCGCCGAAGCGCCGACCGTCGCGGAGCGGCTGCTCGGCCTCATCCCGGAGAACCCGATCGCGTCTCTGGCGCAGGGCGAGGTCCTGCAGATCATCCTGTTCGCGCTGCTGTTCGGGGTGGGGCTTCTCTACGCCCGTGAGAAGGGAGCGCCCGCTGCGCGCGCCATCGAAGGCGCCGCCGAGGGCATGATCCGCCTCACCGGCATCATCATGGAGCTTGCGCCGATCGGCGTCTTCGCCCTGATGACCTGGGTCGCGGCCACCTACGGACTCGACGCCCTGCGCAACCTCGCGCTGCTCGTCGGGTGTGTCTATGCGGGCTGCCTGATCCACGCGGTCGTGGTCTACGGCGGCATCCTCAAACTGATCGGCGTGCCGGTGTCGCGGTTCTACGGCGGGATCGTCAACCCGCTGGCGATCGCCTATTCCACCGCGTCCTCCAACGCCACAATGCCGGCGACCCTGCATGCGGTGGAGCGCAACCTCGGCGTCTCCAACCGGGTGGCGAGCTTCGTCGTGCCGCTCGGCGCAACAATCAATATGGACGGGACCGCCCTCTATCTGGCGCTCGCCGCCGTGTTCGGCGCCCAGGCCTTCGGCATCACGCTCGACATGCTTGATTATGGGGCGATCATCCTTGCCTCGACCCTCGGCGCCATCGGCGCGGCCGGCATTCCCGGCGCCGGCCTGATCATGATGTCGATCGTGCTGACAGCCGGCGGCATACCGCTTGAGGTGATCGCCATCGTCGCCGGCGTCGACCGCATCATGGACATGGCCCGCACTGCGGTGAACGTCACTGGCGACTGCACGACCAGCGTCGTCGTCGCCAAGTGGGAGGGCGAGCTCGACGAAGACATCCTGCGCGGGGTCAAGCAGCCGGATGCCGAACTGGTGGTGGACGAAAGCCCCGCCAGGGGCGCCTGAGGCGTCGCCCTCCGCCCGGGGGATCGCCGCCGCCCGCGCCTGCGGCGCCGCGCCCGTCCGAAAACCGCGCGCCACGACGGCCCTCACGCCTGAGCCGGCGTCCTGACCCATGGGCCGGGCGTGCCCCGGCTGGCCCAATCCGGTCCGGCCTCTGCGCCGGCCGGACCGGTCAGATCCCGGGCCCGGCCGGATCGGCGAAAGTCAGACCAGGGAAGGCCGGCCCAGGGAAGGCCGAACCGGAGAAGGCCGAACCGGAGAAGGCCATGTCTTGAAGGGCAGGATCAGGAGGGCAGGATCAGGCGTGGCGAAGGCCTCAGTCCCGGCGGGCCCGGGGCCCCGTCAGGTCTGACCCCAGGGTCTGACGCCATCAGGTCTGACGCCATCAGTTCTGACGCCATCAGTTCTGACGCCATCAGTTCTGACGTCTGTGACGGCCAGACATCATCTCCTGGAGGATCGGGTCGCAGGATGGGATCGGGTCGCAGGATGGTGGTGGACGCCGTGCGGCCGCACGCAGTCAGCCCGCCGCCTTCACCGCCTTCACGATCTTGTCTGCGGCGTCTGCAAGATCGTCAGCCGGGATGACGTTCAGACCGCTGTCGCGGATGATCTGCTTGCCGAGCGCCACATTCGTGCCCTCCAGGCGCACCACGAGCGGCACCGTCAGACCGACCTCCTTGACTGCCGCGATCACGCCTTCGGCAATCACGTCGCATTTCATGATGCCGCCGAAGATATTGACCAGGATGCCCTTCACGCGCGGATCAGCCGTGATGATCTTGAACGCCGCGGTGACCTTTTCCTTGCTGGCGCCGCCGCCGACGTCGAGAAAGTTCGCAGGCTGCGATCCGAACAGCTTGATGATGTCCATTGTCGCCATGGCGAGACCCGCGCCGTTCACCATGCAGCCGATGTCGCCATCCAGCGCGATGTAGGCGAGGTCATGTTTCGACGCCTCGATCTCTTTCTCATCCTCCTCGGACAGATCGCGCAAAGCCGCCCATTCCGGATGGCGGAACCCAGCATTGGTGTCGAAGCTGACCTTCGCATCAAGGCACAGGAGCCTGCCGTCGCCTGTCACGATCAGGGGGTTGAGCTCCAGCATCGACATGTCCTTCGCCGTGAAGCAGGCGTACAGCTTGCGGGCGAGATCGATGGTCTGGGCTTCCAGCGCGCCGGTCAGGCCAAGACGCCCGGCGAGCGTGCGGCCGTCAGCCTCTGTCACTCCGGTCGCCGGATCGATCGGCAGGGTGACGATGCGCTCGGGGTGCTTTTCAGCAACCTCCTCAATGTCCATCCCGCCTTCCTGCGAGCCGACGAAGGCCACGCGACCGGTCTTCCGGTCGACGAGCAGCGACAGGTAATATTCCTTCGCAATGTCGGCGCCCTCTTCGACATAGATCCGCCGGACCACCCGCCCTGCCTCGCCGGTCTGCTTGGTCACCAGGGTGTGGTTCAGCATCTGGGTTGCAAACAGGCCGACATCCTCGGGGCTCCTGGCGATGCGCACGCCGCCCTTGTCGCCAGCGGCGGCCTCCTTGAAACGGCCCTTACCCCTGCCGCCTGCGTGGATCTGGCTCTTGACCACCCAAACCGGCCCGCCGAGCTCAGCGGCGGCGTCAAGCGCCTCCTCAACCGAGAAGGCCGCACGCCCGCGCGGCGTGGGAGCGCCGAACTCGGCGAGGATGGCCTTGGCCTGATGCTCGTGGATGTTCATGCCCTGCCCCTTGGCCTTGTGAAACTCACTGCGGTGTTGACTAGCCAAGCGCAGCCGCCGCCGCAATGGGGGCCGCGCCGCCAGCGCGCTCGGGGGCGCTGCAACTCACCCAAACCCGCCCCAGACCCGGCCCCAGACCCGGCCGGCCGTCCGCCTGTGGCCCGCCTGTGGCCCGCCCGAGCCGTGCTGCAACGCCGCCAGACGCATCGCTGCAGCCTGGTCTGGCCCTGAGCGCGCACGCCCGCGGGTCTTGTGAACCCGCTCCCCGCCGGGCTAACCTGACGCCAGCGTCATTTTCTCTGGCCGACCCGCAGTCGGCGTGCGTCGGGATGGGAGCGGTTGGTGGGACTGGATCATGTCGATGTCCTGATCGTCGGCGCAGGCCTGTCTGGCGTCGGCGCAGCGCATCACCTGCAGACGCATTGCCCGACGAAAACCTTCGCCCTCCTGGAGGCGCGCGACACGCTTGGCGGCACATGGGACCTGTTTCGCTATCCCGGCATCCGGTCCGACTCCGACATGTACACCCTCGGCTACAATTTCCGCCCCTGGACCAAGGCCAAGGCGATCGCCGACGGTCCTTCCATCCTCGCCTACGTGCAGGACACCGCGCGCGAAGCCGGCATCGACCGCCATATCCGTTTCCAGCACCGCGCAGTGCGCGCCTCCTGGTCCAGCGCGGAGGCGGCATGGACGGTGGATGTCGAGCGCGGATCGGATCGCTCGCCCGCCCGGATCACCTGCAACTTCCTGTTCCTGTGCGCCGGCTACTACAAATTCGAGAAAGGCTATACGCCGGATTTTCCTGGTGCTGAGAGCTTTGCAGGACGCATTGTTCACCCGCAGCACTGGCCCGACGACCTCGACTACGCCGGACGCAATGTCGTCATCATCGGCTCTGGCGCAACCGCAGTGACCCTGGCGCCGGAAATGGCCAAGACAGCCGGCCATGTCACCGTCCTGCAGCGCACCCCGACCTATATCGTGGCGCGCCCCGATACGGATCCGATCGCCAACGCCCTGCGCCGGCTGCTGCCGGCAAACATCGCCTACGGACTGACCCGCTGGAAGAACGTCCTGCTCAGCATGTACTTCTACCGTCTGACGCGGACCCGGCCGGAGCGCGTGAAGAAGTTCCTCCTCGATGGCGTGCGCCAGGAACTCGGCCCGGAGTTCGACGTGCACACCCACTTCGAGCCGCCCTACAATCCATGGGATCAGCGCCTTTGCCTGGCGCCGAACGGGGATTTTTTCGCCGCAATCAGGAGCAAATCCGTCAGCATCGTCACCGATGGCGTTGCAGGCCTTACGCCGGAGGGCGTGGCGCTGAAGTCCGGCGGCGTGCTCAAGGCGGACGTCGTCGTCACCGCCACCGGCCTTGATCTTCAGGTGCTCGGCGGACTTGAGCTCCGGGTCGACGGGCGCCGCGTCGATCCGGCGCAGACGTTCAATTACCGGGGTGTGATGTTTTCCGACGTGCCCAACCTCGCCAACGCCTTCGGCTACACCAACGCCAGCTGGACCCTGAAGTGTGACCTGATCTGTGAGTATATCTGCCGTCTCCTGAACCATATGGACAGGCTCGGCATGCGGCAGGCTACGCCGCGGGTCAATGACGCAAGCCTCAAGGCTCAGCCCTGGGTGGACTTCTCCTCGACCTACATTCAGCGCACCGCCCATCTCTTCCCGAAGCAGGGCGATCGCAAGCCGTGGCGGCTCAACCAGAATTACGCCCTGGATCTCATGGCCCTGCGTCATGGGCCGATTGAAGACGGCGTCCTTGAGTTTAGCGCGCCAGCCGCCCGCGAGGCGCCTGGGCCCCTGATGGCCGCCGCCCAATAGGCGCCGGCCGGCGGGACGCCAGCAGCGAATTCGTGCTGGCGAGGTCTACGACCGGCGCGCGGCGCGAGCACGGGAAATCAGGGCCTCCGTAGACGGATCGCGCGTCGGGCCGGCCGCGCCGGCAAGCCGCGCTTCGATCTCGCCGGCCAGCGCCTTGCCGAGTTCAACGCCCCACTGGTCGAACGAATTCACGCCCCATAAGACGCCTTCACTGAAGGTTCGGTGCTCATGCCAAGCCAACAGCGCGCCGAGCCCGCGCGCGTCCAGGCGGTCAAGGGTGACGAAACTTGACGGACGGTTTCCTGGGAAGGTGCGGTGGCGCGCCAGCACGCGCGCCCGCTCCTGCCCCATGCCCTGCGCCTCATTCTCCGCCCGCGCCTCGGCCTCGCTCTTGCCGCGCATCAGCGCTTCGGCCTGGGCGAATGCATTGGCCAGGGTCGCTGTGTGACGCTCAGGCGCTTCCTGTGGATCATCCAGCACCGCCAGGAACTCAACAGGGGTCACGTCGGGGCTTTGATGCAGATGCTGGAAAAAGGCGTGCTGCGCGTTGGTGCCCTCCGCCCCCCACACAACCGGGCAACTCATGTCCGCCGGGGTCCCGTCGGCGCGCGCCGACTTGCCGTTCGATTCCATGTCCAGTTGCGACAGAAACTGTGGCAGCAGACGCAAACGGCGCGCATAGGGGATGACCGCGCGGGTCGGGTACCCGAGCGCGCACCTGTTCCACACGCCCGTCAGCGCCGCCAGCAGGGACAGGTTCTGCGCGCCGGAGGCCGTTTCGAAATGGCGGTCCATCTGGGCCGCGCCCGCGCGCAGATCCGCCATCGCCTCAGGTCCAAGCGCGATTTCAAGCGACAGGCTGACGCTCGACCACACGGAAAATCGTCCGCCGACCCAGTCCCAGAAAGGAAAAACCTGCTCCGGCGCAAAACCGCGCTCTATGGCGCGCGCCGGCGCCGCGGTGACCGCGGCCAGGTGCGCGCCCAGGTCCGCCCCAGGCAGCGCTGCCGCCAGCCACGCGCGCGCCGCGTCGAAATTGAGACCGGTCTCGCGGGTTGTGAAGGTCTTTGACACAACCACCACCAGCGTGGTGTGCGGATCAAGGCCTGTGAGCGCCGCGGCAAGCTCCGTCGGTTCAACATTGGCTGCAAACCGCAGCGCAATCGGACCGCCGTCAAGCGGCGCCAGCGCCTCATGCACAAGGCGCGGGCCAAGGTCCGAACCGCCGATGCCGATATGCACGACGGCGCTCAGCCGCTTGCCTGCGGCTCCAAGATGACGTCCCGACCTTATGGCCTCGGCGAGCGCGCACACCCGCGCCTGGGCGTTGCGCACCTGGTCTGACACCGGCGCGCCAAGGACGCGCCACGCGCGCGCGGGGTCGCGCAGGGCCATGTGCAGCGCTGCGCGGCCCTCGGTGGGATTGACTATCTCGCCCGCGAAGAGCGCGGCGCGCGCCTGGGCGAAACCTGCCGCCTCGGCGGCCGCCAGCAGCGCTGCAAGGTCATCGGCGGCGATGTTCTGCTTGCTGGCGTCAAGACGCAGGCCCGCGCACTCGCCGGTGAAGCGCGCAACGCGGTGCGGATCGGCCGCGAACAGGTCCAGGATGCGCCGCCCGCGGGCGGCCTGCGCCCGGGCGCGCAGGGGTTCGGGCGCCATGGCCAGCTACGCCGCAGGTTCGCGGTCGCGGCGCATGAGCTGTTCCAGCCCGCCCCGAAACGCCTCGTGCATATCCGCCCGCTCCAGGGCAAAGGCGGCGGTTGCGAGGAGATAGCCGAGCTTGTCGCCGCAATCGTGGCTGCGCCCTGAAAATGGCTTCGCTGTAAAGCGCTGCGTCCTGAGAAGCGTCGCCATAGCGTCCGTGAGCTGTATTTCCCCGCCCGCGCCGGGATTCTGGCGCGCCAGGACGTCGAAGATCCCCGGCTGCAGGATGTAGCGCCCCGAAATCCGCCACCGTGACGGCGCATCCGATTTGGGTTTCTCCACCATTCCCGACATCTGCGCCCCGTGCGGGGTCATGGCTTCGCTGAGCGCCACGATCCCGTATTTGTGGGCGTTGTGCGGCTCCACATCCTCGACCGCGATCACATTGCCGCCGACGGCGCTGTAGGTATCAACCAGCTGGGCGAGGCACGACGGCCTGCCCTGCATCACCTCGTCCGGCAGCAACACTGCGAACGGCTCGTCGCCGATGATGTCGCGCGCGCACCAGACTGCATGGCCGAGACCGTTCGGCCGCTGCTGGCGCACAAAACTCATGGCGCCGGGAAGGGGCAGGGCGTCGCGCAATGCCTGCGCGACGTCGTCCTTGCCCTTGGACAGCAGGGTGTCCTCCAGTTCATAGGCGTGATCGAAGTAATCTTCGATCGCCGCTTTGTTGCGCCCGGTGACGAACACGAAGTGCTCGATGCCCGCCTCGCGCGCCTCCTGCACGACGTAATCGATCAGCGGCCGGTCGACCAGGTTCAGCATTTCCTTCGGCACCACCTTTGTGGCCGGCAGAAAACGGGTGCCCAGGCCTGCAACCGGCAGGACGGCCATGCGGATCGGACGGGTCATCAGTGCGCTCCGTGAAAGTGGTTGCGTCTACGCCTCGACGCGGACGCGCGCTAGCCCTATTGAGGCAGGGCCTGGCGCCGTCAGCGACGGCCTCGCCGGGCGGACAGGATCCGGCAGACACCAATTCAGACAGATACAGGATCAAGCAGATACAGGATCAAGCAGACACAGGATCAAGCAGACAAGGGATCAAGCAGGGTTCATGCCAGCGCGCTGTCGCCTTTATCTCATCACTCCGCCCCGCATCGACGATCCTGCCGGGTTCGCCGCGGTTCTGGCGTCGGCGCTGGCCGGGGGGGATGTGGCCTGCGTGCAATTGCGCCTGAAAGATGCGCCGGACGCTGCCATCCTGGCCACGGGGCGGGTGCTGGGACCGATCATCCAGGACGCAGGCGCGGCCTTCCTGGTCAATGATCGCCCCGATCTCGCCGACCAGCTCGACGCCGACGGCGTCCACGTCGGCCAGTCGGACGCGCCGATCCTCGAGGCCCGCCGGCGCATGGGACCGGATCGCGTCGTCGGCGTCACCTGTCACGCGTCGCGCCACCTGGCGATGGAGGCTGGCGAGGCCGGTGCGGATTATGTGGCGTTCGGCGCCTTCCACCCCACCGCCACAAAAGCGCCGCCAGAATACGCGACGCCCGACATTCTGACGTGGTGGCAGGACCTGTTTGAGATCCCATGCGTAGCGATCGGCGGCATTACGACGGACAACGCGGCGGCCCTGGTGACGGCTGGCGCGGACTTCCTGGCGGTCTCGGCAGGCGTTTGGGGCCATCCGCAGGGCCCGAAGGCGGCGGTCGCGGCCTTCAACGCCATCTTCGCGGCGGCCTCGCCGCGCTGATCGCCGTGTGTGCGCTTGCCGCGCAGGCTCCCCTGGTGACGACCACGCCGAGCGAACTGGCGTTTCAGGCGGCGCGTGCCGCCTATGCCTCGAAAGACTATGAGCGCGCTTTCGCCCAGGCGCGAAGCGCGGCCGACGCCGGTCATGTTCCCGCCATGCGTCTCGCCGGGCACATGCTGGAGGCGGGCCTCGGCGTTGACCAGGATGAAACAGCCGCCGCCGACTACTATCGCCGCGCGGCGCAGCGCAATGATCCTGATGCGCTTTACTCGCTCGGACTGCTGGGGCTCGAAGGCCGCGGCGGCGTCGGCAAGGCGGAAGCCGAGTCCTTCCTGTCGCGCGCCGGACGGGCCGGCGATGCGGCTGCGGCTGAGGCTCTCGGCTACGCGCTGCTGTCCGGCGAGATTGGCCGGCTTGACGTCAACGCCGCGGCTCTCTGGCTCGCCCGCGCCGCCGACGCCGGGCGCACCTCCGCCGCCTATCCCGCAGCTCTGCTGTTCACCGGGCAGGACGGGGCCGAGATCAACTACACGCGCGCCCGCAAATATCTGGAGCAGGCCGGAACCGCCGGTGTCGGCGCGGCGGCCGCCGATCTCGGGCTCCTGCTGATGCAGGGCCGCTTCGGCGCACCGGACGCTGAAGGCGCGGCGCGCTGGTTTGAGCGGGCGGCGAGCTACGGCGACCAGGAGGGACAGTTCCTCTACGCCTACGCCCTCGCCACCGGCGCCGGGACGGCGCAGGATCTTGAAACCGCCTATGCCTGGGTGCTGCGCTCTGCCGCGCAGGGCCGTTCCAGCGATCAACAATGGGATGCAGATCGCGTGCGTCTCCAGGCGGCGCTGGAGCGCACTCTCCCGCCTGAAGCGCTTGGCCGCATCAGAACCGAGGTCGGCGCGCCGCCGCTCGCTCCGCCTGCAGCGCCGGCAGCCCAACCCGCTGGGGCCAGCGCGCATCCCCAGCCTCCGCAAGATCCTGCCGCGGCTGACCCGGCGCTTGCCAACCCCGCGCCAAACCTCAGACCGCGCACCTCGCTTCCCTGAGGCGCGCCCGGTTCGCCGTGGCGGCGGCCCTGCGCCTGCAGGCGCCGGCGCCTCTGCGATTGTCTGTGCGCCGCCGGCAAGCCGGCGCGAGGTCAAAGCCAGGCCCCGCACGGTCGCGAAGGTTTCCCGCCGCACGTGGCGCCGCCCCCGTGCACGCAGGATCGCGTGCAGGCAGGATCGCGTGCAGGCAGGATCCGGCGCAGGCGGGCAAGACCCTTGCCCCTGGCTGAAAATCGCGTCACCACACCGCACACTGCAGCAGGAGCGCCTGGCCGTGACCGCATTATCCGCCCTCGCCGACAACGCAAAGGCCTGGCCGTTTGAACAGGCGCGCCTGGTCTTCGAGCGCGTCAGGAACCGGCCTGCAGATCAGCCTGTGGTGTTCGAAACGGGCTACGGCCCCTCCGGCCTGCCGCATATCGGCACCTTCGGCGAAGTGGTGCGCACGACCATGGTGCGCCACGCATTCCGCGTTCTGACCCAGGATCGTGTGCCGACCCGCCTGATTTGCGTGTCCGACGATATGGACGGGATGCGACGTGCGCCAGCGAACGTGCCCAACCAGGACATGCTGCAGGCGCATCTGCACAAGCCGCTGACCGACGTGCCCGACCCGTTCGGTCTCTATGACGGCTTCGCCCAGCACAACAATGCGCGTCTGCGGGCCTTTCTCGACAGTTTCGGGTTCGAGTATGAGTTTCTGTCCGCCACCCAGCTCTACCGCTCCGGGCGGTATGACGCGATGCTGCTGCGTGCGCTCGAAAAGTTCGATGAGATCATGGCGATCATGCTGCCGACCCTTGGTCCGGAGCGCCGCCAGTCCTACAGCCCCTTCCTGCCGATTTCGCCAAAGACAGGCCGTGTCCTCTACGTGCCGATGAAACGGGTCGACCCGGCCGCCGGCGCCATCACATTTGATGACGAGGACGGCGAAGAGACCACGTTGCAGGTCACCGGCGGGCGCGTGAAGCTGCAGTGGAAGCCCGATTTCGGCATGCGCTGGGCCGCGCTTGGCGTCGACTTCGAGATGTACGGCAAGGATCACCTGACGAACGGGGCGATCTACTCAAGGATCTGCCGCGTGCTCGGCGCAGAGCCGCCGGTGCAGTACTGCTATGAACTCTTTCTGGACGCTGACGGCGAAAAGATCTCGAAATCAAAAGGCAATGGCATCGCGGTGGAGGACTGGCTGCGCTATGCGACGCCAGAAAGTCTGGCGCTCTACATGTATCAGAAGCCGCGCACCGCCAAGCGCCTCTACTTCGACGTGATCCCCAAGGCTGTCGACGAATACCTCGCGCACCTCGACGCGTATCCGGCGGAGGAAGACGCAAAGCGCCTTGAAAATCCAGTCTGGCACATTCACGACGGCAAGCCTCCATCCTGGGGGTCGCCGATCACGTTTGCGCTGCTCCTGAACCTCGTTTCGGCGGCGAACGTGCAGACGAAAGAACATCTGTGGAGCTTCATCCGCGCCTATGCACCCCAGGCCTCTCCTGAGAGCGCGCCTCTGCTGGACCGGCTTGTCGGCTATGCAATCGCCTTTTACGAGGATTTCGTGAAGCCGGCCAAGAAGTTCCGTGCGCCGAGCGATGTGGAGCGCGCGGCTCTTGTCGATCTGCGCAACCGGCTTGGCGCAATCGATCCGGCGACCAGGGACGCTGATGCATTGCAGAATTTGGCCTTTGAGGTCGGCAAAGACCATCCTTTCGAAACTCTGCGCGACTGGTTCAAAGCCCTGTACGAAGTGCTGATGGGCCAAAGCCAGGGGCCCCGCTTCGGAAGCTTTATGGCCATTTTCGGGGTCACAGAGACGATCGCCCTGATCGATCAGGGACTCGCCCGCGCCGGGTCTGCACAGGCGGACTGACGCTCCCGCCGGTCAGCGCTTGCGCTTGGGCTTCTCGCTCCTGGCGGATTTCGACCTGCCGCCGTCAATTGTGCGCATCACCGGCTGGCTTGGCGCTTCCGCTGGCAGACCGAGACGGCCAATTGCGAAAAAGCGCTCGCGGCGCTGCGCGCGCAGCGCCTGGGCGTCAAGCGATCCCAATTCGCCAAGCGCACCGGAAACGGCAGCCGCGATCGCAGCGAAGGTTTGCTCCCGATCCCGATGGGCGCCGCCCATCGGTTCGTCGATGACGCCGTCGATCACGCGCATGGCGAGGCAGTCCTGCGCCGTGATCTTCATGGCGATGGCGGCGTCGCGCGCGCGGGCGGCGTCGCGGAACAGGATGGAGGCCGCGCCTTCCGGACTGATCACCGAATAAACGGCATGTTCCAGCATAAACACCTTGTTGCCGCTGGCCAGCGCTACCGCGCCGCCCGATCCGCCCTCGCCGGTGATCACAGAGACCATTGGTGAGCCAAGCGTCAGGCAACGCTCCGTAGACCGCGCGATTGCTTCCGCCTGACCGCGCTCCTCGGCCCCGAGTCCAGGATAGGCGCCCGCCGTGTCGACAAAGGCGATGACCGGAAGACGGAATTGTTCCGCCATGTCCATCAGGCGCACCGCCTTGCGATAGCCCTCCGGGTTGGCCATGCCGAAATTGTGCCGCAGCCGCTCGGTGGTGGTTCGCCCCTTCTCATGCCCGATCAGCACGCAGGGTATGCCCTTGAACCGGCCAAGGCCGCCCAGGATCGCCTGGTCATCGGCGTATTTCCGGTCGCCTGAAAGCTCCGTATACTCTGTAACGAGCGCCTCGACGAAATCGCTGAAATGCGGCCGCTCGGGATGGCGCGCCACCATGGTCTTCTGCCACGGATCGAGGTTGGCGTAGATCTCCTCGAGCTGGCTCGCCGCCTTCTCGCGCAGGCGCGCAATCTCATCGCCCATGGCGGGCGCCCCGCTTTTCGCGGCGGCGATGGAGAGTTCGTCGATCTTGGCTTCAAGTTCGGCGATCGGCTTTTCGAACTCAAGATAGGTGCGGTGCGGCTGGGCCATCTGCCTGTCGGCCTTTCCTGCGCGGCGTCTTCCCACGTATAGGCGCCGACCCCGGCCCCGGCAAGCGCGGCGGCAGCGCGGGCCGGGTTTGCCCTCAGCCCTGGGGGGCATGAGCCGGCAGCAGTGGAGACGAAACCCTGGCCGCGACATCAAGGCCCGCAACGTCAGGACCGCCAGAATCAGAACCGCCAGAATCAGAACCGCCAGAATCAGAACCGCCAAAGCACGGACAGCCAGGGTCAGGACCGAACCTCCTGGTTCACGGCACAGCTCCAGCCCGGCCAGCGGAGGGCCCGGGACACGGGCTGCTGACGCTGCGACGGGCGTCAACCTGTCGGGCTGAATTCGGGCCGAATATTGGGAGATTTCCCTATGTTCTTGCTATGTTCGACAAGAACTGGTCTAATTACCGCCGCCGACGCCCCTGACTTTGCGCGCTTGGTTAACGCTTCGTTAATCCCTAGAGTGATCCCGGGAGCCTCCAATGGCGGACGACACACGCGACCATCCTTTCGATGCGGGGCCAGGCGGGCGGACCGGGGCTGGTCAGGAGCCGGCCGGCCTTGGCGGCTCGTCCCTGTTCGCCGACGCGCCGGCGCCCGGGAAGGCCTACACCGTTCTCGCCCGCAAGTACCGCCCGACCACGTTTGAGGACCTCGTCGGCCAGGAGGCGATGGTGCGCACCCTCGCCAACGCGTTCAGGACCGGGCGTATCGCACACGCCTTCATGCTGTCAGGCGTGCGGGGCGTCGGCAAGACAACGACGGCGCGCCTGCTTGCGCGCGCACTCAACTACCGGCGCGGGGACATCGACCAGCCGACTGTCGACCTGACCCAGCCCGGCGATCACTGCGCCCAGATCATGGAAAGCCGCCATCCGGACGTCATGGAGATGGACGCGGCGAGCCGCACCGGCATCAATGACATCCGCGAGATCCTCGACGGCGTGCGTTACGCCCCGATCGCCGCCCGACGCAAGGTGTACATCATCGACGAAGTCCACATGCTCTCCACCGCCGCCTTCAACGGTCTTTTGAAAACGCTTGAGGAGCCGCCAGGGCATGTGACGTTCATTTTCGCCACCACCGAGATCCGCAAAGTGCCGGTGACCGTGCTGTCACGGTGCCAGCGGTTCGACCTCAAGCGCCTCGAACCGGCTGTGCTGACCGAGCACCTGGCGAAAATCTGCGCGCTCGAAAAGTGCGACGTCGAGCAGGACGGCCTCAGCCTGATCGCGCGCGCAGCCGAAGGCAGCGTGCGCGATGCGCTCTCCCTGCTGGACCAGGCCATTGTGCAGAAGCCCGGAGAACAGGTTCTCGCCGCTGACGTTCGCGACATGCTCGGCCTCGCAGATCGCGTGCGCGTCCTTGACCTGTTCGAGCACGCCCTCGCAGGACGGGTGAAGGAGGCGCTGCTGGAAATCCGCGCGCAGTATGATCATGGCGCCGATCCTGTCGTGGTGGTCCGTGATCTGCTTGAACTCGCGCACGAGTCGTCCCGCGCAAAGGCGCTTGGGCGGGCGCCGGGCGGACTTGCGCCGGCTGACGCGGCCCGCCTCGTGGCGATCGGCGAGACGCAGTCCTACGCGAGCCTGACGCGGCTCTGGCAACTTCTTCTGAAGGGGCATGAGGACACTGCACGCGCCCCCGACCCCATCGCGGCGGCGGAGATGACCCTGGTCCGGCTGGCCGCGGCCGCGCAATTGCCGCCGCCGGAGGACGCGCTGAAGCTGCTGCATGGCGCTGCTGGCGCTGTGACTCCGCCGCGCAGGAGTCAGGCAGCGGGCGGGGAGGCCGGAGGCGTCGCGCGCCGGCCGGAGGCGGAGGTGAACTCCTTCCAGGAGGTCGTTGCGTTGATCCAGAACCAGCGCGACTTCGATCTCCTGACAGATGTGGAGCGGTATGTGCGCCCCGTCAGCTTTGAGCCCGGCAGGATCGCGTTCGAGCGGGCGCCCAACGGTCCTGATGACCTTGCCCAGCGTCTGGCGCGCCGCCTGAAGCAGTGGACAGGCGACGCCTGGCAGGTGGCGGAGACCAAATCCGGCAGTGCGGTGGAGAGCCTGTCGGAACGCCGCAGGCGCGAGGAACGCGAGCGGCGGGAGCGGGCCGGCGAACATCCGTTCGTCCAGCGCACGCTGAAGGCGTTTCCCAACGCCGTGGTGCGCGACGTGCGTGATGAGGGGGCGGCCGTCATTGAAGGCGACTTCGCCAGGGGCGACGGCCCCAGGGGAACTGCGCGCGACGCATAGGCGCTACGGGAGCGGCCAGCGCGCGTGAGGCCGGATGCAGGTAAGGCCGGATGCAGGTGAGGCCGGATGCAGGTGAGGCCGGACTTGGTGCGCTGAACTTGTGAGACCCGACCCGTCAGGCCAGGGGGATCAGGCAGACGTGGATCCTGCGTCGTCCAATCCGGCAAGCGCGCGGGCGAAAGCCTCGGCGTCGAAAGGTTGGAGGTCCTGCGCGCTTTCGCCGACCCCAATGAAGTGGATCGGCAGGCCGTGCGCCTGCGCGATCGCCACCAGAACGCCGCCCTTCGCCGTGCCGTCCAGCTTCGTCATGACCAGACCGGTCACCGCTGCAGCATGGCGAAAGGCATCGACCTGGCTGAGCGCATTCTGCCCGACCGTTGCGTCCAGAACCAACAGCACGTGATGCGGCGCGCCGGGGTCGATTTTTTTCAGCACCCGAATTATTTTGGCGAGTTCGGCCATCAGTTCGGCCTTGTTCTGAAGCCGACCGGCCGTGTCGATCAGCACCACGTCCGCGTCGTCGGCCCTGGCCTTCGCCACAGCGTCAAAGGCAAGACCGGCCGGATCCGCGCCTGGGGTGCGCGCCACAAACCCGGCGCCCGATCTGTCCGCCCAGACGCGCAACTGATCAATCGCCGCCGCGCGGAACGTGTCGCCGGCCGCAATCACCACCTTGCGTCCCGCGCCGGACAGATTGGCCGCAATCTTGCCGATCGTCGTCGTCTTGCCTGATCCGTTGACGCCGACAAACAGAATGACCTGCGGACGGGGCGGGGCAGACCAGTCGATCGACGCTTCGCGCGGCCGCAGGATGTCTGCCACCGCGTCAGCCAGCGCCGACTTGATCTGCGCCTCCGTCACGTCCTTCTCAAAGCGGTCCCTGGCGATCTGCGTGACGATGCGCGCCGCCGCAGGCGCACCGAGGTCAGCCGCGATCAGCAGCTCCTCCAATTCGTCGAGCGCCGCCTGGTCGAGCCGGCGCTTCGTCAACGCGCCTGTCACACCGTCCGTGATCTTCGCAGACGACTTGCGCAGACCGTCGAACAGCCGCTGGAACAGTCCAGATCCGCGCGCCGGCTCATCCGTCGCCGGGGTCTGCGCCGCGCCAGCAGCGTCCTTCTTCCTGTCGCCCCAGCCAAACACCACGCGCGCTCCTTCCTCAGTCCGCCGCGACCGCGTGCAATCGCACGCCGTCATGACCCGTGACGCGGACGGCGACAAACTGACCCGGCTCGCCAGGTGCGCCCGACACCGGCGTGAAGTCCGCCAGACGGCCAAATCCCGGGCGTTCAACAAGGACGCGCCGGGCTGCGCCGACATGGCCGGCAAGATGGCGTGAAAGCCCGGCGGCGCCCGCCGCCCGCAGCCGGGCTGCGCGCGCCTTCACCTCCGCCGGGGGCACCGGGGGCATGCGTGAGGCCGGCGCGCCAGGGCGCGGCGAGAAGGGAAACACGTGCAGAAAGGCCAGTCCGGCCTCGTCGACGAAACGCACCGTGTTCTCAAAGGCTTCAGGGGTCTCGGTCGGAAAGCCTGCGATCAGGTCGGCCCCGAACGCGATGTCGGGCCGGGCCTGGCGCGCCCGCGCGATGAGGTCGAGGGCCTGCGCCCGCGAATGCCGGCGCTTCATCCGCTTCAGGATCAAATCATCGCCATGCTGCAGCGACAGGTGAAGATAGGGCGCAAGGCGCTCCTCGCGCTCCAGCGCCCGGTAGAGCGCCTCGTCGAGCTCGGCTGCGTCAATGGATGAGATGCGCAGCTGCCTGAGGTCTGGAACAAGCTTGAGGATGCGGCTCACCAGGTCGCCGAGGCTCGGCTGTCCGGGCAGATCCTGACCCCAGCTCGTCAGGTCGACCCCCGACAGGACCACCTCCGGCGCCCCCGCCGCCGCCAGCCGACGCACCTGCTCAACCACCTGGCCTGCCGGTGCGGAGCGCGACGGGCCGCGGCCGTAGGGGATGATGCAGAAGGTGCACCGATGGTCACAACCGTTCTGCACCTCCACATAGGCGCGCGCACGCTCGGAGAAGCCGTCGATCAGATGGCCCGCCGTCTCGCGCACGCTCATGATGTCGTTCACCGCCACGCGGGCGGCGTCCGGCATGCGCAGGGCCTCGAATGTCGCGGCGCGCATTTTCTCCGCATTGCCGACGACGTGATCCACCTCAGGCATCGCCGCAAAGGCGTCAGGGTCGATCTGGGCCGCGCATCCTGTCACAACGATGCGCGCCGCCGGGTTGGCGCGGCGCGCCCGCCGGATTTCCTGGCGCGCCTGGCGCACGGCCTCATTGGTCACGGCGCAGGTGTTCACGATCACCGCGTCGCCCAGGCCGGCCGCCGCTGCGAGCGTGCGCATCGCCTCGGATTCATACGCGTTGAGCCGGCACCCAAGGGTGACCACCGACACGCGCGCATCCGCGCGCCCAGTCGCCCCGCGCGGCGCTGTGGCATCGGTTTCGGGCAGATCCATGGCTCGGCATAGGTGGGCAAGCGCCGGACGGGGTCAAGCGGGGCGCGCGGCGAGGCGGCGCGCCAGCTCCGGCAGTTTCAGCACGAACCATGTCGCCGGCACGATGTTGCCGAGGAAGAAGGTTGGGACGACCCACAGGACGGCGACAAGCTTGTTCGGCTCCACCAGGAACACGAGCACCGCCCACAACAGGAAGCCGACATAGAGATCCAGCAGGGTGATCTTGCCCCAGGGCAGTCCGCTGATCGTCTTCACCTCATTGGCGAAGTGCCCGCCGCCCCAGGCCCAGACGATGCCGGCGATGAGGGCAAGCCCCAGTCCGGCGCAAAACAAGCGTACAAGCGTCATGGTCATCTCCTCTTTCCCAAGATAGGCCGGCCGCCGCCGCGGTCGACCGGCCCGGCCGTCAGGCGGGCGGTCAGGCGGGCGGTCAGGCAGGCGCGCCAGACCCGCCAGCGGCGCCCGACCGCCGGGCGCCAGGGCCGGACGGCCAGCCTTCAGGGGCCGTCCGCCACTTTCAATGGTTTGCAGCGCGCGACGGCTGCGCTATGGGGTCGCCTGCTTCGTCCACACGCGACGCCGGGGGCCTCGTTTCGCATGTCCATTCTCGTCGACAAAGACACCAAGGTTCTCACCCAGGGTTTCACTGGCAAGACCGGCACCTTTCACAGCCAGGCCGCCATCGATTACGGCACCCGCATGGTCGGAGGCGTCAGCCCGGGCAAGGGCGGCTCGAGCCATCTCGGCCTGCCCGTGTTCAATTCGGTGGCGGAGGCCAAGGCGAAGGTCGGCGCCGACGCCACCGTGATCTATGTGCCGCCGCCCGGCGCCGCCGCCGCGATCGAGGAGGCGATCGATGCAGAGATCCCGCTGATCGTGACAATCACCGAAGGCATTCCCGTGCTGGACATGGTGCGGGTCAAACGCAGGCTGCAGGGATCCAGGTCGCGCCTCATCGGGCCCAACTGCCCTGGGTTGCTCACCCCTGGCGAGTGCAAGATCGGGATCATGCCGGGCAACATCTTTTCCAAGGGTCGGATCGGCATCGTCTCGCGCTCAGGCACGCTGACCTATGAAGCCGTTTTCCAGACGACCAATGTCGGCCTGGGTCAGTCTACGGCCGTCGGCATCGGCGGCGATCCGGTCAAGGGCGCGGAGTTCATCGACATCCTCGAGCTGTTCCTGGCGGATCCTGAAACCGACGCCATCATTATGATCGGCGAGATCGGGGGATCAGCCGAAGAGGACGCTGCGCAGTTCATCGCCGACGAGGCGCGCAAGGGCCGCAGGAAGCCGATGGCCGGTTTCATCGCCGGGCGCACGGCGCCGCCGGGGCGGCGCATGGGCCACGCCGGGGCGATCATCTCCGGCGGCTCGGGCGGGGCGGACAGCAAAATCGAGGCTATGCGCAGCGCCGGTATGGTGATCGCGCCGAACCCCGCCGCCATGGGCCAGGCCATCCTGGAAGCCATCAAGGCCTGACGTCGCCGGCACGGCGGCGCTGCGGTCTGCGGTGCGCCGGGCTGGGGCCTGACGCCCTGTCGCGCGCGGGCCGGCCCGCCTGTCAGGCTTCCCCGGCAGGCGTGTCCCGGCAGGCATGTCCTGGCAGGCATGTCCCGGCAGGCGGGAGGCCAGGATGGCCGGGTGCGCCGTCCATTTGGTCCCGGCCTCCCGGCTCAGAGGCCTCCCGGCTTAGAGGGCTCCCGGCTCCCCGGCTGGCGGCTCCCCGGCTGGCGGCTCCCCGGCTCAGGGCCCGCTGACGACGCGACGCAAAAGGCCTTCAAACTTCCTCCGACACATCTTAGAAGACATGCGAGCGCCCCATGGCGGCGTGAAATTCTGCAATTATGGTCGGGGACCCTCACGAAATGGCTGACGATGGCCGCAGCGTGCCGAACGCGGCGCTCCTGGAGACAACCTTCCTCTACGGCGCCAATGCGCCCTACGTCGAAAGCCTCTACGCGCGCTACCTGACAGATCCGAACAGCGTGCCTGCCGAATGGCGAGACATGTTCTCCCGTCTGGGGGACAGCCCGGAGTCAGTCGCCGCCGCAACGCAGGGGCCCTCCTGGAAGCGGGCCAACTGGCCGCCTGCCGAGCGCAACGAGCGCACCGCCCTGCTCGACGGCGACTGGGCCGCGCTGGAGCCCAGGATCGAACGCAAGATCACCGCATCGCGTCCGGCCGCAAGCGTGCAGGACGTGGCCCAGGCGACCCGCGATTCGCTGCGCGCGCTGATGATGATCCGCGCCTACCGCATCCGGGGTCATCTCGCCGCCAATCTGGATCCGCTGGGACTTGAGAAGCGCGAACCGCAGCCCGAGCTTGATCCGGCCCATTACGGCTTTACGCCCAACGACTGGGATCGTCCGATCTTCATCGACATGGTCCTGGGCCTGGAACACGCCACCATTCGCCAGATGCTGGACATTCTGCGCCGCACCTATTGCGGCAGTGTCGGCATCGAGTTCATGCACATCTCCGACCCGGCAGAGAAAGCCTGGCTGCAGGAACGCATCGAAGGTCCGGACAAGGAAATTTCCTTCACCCGGGAAGGAAAGCAGGCCATCCTGAAGAAGCTGATCGAGGCAGAAACCTTCGAGCGCTTCGTTCATCGGCGCTATCCCGGAACCAAGCGCTTCGGACTTGACGGCGGCGAGGCCCTTATCCCGGCGCTTGAGCAGATCATCAAACGCGGCGGCAATCTCGGCCTGGAGGAAATCATCCTCGGCATGCCGCACCGCGGCCGCCTCAATGTGCTCGCTGCGGTGATGGGCAAGCCCTATCACGTGATTTTCCATGAGTTTCAGGGCGGCTCCGCCACGCCGGAAGACGTCATGGGCTCGGGCGACGTCAAGTATCATATGGGCGCCTCGTCGGATCGCACCTTTGACGCGCACAAGGTTCACCTCTCGCTGACCGCGAACCCATCGCATCTGGAAATCGTCAATCCGGTTGTTCTTGGCAAAGTGCGCGCCAAGCAGATGCAGCGGCCACAGATGGACCGAGAGAGCCAGATGCGCGCCGTCATGCCGGTGCTGCTGCACGGCGACGCCGCCTTCGCAGGACAGGGCGTCGTCGCGGAATGTTTTGCGTTGACCGGTCTGCGCGGCTACCGGACCGGCGGCACCATCCACCTCATCGTCAATAACCAGATCGGCTTTACAACGGCGCCGCGCTATTCGCGCTCCTCGCCCTATCCCTCCGACGTCGCCCTGATGGTCCAGGCGCCCATCTTCCACGTCAACGGCGACGATCCCGAGGCCGTCGTGTTCGCCGCCAAGGTGGCGACAGAGTACCGTCAGAAATTCCTCAAGGACGTTGTCATCGACATGTTCTGCTATCGCCGCTTCGGCCACAACGAAGGCGACGATCCGACGATGACGCAACCCAACATGTATCGGGTCATCAAGGATCATCCTCCGACCAGGGAACTCTACGCCCAGCGTCTGGTGCAGAACGCCGCAGCAGGACCCAACGAAATCGATGCGTGGATCAAGGATTTCGATCGCTTCCTTGACGAGGAGTTCGAGGCGGCCAAAGCCTACCGCGCCAACAAGGCCGACTGGCTCGACGGCGTGTGGTCAGGGATGCAGGCCGCGAGCAAGGACGAGGACGCGCGCGGCGACACGGCTGTGTCGCTTGAGCGCCTGCGCGCCCTCGGACTGAAAATCACCGACATCCCCACGAACTTTGACGCCCACAAGACGGTGCAGCGCACAATCCAGGCGCGCCGCAGGGCGATCGAGGCGGGCGAGGGCGTGGACTGGGCGCTCGGCGAGCACCTCGCTTTCGCCACCCTGCTTGATCAAGGGTATCCGGTGCGCCTGTCCGGTCAGGACTCCTGCCGCGGCACGTTCAGTCAGCGCCACAGCCACCTGATCGACCAGACGACAGAAGAGCGGTACACGCCGCTCAACGCTATCGGTCCCCACGCCGCGCACTACGAGGTGATCGACTCGCTTCTCTCCGAAGAGGCGGTTCTCGGCTTTGACTACGGCTTCAGCCTCGCCAGCCCGAATACGCTTACCCTGTGGGAGGCCCAGTTCGGCGACTTCGTGAACGGCGCGCAGGTCGTGATCGATCAGTTCATCTGCTCGGCCGAGCGCAAGTGGCTGCGCATGTCAGGTCTCGTCATGCTGTTGCCGCACGGATACGAAGGCCAGGGGCCGGAGCACTCCTCAGCGCGTCTTGAGCGATTTCTGCAGCTGTGCGCCGAAGACAACCTTCAGGTCGTCAACTGCACCACGCCCGCCAACTACTTCCATGCGCTTCGCCGCCAGCTCATGAGGGAGTTTCGCAAGCCGCTGATCGTCATGACGCCGAAGAGCCTTCTGCGTCACAAGCGCTGCGTGTCCAAACTGAGCGAAATGGGCCCGGGATCATCATTCCACCGCGTGTTGTGGGACGACGCCCAGCTCGATCCTGCGCTGTCATCCGTGCAGCTCGCCGCCGATGACGACATCAAGCGTGTCGTGCTGTGCGCCGGCAAGGTCTATTACGATCTCTTTGAGGAGCGTGAGAAGCGCGGGCGTGACGACGTCTATATCCTGCGTGTCGAGCAGTTCTATCCGTTCCCGGCGAAATCGCTCATCAAGGAACTCGGCCGCTTCCGCCAGGCCGACATCGTGTGGTGCCAGGAAGAGCCGAAAAATATGGGCGCCTGGACATTCTTGGATCCAAAGATCGAGTGGGTGCTGGAGAAGATAGGCGCCGCAAACCGGCGCGCGCGCTATGTCGGCCGGCCGGCGACGGCCTCGACGGCCGCCGGGCTGATGTCCAAACACATGAAGGAATTGCAGGCCTTCCTCGACGAAGCCTTCGCCTGACGATACCGCACTGCAAGCTATGCCGCGCGGCGGCTGCGCCGCGCTGGCCAGGAGTTGAACCATGGTTGATATCCCCGTGCCCGCCCTCGGCGAATCGGTGACCGAAGCCACCGTCGCGTCTTGGAAAAAGAAGCCCGGCGATGCGGTCGCCAAGGATGAGGTCCTCGTCGAGCTGGAAACCGACAAGGTCTCGCTGGAAGTGGCGAGCCCGGAAGCCGGCGTTCTGAGTGAAATCCTCGCCAATCAGGGCGACACCGTCCAGAAGGGCGGTCTGCTGGGTCGGATCACCCCAGGAGGCGCCGGCAAGGCCGCCGCCGCCGGCGCTGTCTCCCCGGCCCCATCCGGCGCAGGCGCGAAGCCCGGTCGCGCCCAGCCAGCCCCTGGCGCCCCTGGCGCGGCTGCGTCTGTCGGACCGGCTGTGCAGCGCATCGGCGCGGAGAGCGGACTGGACCTGTCGAAGGTCGCGGGCACCGGCAAGGACGGGCGCGTCACCAAAGGCGATGCGATCGCCGCGCTCGCCGCGCTGGCCGCAGCGCCCACGCCGGCGACGCCGCCCACGCCAGGCGCCCCGCGCGCCACCAGCGCGCGCGAGGAACGCGTGCGCATGACCCGCCTGCGCCAGACCATCGCCACGCGTCTGAAACAGGCGCAGCAGACCGCTGCGATGCTCACGACCTTCAATGAGATCGACATGAGCGGCGTGATGGCGGTGCGCGCCAAGTACAAGGACATCTTTGAGCAGAAGCACGGCGTGAAGCTCGGTTTCATGAGTTTCTTTGTGAAAGCGTGCGTGCAGGCGCTCAAGGAGCTTCCGGCCGTCAACGCCGAGATCGACGGCGCCGACATCATCTACAAGAACTTCTACGATATCGGCGTCGCCGTCGGCACCGAGAAGGGTCTGGTGGTCCCGGTGGTGCGCGACGCCGACCACATGAGCCTTGCCGAAATCGAAAAGACCATCGGTGAACTCGGCAGGCAGGCGCGCGACGGCGCCTTGACCCTTGAGCAGCTCCAGGGCGGGACGTTCACCATTTCAAATGGCGGGGTCTACGGCTCGCTCATGTCGACCCCGATCCTCAATGCGCCGCAGTCAGGCATCCTCGGCATGCATAAGATCGAGGACCGTCCGGTCGTGGTGAACGGGCAGATAGTGATCCGCCCCATGATGTACGTTGCGCTGAGCTATGATCACCGGATCGTCGACGGCAAGGAGGCCGTCACCTTCCTCGTGCGGGTCAAGGAAAGCGTCGAGGATCCGGAGCGCCTGGTGCTGGACATCTGACCCCAGGGCCTGCGCGGGCGAACGCTCCCCCAAACGCCAGACCCAAACGCCAGACCCAAACGCCAGACCCAAACGCCAGACCCAGGGGCCGGATCCAGACACCAGACCCTGCGATCAAGACCGGTCACGTCACCCGGTCCCTCGCGGCGATGATGTCCTGCCCGCCAGCCAGACCGGTGATGATGTCATCCATGGCGGCAGGCTGCCACGGCATCGGGTGCGCGGCGCTGTCCGCAAGGCGCACCACCGTGTGATCCTCACTCAGCGTCAGGGCGCCTGTCCGTCCGACCCGGGCCGTCGTGAGGGTGGCGCCGTCAATCCCCGGCATGCGTTCGCCGGCCTCCGCCATCGCCGCCAGCAGGGCGTTCCAGCCCTCTGGCGTGTCCGTCGCCCTGACCCCGAGCCGGATTTCGAGCCGTGCAACGGCCTCAGGGTCAGGCCAGCCGACGCCGGAGCGGAACACCACCTCACAGGGCAGCTGCGCAATTGGCGCCGCGCGGGCGAGCGGCAGTGCGGCAAAGCCGGTATGCCAGACCAGGAGCGGCTGGCGATACCGCCTTGGCGCATCCCGCACGGCGTCGGCGCCTGCGGGCCGATCCGTGACGAGGGCGCTGACGTCGAGCAGAAGATAGCCCCGCCGATCGCCCCCAAGATACACGCCATGCCCGAACCGCCCATCCGGCAGCGGCACGGCGAAGCCAGCGCCGGCCGCGACGCCAGTCCTGTGCGTGAGGGTGCAGGGCTGGATGTCGAGGCCCCTGCCGGCGCCTCCGGCGTCGACGGCCCGGCCATGTCCGTCATAATCGAGCCCCTGGGCGCGCGCGAGCGCTTCAATCCGGGCGATGGCTGCCTCGCTGTCGCGTCCGGGGCGCAGAAGATCCCGCACGACAAGGCCGCCAGGAACCATGCTGACCTCCATCCCGGCGGGGATGGTTGCGCGAAATCGTTTCAGCGCCGCCGCGCCGCCATAGATGAAATGCTCGATCCTGACCGACATCGCAGCCGACCTCAAAAACGCCCGGAGCGCGCAGGCGTCGACGCCGCCCTCGGCCTCACGCCTTGCCGAGGCACCAGAGGGCGAAGGCGTGGCTCTCGGCGATCTCCTTCAGCCGGTCAAAGCGGCCGGACGCTCCGCCGTGACCGGCGTCCATGTTGACATGCAGGAAGAATGGCCCTGCATCCGGCGCCGTCGCGCGCAGGCGCGCGACCCACTTCGCCGGCTCCCAATACGTCACCTGGCTGTCCGACAGGGCCGTCTGGGCCAGCAGCGGGGGATAGGCCTTGTCAGCGACATTGTCGTAGGGGCTGTAGGCCGCCATGTAGTCAAAGGCCGCCTTGTCCGTGATCGGATTGCCCCATTCTGTCCACTCCGGCGGGGTGAGCGGGAGCTCGCCGTCGCTGATCGTGTTGATCACGTCGACAAACGCCACGCCGCCGATGACGCCGGCAAACAGCTCAGGGCGCTGGTTCATGACCGCGCCAACCAGCAAACCGCCGGCGGATCGGCCTTCGATCACGATACGGCCGGGGGCTGCGAACTTCTGCTCGACCAGCGCCTCAGCCGCGCGCGCGAAATCGGAGAATGTGTTCTGCTTTTTCATCAGCTTGCCGTCGAGGTACCACTGTCGTCCGCGCTCCTGACCGCCGCGGATGTGCGCGATGCAGTATACGAGACCGCGATCGACGAGCGGCAGACGCGCTGTGGAAAAGCCCGCAGGCATGGAGATCCCGTACGATCCGTAGCCATACAGCAGGGCCGGCGCCGAGCCGTCGATGGGCGTTGCACGGTGGTGCAGAATGGTGAGCGGAATCTGCGCTCCGTCGCGCGCCGTCGCGTTCACCCGGCGAACCACGTAATCCGACTTGTCATGACCTGACGGGATTTCCTGGGTTTTCCTCAGGACGCGGGTGCGCGCCGCCATGTCGTAGTCGTACGTCTCCGAGGGGGTTGACGGCGAATTGTAGGTGAAGCGCAGGATTGAGGTATCCCACTCGAAGCCGCGCAGCACCTCCAGGTCATAAGCCTCTTCCGTGAAGTCGATGGCGTGCTCTTCATTCGAGGCCATGTCGCGCACCACCAGGCGCGGCAGCGCATTGACCATCTCGCTGATCACCATGCGCCCCTTGAACAGGATCATGCCGTCGATGAACCGGCCTCTCTCGTGGCCGATGAAGTCGCGCCAGTTGCGCGCTGATGTGCTCCCCGTCGGCGTGCGCATGATTTTGTAATCGGTTGCGCCGTCAGCGTTGGTGCGCAGATAGAAGTGATCTGCGTGGTGATCGGGCTGGTACTCAACGCCCGGTCGATAGGCCGTAAAGCGCCGCGGCCGCGCGTTCGGCGTGGCGAGGGGAAGGACCAGGACGTCGGTGCTCTCGCTTTCGCCCCGATAGATCATCATGTAGGCGCCCGAGGACGTCCTGTAGATGGACATCTGGAAGGCGGGATCCTTTTCCTCGTAGATCATGATGTCCCTGGACGGATCCTGTCCCAGAACATGGCGCATGACCTTCGCCGTGCGGAAGTTTTCGTCGAGCAGGGTGTAGAAACACGTCCGCGAGTCCGGCGCCCACACAAGGTCGGCCGCCGCCCCCTCGATCCGCGCCGGCATGTCCTTGCCGGTGGCCGCGTCGCGAAAGCGCAGCGTCGCCTTGTTGCCGCCCTCCAGATCGACAAAATAGGCGATCGTCGCATGGTCGGGACTGTGCGCCCATCCCTGCAGACGCCAGAACTTCTCGCCCTGGGATTCCGCGTCGCCGTCGATCAGGATGTGCTCCGCGCCCTCAGGGGTCCCGCCCGCCGCATCCACCGCGAGGCGGTAGACGATCGGATACTGACCTCCGGTGCGGAAGCGCGTCGCATAGGCGTAGGGGCCGTCGCGCGCGGGCACGCTTGAATCATCCTGCTTCAGCCTGCCCTTCAGTTCGTCAAACAGCTGCGCGCGCAGTCCTGCGGTGGGATCGAGCAGAACCTCTTTGACATAGGCGTTCTCGGCGTCGAGATGTGTCCGGATCTCCGCGCTGAGACTTGACGGATCGTCGATCACCGTCTGCCAGTTGGGGTCGCGCAGCCAATGGTAGGGGTCGATCCGGGTGCGGCCGTGCTGCGTGATGGCGTGCGGGCGCACCTGCGCGATCGGGCCCTGCGGCGCGCCGCGGCGCGCGGCGCGGACCGGCGTCGGCCCGGTTGGGGCCGCAGCCGCTCCCGCCAGGACGGCGCCTGCCAGGGCGGCGCCCGACAGCAGGATGTTGCGGCGTGAGGGTTCGTGCGACATTGGCGGTCTCCCGGGTGCGGCTGCACTGATCTCAGTACGGCGTGTCAACCTGGCGACTTCGTCGCGCGCCGCCCCTCAGACGTCAAGCCAGCGGGGCCCTGCCCGCCGGGTCAGGCCGGCGATGCGCAGGGCGCAGGCCCCCCCGGAAGAGGGCCCCGGACGCGGGCCCCGCAAGCAGGCCCCGCAGGACATGTCAGGGCGGGTGCGCACGGCAGCGCCGGGCGACAGGGACCGGGCGACGCCCCGCGGGCGCCCCTGTGCGGCCGGAAGTCTTTGCCCGGATCAGCGCAGTCCCATGCGGATGGAGCCGTCGAGACGCACGCATTCGCCATTGAAGTACCCGTTGCGCACCATCTCCAGCGCCAGCGACGCGTATTCCTCGGCGTTGCCAAGGCGCTTGGGGAAGGGAACGCTGGCGGCCAGGGCGTCCTTCACCTGCTGAGGCGCAGCGTTCATCAGCGGCGTGTTGAAAATGCCGGGCAGGATCGTGTTCACACGGATCGCTTCGCCGGACAGATCGCGCGCGATCGGCAGCGTCATGCCCACAACGCCGCCCTTGGAGGCGGAATAGGCCGCCTGCCCCATCTGACCATCCTGCGCCGCCACCGAAGCGGTGTTGATGATCACGCCGCGATCGCCGTCCGGCAGCGGCGGCAGGCTCAGCATGCCAGCTGCGGATTTGGCGATGCAGCGGAAGGTGCCGACCAGATTGATCTGGATGATGAGATCGAACTGGTTCAGCGGAAAGTGCTTGATCTCGCCCGTATCCTTGGAACGGCTTGCCGTCTTGACCGCATTGCCGGTGCCGGCGCAGTTCACCAGGATCCGCTCCTGACCGTTCGCCGCACGCGCCTTTGCAAAGCCGGCCTCGACGGAGGCCTCGTCGGTCACATTGACCTTGCAGAACACCGCGCCGACGTCCGCAGCCACGCGTTCGCCGGTGGTCTCGTTCATGTCGAAGATCGCGACCTTGACGCCGTGCTCGCGCAGCGCACGCACTGTGGCCTCGCCGAGGCCGGACGCCCCCCCGGTGACGACGGCTGCAATATTGGAATCCAGTTTCATGGGCGTGCCCTCCGAAAGCGTTTCGCGCGCGCGCCGCACCGGCCCGCAATGCGGCCAGACATAGCTTCGCGCGGCGGCAAACCCAAGACTGCCGCAGCGGCGCCCCGCGGACAGGTCGCCCGTTGAACTTTGCGTGAGCGGCTCTGTGAGGTCTTGAGCAGGCCCGGTCAGACCTCACATGTCCGCCACGGTCTGAGCCTGTGCGGCGATCCACCCCCTCTCTCGGCTCGTCGCGCCAGACCGCAGCGACGGCGTCCCGGGAGACGGGAGACCGCGCGTCACGGGCGGGCCCGCGCTCCTCCCATGGCGCGGGTCCGCCGAATCCGCCCGCCGGTGCGCTGTTTGGCCCTGCCCGGCAATGCCCCTGCCGGTTTGGATCATGCGGGGTCCGATGCAGGCCAAGGTCTGGCGCCCGGGAGGATTGGCCCCCGGGAGGATTGGCCCCCGGGAGGATTGGCCCCCGGGAGGATTGGCCTGTGCGGCGCGCCGCCGGGTGCGGAAACGCGGATTCCGCCATGACACCGCGCTATTGGCGCGGCAGAATGCCCGCATGGCGGTCGCACCAAGGACCCGACGAAAGCCCAATTGGGCGGCGCATCTGGCGCGGCGGCTGACGCTGTGGGCCAATGGCCCTGGCGCGCCCTCGACGCGCATGATCGCCATGCTGGTGGCGGCCCTGCTGTGGGCGGGGCTGCAGGCTTCAAAGGGCTTCAGCCTTCCGTCCGCCCTTCAGGCGCCGGAACAGGCGCTCGCCACATTCAACGCCATGCGGGGGACCTTTGAGCAGCTGGCGCTTGCGGGCACAGTTGCGGCGGCCTTCCTGCAGCAGATAACCGTCTTCGCCGGTCGCGCGCTGCTGTCGCTGTCGCGCGGGCATGTCATCGTGGCGGGCGTGGGCGCCCCGCGCGCGGCCTTGATCGCGGATCTCGCGCAGGACCGCGCCGAGGGCCCCGCCCATCCCGCCGTGGTTGTGGCCCATGATCTCAACCCGGCTGACGTGGCGGCGCTGCGGCGGGCCGGCGTCATTGTCGTGGAAGGAGATCCGGCCACGCCGGAGGCGCTCAAGGCCGGCAGGGCGCAGGCCGCGCGCGCCGTCGTGGCGATCGACGACGATGACGCAGCCAATCTGCGCATCGCCGGCGCGTTGCGGGTGCTGCTGGGGCAGCAGAGGCGCCCGTGCGGCGTGCGGCTGTTCGCCCGCATCGAGGACGCGCGCCTGCTTGCAGAACTGCGTGACGTGGACCCCCGCGCGAAGACCCGGCGCGAAGGGTGGCTGACATCCGGCGAGACCGGCTTCGAGCTGCGCCCGTTCGCGTTGTCGGAGATCGCCGCGAGACGGTTCTTCCGGGCGGGCGAGGTGCTGATCCAGGCCAGTCGGCTGGCGCAGGACCGTCCCCATGTGGCCATCCTGGGATTTGTTGGGGCAGGCGAGCCGATTGCTCTGTCAGCGCTCCAGACGCTGTGGTCGGCGCATTTCGAAGCGCCCCGGGTCAGCGTGCTCGTCGCTGACCCGGACCAGGAAGAGGCGCGCTTCCGCGCCCGCTGGCCAGGCGCGTTCCGGGACGGCGAAGTCTGGCGCGCCGATCTCGCATTTCTGCGCTTTGACTGGAGCGCCGACGCCAACCTCGACGCCACGCTTGAACGGCTCGCGGCCAAGCGCGGCGCCCCCACCATGCTCGCAATCTGTCTCGGCGATGCGCGCCTGAACGCCGCCGCCGCCCTGGCGCTGCGCAAGGCGGCCGCACGCACCTCCTGGGCGCGAACGCCAATCCACGTGTTTGAGCCGGCTCTCGCCGACCTCTCGCCCCGCGCCGCCGCCCGCTCAGCAGGTCCCGCCGAACCTGAGCTGCCGGCCATTGCCGTGGTCGGCGGCCTGGCGGAAATCGCAACCACCGATCTCATCCTGCGCGAAAGCCTGGAGGAGGGCGCGGCGATCGCCCATGCGGCGTACGCGCGTCTCCAGCTTGCGAAGGACGCCAGGGCGCGCGCGTGCCAGCCGCTTTGGGAAAGCCTGTCGCCGCGGGAGAAGGCGCTGGTCCAGGATCTCAATCCCGACGGCGGCGGCCCCGACCAGGACCGCGCCGCCCTGTTCGATCGCCTGGTCGAGACCCTGGGGGCAGCCGGCCGCAAAGGCGCGGTGCGGCGCGCCGACCGGCTGCTCAGCGCCGCCATGGCCGAAGAGGCCCGGCTGAACCCTGGTGCGGCGGGGGTCGATTGGATGGAACTGCCGGAGACCTATCGTGCCGCCAACCGGGCCGTCGCCGAGCACGCTCTGGTCAAGCTGTGGGACGCCGGCTGGATTCCGGCGCAGCCCGGCGCCAGGGGGGAAATCGCGCCATACTATCCGAACGACCACATCGTTGAGCGGCTCGCCGAGATCGAAAAGAAACGCTGGAACGCCGAACGGCTGATCGCCGGTTGGCGCTATGCGCCAATCCGCAGCGACGTGCGCCGCGAACACAATCTTCTCGTCACCTGGGAGCGCCTTGACTCCCTCGGCCCGGAAAAGGCGGAGGCGCAACGCGAGAACGATCGCAACATGGTGCGCACCGCCCTGAAGATCGCGCCGCACGTCGCCCGATACGGGTTTCTGCGCCGCACCGAGGGGCCGTCCCTGTAACAGCGCAGCCGCGCCCTTGCCTCGCAGGGGCTTTTCCTTTAGGACCCCAGCCTTCCGAAATTGCGGGCGTCAGCCCGGACGCAGGTCCGGACGAAGCCCACCCACCCCGATCCGATCGAGCGCGCCATGAAAAAGGACATCCATCCCGATTATCACTTCATCACGGTGGTGATGACGGACGGCTCGTCCTACCAGACGCGCTCCACGCTCGGGAAAGAGGGCGCGACCCTCAACCTCGATATCGATCCAAAGACCCATCCCGCCTGGACGGGCGGCACGCAGACCCTGCTCGACCGTGGCGGGCGCGTGTCCCGGTTCAACGACAAGTTTGCGGCCTTCCTCAAGAAGTAAGGCGGCTGGGACAAAGGCCCCCGGAGCCCCCGGGGCGACGGCCTGCGTGCGCTTCCCCACGTGCACTCCGCCACGTGCACTCCTCCACGTGCACTCCTCCACGTGCACTCCCCCAGGTGTGCAGGTCACAGGTACGCAGGTCACAGGTGCGCACTCGGCAGGCCGGCAGTCAAAAGGCCGGCAGTCAACTGGCCGGGAGACGACTGGCGAGGAGACAACTGGCGAGGAGACAACCGGCGAGGAGACTCCTGGCCGGCGATCGCCCCTGTTATCCTGGTCGCCGTCTCCCCGGCTGGCGTGTCCGTGGCTGCCAGGTTCGTGACTGCCAGGTTGCTGGCTGGCAAGTTCCTGGCTGGCTGTTCGCAATGGCGCGCTGTCCAGTGTCCCCAGCGACCAGGGCGCATGACCAGGCGGGCGGCGACATCGGCCACACTGGCGCGCACTCAGGCTTCCTGTCATCGCGAGCCTGATCTGGCCTGCCGTTCAACCGCTGGTCGCCCCGGCCCGCAGACGACGATGCGCGAAGACCATCGATCCAGCGGCTCCGGCCGGGCGTCCGCCGAGCAACGGTTCGCAGGGCGCTTCCGGACCCGGCGGCCTAGGTTTCGAAAACGGCGCGCAGACGGTCAAGATGCAGGGCGACCGGATTGGCCTTCACCGAGGGACCGAAGATCGACTCATCCAGGCGGCGCAGCCGATCATACAGTCGGGCGGCGCGCGCGATGAGCCCCGACAGCCGCTCCGGCAGTTCATCCTCGCCGCCAAAAGGCTCATCGCCCATATCGCGCCTGCCGGACAGGCGGTAGTGCTCCTGCTGGGCCTCATCCGCCGTCATGTCGCCCTCGCGCACAGCCCGTTGCACAAGCAGCCAGGAGGCCGACTGCATCAGCCGGGTCGTCAGGCGCATGCTCTCCCCGGCATAGGCCAACGCCCCCTGCCGGGAGAGAAGTTTGGATTCCGCACGCCCGGGACCGTCAAGATAGGCGGCGGTCTCCTCAACAAGCGCCATGCCCTCCTTGAATGCGCGCTCAAACATCTCAGAGGCCGCGAACTCCGAGATCCGCGCCGCCATGGCCGCGTCGGCCGGGCGCAGCCGCGGGATCTCTTCACTCTGAAGGTCGTTGGCCATGCGCTCACTCGGCTCCGCTCGGGACAGTTCGCATCACACCGCCCGCACCGCAAATCAAGGGCCAAGTCGACGCCGCCGCCAGACCCCAACCGCGCGCACCGTCCGGCGAAACGGTTACCGCTTTCCGAACAGGGCCTCGGCCGCATCGCGATCCTGACGCTTGCGGCCAATCAGCGCCTCATATTTCGCGATCTCGACGCGCAATTCCCCGATCCGGCGCTCCAATTCCTCAATCGACCAGTCCTCTGGCGGGCGGGACGCCTTCGGGCGCGGCAGCAAGTCGTCTTCCATCATCTGAAGTCCGCAGGTTACACCTCGCCGCCGTCGCCGACTGAGAGGCTGTTTTCATGACTGTAATGATGCGCGCGATCGAAGTTCCTGGCGAGGGCCCCGTGCGCCTGACCGAAATCGAACGCCCCATTCCGGGACCGGGCGAAATCCTGATCCGCGTCGCCGCCGCCGGCGTCAACAGACCCGACCTGATGCAGCGCCGCGGGTTCTATCCCCCGCCGCCCGGCGCGCCTGCGACGCTTGGTCTTGAGGCGGCGGGCCATGTCGAGGCCTGCGGCCCCGGGGTCGAACGCTGGCGCCCCGGCGACAGCGTCACCGCGCTCATGTCGGGCGGCGGCTATGCCGAGTACGCCCTCGCCGATGAGGGCGCCGCCCTGCCCACGCCCCCTGGCATGACCATGGCGGAGGCGGCCTGCCTGCCGGAAACCGTTTTTACCGTGTGGGCCAATGTGTTCGAACGTGGCGCGCTCAAACCCGGCGAGACCCTGCTCGTCCATGGCGGCGCCTCCGGCATCGGCACAACGGCGATCCAGATGGCGGTCGCGCTTGGCGCGCGCGTCCTTGCGACCGCCGGATCGACGGACAAGGTCGCGCTGTGCGCGCGCCTCGGCGCGGCGCGCGCGATCAATTACCGCACCGAGGACTTCGCCGCCGTCGCCCAGGCCGAGGGCGGCGTCGACGTCATCCTCGACATGGTCGGCGCGCCGTATCTGGAGCGCAATCTCTCCATCCTCAAACCGGATGGCAGGCTCGTCTACATAGCCTTCCTGGAAGGTGCGCGCGCCGAGATCGATCTGATGCGCCTGATGCTCAAGCGCCTGACCGTCACCGGCTCCACCCTGCGCATCCGTCCGAAAGCTGAGAAAGCCCGCCTCGCCCGCGCCATCGAGGCCGCTGTCTGGCCGCTGGCGGCGTCTGGACGTCTGAAACCGGTGATCGATTCAGCCTATACGCTGGCTGAAGCCGACGCTGCTCTGACGCGCATGGAGGCAGGTCTGCACGCAGGAAAAATCGTGCTTCTGACCACTTGACGCCTGCAGTCAAAGCCTGGCCTGACAAATGCCTCAGGTCCGTCTCATTGTGCATGACTCATCGCCTCAGCCTCTGATGCGCCCGCAGTTTCGCGCCGACCCGCACTGACATCTGACCAAAGGGATCCCGCCATGTCCGCAGCACGCACCTTCGCCGCCATCGCGCTTTCGGCCCTTGTCTGCGCCTGTCAGAGCGTGCCGCCGCCGCCTGCCCCGCCGCCCCCGCCGCCTCCGCCGCCGCCGCCGGTGATGGCGCCGGTGATGGGGATGCCGGCGCCCATGATGCATGGCGGCGCCTACGGCCTCAGCAGGGCGGCCCTGCCTGCGGTCCAGCCCATGCCAGGCGACATCGACCGGGAACGCTATCCGCAGGCAGAGGCGAACCCCGTCCGCTCGGTGCAGGCCGAGCCCGTCTCAACCTTCTCGATCGACGTCGATACCGCCGCCTACGCCAATGTGCGCCGGTTTCTCAACGCCGGCGAACTGCCGCCCAAGGACGCGGTGCGGATCGAGGAGCTCGTCAACTATTTTGACTACGACTATCCGCTGCCGACCTCGCGCGAGCGTCCCTTTGCCCCGGTGGTGAGCATCGTCCCGTCGCCCTGGGCTGGCGACAAAACCCTTCTGCACATCGCGGTGCAGGGCTATGACGCACCGCCTGATCGCAGACCACCGCTCAATCTCGTCCTTCTTCTTGACGTGTCCGGATCGATGAACGAGCCGGACAAGCTTCCGCTCGTCAAGAAATCCATCGAGATCCTGCTTGAGTCCCTGACCGAGCAGGACCGCATCTCCATGGTTGTCTACGCCGGCGCCTCGGGCGTGGTGCTGGAGCCCACGTCAGGCGTGGAGAAAGGAAAGATCCGCGACGCCCTGGACCGTCTGTCTGCAGGCGGATCAACCGCCGGCGGTGAAGGTCTCGAACGCGCCTATGCACTCGCCGAGGCGAACTATCGCAAGGGTGCGGTCAACCGCGTCATCCTTGCGACCGACGGCGACTTCAATGTCGGGATCGCAGATCCGGACCGGCTGAAGGACTTCGTGGAGCGCAAGCGCGAGACAGGGGTCTATCTGTCGGTGCTTGGCTTTGGGGCCGGCAACTATAACGACGCCCTGATGCAGACCCTTTCACAGGCCGGCAATGGCGTCGCCGCCTATATCGACACTCTCAATGAGGCCCGGAAGGTTCTCGCCGACCAGATGCAATCGGCGCTTCTGCCGATCGCGGACGACGTCAAGATCCAGGTCGAGTTCAATCCAGGCCAGGTCGCGGAGTATCGCCTGATCGGATACGAAACGCGCATGCTCAATCGCGAGGACTTCAATAACGACCGCGTGGACGCCGGCGATATCGGCGCCGGGGCTAGCGTGACCGCAATTTATGAGCTGACGCCGGTCGGCGGGCGCACGCTGATCGACCCGCTGCGCTACGCCGCCGCCGCGCCAGCCACGCCCAAAGGCGGCGAGATCGCCTTTGTGAAGATCCGCTACAAGCCGCCAGGCGCGTCGGACTCCATCCTCATCGAACGCGCCATCACGCAGCGTGACGCCTATCGCGACATTTCGGAAGCGCCCGAAGCAACCCGTTTCGCCACGGCGGTCGCCGGCTATGGACAGTTGCTGCGCGGGGATCCCTTCATTGATCCGCGTCGCTTCGGCTGGGATGACGTGATTGCACTGGCCAATGCGGCGCGGGGCGAGGATCCGTTCGGCTACCGGGCGGAATTCGTGTCGCTGGCCCGCAACGCCAGGATCGCCGGCGCAGCGCAGACGCCGAAACCCTCACAGGGCGCCCCCGTCCCCTGAGGCGGGGCCCGCGATCCTGGCCGCGTCCGCAGCGCCCGTCCCAGCGTCGCCTGCGACAGGGCCGCGGCGTCGCCGGCGCGCGGCGAGGTGAAACGCCAGCGGTGCGGCGCTCAGGGCAAGCGCCAGCGCCATGTCGCCCATCCGCGCCGGCGCAACGCCAAGCGCGCGCCCGAGGGGGCGCACAAGATAGGGCAGCGCCATCAGACCGCGCGAAACGACGACCCCGGCCTCGACTCCCCAGTCCGCCATCGGATCGTCGCCTGCCGGTGCGGCGCGATCCAGCCGCATCACGATGGGATGCAGCAATTGCGCGCTCGCCAGCGCAAGAAACGTCATGCCGCGGGCCTGATCGCCTGGTCCGTAGCGGCGCTGCGCGATGGTGTGGGCGAGCATCGCCGGCGCTGCAATGCCAGCCATGTGCCCCAGGAGGCCTGCGGTTTCGCGCAGCGTCAGCAGGGGATGATCACCGCCGCGCGGCGGTCGCGTCAGAACATCCCTTTCCGGGCTGGCAACGGCGAAGCCAAGAGCCGGAAACACGTCCGTTATCAGGTTGAGCCACAAAAGCTCGAGAGGCGTTTCGATTTTTCGCTCCCCGCCCAGCGATTCAAAGAGAACGAGCGCCACCTCGCTCAGATTGGTCGCGACAAGATAGCGCGTCGCACGCCGGATGTTGTCGTCAGCCGCGCGCCCGCGCGCCAGGAGTGTCGCCACCCGCGACAGTCCGTCGTCGAGCACCACCGCGTCGGCGACACTGCGCGCTGCGTCCGCGCCGGCATGCCCGAGCGCGATGCCGATGTCGGCTGCACGCAACGCCGGGCCGTCATTCACACCGTCCCCGGTCATCGCCACAACGCGACCGGATTTCTGCAGCGCCTGGATGATCGCGAGCTTATCGTTCGGGCTGACCCGAGCGAAAATCTCTGCGTGCATGGCGATCCCGGCAAGCTCGTCAGAGCTCTTGCCAACAAGCGCGCCAGCGTCAATGACGCCCATATCTCCGTCCTGTGCGAGACCCAGGCGTCCAGCGATCGCGCGCGCAGTCTGCGCCTGATCGCCGGTCAGGATCAACACGCGAATTCCGGCCCGCTGGAACGCCGCCACCATGTCGCCCGCGCCGGGGCGCAGGGGGTCTTCCAGTCCAATCAGTCCAATGAACGTAAAACCGAAAGGCTGCCCGTCCTCGCCGGGCGGCTCTGCTTCGGCGACCGCCAGCACCCGCAGGCCATCGCCCGCCATCGCGGTGTTCGCCGCGGCGATCTCCGCCCGATCCGCCGGCGTCATCTCGCGCGCCCGCTGACCGTCCCAGATGCGCGCCGACAGCGCGAGGACGTCCTCCGGCGCGCCCTTCACCGCAACCCATGCCTGGCGCGGTCCGGCATGGGCCGTCGCCATCCAGCGTCGCGCCGGCCCGCGCCGCCAGGTCTCAAGGCGCCCGGCCGTGGCGCGCAGCCCGGCGACGTCGATCCCGGCGGCTGCAGCAAATGCGAGGAGAGCGCTCTCCGTGCCGCTCCCGATGGGTCCGTCAGGACCGATCTCGGCGTCGTTGCACAGCGCCACGATCTGGGCGAGGCGCAGCGCAGCCGCGCGCGCGGAGCGCAGACCCCGCCGGTCGACGCGCCCTCCTGCAGGGCCGGCGTCCATTGGTCCTGCTGCGCCAAGCCCGGCATGGAGGTCAGCTTCGGGGTCAGACAGGTCGATGCGCGCAAGGTCGAGAGTGACGTCAGCCACGAAAATACGCGCCGCCTGCATGCGGTTCTCAGTGAGCGTGCCTGTCTTGTCCAGGCACAGGACGTCCACTGCGCCCGCCGTTTCGATCACCGACATGTTGCGCACCACGACGCCGTCTGCGGCGAGCATGCGGCCGGCGCGCGCCTTGGCGGCTGCGGCGATCGCCGGCAGGCCCTCCGGAATGGCCGACACCGCCAGCGCGGCGGCGCTGCGCAACACCCCAGGCCACGCCGCTCCATCCATCCGTAGGCGCAGCATCAGAACAAGACCGGCCGCAACGCTGACCCCGGTCAGGGTGAGACCGAGCCTGTCAAGCGCGCGTTCAATGGGCGGCTTCGGCGCCCGCACCGTCCCGATCAGCGCCTGAAGAGCGCCAATCTGCGTGTCTGATCCGGTCGCCGTCACGAGAACAGCTGCGCGTCCCGTCGTCACCACGCCGCCGCGAAACAGCATGCCGCGGCGATCCGGCAGGGGCTGGTGCTCCGGCATGTGATCAACCGCAGCCTTGCGCGCCGGCCAGGCCTCCCCGGTCAGGGCCGACTCATCCACTGTCAGATCTTCCGCTTCCACCAGGCGCCCGTCGCAAGGCACAAGCTCGCCGGCGGCGAGTTCGATCACATCCCCAGGGGCCAGATGGGCCGTATCACAGCGCACCCGCCGGCCGTCCCGCCGGACCCAGACCTCGCCTTGTGCGTCCGGTACGAGCGCCCTGATCAGACGCTCCGCCCAGGCCTCCATTGCATAGCCGATCGCGGCATTCAGTCCCACAGCGCCGCCGGTTGCGGCCGCATCGATCAGTCTGCCGGCCGCCAGCGAGATCAGCGCCGAGCCTGACAGGAGCAGCGCCGGAAGGGACCGCATCTGCGCCACGAGGATTTCCAGGTCGCTGCGGCGGGCGGGCGGCGCCAGGGAATTCGGGCCGTAGGCGGCGAGACGTCGTGCAGCCTCCTGCGAGGAAAGTCCGTCAAGGGCGGTATTGAGCGTCTGCAGCAGCCGGTCCAGAGAGCCTGCGGCTGCGACCGGTTGTGGCGTCGGATTGGCCAGCGCCTCGCTGGCGCGGGCCGCAAGGTCGCCCGCCGTCAGCCCCGGATCATGCAGAACCAGCAGGGATCCCGTCACCGGATTGACCGCAATCGAGCGCACCCGCTGGTCAAGCTTCAGAAAACCCGCCAGGCGCGCCATTGCATCGGCGCAGTCGATCAGACAGGGCGCCCGCAGTCTGGTGCGCCCTGCCGGGGCCGCGCTGCGCACCTCGACCAGAGGTCGTCCACGGCCGTGGGAGCCAGCCTGCCGCTCAAGCGCCGAATGCACAGTCACGCCGGATGTTCCTCAGCCTGTTTCCATCGTCGCGCAGCGCGCCGCCCCATGCAAGCTGCAGCGGCGCGCCGCACGCCAGCCTGGCCCGCCACACCGCGAACCCGGCCGCACAGCCGGCCAGCAGCACAGCCGGCCAGCAGCACAGCCGGCCGGCAGCGGCAGGCGTTTCGCACACCACGGGACGCCCGCCCACTCGCCAGAGACCCACTCGCCAGAGACCCACTCGCCAGAGACCCACTCGCCAGTCTCCAGTGTCCAGTCGCCAGCCCCGGTGGCCGGGGGAGGCCCGAACCAGAAGCGTGTCGCAGCCGCGTGAGGTCAGTGTCGCGCAACCCCACGGACAGGACATTGGCCTGGACGCCAGGCCGCGTCCTTGACAAGGCTCAGCCCGGCGCCAACGCCAACGCCAACGCCAACGCCAACGCCAATGCCGCATCCCGCGCCGCAGGCGTTCCCCTGGGCGCTGCGCGCCGGCCAGGGTGGCGACATCGCCCCCGCTGCTGCGCCCAGACCCGGTGACGGGGACGACGCGCCGCACTGAGCGGGGACGCAACAGGCGCCGACCGCCTTCCGGCGCGCCGCGCTCAGCCTGTGGCGACCACCGGGCGCAGTTTGATCTCAACACGGCGATTGCGGGCTCGACCTTCCGGCGTGTCATTCGATGCGGTCGGCTGGCTCTCGCCACGCCCGGTGGACACGATCCGTTCCATCTGGACCCCCTGGCTCGCCAGATAGGCGGCCACCGACCCCGCACGGCGCTGAGACAAGGCCATGTTGTAGCCGTCCGAGCCCGTGCTGTCGGCATGCCCGATGACGTCGATTGTCGTCCTGGGATAGGCCTTCAGCGTGTCTGCGATCCTGGCGAGCGTCTCGACGGCGGCGGCGTTGAGATCGGCGCGGTCAACCCCGAAGGTGATGTCATTCGGCATGGTCAGCGTGATCTCATCACCCTGACGGGTGACCGCCACGCCGGCTGACCTCGTCTGTTCACGCAGCTTGCGTTCCTGCTCGTCCATATAGCGGCCGACAGCTGCGCCTGCGACCGCGCCGACCACCGCGCCCACGGCCGCGTTGCGCCCATCATCCCCGCCAGCCGCAACACCGGCCGCCGCGCCCGCTGCAGCGCCGATCGCTGCGCCGATCGCAGTCTTGTTGTAGTCCCTTTCCCCCGTCTCCGGATCGACGCTCGCGCACCCGCTGAGCGCGACCGAGGCGGCGAGGGCAGTGGCTGTGAGGGCAGTGGCGGTGAGCAGGCGGATCATCATGGGGCTCCTTGCGGGCGCGGCTGACCGGACAGGCCGCGTCCGCGCCGTCTGAGGCCCACTGGACGCCAGGGCTGCTGAACGGAACCTGACCAGCCTCACGCAGGACCCGCCCATGCTCGGCGCGCCCCCGGCGACTGTTCTTCAGGAACGCCACGTCGCGCAATCCCGGCTCGACTGTGCGGGGTGGTGAGGGCGCTCTTGTGGATGTTCACCTGGCGCATCTGCGAAGAAATTGACGCGGCGCCATCACTCTCATCGCTCCGCGCCGGGTGGACAACCTCTCGGCGGACCACGCTTAGCGTCCGAGGGTGTAGGGCCCGCCGCGGTCAAGGGCGCGTTGATAGGCAGGCCTGGCCTGCATGCGGTCGAGATACTCCGTCAGGCGCGGATAGGTCGCAAGTCGTCCGCCAGCGGCGGCCGCCTCGAGCACAAAAGTCATCTGAACGTCACAGGCGGTGAAATCGTTCCCGGCGAAGTAGGGCCGATCCGACAGTGCGCCCTCCATATAGTCAAGATGGTTGGCCACCTCGGACATGATGCGCGGGGCCAGCGGCGCTGCGGCCTCGCCAAGCCGGCTTGTGTAGAGCGCCAGCATCAGCGGCAGCATGGCCGATCCCTCAGCGAAGTGCATCCAATGCAGATAGTCCAGCGCAGCCTGCGATCCGGGCGCAGGCGTAAGCCGGCCGCCGCCATGCCGGCTCGCCAGATATTCGATGATCGCGCCGGACTCCGCGATTGTGCGGCCATCGTCGGTGATCACCGGCGACTTGCCGAGCGGGTGAACGGCCTTCAGCGCCGCTGGCGCCAGACGGGTGAGCGCATCGCGCTCGTAGAACGCGATCTGATAGTCGACGCCCAGTTCCTCGAGGAGCCAGAGAATGCGCTGCGAGCGCGAATTGTTGAGGTGATGAACAGTGATCAAGTCGGGTCTCCCATGTCTCACCAGGCGCGCCGCGCGCGCAAGCATACCGCAATAGCCGCGCCGCGCGCGCCCGCATCCTGCATTAGCCGCGCCGCCTGCGCACCGCAGCGACACCGTCTGCGTCGGCGCATGCGCCTTCAAGCCATAAACCGCGTCCAGAGCCGCGCCCAATCAGGCTCAGGCTGATCCGGCTCAGGCCAAACCCATTTGGGCCAAACCTATTTGGGCCAATCCGATTGAGGCCCGACCAGGCTGAACCGGGTCGGGCCCATCAGCCGGTCACCAGATCGAAACACGCTCTGCGGGCTTCAGGTAGAGCGCGTCTGCCTCCGTCACCCCGAATGCGGCGTACCAGGCGTCGACGTTGCGCACCACCCCGTTCACGCGGTACCGCGCCGGCGAATGCGGATCGGACAGAACCTGCTCGCGCAGCGCCTCGTCCCGATACTTGGAGCGCCAGACCTGCGCCCACGACAGAAAGAACCGCTGGTCGCCCGTCAGACCGTCAAGCACTGGCGCTTCCTTGCCGTTCAACGACATTCTGTAGGCGTGATACGCCATGTTGACGCCGCCGAGATCACCAATGTTTTCACCCAGCGTGAGTTGCCCATTAACCTTCAAACCAGGCAGCGGCTCGTACGCGCTGTACTGCTCGACCAGCTTGCGGCCGCGCGCGGCGAACGCCGCCCCGTCCCTGTCATTCCACCAATCCGCCAGCTTGCCCTCGCCGTCGAACTTGGCGCCCTGGTCGTCGAAACCATGGCCGATCTCATGGCCAATGACCGCCCCGATAGCCCCGTAGTTGACGGCGTCATCTGCGGCAGGATCGAAGAAGGGCGGCTGCAGGATCGCGGCCGGAAACACGATCTCGTTTTTCGTCGGGTTGTAATAGGCGTTCACCGTTTGCGGCGTCATGGCCCATTCCGTCCTGTCCACCGGGCGTTCGAGCTTGCCGACCTCATAGCGCCAGTTGGACGCCGTCGCCCGGCGAACGTTGCCGATGAGGTCATCCCGGCGGATTTCAAGATCTGCATAGTCGCGGAATTTTTCCGGATAGCCGATCTTCGGGTCAAAGGTCGCAAGCTTCGCGAGCGCCTTGGCCTTGGTTTCGGGCGTCATCCACTCAAGCGCTTCGATGCGTTGGCGCAGGGCGGCGCGCAGATTGGCGACCAGAAGCTCCATCTTCGCCTTGGCCTCCGGGGGGAAGTACTTCTCCACATAGACCTTGCCGACAGCCTCGCCGATTTGCGTGTCGACAAGTTCAACGCCGCGCTTCCAGCGGGCCCGCTGTTCGCCCTGCCCACGCAGCGTGCGGCCATAAAAGGCGAAGCGCGCGTCATCGAACGCCTTGGGCAGATATCGTGCATGATCCGAGAGAAGATGAACACGAAGATAGTCTCGCCAGACGTCGATCCGCTCGCGCCGCACCAGCGCGGCGATCGTCTTCAGCGCCGACATTTCGGAAAGCACGAAAGCGTCCCGTCGACCGAGGTCCGCCGCCGCAAAGAACGCGTCCCAGTCAAGGCCGGGCGCAAACGCCTTGATCTGCGAGCGGCTGCGCGGGTTGTACGTCCTGTCGATGTCGCGCGTCTGCTCGGCCGGCCAGTGGGCGGCCGCAATCCGCGTCTCCAGCGCCATAACCGCCCTGGCCCGGGTCGCCGCCTGCCCTGTGGGCTCGCCTGCAAGCGTCAGGATCTGGGCGAGATACGCCTCATAGGCCGCGCGGATCTCCTTAAACTTCGCGTCCTGCCTGAGGTAGTAGTCGCGGTCAGGCAGGCCGAGGCCCGACTGGCTGACATAGACGGTCGCCGCGGTCGGCGTCTTGAGATCCTCCCAGACGCCGAGATCGATCGGCGAGGCAAAGCCGCGCGCGCCGAACAGCGCGGACAGGTCTGTCGCGGTGCGCGCTGCGGCGATCCTGTCGAGGTCAGCCTTGAGCGGGGTCAGGCCCAGGCTTTCGATCCGCGCCCCATCCATGAAGCTCGCATAGAAATCGCCGACCTTCTGGTCGACCGCTCCCGGCGCCGCCTTCGTCGCCGCCTTGGCCTCGATGATCTCTTTCAGTCGCGTCTCGGACAGCTCATCGAGTTTGTGGAACATGCCGTAGCTCGACCGGTCGGCCGGAATCTCATAGGTGGCGAGCCAACCGCCATTGACATAGGCGAAAAAGTCGTCGCCCGGCCTGACGCCAGGGTTCCTGGCCGTGAGGTCCAACCCCCAGGCGCCAATCTGGGCCTTCGCCGCAGGCGGGCCCGGCTCCGGCGCGCCCGGCTCCGGTCTGGGCGAACAGGCGATCACCAGTGCGCTGAGCGCGCCGACGGCAAAGGCTCCAATGGCCGGCGCCCTGCCTGCCGGGCCCCGGCCAGTCGCCGTCCGCCCCGCCAGACCCCCATCCGCGAGGGCCCCGTCTTTCAGGATCCTGCCTTTCAGGATCCTGCCCTTACGCAAACTGGTCGCCATGCCGCCACCTCATTCACCACAAGCCATCCATCTCCGGCCCGCATTCAACCCGCCGCCCGGCGCAGCCTGCAGGCCGGGGCGCCAGCCTAACGCGCACTTTCAGAAGCGCCAGAGCGCAATCGTTCCACGGTCCATGGTTCTGAGCGCCCGCGCCATATCCGGGCGCTCAGGGTCTTGGCGTCCTTGGCGATCATGTACAGCGCAGGCGTCAGCAGGAGCGTGACTGGCATGCACAAAAGAACGCCGAACGCCAGGGCGATGATCATCGGTTTCAGGAACTGTGCGCTGACGGATCTTTCGAACATCATCGGCGCAGTGCCCACGAACTCGGTGATCGATGTCAGGAAGATCTGCCGGAACCGCGAGACCGACGCTTCAATGATGCGGTCCTGCGCCTCATGCGTGGTGAAGGAAAGCACCGGCCTGCGCTCATCGTCCGTGAGCATCCGCTCAACATCGTCGGGCGAGCAATCCTGCGCTTGTGCATCGGCGGTTGGCGCGCCGCCTCCCCCGCGCAGCGCCGCAAGGCGCGCGAGCGCCTGGCGGGCCATGATGGCGTTGGCCTTGTCGATGAGGACCACGTTGTCATTGACCACCACGCCTGCCGCAGCGACCAGACCAAGCCATGAAAACAGCGCAAAGGTCGACCCGCCCAGAAAGTGTCCGATCACGGCGCCGACAAAGGCGAAGGGAATTACGGACATGATCAGAAGCGGCGTCGAGTATGCGCGGAAAATCACTGCAAGCAGCATGTACATGCCCGCCAGTGCAACCAGAACCAGGCGTGCAAACTCTGCAAAGAACTCCTGTTCGCCCTGCTGTTCGCCGATGTTTCGCCGGCTGACGGTCGGGTGTCGCGCCTCGAAGTCAGGCCAGAAATCATCGTCGAGCGCCGTCAGGATCTCCTTGGCGCTGCCTTCACCGGCCTCAACCGACACCACGATCGAGCGCTTCCGGTCGCGTCGGTCGATCGTCGTCACGCCCGGTGAAAATTCCGCTTCGGCGACGGCATAGAATGGAACCTCGCGGCCGTCCGGGGTGCGCAGCCGGAAGTCGCGCAGGCTGTCGAGCGTCCGACGCTCGGTCTGAGGGTAGCGCACATAGACGCGCACGTCCTGCCCATTGGCGGGAAGGCGCTGCACCTCCTCGCCGAAATAGGCCTGACGCGCCTGCATCGTGACGTCAGCCAACGTCAGGCCAAGCTGCTCAGCGCCAGGGCGGAGCGAAATGCGCAGCTCCTCAGTGGGACTGTCTTCGCTGTCGCTGACGTCAAACACGGCCGCATACGTGCGCAGCTCCGCCTTCAAGTCCTCCACCGCGGCGCGCAGTTCCTCAGTGTCCGGGGAGGACAGCGCGATGTCGAGCGCGGCACGGTCATTGTCAAAACTTGTCGCGATGTCGACCTTCTCCGCATCGGGGATGTCGCCAACGCGCGCCTGGAGCCGGCGGGCGATTTCCTTGGTCGATACGTCGCGCGCCTCGGGCGGCGTCAAAATGATGTAGCCGGTGATCTGACGGTCCGTCGTGGTCATGTACCAGCTTCGAACAGCCCCGCGCGACAGCGGTTCTCCGGTCTTCGGATCCTTGTAGACCAGATCCTGGGTGTCGCCTTCAAAGGCGACGCGCGCTGCGTCGAGGTGAGCGGCGACCTGCCTGGTCCGCTCGAAGGGCGTGCCGGCCGGCATGGTGACCGAGACGCGCATGAAGTCGTTCTCGACATCCGGCATGAAGGACTGCTTGACGCGCCCGGAAGAAAACAGGCCGATGGCGAGCGCAAACACCGCCACGAAGACAGCGAGCGTGACATAGCGCCAGCGCACGGCGCGCCTCAACAGCGGCTGATAGACGGTGTCGGCGAACCAGATGACCGAGTTGGCGCAGCGTTGCTGCAGGGCCATCAGACGGCCGCTGAAGCCCTTGCGGATGGCGACGGGGCGGACGTGGGCGAGGTGCGCGGGAAGAATGATCAGGCTCTCGATCAGCGAGAAGATCAGCGTCGACATCACCACGATCGAGATTGCCCGGGTGAATTGCTGGACTTCGCCTGTGAGGAACATCCACGGCAGAAAGGCGATCATGGTGACGAAGACCGACGCCATCAGCGGCTTGAGAACCATCTGCGTCGCCAGAATGGCCGAATCCGCCCCGGTATGGCCGCGCTCCACCCGCTCGTAAATCGCCTCCCCGACGATGATGGCGTCATCCACCATGATGCCGAGGACCAGCAGGAAGCCGAATACGGTCATGAAGTTCAGGGAGACGTCGGCGTAAGGCAGGATGATGAAAGAGCCCGCAAAGGCGGTGATGACGCCAAGCGTCGCCCAGAACGCCACCATCGGATGCAGCGTCAGGAGCAGCAGCAGGAAGATCAGGACAAAGCCCTGCAGGGCGTTCTGGAACAGGATGTCGAGCAGGCTCTCGTAATCCTGCGCGTTGTCATAGACCATCGACAGCCGCACGCCCTCCGGCAGGCGGCCCGACGCGTTGAGGGTCTGCATGTAGTCGCGAACCGACGCCGACGTCTTGGACAGGTTGAAGCGGTCCGCGGCCTGGATCACAATCATCGTGGCGGGTTCGCCGTCCTGGCGGCTCTCCAGATTGTAGTCGGCAAAGCCGTCGACGACCTTTGCAAGGTCGCCCACGCGCACCGTCGATCCGTCGGCGGTCTGGCGCACCACGATCGTTTCAAAGTCAACGCCGGTTTCGCCGAGATTGCGGGCGCGCAGCTGGTAGTCGCCCGCCGCCGTGCGCACCACGCCTGACGACAGATCAATCGATGTCGCGCGCACCGCCCGGGCGACCTCGTCAAAGGTCACTGCGTAGCGGCGCAGGGCCTCCTCAGAAACCTCAATCGAGATCTCGCGCGGACGACGGTCGCTGATGATGGTGAGCGCGCCGCCCGGCAGCGCCGCAATCTCTGCGCGCACCCGCTCGGCGAGGTCGTAGAGCGTGCGCTCACTGACATCGCCATGCAGCGCCAGCATCACCGCCCAGTCGCGATAGACGCTCTGGCGCACCCGCAGCGGCTCAAGATCGCGCGGCAGGCCCGAGATCGATTCCACCTGGGTCTTGACCTCGTCCAGCAGGACATTGACGTCCTTGGACGGGTCGGCGGCGAGATAGATCCAGCCATATCCTTCATTGGCCTGACTGCGGATCCGCCGGATCCCGTCGATCGAGGAAACGGCCTCTTCAACACGCGTCACGACCTGGCGCTCGACATCCTGCGGGCTTGCGCCAATCCAGGTCGCCTCGATCTCCACCCCCTGGTCTCTGATCCCAGGCTGGAATTCGCGGTCCATCATGAAAAAGCTTATGAGGCCGAACACGACGCTCAGCACCATGACGAGATTGCCTGCGACCGGGTTCTTGCCCCACCAGGCGACGATAGCCTTCATCATGGCGTCATTCCCCCCCGGCCGGTTTCGCCCTGGGCTGCGCGCGGCGGGGCCGGCCCGGCGGCGCCGCCTTGGCCCGTCACGGCGACTTTCTGGCCGGGCATAGCGGCGGCCAGGGCCGACGTGACCACCCGTTCGCCAGGCTTGAGGCCGCTTCGGAAATAGGCGCCACTCTCGTCGCTCCATGCCGGACGCAGCTGGCGCACCTCGAGCAGGCCGTCCGGCGAGACGACGAGCACCTCATCGGCCTTGCGCAGCGCAACGCGGGGAATGCGAATGAAGGTTTCGCTGCGCGCCGCCTCGATCACCGCGTCCACAAACAGACCGGGCGCCAGGGGCTGGGGATGGCGCGCAGCGAAGGGCGCCGGGGCTTCGACGACGGCGAAAGCCTGGCGGGTGCGCCCGTCCAGGGCCGCTTCCGTGCGCACCAGGCGGGCGTCCCAGGCGCGCGGCGCGCCGCCGATCGTCGCCTGCAGGACCGCGCTTGGTCCTGGCTGCGTGCGGCTGGCTGTGAACCCAAGCGTCAGGCCAAGCGCTGCAAGGTCGGCGTCCGTCAATGGAAGGCGGACTTCCGCCGCATCCGTGGCGAACGCCGAGCCGACCGATGCGCCAGGTCCGACGAACTGGCCGACTGCGGCCATGCGTTCGCGCACGCGGCCCTCGAAGGGGGCGACGATTGCGGTGCGCTGCAGGGCCAGGCGCGCTTCTTCCAGCCCTGCCTGCGCTGCGGCGAGGGCGGCGCGGGCTTCCGCCAGCTGCGGTTCGCGCAGCGCCAGCGGGGAAGGCTCGCCGCGGCCGAGCTCCGCCCAATCCTGGCGCGCCAGCGCAGCCTCGGCCTCTTCGCGGAGCAGGCCCTGGCGGGCCTGGGCGACCCGCGCCTCCTGCTGCACCACCGAGAGCCGGTAGTCCGCCTCGTCCAGACGGGCGAGAACCTGGCCGCGCGCAACGCGCGCGCCGGCCGCGAAATCCGGACTGATCCAGGCGATCCGGCCGCTCACCTGTGAGGTGAGCTGGGCTTCCTGCCTGGGCCGCACCTCGCCCTGGGCGCGCACCCGCAGGCGCAGCGTCACAGTTTCCGCCGGGGCCACGAACACCGCAGGCGGACGCACCGCTTCCTGCTTCTTCTCCGGCTTGCTTCGGGTCTGCTGCAGCACGACGCAGCCGGCCACACCCACGCCAATGATGGCGGCAGGAACCGCAAGCATCCAGATCCGCCGCGCGGTCATCCCGCGCGGCTGCGCGTCAGTGCCGCCGTCCTGCGCGCCTGCCCGGTCGGACATGGCTTCAGATCGATCAGACATCGGGCTTCTCCAGTGCAGAGCCCCGCGCCGCTGCGTCCTCACCGGAGGCGGTCTGCGGGGAAACGGTGGGTTGAAGGGGTGAACGCCCTGAGCCTGCAGGCCCGCCGGCCCCGTCCATCGGGGGCTGGTCCGGGCCGCCGCCCAGCGCGAGATGATAGCGCACCCGATTGATGGCCCGGTCGGCGCGCGTCGCAAGCACCGCCTCGTCGGCGGCTATGCGGCGTCCCTGCGCATCCAGGAGGTCGAAAATCGAGACAAGACCCTCACTGTACTGACGCTCCGCCAGCGCTTCGGCGCGGCGCGCCTCGCGGGCGGCGATCACGCGCGCGGCCTCCTGGTCGGCCAGCAGCATGTCTGCGGCCTGCGCATCCGTCACTTCGCGCCAGGCGTCGAGCGTGGTGCGGGCGTATCCGGCCAGGCGCTCAGCAGCGACGGCGCGCTGTGCGTCGACCTCCGCGCGCAGCGCGCCGCCCCTAAAAATCGGCGCCAGCACGCCGCCGGCGATCCGGCTGGTGAGCGAATCGAGATCGAATACCTCGGCAAGCTCAGACGCGCCGATGTCGCCGGTCATGGAGAGCGTGAGGCGGGGGGCCAGCGCCTTGCGCGCCGCGGCCACGTCCAGCCGGGCCGAACGCAGGCGCGCTTCGGCCGCCGCCACGTCTGGCCGGCGCGCCAGGAGCGTGTCCGGCGCGCCAATCGCGGAGGCTGGTTCAAGCTGCGGCAGGTCGCCCTCGGCTGCAATGGCGCCGGCCGGGCGCCGGCCAAGCGTGACCTCAAGCCGGCGCGCCGCCTCGCCAGCCCCCTGCCGGCGCAGCGCCAGGCTGGCTTGCGCGCTCGCTGCGGTGGAGCGCGCCAGGCGCACATCGAGGGCCCGGGCGACGCCGCGTTCGAAGCGCCGCTCCACCAGCGCCAGCGATCGCGCACGCAAGGCCGCATCCTCAGCCGCCAGCGCCTCAAGCGCGCGCGCCTCCTGCAGGCGCAGCCAGCCGCTGGCGGTCTCGCCAAGCACCGCCAGGCGCACCCCGGCCAGATCCGCCGCCGTCGCCGCCGCCCCAAGCCGCGCAGCCTTGGTTTCGTCGCTCAGGCGACCCCACAGGTCCGCCTCCCAGCTTGCGCTCAGCTGCAGGCCGTAGGTGTGCGTCTCCACGCTCTGAGAGCGCACGGCGCCTGCGGTCAATCCGGCGTCGATGTTCACGCTTCGCGTCGCCGCACTCTGGCGCAGCCGCGCGCGGACCTGCGCCAGACGCGCCTGGGCCGCCGCCAGATCGGAATTGGCCCCGAGCGCCTCCCGCGCCAGCGCCAGCAGGCCCGGGCCTCCCAGGGGGCTGAGCCACGCGAGCTCCGACACCTCGGCCGTTTGTCCCGCGCGCGCCGGTGCGCTGAGGGGTGGGCTGCGCCCAACATCCGGTCCGGCGGCCAGCACCGGGCCAGGTCCGGCGCCTGACGCGGCTCCCTGCGGCGCCGTTGCGCACCCCGCGACTGCAAAAATCGCAACGGCGCCGAGCACCCATGGGCTGTCGGAAACTGACATTGCGCGACACCCTGCCTTGCCGCCGCTGGCAAACCCTGCGGCTCATTGCTGACAAATCGGACAATCCATTATGTTAGTCAATATGAATTTATTGAAAAACAATATTTCCCCCTGCGGTGCGCGGGCGACTCCGATCAACATCGACGGCTACGCAAACCCTGCAGGCTTGAAGTAGTGTAAACATGATATCCGCCAGCCGGGCAGCCAGCCGCGCGCCCGACAGCGCATCGGACGCAGCAATGGACCACGAGAAGGTGATCAGGGCCGATCTGGTGCTGCGCAGGGCGCAACGTCGCCGTGACCTGACGGCGTTCATCGCCCTGCTCGGCGGCGCACTCACCGCCGCCGCAGTCTTCGGCCTGATCGGCTGGCTGCCAGCCTTGGCCGTGACGGCCTTTGTCGCGCTCACCGGGGCCTGGTATGCTTTTCTGGCGGGCGAGGCGGATCAGGGCGCCGCCGTCGCCACCGTGCGGGCTGCAGCCGTGGCCGCCGTCGGACAGGATGGCGGATCGACCGAGGCGGTCGTGCGCCGATTGCTCGAGGCAATGCCGGACCCCGTGCTCGCGCTGGACGCAACGGGTCGCGTGGAGGCCTCAAACGCCGCCGCGCGGGCCCGGTTCCGGATCCCCGCCGCCGGGGCGCAACTGCAATCCTTTCTGCGACAGCCCGAACTGCTCGACGCCCTCGCCAGCGCCGCCGAAGGCCGCGTTGAGGACGTCGCGTACACCACCACCGGCCCCATCGCCGAGCACGTGCGCGCCCATGTGGCCGCCCTGAGCCTGAATGACCGACAGCTGCGGCTTGTCGTGTTTCACGATGAGACCCAGGCGCGCAAGGTCGAGCAGATGCGCGTCGATTTTCTCGCCGACGCAAGCCACGAACTGCGCACCCCCCTGGCGGTTCTCGCCGGCTATATTGAAACCTTGCGGGGTCACGCCAGGGACGACGCCCAGGCGCAGGATCGCTTCCTGACGGTGATGCAGGGGCAGGCGGAACGCATGCGCCGTCTGATCAATGATCTGCTGTCGCTCTCGCGCATCGAACTCAATGAGCACGTGCCCCCGACCGCGCGCGCCGATCTCGGCTGGATTGCGCGCGAAGCCGTGGACGCCATGGCCCCGATCGCGCAGGCCCGCGGGGTGCGCCTGGAGATCACCGGCCCGACCGCCAGGGTCTGGGTCACCGGCGACCGTGATCAACTCACTCAGGTGCTTCAGAACCTGATCGACAACGCCATCAAGTTTGCCCGCGCGCGCGTCGTTGTGGACGTGGGCGACGCCCTCGCGCGCGACGCGGCGATCCTCGCCGCCTCGCGACGCTGGAGCGGTGCGGCCCGCATTTCGATCAGCCCGCCGCCCTCTGCAGCCGCCGAGGCCTTCGCCTTCGTGCGCGTGAGCGATGACGGGAGAGGCATTCCGCGCGCCCACTTGCCCCGGCTGTCCGAGCGCTTTTACCGGGTTGAGGACCAGCGTTCGAGCGAGCGGACGGGCACCGGCCTGGGCCTCGCCATCGTCAAACACATCGTCAACCGCCATCGCGGGGCGTTGACGGTTGAAAGCGTTGTCGACGAGGGCTCTGCATTCGCCATCCTTGTCCCTGGCGCCGGCGCGTCGCCGCACGAGGCCAATGGGCCGGCGGCCGCCGAGGCGATGGCCACCTGACGGAACGTCCGCCTGCCGCGTCACCTGCCGCGCCATCTGCGGCGGGCGCTCGCGCGCGGTGCGCCCGAAACCGTCGGTCATGAACCTGTCATGGAAGCTTCGTAGGAGGGAGACGGTGCGTCGGTGCAGGTTTTCGGTCCCCGAGGAGCTGGCGGAAGTCCTGCGCCCGGCGCAGGCAGGACCAGGCCCAGGCCGGACCCATTGCGCCAGTGGTTTTTCCAGCGGCGTCCCCTGGGGGTTGCGCCGGGGGTTGCGCCGGGGGTTGCGCCGGGGTTTGCGCCGGGGTTTGCGCCGGGGTTTGCGCCGGGGTTTGCGCCGGGGTTTGCGCCGGGGTTTGCATCGGGGTTTGCATCGGGCCCTCTATCGGGCTCTTCACGGGGGTCTTGAATGCGCGACTGGCGTATCCGCAGCCAGGCGGACGGCGGTACGGACGTCATGCCAGGCGCAGCTCCCGGCGGGGGCGCGCAGCCGCGGCTTGCGCCTGAGGTCCAGACCGTGAAAGTCGCCGCCCGGCAGGTGAATGTCTTCTATGGCGCCAAACAGGCCCTGTTCGACGTGACGCTCGACGTGCCGGATCGCTCCGTCACCGCATTCATCGGTCCATCCGGCTGCGGAAAGTCAACATTTCTGCGCTGCATCAACCGGATGAACGACACCATCGAAAGCTGCCGCGTCACCGGACTGATCACGATCGACGGCAAGAACGCCTATGATCGGGATGTCGATCCGGTGGTGCTTCGCGCCTCGGTCGGCATGGTGTTTCAGAAGCCGAACCCGTTTCCGAAGTCGATCTTCGACAATGTAGCCTACGGTCCGCGGATCCATGGCCTGGCCCGCTCCGGCGCCGAGCTTGACGAGGTTGTCGAAACCAGCCTGCGGCGCGCCGGCCTGTGGGAAGAGGTCAAGGACCGATTGCACCAGCCCGGAACCAGCCTGTCCGGCGGACAGCAGCAGCGTCTGGTGATCGCCCGCGCAATCGCCGTGAATCCGGAAGTCATCCTGATGGACGAGCCCTGTTCCGCGCTCGACCCGATCGCCACGGCCAGGATCGAGGAACTGATCGACGAATTGCGCGCCACCTTCTGCATCGTCATTGTCACGCACTCGATGGCGCAGGCCGCCCGCGTTTCGCAACAGACCGCCTTCTTCCACCTTGGCCGACTCGTGGAGACCGGATCTACTGAAGAGATATTCACCAATCCGCGCGACAGCCGCACCCAGGATTACATCACCGGCCGCTTCGGCTGACCGCGGACAGGAGGATCGCGCCGATGACGGAACACACCATCAAAGCCTTCGGCGAGGAACTGAAACAGCTCTCGAGCGACATCGCACGCATGGGCGGTCTGGCCGAAAGCCTCGTCTCTGACGCCCTCGCCTCCGTCGCCCGGCGGGACAGCGCCCTTGCAAAGGCCACCATCGCCCGCGACGCCCAGATCGACGCCATGCACAAGGATCTCGAACGGCGCATCATCCGCCTGCTGGCGCTGCGCCAGCCCATGGCGCGCGACCTCCGCGAGGCGATCGCCGGCATCAAGCTGGCCATCGATATCGAACGCATCGGCGATCTCGGCAAGAACATCGCCAAGCGCGCGCTGATCCTGCACCAGAGCGACCCGATCCCCCTCACGCGCAGCGTCGAGCGGCTCGGCCGGATCGTCTGCACAAGCCTGAAGGAAGTCCTGGACGCCTACGCCAGCGCAGAGACCGGCCGCGCCGTGGCCGTCTGGAGACAGGACGACGAAATCGACGAACATTACAGCGCGCTGTTCCGCGAACTCCTCACCTACATGTTTGAGGATCCCCGCACCATCACGCCCAGCGCCCACATGCTCTTCATCGCGAAGAACCTGGAGCGCATCGGCGATCACTGCACCAACATGGCTGAGACCGTGCATTACCTCGTGACTGGCGAGGAACTGCCCGCAGAACGTCCGAAGGCGGACCTGCTGGCGCCGCAATAGACCGGCGCGCAGGGTGTCCTGCACACGCGAGGGGGGTCGACGTGAGCCCGTATGTCCTGGTGGTTGAAGACGAAGAAGCGCTTGCCGCCCTGCTTCAGTACAATCTGGAGAAGGAAGGCTTTCGCGTCGGCGTGGCCCATGACGGAGAAGAAGCCCTTGTCATGGTCGAGGAACGCCAGCCCGACCTCGTCATCCTGGATTGGATGCTGCCGAAGGTGCCTGGCATCGAGGTGTGCCGACGCCTGCGCGCCAAGGCTGAAACACGCAATATCCCGATTATGATGCTGACCGCGCGCGGCGAGGAAAGCGATCGCATCCGAGGCCTCGACACCGGCGCAGACGACTACGTGGTGAAACCCTTCGGCATGGCCGAACTCCTGGCGCGTCTGCGCGCCGTGATGCGGCGCATCCGTCCTGGTCTCGCCGAGGACCGCGTGCGGGTCGGCGACATCGTGATCGATCGCGTCGCCCATCGCGTCAAACGCGGCCAGCGCGACATTCATCTCGGGCCAACAGAGTTCCGCCTGCTCGACTATCTGATGCAGCACCCCGGACGGGTGTTTTCGCGTGAGCAGTTGCTCGACGCAGTGTGGGGCTCTGATGTCTATGTCGAGGCGCGCACCGTTGACGTCCACATCGGACGCCTGCGCCGCGCGCTGAACGAAGACGACGAGGCCGATCTCATCCGCACGGTCCGCTCAGCGGGCTACTCCCTTGATCCGGACGCACGCTGACCTCAACCAACCGCGCCGCCGCCGGCGCTGCGCCCCGCACGGCCCGATCCATATCGGATGACACAGGACAGGCCAGGGGCGAACCGGCCGCCGACAGGAGAACGCAACATGAGCGTGCGCAGCGCCATCATCACCGGGGCGACCAGCGGCATCGGACGCGGCGTCGCCCAGACCTTCGCCAGGGCCGGCATGAACCTGCTGATCAACGGGTTCGGCGACACCGCAGCGATTGAACAGGAGATCGCTGCGCTGCAGGCGCTCGGTGCGTCGACCGCGCTCCATGCGCCAGCCGACATGGCCAACCCCGCCGATGTCGCCGCCATGGTGGCCAGGGCGGAGGAGGCGTTCGGGTCTGTCGACATTCTCGTCAACAACGCCGGCGTCCAGCATGTCGCGCCGATCGAAGAATTTCCCATCGAGAAGTGGGACCACATCCTCGCCATCAACCTCAGCGGGCCATTCCACGCCATCCGCTGCGCCATGCCGGGCATGAAACGGCGGGGCTACGGGCGGATCATCAACATCGCCAGCGCACACGCGCTCGTCGCGTCACCCTTCAAGTCAGCCTATGTCGCCGCCAAGCACGGACTTGCGGGGCTGACCAGGACCGTTGCGCTCGAGGGCGCGCCGTTCGGCGTGCGCTGCAACGCCATATGCCCGGGCTATGTTCTGACGCCGCTCGTCGAGCGCCAGATCCCGGACACCATGAAGGCGCGCGGGCTGACCCGCGAGCAGGTCATCCAGGATGTGCTCCTGCAGGCCCAGCCGACCAAAGACTTCGTCTCCATCGACCAGGTGGCCGGTTTCTGCGCTTTCCTCGCCTCCGACGCGGCCGACCAGATCAACGGCGCACTGCTCTCGATCGACGGCGGCTGGACAGCCCAATGACCCATCCCGCCGGGCGGCGACAGCCCGCCCGGCGTCTCACGCATCAGATTGCCTCTGAGGCCGGACGCGGGTCTTCGTGCAGCCTGACGATCCACATCCCCTCAGCCGTCGGCATGGCGCGAATCGCCCGCCCGGCGGCGATTTCAGCCCGCAGGAAACGGCCGACAGGCTGAAAGAGGGTCTCCCCGCCGCCCGGGCGCGCGGGCTCGAAGCGGACGAGGACGCGTCCGCGACCCACGGCGCGGTGGGCGCCGAGCGCAGCGGCGAGCCAGTCCAGCGCCGCACCCGCCGCAAGACCGCTGAGATCCACCTCGGCGTCCACCACCAGGTTCTCGGTGGTCAGGGCCCTGGCGTCGTCTGGATCAAGGATCGGCATCGCGCGACTGTGAAACGCCGACCGGCGTGGTTCAAGCGCCGTCTGTGGTGATCGCCCGCATGGCCGCCAGGCGCGCCAGGAGCAGCGTCATCGACTTTCGCCGCGCCGGCGCGAGGCTGGTCGGCGCGGCGGCGCGCACAAACGCGCCGTCGAACGCGTCCGCGACAATCACGCCTGGACCCTGCGGCAGCAAGTCCTGCGGAAAATCCGGCGCGATCGCGAAAAAGAAGCGGTCGCAGAAGGCGCCATAGTCAGGCCATTTGGCGTCTGACAGGAAATCCGCCGGGCCGGACTTGACCTCCGCGATCCACAACTCGCCCCTGACCCCGATGCCCACCACGTCTGCGCGCCGACCATTGGGCAGCGGCGCCTCGAGGACGCTCGCCACATTCCAGGCCGCAAACAGGCGCACCACGCCCTGCGTGATGATCCGGGTCGTCTCTGGGCGGCTCAGCGCCTCGGCCATGCCTGAAACATCGCTCCAGGCGTGTGCGAAATCAAACTGCGCCCGGCAGGGCGGGCCGGCGGGATCGGTCGCGGCGTGAGCCGGCCCGCGCATGACGCTTTGGCGGGCTCGCCGGGGGCCGCGCAGGCGACGCCTGTCGGCCCGGGGGCCACGGGCCCCGCCGCCGGTGTGGGTCTCGCTTCCCCGCGCCGGCGCGGCTATGACACCTGCATGAACGTGCATATCGTCGGCATCGCCGGGGCAGGGGTGTCAGCCCTCGCCTCAATTCTCGCCTCTCAGGGCGCGCAGGTGACTGGGTCGGACGCAGACGCCTTTCCCCCCGTCACCACCTACCTTGACCGCGCAGGCATCCGCTACGCCACCCGTTTTGACCGGGCCAACGTTCCAGAGCATGTCGATCTCGCGATCATCGGCACCACCGCGCGTCTCACACCACAGGACAATCCGGAGATCGCTGAACTCACCCGGCGCGGCGTCCCGCGCCACACCTTCGCTGAATATCTCGGCGAACTCACAAGGGACCGCCACACCCTCATTGTGGCCGGCAGCTTCGGCAAGTCCACGCTCACCGCGATGATCGCCTGCGCGCTTCGTGCGGCCGGCCGCGATCCCGGCTGGTTCGTCGGAGCTGTCCCGCTTGACCTGCCGGCCACGGGCCATGGCGGGCGGGATCGGGAGTTCATCGTTGAAGGCGACGAATATGTGAATGCGCTCACCGACCGGCGCTCCAAGTTCCTGCTGTATCATCCGCGCGACACCCTCATCACGTCTGTGGCGCATGATCACGTCAACATGTTCCCGACGATGAGCGCGTACGAGGCCCCCTTCGCGGCGCTGATCGAGCGCACGCCGCGCGATGGGCTGCTGGTCTGCGCCCACCGCTATGAGAACCTGCGCTCCATGACGGGCGATCGCGCCACGGTGTGGTATGGCCTTGACCCGCAAGCCCACTACCACGCGCGAAATGTGCGCATCGCAGAGACGACCCGCTTCGACCTTGTCACGCCTGGGGGTGAGACCATCGAGATCGCGACCGGGCTTCTTGGCCTTCACAACATCGAAAACATCGTCGGCGCCTGCGCCTATCTTCTGGCGCGCGGTCTGACGCCGGCCAGCGCTCTGGTCAGAGCCTTTGCTGACTTTCGCGGCGTCGCGCGCCGGCTCGACAAGAAAACCCGCCGCTCGCGCGCCCCGGCCTATGAGGGCTTCGGATCATCCTATGAAAAGGCCCGATCCGCCATTGAGGCCATGAAGCTGCATTTCCCAGAGCGCCGCCTCGTCGTGGTGTTCGAACCCCATACATTCAGCTGGCGGAACAAAGATGCTCTCGAATGGTATGACAGCGTCTTCACCGGCGCCGGCGCCGTGGTGATCCTGCCTCCGCCGACCCACGGCGCCGCCGGGCATGACCAGATCAGCCACGAGGAGATCATCGCGCGCACCCGCGCCGCCGGCGTCACTGCATTCGCCGCGCCTGACGGCGACGCCGTCATGACCTACGCGCAGGATCACATCACTCCTGATGACGTCGTGCTCCTTTTGTCCTCCGGACCACTTGCAGGCCTCGCCGCGCGCCTGCCGGCCTGGCTTGATGAAACCTTCGCCGGACCTTCGTCATGACGGACTTCTTTCCAGGCTTCAGCCGGGAGCGGATAAAAGTCGACGATGTGACTATCCATGCCCGCGTCGGGGGCGCAGGACCGCCCCTCCTGCTGCTGCACGGCGCCCCGCAGTCGCACGTCATGTGGCGCAGGACAGCCCCCGCCCTTGCACAACGGTTCACAGTCGTGGCGAGTGATCTGCGCGGCTATGGCGAGAGCGACAAACCAGCCGGCGGCGGCGATCACGCCGCCTATGCAAAGCGTCAGATGGCCGCTGATCAGCATGGACTGATGCGCGCGCTTGGTTTTGACCGCTTCTGTCTTGCCGGGCACGACCGGGGCGCCCGCACTGCGCGGCGCCTCGCGAAGGATCATCGCGCAGCCGTCGAACGGCTCGCCATCCTCGATATCGTCCCCACTGCCTGGATTTACAAAAACGTCACCCGCGAGGTTGCGGCCAATCTGTGGCACTGGTTCTTTTTCAGTCAGCCCGAACCCATCCCGGAAATCCTCATGGGCGACAAGGCCGCGCGGTTCGCCGCAGGCTCGGTTCGCGCCGCTCCGGATGAGGAGGCCGCCAGGGCCTATGGTGAAACCAACGGCGCGCCGCAGGCCTGGCATGCGATGTGTGAAGACTATCGCGCCGGGGCAAGCATCGACCTGATCCACGACGCCGCTGACGCGGATCACCCGATCGAATGTCCAACGCTGGTCGCCTGGGGACGCGCATCGCCGTCTACGGGCGCGCTGTTCGACGTCCCTGCCGCCTGGGCGCATGAAGCCGGTGATCTCAGCTTCCTGAGCTTCGATTGCGGACACTTCCTGCCGGAAGAACGTCCTGCAGAGACTGTCGAGGCGCTCACATCCTTCTTCGCCGCCTAGCGTCGGCCGAACAGGCGCTCAATGTCCGCCAGCTTTAGTTCGACATAGGTCGGGCGGCCATGATTGCACTGCCCGGAATGCGCCGTGCGCTCCATGTCGCGCAGCAATGCATTCATTTCCTCCAGGCTCAGACGACGTCCGGCGCGCACGCTGGTGCGGCACGCCATGTCGCCTGCGATCTCCTGCAGACGCTCGCGCAGGCTCAATGCTGAATCGGTCTCGGCAAGATCATCTGCGATGTCGCGGATCAGGCCTTGAAGATCCAGCCGGGCGAGGATGGCAGGCGTCTCGGTCACGCTCACCGCTCCGGGTCCGAACGGTTCGATCACCAGGCCGAGTTCGGCGAGTTCGTGCGCGCGCGCGACAAGCCGCTCAGCGTCGCCCGGGTCGAGTTCCACGATTTCAGGGATCAGCAGCGCCTGGCGATGCACGCCGCCCGCCTCGAGCGCGGTCTTCATGCGCTCGTAGACCAGGCGCTCGTGAGCCGCGTGCTGGTCCACGATCACCAGACCGTCCTGCGTCTGGGCGATGATGTAGGTTTCATGCACCTGGGCGCGCGCCACGCCAAGGGGGTGGGCCCCAGACCCGTCGACCCCGCCCGTGTCCTGATCCCCAGGCCTTGCAGCGACCTGCCCCGGGACGTGCGGACCTTGTCCCGCCAACGCCGCCGCGTCGCGCGGCGGGGAGATCGATGGGGCGAAACCGCGCGCGCTGAGGCCTCCAAGCCCCGGCAGCCGGGCGTCGGCGAACGGGCGCGCCGGCGCGACCATGGCGCCCACGCGCAGCGCCTCCAGCGCCGCGCCAGCCACAGTGCTCGAGGCGCGATGACCCGCCCCGGCGAGCGCGTGGCGCAGGGCCGAGATCATCAGACCCTTCACCAGACCCGGATCGCGGAAGCGAACCTCCGTCTTGGCGGGATGCACGTTGACGTCGACGAGCTCCGGGTCGAGGTCCACGAACAGCGCGACCAGGGGATGCCGGTCGCGCGCCAGGTAATCCTGATACGCAGCGCGCACCGCGCCGGTCAGCAGCTTGTCGCGGACCGGGCGGGCGTTGACGAAAAGATATTGGTGCGTGGCGGCCCCGCGGTTCAGCGTGGCGAGCCCCGCATATCCGCTCACCCGCACCCCGTCGCGCACCGCGTCGATCGCCAGCGCATTGTCGCTGAAGTCGTCGCCCATCACAGCACCCAGGCGGCGGGCGCGATCCTGCGCCGGCGCGCGCAAGGCGCTGCGTGCGTCCAACGTAAGGTCAAAGCTGACGTCCGGGCGGGCCATGGCGAGGCGTTTCATCACATCCGCCACCGCCTGCGCCTCGGCCCGTTCCGAGCGCAGGAACTTCAGCCGCGCCGGGGTGGCGTAAAACAGATCGCGCACCTCAACCCGGGTGCCATGTCCTCCAAGCCCGCCCGCAGCGGCCGGGCCAGGCCCGGTGATGACGCCCCCGTCGACCGCGATCTGCGCCGCATCCGCGCCGGGCCGGCGCGACACGAGGCTCAATCTGGCGATCGCTCCGATCGAGGCGAGCGCTTCGCCGCGAAAGCCCATGGTGCGGATGTTCAGCAGGTCGACCCCGCCATCATCCTGCGCGCCAAGCTTGGATGTCGCATGGCGCTCCACTGCCGCCGGCAGTTCCTCGGCGGCGATGCCGCCTCCATCATCCTCGACGATTATGCGCCCGACGCCGCCCGCCTCGGCGCGCACTCCAATCCGCCGGGCCCCGGCGTCAAGCGCGTTTTCAACCAGTTCCTTGACCACGCTCGCCGGGCGCTCGACCACCTCGCCGGCGGCGATCCGGTTGATGACCTCAGGCGGCAGCTGGCGGATGGGCATGGCGGGGCGGCTTTCCTGGCGGGGCCGGCGCACGGCGCGCGCCAGCCCTGTCTTATCGCCGGATTCGCGCCGGTCGCGATGAACTGTGCAGCGCCGGGGTTGCGCCCGCCGCGTGGTCGCCCGTCCTGAACCGTCCTGGCCCCCTCTCATGGGGCCCTGCCTGCGCCGCCCGGGGCGAGGGGGCGCCGGTTTGGGACGCAACGCACCGGGGGCTGGAGGCCCCGCGGGCGTGGTCCGGCCCGACGTCCACGCCGTCGGCCGGCCCCAGGCATTGCGCCGGTCTGACGGCTGATGAAACCGTGCGGCCGAGCGGTCGCGCCGGCCGGGCCGGCGGCGCGCCAGAGCTGCGGGCCTGGGCTGCGGGCCTGGGCTGCGGGGCCCCCTGACCGAGTGCAGCATCCGCCTGTCGGCGGCGAAGACGCTGTAAATCAGGCGCAATTCTGATATGAAGCCCGACGCAGCGTCTGGCGCATGCGGGACATGGCGCACAGACCCGGGGAGGACACCACCATGATCGACACCTCCGGCTGGCGCACCCTCGCCGACGGACTGACAGCGCAGGCCAAGGCCCGTCCGAATGACGTCGCCATGGTCTTTGAGGACCGCGAAACAACCTTTGCGGATCTGGAGCGGCGCTCAGGTCAGGTGGCTGCAGGGCTGAGGGCGGCAGGCGTCCGCGCCGATGACCGTGTGGCGATCCTGACCAAGAACTCCGACCGCTACTACGAAGTGCTGTTCGGCTGCGCCAAGGCCGGGGCCGCCCTCGTCGGCGTCAACTGGCGTCTGGCGGCGCCGGAGATGGTGTTCATCCTCAACAACGCCGAAGCGCAGGTCCTTTTCGTGGGCCGCGACTTCGCGGATCTGGTCGCGACGATCCAAGGCGAGGTCGAGCGCCCAATGCTGGTCATCGCGCTTGACGACGACGACCCGCGATTTCCGGGCTACGCCGACTGGCGCGATGGATGCGCGCCGGCGCTGGCTGACCCCAGCCTCGGGCCAAGCCATGACATCATCCAGCTTTACACCTCAGGCACCACCGGGCTGCCGAAGGGCGTCATGCTGACAAACGCCAACTACATCGCCTTCTTCGGTTTCGCGAGCCAGCTTGAATGGTCGAGCTATGAGCCTGGCGATCCTGTCCTGCTCGCCATGCCGCAGTTTCATGTCGCCGGCGTGAATGTTGGGATCCTCGCCATCATCCAGGGCGCCAAGGCGGTGATCGTCAAGGAAATCGACCCGCAGCGCATCCTTGCGATGCTGCAGGACTTCAGAATCCGCCACGCCTTCTTCGTGCCCGCTGTGATCCTTCTGCTGTTGCAGACGCCGGGCTGCGAAACCGCCGATTTTTCGCATCTGCGCCAGATCTTCTATGGCGCCTCTCCGATTACCGAAGAACTGCTCAAGCGCGCGCAGGCCCGCTTCGGCGCGCGCTTCACCCAACTCTATGGCCTCACCGAAACAGTTGGCGCAGGCACGTATCTTGATGACGCGAGCCACGATCCCGGGCGCGGCAAACTGCGCGCCTGCGGCGTTCCCTGGCCGGGGGTGGAGGTCGTCTGCGTGCGTCCCGACGGATCACGCTGCGCCGTCGGCGAAGTCGGCGAGGTGGCGATCCGCTCGGACGTCGTGATGAAAGGTTACTGGCGCAACCCCGAGGCCTCCATGGCCGCCATCCGTGATGGCTGGTTCCACACCGGCGACGCGGCCTTTTTCGACGAAGAAGGCTATCTCTTCATCCATGACCGGGTGAAGGATATGATCGTGTCGGGCGGCGAGAACATCTATCCGGCCGAAGTTGAGAACGCCATTTTCGGTCACCCGGATGTCGCAGACGTCGCTGTCATCGGAGTTCCGGATGAGAAGTGGGGCGAGGCCGTGAAGGCGATCGTCGTGGCCAAACCCGGCGTCACTCCCGATCCGGCCTCCATCATCGCCCATGCGCGCGCGCGCATCGCTGGTTACAAGGTTCCCAAATCGGTCGACTTCACGCACGCCCTGCCGCGCAACCCGTCTGGAAAGATCCTGCGCCGGGAATTGCGCGAGCCGTACTGGCGCGGCCATGTGCGGCGGGTGAGTTGACGCGCGCTGCGCCTAGAATCCGCTGAGCGCGAGCTCGATGCGGCTTGCCTGGGCGGTCACAAGGCTGGCTGCAGCGGGCGCGTCGGGCGCCACCGGGGCGGGAAACAGCGCCAGGAGGGTCTCGATCTCCCTGCGCGCCCGCGCTGCGCGCGCCGCATCGATCCGTTTCAGCTTCGCCTCCGCCATTGCGAAGGCGTCCGCCGCCGACAGCGCCGCGCCATAGGCATGCTGATACTCCACCGGATCGACGCCCTCCGGCGTCACGACGCCCGCATAGAGTCCCTCGGCGATCCGGGTCATGCCATAGGCCACGTCCTGGGGGCGCGCCCGGTCGGCCGCAGCGGCTGCGTCCAGTCGCGCGATCAACGCCCGCAGGCGCCCGGCTGCGTCTGGCCGCCCGTCAAAGAGGGCTGTTTCGGTTTCCTCCAGAGCTGTCGCAAGGTCGCCCAGCCCAGCCTCCGCGAACACCGCGGCCACAGGCGTGAAGGCTTCCAGCTTTCCCTGGCCGACCAGCGCGCCGGCCTCCGCCGGCGCACCGGCGGCGCGCACCTTCTCGGCGATCAGCAGGAAGCCCTTCAGATGGGCGAGCCTCAGTCCATACGCGCTTTCCGGGGCGATTTCCTCGTAAGCCCCGCGCGCACCGGCCTCGCCGCTCTCCCCGCCGCCGCCAGCCACAGGCGTTGGCGCTGCAGACGGATCAACGCCGGCGCCGGCTATCCCGCCCTCGGCCGGCGGACCGTGTCCGCCCTTGTAAAGTTCGCTCACCAGAGCGAAACCAGTCGCGCCGAGCAGGGCTCCAACGCTCAGCCCGACCCAGAACTTCGGCCAGGAATTGGGACCGTCCGCCATCTCAGCTCCCGTGCCGCGCCATGCTCTGAAACGGGTCTAGCGGGGCAGCGATGTTTCTGCAACTCATTCGCAAAAGTGCCGCGTCGCCATCATGATGCTCCTGCGCCATCCCTTTCTTCCACCCGACGATGTGGAGCGCCTGCGCCTTGAAGCGGACGGGCTGACCTTTCGCGATGGACGCGCCACCGCCGGCGCGTTCGCCCGCACGGTCAAAGCCAACCTGCAGGCTGACCCCGCTGCGGCGCGGGGGATCGTCGATTTCGTGGTCGCCCGACTGCGCGCCGATCCTGTCGTGCAGGCCGCCGCCTGGCCGCGCCAGATCGGCGCCGTCATGATCACGCGCAGCGACACTGGCATGGGCTACGGTCCGCATGTCGACAATGCGCTGCTCGGGGAGGGGACCGGGCGACTGCGCGGCGATCTCGCGTTCACCCTCTTCCTGTCCGAACCCGAAGCCTATGACGGGGGCGAACTTGTGATCATGGCCGCAGACGGCGAGCGCCGGTTCAAGCCTCCCCCAGGCGGGCTTGTGCTTTACCCGGCGTCCACAATCCATCGCGTTGAGACAGTGACGCGCGGATCGCGGCTGGCCGTGGTCGGATGGATTGAAAGTTCAGTGCGCGCGCAATCGCAGCGCGACATCCTGTTTGATCTCGCCAACCTGCGCGCCAGCCTGAGCGACCCCGCCCAGATCCTCATCCTCGACAAGGCGATCAGCAATCTGCTGCGGGCATGGGCGCAGGCCTGAGCCGCCGGCTCGGGGGCCAGACTTTGGGGCCGGACTTTGGGGCCGGACTTTGGGGCTGGGCTTTGGGGCTGGACTTTGGGGCTGGGCGCGGCTGCGGTGACGCGAACTCCACTGCGGCCCGGCGTTGTCTCAGCGCGTCAGGCGCGCGATCGCGGCGCTGACGGCCGCCACCATGCCAGGCATGTCGCCGTCGCTTGAATCAAGAACACTGTCGGCAAGCGCGCGCTGCGGCGCGATATGCACGGCGTGCATCGGCTCCACGGTCGCATCGAATTGCATGGCTGCAAAGTCAGCTGTGCGCCCACGCTCGGCGACGTCGCGCGCCACCCGCCGCGCCCGGCGCACCCCGCGCGCGGCGTCAATGAAAACGGCGAGGTCGAAATGACGCCGGACCGGCTCGCTCGCCAGCACATGCAGACCTTCCACGATCACGAGGCTGCGGGCCTGATCCCATGTCTCGAAACCGGTGCGGGTGTGCGTGGCGAAAGCATACACCGGCTTGTCGAACGCCTCGCGCCGACGCAGTGCGCCAAGGTGCTGGGCCAGCAGGGCGTGGTCCTTCGCCGCCGGTTCGTCGAAGTTGTGGGTTGCAGGGTCAAAGGCAGGCATGGCGCTGCTGCACCGGTAGTAGCTGTCTTCCGCCAGGATCGCTGCATCGCCATGGCGGCCCCTGAGTTCCCGCGCCAGGGTCGTTTTGCCCGAAGCTGACCCTCCGGCGACGCCGACGATGAACGGAGCCGGCATCACATCACCGCGTGGGCACGGGTTCTTCGCCTCGATAGTCGTAGAAGCCGCGACCTGTCTTGCGGCCGAGCCAGCCCGCTTCGACATACTTCACGAGCAACGGACACGGACGGTATTTGCTGTCCGCCAGGCCGTCATGCAGCACCTGCATGATCGACAGGCAGGTGTCCAGGCCGATGAAATCGGCAAGTTCCAGGGGGCCCATGGGGTGGTTCGCCCCGAGGCGCAGCGCTGTATCGATGGAGCGCACGGTTCCGACGCCTTCATACAGCGTATAGATCGCCTCGTTGATCATCGGCACGAGCACGCGGTTGACGATGAAGGCTGGAAAATCCTCCGCATTCGCAACCGTTTTGCCGAGCCGGTTCGACAGCGCCACCGCCATGTCATAGGTGTCTTCGCTGGTCGCCAGCCCGCGGATGACCTCCACAAGCTTCATCAGCGGCACGGGGTTCATGAAGTGCAGGCCGATGAACTTCTCAGGACGATCGGTAATCGCCCCCAGGCGGGTGATCGAAATGGACGAGGTATTCGAGGCCAGATACGCCTCTGGCCTGACGATGCGGACGATCTCGGTGAAGATCTTCTTCTTCACCTCCTCATTTTCCGTCGCCGACTCGATGACGAGGTCGCATGGCTCGAGATCGGTCATCGCCAGACTGCGTGCGATGCGCGCCATCGCCTCATCCATCGACGTCTGCGTCACCATTCCGCGGCTGACCTGACGGCCCATATTGTGGCGGATGGTCGCAAGCGCTTCATCGATGCGGCGCTCGGCGGCGTCATGCAGAAGGACCTGGTAGCCGGCCAGCGCGCAGACGTGGGCGATGCCATTGCCCATCTGACCCGCGCCGATCACGCCGATGGTCTTCAGCTCGGTCGTCGTCTTAGTCATGGTGCGGCCCAGGCTCCAAAGCGATGGCCCGGCCAGGCGCGGGCGAAACGGTACTCATCAGCCTTTGTAACCAATCGTGCTGCGTTGCAGCAAGGGCCTTCCTGGCCGCACCCTGCGGGTCGGGTCGGCCATGAGGCGGCGTGTCGCTGCAGCAGGCCCCGTCAACGCCCAACCCTGAAAACGCCCAACCCGGGAAAACGCCTGGCCCTGCACCCCCGGCTGCGGAAGCTGGGCCCCGCAAGCCGGGGCCAATCCGCCAGGGGCGCGCCCCGGCCGGCCAACCCGGCTGCGCCGGACCAGACCTGCCGCCCGCGCTGAGGTTTTCGACCCGAACCCCGAATGTCCGCCTGGGCCTCGCCAGAGTTCAGCCAGAGACCAGCCAAAGTCCAGCCAGAGACCAGCCTAAATCCCGAACCCACGCAGGCAGCGGCGTGAACGCGCGATTTGCCGGCCATGAGAGCCGAAGACGGTCCGCCATGAGCGCGCCCAGCTGTCCAGGCGCAACGACACCCAGGCGCAGCGACACCCAGGCGCAAAGTCCTGACCCTGTACTCAGGCGAAGACGCGTTTATTGAGACGGCGGCGTGCTTACACGCCCGCCTTCTCCAGCTCCGTCACCAGCTCGGGCACCACCGCGAACAAGTCCCCGACCAGCCCGAAATCCGCCACCTGGAAGATCGGCGCCTCCTCATCCTTGTTGATTGCAACGATGAATTTGGAGTCTTTCATTCCCGCCAGATGCTGGATCGCACCGGAAATCCCGACTGCGACGTAAAGCTCCGGCGCCACTGTCTTGCCGGTCTGTCCAACCTGATAGTCGTTGGGCGCGTAACCGGCGTCGACGGCTGCGCGTGACGCTCCAACCGCCGCCCCAAGCCTGTCTGCCAGGGGCACAATGTACTTCTCGAAGTTTTCGCCCGACGCCAGCGCCCGTCCGCCCGAGACCACCCGTTTGGCTGCCGTGAGCTCCGGGCGGTCAGACTTCGTGACTTCCTCGCCGAGGAACGCGCTCTTGAACGGACCTGTCGGCGCCGCGACGCTCTCCACGCCCGCCGCGCCGCCCTCCGCCGCCGCCTTGAAGGCGGTGGGTTGCACGGTCAGCACTTTCCTGGCGTCGGTTGACTCAACCGTCAGCAGCGCGTTTCCGGCATAGATCGGGCGCACGAAGGTATTGGACGACAGCACCGCGATGACGCCGGACAGCTGCATCACGTCGAGACGCGCCGCCACCCGCGGGGCCACGTTCTTGCCGGTGGTGTCGGCGGCGAACATCACCGCATCGTAGTTTGCAGCCAGGGGCGCGATCAGCGCCTCCATCGGTTCGGCGATCTGCTGGGCCAGGGAGGGGCCGTCCGCATGCAGAACCTTGCGCACGCCCGAGATCCGCGCCGCCGCCGCCGCCACGCCGGCCGCGCCATCGCCCGCAACCAGAATGTCGATATCGCCGCCAAACGCCTGGGCCGCCGAAACCACCTTGCTGGTGGCCTCCTTCAGGGTCGCATTGTCATGCGACGCAATCACCAGAACGGCCATCGTCAGATCACCCCTGCTTCGTGTTTCAGCTTCTGGACCAGTTCTTCCACCGTCTTCACCTTGACGCCGGCGGTCCGCTTCGGCGGTTCAGTCACCTTGACGACCTTCAGGCGCGGCGTGACGTCGACGCCAAAATCGGCTGGCGTTTTGACGTCAATCGGCTTCTTCTTGGCCTTCATGATGTTCGGCAACGACGCGTAGCGCGGCTCATTGAGCCGCAGATCGGTCGTCACGATCGCCGGCAGGCTGATCGCCAGCGTCTGCAGTCCGCCATCGACTTCCCGCGTGACGTTCACCCCGGTGTCGGTTCTGTCCAGCTTCGAGGCGAAGGTCGCCTGCGGCCAGCCGAGCATCGCTGCGAGCATCTGACCCGTCTGGTTGGAATCGTCATCGATCGCCTGCTTGCCCAGAATGACGAGGTCGGGTGCTTCCGTCTGCGCCAGCCTGGCGAGGATCTTCGCCACAGCAAGCGGCTCCACCGCCTCGTCCGTCTGCACCAGGACGCCGCGGTCGGCGCCCATGGCGAGTGCGGTGCGGATGGTTTCCTGCGCCTGGGCCGGTCCGATGGAGACCACCACGATCTCCCCCGTCGCGACGCCCTTCTCCTTCAGGCGCACCGCCTCTTCCACGGCGATTTCACAGAACGGATTGATCGACATCTTTACATTTGCGAGATCGACCCCGGTCTGATCGGGTTTGACGCGAACCTTCACGTTGTAGTCGATCACCCGCTTGACGGGGACGAGCAGTTTCATGCCGAACTCCAAGCAAAAGGAGGGCCGCAAGCCACGCGCCTCGGCCCCGTCTGAAACCCTTTGAACCCCAGGCGTCCGGAACCCGGGCGCGGGGCGACGACAAAGCGGGGGGAAACTACTTGGGTTGTGCGCGCCCCGTCAACGCGGCCGCCGCAGCCGGATCGCGCCAGATTCAGCGTCTTGCGCCCGGTTCAAACGCTTCCGTGCGACTGCAGCGCCGGCCGGCCGGCCCGCCCCGAACCCTTCCCAGGCGCCCTGCTGCGGGCCCCACTGCGCACCCTGGGCGCAACCGCGCCGCCATCCCGGACTGGGGTGCGCGCGGCCGCCGCCAGCCGGCTGCCGCGACGCCGGCCCCAGCTCACGGCGCCGCCGGTCCCTCGACCGTGACGCTCAGGCCATCGCCGGCAGGGGCAATGGTGGCGCGCACACCGTAAGCGGCGGCGAGCACGGCTGGCGTGGCCGCCGCCGCCGGCGGTGCATCTGCGATCAGACGGCCATCGGCCAGCACCGCGATGCGGGCTGCAAACCGGGCGGCCATCGCGACGTCATGCACAACAATCAGCGCCGCGCCGCCCGCAGCTGCGAAGTCAGCGATCAGGCGCATCACCTGCCAGGCGTGCAATGGGTCCAGCGCCGCAATCGGTTCATCGGCGATCAGGACGCGCGCCTCAGCGGCGAGCGCCCGGGCCACATGAACGCGCGCCAGCTCTCCCCCCGACAGGGTGTCCGCCGGCCTGTCGGCCAAGGCCTCAAGTTCGCAGGACTCAAGGGCGCGCGCCACCGCCGCGGCGTCCGCATGTCCGAGCGCGCCGAGCCGCGCCCCATGCGCGAAACGACCGAGCGCAACCACGTCACGCACCCTCAGCGGCCATGCCAGGGGACGCTGCTGGGGCAGATAGGCCAGCGCCCGCGCCCGTGCGGCTGGCGCAAGCCGGCGCGGATCCGCACCGTCCAGACGCACCTGTCCCGCGTCCGGCGCCAGAAGACCTGCGCCCAGGCGCGCCAGCGTGGTTTTGCCCGCCCCGTTCGCACCGAGCAACGCCACCACCTCGCCCGCCCGCACGGCCAGATTGACGTCGTGAAGCACCCGCCGCCCGCCTTGCGCCCTTGCGACGCCGGTGAAGACCAGATCAGCCATCAGACGGGCTCGCCGCCCCGCCGTGCGGCGATCCAGACAAAGGCAGGCGCGCCGATAAGCGCTGCAACAACGCCAAGGCGCAGTTCCGTATCGCCCGGCGCGATGCGCGCCAGCACGTCGGCCAGCGCCAGCATCGCTCCGCCCATCAGCGCCGATGGCGCCAGCGTGCGCGCCGGGTCATGGCCGACCAGCGGGCGCGCGAGGTGCGGCGCGACGATGCCGACGAAACCGATGGCGCCGGCCAGCGCGACGCTCGCCCCGGTCGCGAGGCCCGCCCCGACAATCACCAGCAGGCGCGTCCGGACAAGATCAAGACCCGCGCCCGCCGCAGCCTCCTCTCCCAGGCTCAAGACCGTCAGCCCCCGACCTGACAGGCGCAGCAGAATGACGCCCGCAGCCAGGATTGGCGCGACAAGCGCGATGTCTGAGAAACTGCGGTTCGCCACCGATCCCAGCATCCAGGACACGAGGTCCGACAAAGCGAAAGGATTTGGGGCGAGGTTGAGCACGAGCGCCATGAGCGCGCCGGCGAAGCTGGACAGTCCCACGCCGATGAGGATCAGCGCCACCACGCCTGACGTGCGCAGCGCCGCCGCGCCAATCAGCGCCGTCGCGGCCAGCGCCCCGCCGATCGCCGCTGCGGCGGGGGCGAAGGGCCAGACCGCCGCGACCCCGAAGGCCAGCGCCGAGGTGGCGGCGAGCGCCGCGCTCGCCGAAACCCCAAGCACGCCGGGCTCGGCCAACGGATTGCGCAGCAATCCCTGCAGCGCCGCCCCGGAAAGCCCCAAGGCCGCGCCAACCAGAAACGCAGCGATGCTGCGCGGGGCGCGGATCTGCCAGATCACGATTGCATCCCCCGGGGTCCCGGCGCCCACCAGCGCCGCCGCCAGGCGCTCTGCCCCGAGCGGCGTCGGTCCCACCATCACGCCGGCCAGCACGGCGCCCGCGGCGACGGCGCAGAGTCCCAGCAGCAGCCCTGCATCGCGGGAAACTCCGGTCGGGCGCCTCATCGCGGCACGCGGTCGCGCGCCTCGGCCATGGCGAGGGCGAGATCAGCCAGGAACCAGCCGCCGCAGGCCGTCATCGCGCCGTCCGCCATCAGGCCCGCTCGCGCAGTGAGCTTGGCCTGCGCTACGGGATGGCGCGCGGCCGACCAGGTCTGAACTGCGCTCGCACGGGTGTTGAAAAAGGCTGCGATGACAAGATCCGGCGTGCGGTAGGCAAGCAGTTCGAGGGGTATCTCGGCCCAGCCATGATGCGTCGCCATCACGGACAGTCCGGCGTGGCGCATCAGATCGGCGACGAATGCGCCCTCTCCCGCGGCTGCGCCGCCCGCGGTGATGTACATGGCCTCAAGATGGCTCGCAGGCCGCGCCGCCCGCGCCCACGTGGCGTCCATGTGCGCGATCACCTGCTCGCCGCGGGTGCGCTCGCCAAGTGCGGCGGCGACTGCGCGGATGTTTGCGCGCACCTGAGCCATATCCTGTGCGAAACCGAGTTGCACGACCGGAATTCCGGCCGAGGCCAGCAGCTCCGGCGCCTGCGGGCCGCCGCCATACGCCCGGATCACGAGGTCTGGACGCACGCTCAGGATATCTTCGGCCGTCGGACGGATGCGCGTCAGGCCGGCTGCTGCGTGTCGCATGTAGGAGAAGTCCTTGCCCGCGTCGACCGAGACTGCAGCGATCTGTGCGCGGTCCGCCAGTTTCAGCAGGAATTGATCAGCACAGTAATCAATGCTCGCCACGCGCAGCGGCCGCGCTTCGGGAGACAGGCCAGCCGCGTCGCCTGACGCGGCCGGCCTCGCCTCATGGGCGCCCGCAGGCCGTTCGCCGGCCGAGAGCCAGCCTGCCACGAGCCCGCTTCCACCGAGCCCGCTTCCACCGGGCCCGCTTCCACCGGGCCCGCCTCTGCCAAGCCCGCCTCCCCAAAGCCCGACCCCCGCAAAGCCGCAGCCCAGGAGCGCGGCTGCGATCACCAGAGCCGCGGGGCGCATCAGAAATCCCCGCTCAGGCCGACATACGCCACGCGTGGAACCGACCCGTACCCCGCTGTGGTCTCATAGGTCGCGTCAAGGGCGTTCTCAACGCGCGCCGTGACTGACAGTCCTGGACGCACCTGGAAGGCCCCGCGCAGCGCCGCGAGCGTATAGCCCTTCAGGCGCGCCGTGTTTGACGCGTTGTCAAAGCTGTCGCCGATCCGCGTGACGCCAAGCGACATGTCATGGCCGCCGGCGAAACGATAGGCCATGGCCAGGCTTGCGGTCGTCTCCGGTCGGCGCGCGAGCGTGCGGTTGAAATTCGCGCTCGCGGCGGATCGGTTGCGCGCATCCAGGGCTGCGTAGCCTGCGCTGATCCGCCAGGCCTGCGAGGGCCGCAGTTCAAGCGTCGCCTCGACACCCTCGGCGAGGCTTCGCGCGATGTTGTCATAGGCGCCGAAGGGGCGGCCGGCGCAGACCGGGTCCGGACTGGTCGCGCAGGAGCGGAAGTCGATCTGGTTGCGCGAGTCGCGCCGGAAGTACGTGACGCCGCCCGTCGCCCGACCGTCGAACCAGGATCGCTCCACCCCCGCGTCCCAGGCGAAGGCTTCCTCCGGGGCCAGACGGCTGTTGCCGAAGGCGGAGAACAGCTGAAACGGCGTGGGCGGCTTGAACCCCTGACCTGCGCTTGCGCGCACGACGACATCTGCGCGGTTGATCGCCCAGGCTATCGTCGCACGGGTTGTTGTGGCGTCGCCGAAGCGATCGTCGCGCGCCTGGCGCACGCCCAGGGTGAGGGCGAGGCCCGGCGCCGGGCGCGCCTGGGCCTGAGCGTAGACTGAAAACAGATCAGCCTGCGCGACCAATGGCGCGGGGGTCGGGTTGAAACTGGATGGACTGGCGGTGCGCAGGCGCGCGCTCTCCCACTCCGCTCCGCCGGTCAGTTCAAGGTCCGGGCGCATGTCGAAGGTCGACTGGGCCTCGACGCGCCGGTTTTCGCCCAGGCCGGTAAAGGTGAGCGCGACAGCTGCGGCGGGATTGATGCTGTCGCGATCGATCCGTGTCCGGCTCACCGCCAGCCGGTTGCGCCAGCGTCCGTCCAACAGATCAAGATTGACCCCGCCGGACGCAACGAACTCGCGCGTATGTGACCGTTCCGGCGTGTCGGCGAGGATAAACAGCGGAGCAGGAAAGCCGTCGATCCCGACAGTGCTGTCCGCATACCAGGCGCTGGTGTCGACGCTCAGCTGGTCAGCTATGTCGAAGCGCGCGCGCATGTGTGCGCCGAGGCTGCGATAGCCGTCGGCTTCGCGCCCCCCGCGCCGGCTCGACAATGCGCTGACCCCTTCGGTCTCGTACCAGCCGGCTGCGCCGGCGACCTGAAAGCGGGCGCCGCCATAGCCTGCGCGCATGCGCGCGCTGGCGGTCCCGAGCCCGCCTCCCTCGGCCCTCAGGCCGACAGACAGCCCCGGCGCGGCGCCTTGCGTCGTGATCGCGATGACGCCGCCGATCGCCTGGCCGCCGTACAGGGTCGATTGCGGTCCCTTCAGAACCTCGATGCGCCGGACGTCGACGTCGAGCAGATTGGCGAAATTGAACCCCCCGCCGGGCGCGGCCGGGTCGTTGAGTTTGACTCCGTCGATCAGCAGCACGGTCTGATCGGCCTCTGCGCCGCGGATGCGCACGCTGGAGACCGCGCCCACCCCGCCGTTTCGATTGTAGGCGACGCCGGGAATGTCGCGCAGCACATCCACCAGCGCCGTCGCCTGGACGCGCTTGAGGTCCTGCGCGTCGATCACTGTCACCGCACTGCCGATCTCGGTCAGCAGAGCCGGGGTGCGTGTGGCGACGACCACCACGGTGTCGCGCGCGATATCAGACCCGCCGTCACGGGTCTGGGCGAGCGCGGGTGCGGCGGCGAGTGCGGCGGCGAGCGGAAACAGCGCGCGTCTGGGCGTCATGGACATCTCCCGAGAGGCGCGCAGACCATCCGCGCGCTCAGGCGATATCGCTTGTCAGGACCAGCCTGCGCCTCCGGCTGACCCTGGCCGGGAAGCAAAGCGATGGCGACGGCAGGTCTCCCGGCTCACGGCTCGTCGCGTCGTCCTGGCCTTCCCATCCGGACCCGCCGGACAGTGGCGCGCGAGAGGACTGGCTCCCCGTTCACGGTTGCAGGCACAGCCGCGGACTGGACAGGGCCGCACCACCCCGTCGACACCGCGTTCCCTATTCACGCCCGGCGTGCCGGGCGACCGTCTGCGCCATCCTCTAGGCGCTAGCAGGCCGGCCTGTCAAAAGCGTCCGCATGTCACACCGCAACGATTGGGCCGCCCGCGCGCCCCCAAGCCTCGACGACTTCCTGGACATCGCCGAGGAATGCTTCGCCGGACTGCCCGCCCGGTTTCGCGCCCTGGCTGGCGACATCATCTTCCTGGTGGAGGAATTCGCCAGCGATGCTGTCCTTGCCGACCTGGAGATCGACAACCCCAACGAGCTCACCGGACTCTACCAGGGCGTCGACCTCACGCAACGCAGCATGACCGATCCAGCGCCCGTCCAGCCGATGGTCTTTCTCTATCGCGGCCCGATCCTCGCAGAATGGTGCGAAGCCGGCGACCTGCCGCTCGGCGAGCTGATCAGCCATATCCTCGTGCACGAGATCGGCCATCATTTGGGCCTGTCGGACGATAAGATGGACGCGGTCCTGGCCGCCGCGGACGGCGCGGACGGCGCGGGCGCACAGGACTGAAGGGCGCCCCGCCCAGTCCTGCGCTCCCGGTCCAGCGCTCCCGGTCCAGCGCGCCCGGTCCCGCGATTTCAGTCCTGCCATTTCAGCCCTGCGTGCTCAGTCCTTGGCGCGCTCGACGTAGCTGCCGTCGTCGGTGGAGACGATCACGCGGGTTCCGGTCGAAATGTGCGGCGGCACCATTGTGCGCACGCCGTTCGCCAGGATCGCCGGCTTGTAGGACGACGACGCCGTCTGCCCTTTCACCACCGGCTCCGTCTCGACGATTTCGAGCGTCACGCGCGCCGGCAGTTCGGCTGACAGCGGCACCCCGTTGTGCGTCAGCAGGAACACCTCCATGCCCTCGTTCAGGTAGGCTGCGCTGTCGCCCAGCAATGCCTTGGGCGTCTCGACCTGCTCGAAGGAGTCGGGGTTCATGAATACAAAACTGTCTCCCGAATCATAGAGATACGTGTGCTTGATTTCTTCCACGAACGCCTTTTCGAGCGGATCCGTGGTCTTGTAGCTGTGGGTCACCTTGGTGCCGTCGGAAATCCGGCGCATCGAGATTTCCGTCGTCGGCGTGCCCTTGCCAGGCCGGAACGTCTCAAACGAGAGAACGACGTAAAGCTTGCCGTCGTCGAGTTCCAGAACATTGCCTTTGCGCACGTCGCTTGCGATCACTTTGACCATGATGACCCTTCCGGTATGGGGACCGCGGGCCATTCGCGGCCAACGCAGATGAGGGGATAGTTGAGTGGGCGCCCGTCATAGCCGCAGTCTTCGGCCCGGCCAAGCGGGCATCCCATGACGCGCGAACGGCACGGCGAGCAGGATCCTGCGGGCGCCCAGACCGGGAGCCCAGGGACTGCGGGTCTCCAGAAGCCAGGTCCCGAGGCGTCAGGTTCCCAGGCGGCAAGTCCCCAGGCGGCAAGTCCCTGGTGGGATCGTGCGCGTCACGCCGACCGCCGGCCCGGGCTGCTCGCGCGGGCGCGGATCACACGGGCGTTGCGCGCCTGGTTCGACGCCGCCGACTTCACGCCGGTCGAATGCGCCCAGCTTGTGCCGACGCCTGGCGGTGAAACCCATCTGCACGCCTTCGCCACGGCCGCCGAGCCCGAAACCGGCGGCGCTGCAGACCCGCCCGCGGCGCACATCCGGGCCGCGCGCAGGCTTTATCTCCACACCTCGCCGGAGTTCGCCGCCAAGCGTCTGCTCGCCGCCGGAGAAACAAAAATCGTCGACTTCGCCCGCGTCTTCCGCAACCGCGAGCGCGGGCCGCTCCATGCGCCGGAGTTCACCATGATCGAATGGTACCGCGCGCATGCCCCGCTTGAGACGGTCATGAGCGACGCCCTCGCTCTGCTGCGCGTCGCCGCGGCCGCGACGGACGGCGTCCTGACCTGGAAGGGACGGCGCATCGATCCGGCGGCGCCGGCCGAGCGCCTCAGCGTGGGGCAGGCGTTCCAACGGCACGCCGGCATTGATCTGTTCGCCTCCATCACCGCTGACGGCGCGCCGGAGCGCGACCGGCTTGCCGCCAGCGCGGCTGCGATTGGCGTGAATGCGCGCGATGACGATACGTGGTCTGATCTGTTCAGCCGTATCCTGACCCAAAGGATCGAACCACATCTCGGCTGGATCGCGCCCTGTCTGCTTGTCGACTATCCGCTCTGCGAAGCCGCGCTGGCCCGTCGCTCGCCCCATGATCCGCGCGTCGCGGAGCGGTTTGAACTCTACGTAGGCGGGGTGGAGCTGGCGAACGGCTTTGGGGAACTCACAGACCCGGACGAACAGCGTCGCAGGTTCGTGCGCGACATGGACGAGAGGGAACGCAGGTACGGCGAGCGGTATCCGATCGATGAGGATTTTCTCGCGGCCCTCGCGCACATGCCCGCAGCGAGCGGGGTGGCTCTTGGGCTGGACAGGCTGGTGATGCTGGCGGTCGGGGCCCAGCGCATCGATCAGGTGCAGTGGACGCCCCCTGGCTGGTGACGGCGACCGGCGCGCGCGGCGCAGCGCGTCCGCCCCAGGACAGGGGGGTCAGCGTGACTGGCGCGCAAGCGCCTTGGCGGCGTACATGGCCTCGTCGGCGCGCTCCAGGATAACGTGCGCCTCGTCCGTGTGGTCGAAGGTGTAAGCGCCCGCACTGGCCGCGAGGGCGATCCGGCGACCTTCGTGGCGCAGGGGGAGATCGGATATCCTTTGAACGAGGCGCTGCGCTTTAAGCCGCCCGCTCTGGAGGTCCGACTTGACGAGAATAACGCCGAATTCATCGCCGCCGAGCCGTCCGACGACGTCGGATTCCCGCACGCTTGCCTTGAGCAGCGCGGCGACAGCCTTGAGCGCGGCATCGCCCGCGGCGTGGCCATGCAGATCGTTCAGCGCCTTGAAACCGTCGAGGTCGATGTAAATCAGCGTCGCGGTCACCTTGTAGCGTGCTGCGAACGAAGCGGCGCGCTTCAGTTCGCGCTCGAAGGCGCGTCGGTTGAACACCGGCGCCAAAGGATCCAGATCGGCGAGCGCTTCGGCTGCAGCCAGCTGCGCACGGGTGAGCTTCAACTCCGCTTCAAGCGCAGCGATGCGTGCTTCAAGCTCCGCGCGGGCGCCTGTCCGGGGCTTCACGCGCGCTGATTGACCCAAGGACGCAGGCGGACCCAAGGACGCCGGTGCTGCTGTCGCCCGCGCCTTGGCTGGGGGCCCCTTGGCCGACGGCGCGTCGAGCGGCGGCGCGCGATCCTTTTGACGTCTGCCCCCAGGCCCGCCGTCTCCAGACCCCTTTGACGCGAGGTCCTTTACTGTCGGCGGACGTGCTGTGGGCGGCGTTGAGGTTGCGCGCCGGGACCTGGCGCCCGATGCGCCTGAAGCGGCGAGCGATGGCCCTGCTGCAGCTTTGGTCTTGGCCCCTGCGCCATACGGCGCCGCGGCCCGGTCCCGGCCCGCCGCTGGCCTTGAGCTGAGCGCGCTCCCGCCGCGCCGCGAGGCGGTTGGTCCCGTCACGCTGGCGCGCGCAGGCTCCGCGAGGGCCGCTTTGGCGGTCCTGCCCGTACGCGCCTGCTTCGTCGGGGCCAGCGCCTGCCCGGTTCCAGGCTTTGCCGCCGCCCGCGCGCCTTCGGCCGCCTTCGGCCCGGCCGCCGTCCCCCGGGCCGTTTTGGTCTTGAGCGTCGCGCCCCCTGACCTGGCGTCCCCTGACTTGTCCCCCCCCGACTTGACGCCGCCTGACTTGACGCCGCCATCCAGACTGCCGGTTTCCCGTCTGTCCGCCGCATCACCGCCGCCCCGCGCCGGCGGCTGCCTGCCGGCGGGGGGCGGCGGCGCGCCGCGCGCCTGCTTGGGAGGAGCCTGTCTCGGCATGGACACTCGCGATTCTTTCGGGCGGCGTGATGCTATCACGTGCACGCCCAGCCGCGCGCCTGCTTGCCCCGATGCGGCGAACCCTCTACACCCGCCGCTTTCTCGCCAGGGGGGCCCGGTCGGGCGCATGCCATGAGCGCAGACACACCGCCGCTCGTCGGCGTGATTATGGGGAGCCGGTCAGACTGGGGCGCGCTCTCGGCGGCGGCCGATGTTCTTCGCACCCTCGGCGTCCCTTTCGAGGCGCGCGTCGTCTCCGCCCATCGCACGCCGCAAAGACTGTTCGAGTACGCGTCAGGCGCACGCGCCCGCGGGCTGAAGGTGATCATTGCCGGGGCCGGCGGCGCTGCGCACCTGCCCGGCATGGCGGCCGCGCTGACTTCGCTCCCGGTGATCGGAGTGCCAAGCCAGTCGGCTGCGCTGTCCGGCGTCGACAGCCTGCTGTCGATCGTGCAGATGCCCAAGGGCGTGCCGGTCGCGACCGTCGCGATCGGTTCGGCCGGAGCGGCCAATGCCGGCCTGCTGGCCGCCGCCATCCTGGCCACAGCAGATGACGCTCTGGCCGCACGCCTCGACGCGTGGCGCGCGGCCCAGACTCAGAGCGTCCCGCTGACGCCGGAAGACGACCCCGAACCGGCTGCAGGCCCCCGTGCCGAAGGGTGAGCCCATCCCCGCGCCCGTCCCGCCCGGCGCGCTGATCGGCATTCTCGGCGGGGGGCAGCTCGGCCGCATGCTCGCCCTGGCCGCCGCACGGCTCGGGTTTGATGTGTGGATCTACGAACCGGAGCCGGACTGTCCGGCTGGAAGGGTCGCCGCCCGCCATGTCTGCGCGGGCTACGACAATCTCGATGCGCTCTCGGAGTTCGCCGCCGCCTGCGCCGTCGTCACCTATGAATTCGAGAATGTCCCTGCCGCCGCAGCCGCCGCCATCGCGGCGGCAGGAACGCCGCTGCGCCCGAGCGCTCAGGCCCTTGCGGTGACCCAGGATCGTTTGTTGGAAAAGAACTTCCTCAATAACATGGGCGCGCCGACCGTCGCCTATCGCGCCATCGACGCCGATGCCGACATCGCTCCGGCCCTCGCCGAACTCGGTGCGCCGGCGATCCTGAAGACCCGACGCCTTGGCTACGACGGCAAGGGCCAGATCAAGGTCGCGCATGCCCGCGACGCCGCCGCCGCCTTTGCAGCGCTGGGCGGCGCGCCATGCATTCTGGAGGCGATGGCGGCTTTCACCAGCGAAGCAAGCGTTATTGCTGCCCGCGGCCTCGATGGCGCGTTCGCCGCCTATGACGTCAGTGAGAACGAACACGAGAACCATGTCCTCAAACGCAGTCGCGCGCCCGCGCGCCTCGCCGCGCCCACCGGCGCCGAAGCGATGGCCATGGCGCGCCGTGTGGCCGAGGGGCTCGACTATGTCGGGGTGTTGGGGCTCGAGCTGTTCGTCATGCCTGACGGCTCGCTGCGCGCCAATGAAGTCGCGCCTCGCGTGCACAATTCCGGGCATTGGACCCCGCACGCCTGCGTCGTGGGCCAGTTCGAACAGCATATTCGCGCCGTGTGCGGCTGGCCGATCGGCGCCGCCACCCGCCTGTTCGATGCTGAAATGGTCAACCTTCTCGGCGACGCTGCGGCTGATTGGCGCGCACTGGCGATAGACGGTGATGTGCGTTTGGAGCTCTATGGCAAGCGTTCGGCGCGTTCAGGGCGCAAGATGGGACATTATACGCGTTTGTTTCCCATCATGAATCCGGCTTGAGCGCCGACTGCCTGCCGGGCCTGCGCCGAGGCGTTCGACCGCTGCGACGGCGTGCGCGCGCGGCGCGGCCACGACACACCCGACGTCGCCACGGCAGATTGCCGCAGCTCCGCCGCCTACGCGCCCGCAGCGAAACAACCTAGGATCCGCAGCACTTCGCTTAGGAACCAGCTCATGCTCACCCGTCCCCTGCTCACGGTCCACGAAACCGCCGAGAAACTCCGCGTCAAGGAGAGCACCGTGCGATCCTGGATTCGCGCGGAGAAGCTTCGCGCCATCAAATTCGGGCGCGAATGGCGCATTTCAGTCAAGGATCTGGAGCGTTTTCTCAACGAGAACGCCAATTTCGCCGCCGCCGCGGACTGACCGGGTCGGCCGACCCCGGCCTCCGCCATCGGCGCGCGCCACCCGCCAGGCGTCTGCAGCACCCTGAGTTCCTGGAAGTCGTCCCCGCCCTGATGGTTGCGCGCGGCGCTTCGTCAGGCCACACCGTGTGTTCGCACTGGATGCGGGGTGTCTGCAGGAACGCGGGCCTCGTGGGAACCGTCGCAGCGCGCCGCACGCCAGCCGTGTGAGCCCGGCCCGTCGGCCAGTGCGCGGGCCAATCCGTCGGCCAATCCGTTGGCCCCTGTCCCTTTGGTCTCTGTCCCTTTGGTCCCCGACTGTTTGATCCCCCGCCTGTACTATCCCCGCCTGTATTATCCCCGCCTGTATCCCGGGGCCGGATCCGCGCCGGGCGCAAGGACCTCGGCGGACCCCCGTTCGGGTCGCCCTGCCAGCCGCCGTCGTGCGGAGCCGCCCGGCGCCATCCAGGCGAGGAAGCCAGGACTGGTCGCCTCCGTTTGCGCGCATCGCTCTTGGGCTTGCGACACCTGCAGCGGTGTTCCTCAGTGCGGCTTGGTTGCTCAGGGTGGAGGCCGTCGATCTGAAACTGAAGACATGCAGGCCTCAAACTGAAGGAATGCAGCCAGGCCCTGCGTGAAATCGGGAACCGAATTCACGCAGCGCCGATGGGTGATCCTGCGATCTGGACCTGGCCCTGCGCGCTTCGCGCACCGCGATGCGAATTCGTGCGGACTGATCGACCCGGACCAGTCCAGGGCACGATCATTGATTTCGGTACGGAAAGGCGGGGGTCTGCGCCGAAAAAACGGTGAAAGACAGCGGTTCACCCCCTGCAGAACTTAAGCAGAGCCTGCAGAACTCAGGAAGAGGACGTGCGGCTTGGCTTTGGCGGCGGGCCGGAATGTGGTACTGTTTGTCGTTCAGAGCGCGCAGAAGGAACACGCACCTGCCCAAGGACAAGAGTATTGGCGACCCTGTTGCGCCGGTGGAAGACGTCGGGTCGCTGGAAAAAGTCGGGTCGCTGGAGAAAACGGGGCCGTCAGCGACCGGTGAGCGCCCAGCCGCGCCGCGCCGCGCCCCCCAGACCCGGCGCGCCCGCAGCGCGGGAGTCTCCGAGGCCCAATCAACCGGGACGCCCGCATCCGGGACACCCGCAGCCGGGACGCCCGCAGCCGGGACGCCCGCAGCCGGGACGCCCGCAGCCGGGACGCCCGCAGCC
>JBEIHX010000013.1:0-85007 GCA_040381075.1 Hyphomonadaceae bacterium
CAGGCCGGCGCACTCCAGGTCAGTCCCCCGGCTGCTTCCCAGGCCGCGTCTGCGGGCCCCGCCCAGACCGCGGCGTCTGCGCCCCGCGCAGGCGCAGCCACGCCGCCGGCCGGACGCGTTTTGCCGCCCGCCCCGGCGCGTGAGGTCGCCGGGGCCAGAACCCAGGCGCTCGCATCCCTCTCGTCGCTGCAGACCGGCCAGGCTGGAGGCGTAACCCTTGAACAGGCCGCAGCCAGCGGCGACGCCGTGGCGCAGTTCCAGATGGGACTGCAGCGCCTGCGGGATGGCGACGCGCTGCTTGGCGCCAATCTCATCCGCAAGGCTGCGTCGCAGGGCCTAGCAGCGGCGCAATACCGCCTTGCGAAACTGCATGAACGCGGAGAGGGCGTCCCCAGGGACCTGGCCGAAGCCCGCCGCTGGACGGAACGGGCGGCGTTCGCCGGCAATCGCAAGGCGATGCACGACCTGGCCGTGTACTATGCCCAGGGCGAGGGCGTTCCGCAGAGCTATGCCGCTGCCGTTGAGTGGTTCCGCAAGGCCGCCGAGTTCGGTTTGGCGGACAGCCAATACAATCTGGCCGTCCTGTATGCGGAGGGCCAGGGCGTGAGCCGCAACCAGACAGAGGCGCTCTATTGGTTCCGCGTCGCGGCCAACAATGGCGACCGTGAAGCAGCCGCCAAGGTCGCGGAGCTGCAGCGCCAGCTCAGGCCGGATGAGGCTGCTGCGGTGATCAGCCGCGCCGATGAGTTCCGGGCGCGCGCCGCCAACGCCCGCGCCAATGGCGAGTTCGGCCCGCTGCCATGGGCGGCGGCGACGGGGCGCTGAGGCGGAAGCACGCGGGCAGAGACTGCCTAGGCGGCCGCCTCGCTTTCGGCGGAACGCCTGAACAGCGCAAGGACAGCTTCGCGGGTCTGGGCGGCGCGCAGACGCTCGCGGAACTCGGGTCGCCGGAACGCCCGGCTGACCCTTGACAGGGCCTTCAGGTGGTCGGCTCCGGCGTGTGAGGGCGCCAGCAGCATGAACACGAGGTCCGCCGGGCGCTGGTCCACCGCGTCGAAGTCCACCGGGACGGCCAGGCGCGCAAAGGCGCCCACCGGCCGGTCAAGACCGGGCAGGCGGGCGTGCGGAATGGCCACGCCCTCTCCCACCCCGGTGCCGCCAAGGCTCTCCCGCTCCATCACCGCGTCATAGACAAGCCTGGGGTGCAACCCGAGCGCCTGAGCGGCAGACACGCACAGTGCGCGCAGCGCTGTCTGGCGGCTGTCCGCCTCCAGCGCAGGCAAGATGGCCTCCGGCAACACCAATTCGCCAATCTCGCCCATGTGCGGTCCTATGAGTGTCTGGGGCGGCGGCTCGCCCTATTTCGGGTTCACCCAACCGATGTTCCCATCGGGGCGGCGGTAAACCATGTTGAGCCCGCCATGCGCCGCGTTGCGGAACAGCAGGGCGGGGGCGTCTGTCACTTCGAGTTGCAGCACCGCCATCCCCACAGTCATGGTCGTCACCTGCACAGTGGTCTCCGCGACGATTGCAGGACCTGGCTCCGTCTCAGCGACGACGTCGCCGAGCCGCCCGCTCCCATCTCCCGCCTCGCCGTCATCGGCGTCGCTGTGGCCACCCCCGCCATCATCGGACGCGTCGTCCTCTGTGGGCGGTTGCAGGATGAAGGCGGAGGCCGCCTCCGCCGGAAGCGGCTGCTTATGTGCGTTATGATGATTTCGCAAGCGGCGTTTGTAGCGCTTTATCCGCTTTTCCAGCTTCTCAAGGCTGTCGGCGAAGGCTGCATGGGCGTCGCTCCCAAATCCCTGGGCCTGCAGTGTGATCCCCGACGGCAGCCGCACCAGACAGTCGACTTCGAAGCCATGCCCTTCCCGGCTGACCGTCACGGCGCCTTGCGTGGCGCGGCCGAAAAACTTCTCAACGACCTGCGCCATTTCAAGGCCGATCCGGCCGCGCAACGCGTCGCCGACGTCAATCTTGCGTCCTGCAACCTGAATGGCCAATGGGGGAGACTGCACTGCTGCGCCAGCAATCGCCATGTCTTCGCTCCTCTGTGAAGCGGCCCCGCCGGTCCAGGGACAGCCGGCGCCGGACCGCGGTCGGTCAGTGCGCAGCGTCTTCAGCCGGCCCGCAACGCCAGGCGGCGGCGCTGGACGGAGGACGGGATGCGCAGAACCTCCCGGTATTTGGCCACGGTCCGACGGGCGATTTCAACGCCCGCCTCGTGGAGAAGTTCTACAATTTTGTCATCTGAGAGGGTGTCCAGAGGACTTTCATTATCAATCAGCGCCTTGATCCGGTCGCGCACAGCCTCTGCGGAATGCGCCTCCGTCCCGTCCGTGGCGGCGATCGCGGCGGTGAAAAAGTATTTGAGCTCAAATACGCCGCGCGGAGTGGCGATGAACTTGTTCGACGTCACCCGCGAGACGGTGGATTCGTGCATGTCGATGGCGTCGGCCACTGTCTTCAGGTTCAGCGGACGCAGGTGGCGCACGCCGAAGGCCAGAAAGCCGTCCTGCTGGCGCACGATCTCGCGCGACACCTTGAGGATCGTGCGGGCCCGCTGGTCGAGCGACTTGATCAGCCAATTCGCGTTCTGGGCGCATTCGGTGATGAAGGTTTTCTCAGCCTCGCGCCGCGAGGCGGCGTGCACCTGCGCGAAGTAGCGTTGGTTCACGAGGACCCGCGGCAGCGTCTCAGTGTTGAGTTCGATGAGCCAGCCGCCGCCCTGCGCCTCGCGCACAAACACATCCGGGATGACGGTCTGGGCGTCGCTCGCGCCGAATGCGGCCCCGGGGCGCGGCGACAACGACCGGATTTCGCCGATCATGTCCATCAGGTCGTCACGGTCGACCCCGCACAGCGTTTCAAGTTTCTGGAAATCCGCCCGCGCCAGAAGGTCGAGATGCGCCACCAGCGTCTGCATCGCCGGGTCAAATCGGTCGCGCTCCTTGAGCTGCAGCGTCAGGCACTCCGCCAGGGACCGCGCCATGATCCCGGTCGGTTCGAATGTCTGACACAGGGCCAGGGTCTGCTCGACGTCGGCGAGGGGACAGCCGAGCCGGTCGGCGATCTCCTGCAGATCCGCACGCAGATAGCCGCTGTCGTCGGTGGCGTCGAACAGCGCGCCGGCGATCAGCCGCTGGGCTGGCGTATGGGGCGCCATGAGCAGCTGCTCTTCCAGATGGTCCGTCAGGGATTTTTCCCGGGCCAGCGACTCCTCAAGTCCGGAGGCGTCCTCGACCGAGCCGCCAGGCCCGGTGCGCGACCAATCCGCCAGCGGGGCCGCCCCCTGCCCGGCGGCGTCGCTGGCGCTATCCTCGGGATGCAGCGCCTCATAGTCGGCGTCCATCGCCGCATCTGCATCGCCGTCCTTCCCGTCGCCCGCCAGCGAGACCTCATGTTCGCTGTCATCGCGCGGCGCGCTTTCCATGTCGCGCGGCTCGCCTGACGCCTCGTCGCGTTCGTCGCGCTCCAGCAGCGGATTGCGCTCCAGTTCCTCCTCGATGAATTGCGCGAGCTCGACATTTGACAGCTGCAGAAGCTTGATCGCCTGCTGCAGCTGCGGCGTCATCACCAGAGCCTGCGTCTGGCGGGCTTCGAGGCGCGGTGCGATGGCCATGCGGCCCAATCTCCGTTCCGTCGACCGTTACATGGGGATGAACGGGCGACGGCCCAAGACTTGCAGGCCCAGCCTAAGACAGAATGAACGCGAGGGCGAAGGATTGTTGCGACGCGCCCGGCCAGGCGCGGGGCGCGCGGACGCTAGGCCTGAAAGCGCTCGCCCAGATAGACCCGCCGGACATCAGGATTGGCCAGAACGTCGGCCGGCGCACCCTCGAACAGGACGCTGCCTTCCGCGATGATCGCCGCGCGGTCGACCAGATCCAGGGTCTCCCGGACGTTGTGGTCGGTGATCAGGATGCCGATGCCCCGGCCGCGCAGATAGCTCACCAGTCCGCGGATGTCCTCGATCGCCTTGGGGTCGATCCCCGCGAAGGGCTCGTCCAGCAGCATGAAGGACGGGCGCGAGGCGAGGGCGCGCGCAATCTCCACGCGCCGGCGCTCTCCGCCTGACAGGGAGGTTGCCGGCTGCTTGCGCACGTGTCCGATCGACAGCTCATCCAGCAGGGATTCAAGGCGCTCGGCGCGCGCCGCCGAGGTCCTTTCCACGAGTTCCACCACGGCCATGATGTTTTCTTCCACGCTCATCCCGCGAAAGATCGACGCCTCCTGCGGCAGATAGCCAAGTCCGAGCCGCGCGCGCTGGTACATCGGCAGGCTGGTGACATCCTGCCCGTCGATCAGGATCTCGCCGGAATCGACTGAGATCAGGCCGGTGATCATATAGAAGCAGGTGGTCTTGCCGGCGCCGTTGGGTCCGAGCAGCCCCAGCACCTCGCCGCGGCGAAGGCTCAAGGACACGCCGCGCACCACAGGACGCCCGCGAAACGACTTGCGGATGTCGCGCGCGGCGAGGCCCTCCTGGGGTTCCGGCGCCGATCCGGGGCCCTGGCGCGAAGATTTCGGAAGTCCGTCCATCACTCGGCGCTTTCTTTGACTTGCGGATCAGCCCGGCGGGCGGTCTGGCTGCTGCGCCTGACCCGGCACGATCACCGTGCGCACGCGCTTGGAAGCGCCGTTCGCCGGCGCCTGGTCAGAGCTGATGGTTGTGCGCCCCCCGCGCACGTCGATGATGATCCTGTCGCCGGCGATGACATTGTCGCCCCGCGTGACAGCGACATTGCCGGTCAGCGTCATCTCGTCGGTCTCGACATTGTAGACGCCGCGATCGCCTGCCGCCTTCTCGCGCGGCGTGGTGTAATAGACCCGACCCTCCGCAATCAGGCGCTGGATCTCGCCGAAACTGGCCCCGAGGCCCTGGCCGCCGCTGCCCGGCGCGAACTCGACGCGCAGGCGCTGGGTCTGCAGGCGGGCGTCGCCCTGTCTGGCGTCGACATTGCCGATGAAGATCGCCGCCCGTTCCGCGTCAAGCACCTGCAGTTCCTCCGACGTGATGTCGATGGGACCGCCCTGGCGCGCAATCTGCGCAAATGCGCCCGGCGCCGCACACGCACCGGCGATCAGCGCGGCGGCGAGAACCCGAATCATCGCCTGTTTCATCCTGGCCTGTCCCATCCTGTGCACCCCATCGCTGCGGCCCCGGTCGGCCCCGATCAACCCGCCCTTGCACCCCTGTCGCCACCGACCTGATCCCTGCCGTCCAGGATCCTGCCGTCCAGGATCCCGCCGCAGGGGCGCCTGCCACGGGGCGCCTGCCACGGGGCAACCCGGTTTACCGGTTGCCGGCCAGTGTGGCGCGCACGTTGCCGCGCAGAACCACGACATCGCCTCCCTCGCGTATCTCATACGAGTCTGCGCGCAACTGTCCAAGCGGCCCGGCGCCGCGAACCGGCGCGCGGCCGATGACCCTGTTCTCGCTCAGCTGCATGCTCGCGCGATCCGACTCGAATGCATAGCCGCTGGCGTCGGCGAACCTGACGGCGCCCATGAGTTCGACCGCCTCGCTTTCGGTGTCATAGACGCCTGAGGCCGCCTCCACGCGCACCCCGTCCTCCGAGATCAGCACCGGCGCCGTCAGATCGATCAGGTGCGGGTCGCCGATCCTGCGCACCGCGCTTTGGGCTGTGACCTCCATGACCGCACCTGAACTGTTGCGGCTGGTGAACCGTGGATTGATCATCCGCACGGAGCGGTCCGCCTCGACCGCTCCGACGCCGCGCCCATCAGAGCCGCGCAGGCTGGACAGGACCAGGGCGCCGACAAGGGCCGCGCCCGCCGCGAGGGCGCCGGCGATGAAAACAAGACGCAGCCAGCCGACGAGGCGGCTGCGCCGGCGGGCGGCCTCCAGGGAGACAAGCCGGCGCGGCTCCCATTGGATCCCCGCCGGCCTCTCGTCGATCGTCGCGCCAGCTGGCATGCGCGCCTTTCCAAACACCTGCGGCGCTGCGTCACCAAACGTGCGCCCGGCCAGCCCATAGCAAATCCACTCCTGCGGCGAAACAACGGCGCGCCGGCGCCACAGCCCGCGCTCAGTCCAGGGTCAGACCGAAAACCTTGGCGAAAAACATCGTTTCCGCCTCCCGCTGGAAGTCGCGGTTCGACTTCTTGGCGAAGCCATGACCCTCGTCCCTGGCCATCAGATACCAGGCCGGACCGCCGCCGGAGCGCACCCTGGCGAGCATCTGCTCGGCTTCGCTCACCGGGACGCGCGGGTCGTTGAGACCCTGGATGATGAACAGGGGCCTGGTGATCTTCGTGGCGTTGTTCAGCGGCGAGATCCGCTCCAGATGGGCGCGCATGGCCGGATCGCGTTCGTCGCCATATTCAGCCCGGCGCAGATCCCGTCGATACCCCTGGGTGTTCTCAAGGAACGTTACGAAATTCGAGATGCCCACGATGTCGACGCCCCCGGCGAGGCGGTCGTTGAAGTGGGTGAGCGAGGCCAGAACCATGTACCCGCCATAGCTGCCGCCGTAGACTACCACCCGTGAGGCGTCCAGGTTCGGCTGGCGGGCGATCCAGTCGAGCAGGGCCCCGATGTCCTTCACCGAGTCCTCGCGCTTGAACCCATTGTCGAGACTGACATAGGTTTTTCCGTATCCGGTGGATCCCCGCACATTCGGCCGCAGCACGGCCGCGCCGAGCTCATTTACCCAGTACTGCGCCGACGGCGAAAAGTTCGGGCGCGATTGGCCCTCCGGACCGCCGTGAATGTCGATGATGACGGGATGGCGTCCCGGTCGGGCGGGCGTGTACAGGAACGCCGGAATTCGCCGCCCGTCGAAGCTGTCATAGGTGATCAGCGAGGGCGGTGCGAACCGCTGCGGGTCCAGGCCGCCGATCTCGCTTTCGGTCCAGCGGACCAATGTGCGGGAGCGCAGGTCATATACCCAGACGTCGCCCGGTGAGGACGGCGTTGACAGCGACAGCCCGAGACGCCGGCCAGCCCGGTCAAACCCCAGGCCGGTCAGGACGCCCTGGGGGAGGTCCGGCGCGGGCAGGGCGCGCCCGCTGCGCGCATCCAGGAGTTTCAGCCGCGACAGACCGCCCTCATTGACCGAGTAGGCGAGCACCCGGCCGTCGCGGCTGAGGTCGAAGCTCTCGACATCCCATGACAGGTCGCCCGACAGGACTGTGCGCGCTCCGGTGGCGAGCTCGATCCGCACGAGGCGGGCGAACTCGGCGCCTTCGTCCGAGACCAGAAACACCGACCTGCCGTCGGCCGAGAAGCGGCCTCCATCCAGCGAGACGTCGCTCCCGTCCGCCGCCGCAGCGATCTCGACGGATGTGCCCGCGGCCAGGTCAAGGATCATCCGACGGGACTTGGTGACCGAAACGTACTCGCCGAGCAGCAGCCGGCCGCCGTCCGGCGACACGTCAAGCACCGACAGGCCCGACGGACCGCGCGTCACCACCCTGCGGGTGTCCGGACGGGACGGATCGCCTGAGACGATCTCCCGCTGCGCCTGACCCGACCGCGCCACCGCCCAGTAGGCGGTTTTTCCATCGTGCGACCAGACGAGCCCCTCATTGCGCGTGCCGGCCTCGGTGAAGGCCGCCGCCCGCCCGCTGGCGCGGTCGAACACAAAGCCCTGAAAGAATTCGTCGCCGCCCTTGTCCTTCACGAACACCACGGCGTTCGAACCGTCCGGCCGGGTCGACGCGCCGGCGATCGGCTCAGGGTAGAAAGTCAGCTGACGACGCATGCCAAGGGGCGCGGCGACCTCATGCAGCTGGGCCACGTCGCCAAACCGCGTGGTGATCAGCACGCCGCCATCCGCTGTGAAGTCGGCAAAGGCCGCGGAGCGCACATTGTTGTACTGCAGCAGGCGGTCCCTGACCGTCGCAGGGGCGTCGGGAACGCCCTCCATGACGAGCTGGCCGCGCTCGACGCGCGCCACCGGCGCGCCGCCCGCCGCCTGCGCCAGCGCGGGGACGGGCGTCGTCGCGGCGATCGCACAGGCCAGCAGCAGACCTGTGAGCAACGGTTTTGGCCGCCTCATCCGGGCTTCCATCAACCGGGTCTCCCTCATCCGGGTCTCCCTCATCTGGATCTCCCTCATCTGGATCTCCCTCATCTGGGCCTTCCTCATCTGGGCTCTCCCTTCAGGTCATTGTCCGGCCTGACGCGCGGCGTCCGTCTGCGGTCCCGCCGGCGGCGCGCCTGACAGCACTTTGACCGTCACGGCCTTCTCCGGGACGAATATCCGGGCGGCGAGCGCCTTCACATCGTCCAGCGTTATGCCAGCATAGTCCTGCTTGATCGTCCGCGTCCGGTCCAGCCAGCCGGGGCGCGATTGCGACTGCGACAGCACGTCAAGCCAATAGCCGTTGCGTTCGAAGCGCTGGTTGATCTGCTCCAGAAGCGGTTTTCGCGCCCGCTCGAATTCATCGGCCGAGATCTCGCCGGCGCGCATGCGCGACGCCACCTCCCCGATCGCGCTGACCACCGCCTCCACGTCGCTGGCGCGCGCATCCACCGTCGCCTGCACAAAGCCATATCCCTTGAACACGTCCGATGCGCTCGCCGTCACGCCCGGCGAATAGGTCGCCCCGAGACGCTCGCGCACCTCATCTGTCATCTTCACGTCGAACACGTCCCGCATCAGGCGCAACACGCGCGCCTGGCGCAGGTCGCTTTCGTCGATCCCGGGCCAGCTCACTGACACCGCCGCCTTGTCGGCGTCGCCGGCGTGGGTCAGCACGATTGGCGCACCCGGCGGCGCGGGGAACCGCACGCCGGCGGCGTTGCGGCTCAGGTCAAAGACGCCCGTGCGGGCCGGAAGCGCGCCGAGAGTCCGTGCTGCCGCACCGATCGCCGCGTCCACGTCGACATCGCCGACGATCGAGATCTCCATCGGCCCACGCAGCATGGCGTCGGTCAGGACGGCCCGGATCTCAGCCGGGGTGCGGGACTGGATCTCGGCCAGGGCGGGCACGCCCCAGCGCGGGTCGCCGTCGTGCAGGATGCGCCCGAGATCGCGCCCGAGCACCCCCTGCGGCGTGGACTCCAGTGTCGGATACCAGACGGCGATCGCCTGGGCGAATTGCTCAAACGCCTCGGGCCGGTAGCCGGGATCGCTGGCCAGCGCCGCCATCAGCTGGAGCTGAAGCGCCAGATCCGCAGGCGGTACGACGGCGTTCAGGCTGAAGGCGTCATCCCCCATGTCCAGGTCAAGCGACCAGGCCCGCCCGGCGAGCACCCGCTGCAGTTCGTCGATCGAATGCCGGCCGAGTCCTGCGTTGACGAAGGCGTTGCTGATCCAAAGCCCCAGGCCTGGCTGGGTTTTCGGCAGCGCCCGCAGGCCGTCGCCGAAACGGGCGGTGATGGACACCGAATCCCTGTCAAACGCGGTCCGCTTGACATTCAGCATGACGCCGTTGGCGAACCGCGCGTGGGTGACGCCGAGATCAGCCGCCTCGCTGCGAGACACGACCGGGCCGGGCGGCCCGAAATCGTCGTAGGCAAAAGAGGCCTCGGCGACCGCGGCCGGCGCAGCCACGCCGGTCAAACTGCTCTCGCGCCAAGCCGTGAGGATCTCCGCCGGGGCATTTGCAAGCACCGCGGAGGTCGACAGGAAGAGCAGCGGCGGGCCCTCGCCCCACGCCTCGCGGAAGGCGGTCAGCACGTCCCCCGGCGTGATCGCGCCGGCGAATGCGTCGAATCTCGAGAGGTCGTCCTGCGGGGTGGAGAACACAGAGCGGTCGTCGAATCCGCCGGCGAGCGCATCGGCGAGCGCCCGGGTCTGGCGTGTCGTCGCGCCGTCTGCGGCGTTCTTCAGGCTGGTGCGGGCGTTGGCGATCTGTTCAGCGAGCTCAGCCTGCGTGAAGCCATGGGTCAGGGCCCGGCGCAGCTCCTGTTCGGCCACGCCAAGCGCGGCGCGCCAGCTCTCAGGCCGCGACACGATCGCCACAGAGCCTCCCTGGGCGACATCGAAGGTCTGTCCCCAGGATGCGCTCGCCGACAGGAATGACGCGCCTGGCTGGCGCGACAGCGTGCTGAACCGGCGCGACAGGATGGAGAACCCGAGCGCGCGCACGAAGGCGCGCCGGCGGTTTTCGGCGGTGTCCGGCTCGAAGCGGAACGGGGCCAGGCTGGAGATCGTCAGGGTCGTGGGGATGGCGGGATCCTGGACGTAACCCGCCTCAAGCCCGCGCGGCTCGACACGTCCAAGCGCGGGTCTGCCGAGGGGCGCGTCCGGCGCGCGCCAGTCCGCGAAGCGCGCGGCGATCCGCGCCTCCATCAGGCCGGGATCCACGTCGCCCGTCACCACAAGCAGCGCGTTGTCCGGCCGGTACCAGCCCCGATAGAGACGCTCAAAGGCCTCGCGTGGCGCCCCTGTGATCACCTCCTGCGCGCCGATGGGCATGCGCCGGCTTGCCGTCGCCTGCGGGTAAAGGAACGCGAAGCGCGCCAGGAAGGCGCGGAAAGCCGGGGTGTCGCGCACCCGCTTCTCGGAGAGGATCACGCCACGCTCGCGGTCAATCGCTGCGGGCGACAGCGTCAGCCGTCCACCGGTCTCGCGCATGATCATCAGCGCAGCGTCCACCACCTCGTCGCGCGCATCAGGCAGATCGAGCTGATACACGGTTTCCAGAAAACTCGTGTAGGCGTTCGTGTCAGGGCCGAAGGAGAGGCCGTACCGCTCCAGCAGCTTGATCATCTCGCCTTCCGGGACATTCTCGCTGCCGTTGAACGCCATGTGCTCCAGAAAGTGGGCGAGGCCCCTCTGGTCGTCCGCTTCCATCACCGACCCGACGCCAAAGCGCAGCCGGATCGACGCCGCCCTTGAAGGGGTCGCGTTTTTCATGATGGCGTAGGCCAGGCCGTTCGCGAGGCGACCATAGCGGACCGCCGGATCGGGGGTGATGTCCGACGCCTCATGGGCCCAGATGCGGCGCTCAAAGGCTGCGGTCTGCAGCGCCGCCGCGGCTGGCGGCGCGCCCGGTGAGTCCGGGCCGCCGGCAGGGGAGGATCCGGCGACCGGTCCGCCAGCGCAGGCCGCCAGAACCACAAGGCTTGCAAGGGCCGACATGGCGCGGCCGGCGAAGTTCCTCATCACGCGCTCTTCCGTCATCGACGCCGATCCCGCGCCCCTGACCACAGGCGTAGAGCGCGGCAGGGTTTCAGGCAACATGCGTCCGACCGCGCGCGCCGCGCTCCCGGGGCATTTGGGACTATTGGGGCTTCTGGGGCTTTGGGGGGCTTTTGGGGCGTGCGCGCGGGTTTGCAGGCAGCGCGGTTTCCCTGCCGGGCCGAACCGATTCGACAGTCGCGCCGCATCTCTTCTATCACATGCAGGAACAGGAACTCGGCGGCCTTATCCATGCTTTTTCTTTGGGAACACCCGCTCTCGCCTTACGCGCAGAAAGTCAAACTCGTCCTGCGCGAGAAGAATGTCGCTTTTCAGGCGCGGGTTCCCGAAGGTGTGGGGGTCGGCGCGACGGCAGATGACTTCGCCGCAGCCAGTCCGCGTCGGGAAGTGCCTGCGCTGATTGACGGCGACGCTGTCATCTTCGACAGCCGCATCATCGTCGATTATATCGAAGACAAGCATCCAGCCCCGCCTCTCCTGGCGCGTGATCCGATCCGACGCGCGCGCGCGCGGATGGTTGAGGAGGCCGTCGACACCCAGCTGGAGGCCATCAACTGGGGTCTTATGGAACTTGCTGTCTTCAAGCGCGCAGGGCCGGACCTGCGCGCCCGGATGGAGGCGCGCGCCCGCGGGCAGATCTCGGGACTGCAAGCGTTTCTTGCCCGCGAACTCGGCGACGACGCCTATTTCGCCGGCGATTTTTTCGGCCGGCCGGACATGGCGGTGATCTCCCACCTCACTGGCCCCGCCCGCCCGCACGGGGGACCGCTCGCCGACTGGCTCGCCCGCTGCCTGCAACGCGACAGCGTGCGCCAGACGCTGGCCGAAGCCGAAGGCGCGCGCGCCGGCCTTGCGATGGCGGAGCACGCCGTCCGGTCGGGATCCTTCAGGCGTCAGTATCGCGATCATCGCCTTGAATGGATGATGCGCTCCGGCGGCGTCGACATCGTCCTTGAGGGCCTCGCCGGCCAGACCATTCGGTTCTCCACGGAATTCTCATGACCGCGCAGCCGCAGATCATTCTTCACCACTATCCGTCGTCACCTTTTTCCGAGAAGGTGCGCCTCGCCCTTGGAATGAAGGGTCTGCGCTGGGCGTCCGTCGACATCCCGGTGATCATGCCCAAACCGGATCTGACGCCGCTCACCGGCGGCTACCGCCGCACGCCGGTGATGCAGATCGGCGCGGATGTCTATTGCGATACCCAGATCATCCTGCGCGAGCTTGAGCGTCGGCATCCGCGCCCCTCGCTCCTGCCGGCCGGTCAGGAGGGATTGGCTTCTGGCGTCGCGATGTGGACGGACAGAGCGTTCTTCCAGGTGACCGTGGCCGTGATTTTCGGCACCTACGGCGATCAGACCCCGGAGAGCTTCAGGAAGGATCGCGAACAGCTGTCCGGCCGGCCGTTCGACACCCGCGCGATGAAGGCCGTCGCGCCGATGATGGAAGACCAGTATCGGGCGCACTTGTCGTGGCTCGAGGAGCGCCTGCGCGCCTCGGCATCCGGCTGGCTGTTCGGCGCCAGGCCCGGGCTGGCGGACGCCTCGGCCTATATGAACCTGTGGTTCCTGCGCTCGGCGCTTCCCGAACTCTACGAGAAGTTCATGAAGGACGCGCCGGCGGCTGCGGGCTGGGCCCGCCGGGTCGAGGCGATCGGGCCTGGACGCCCGAAACCGATGTCGTCGGCGGAAGCGCTTGCAATCGCCCGCGCAAGCGCCCCCGATGACTCCGGCGTCGCTGATCCGCGCGAGCCACAGGGCCTGCAGCGCGGGGATCGCGTGCGCGTCGCCGCCGACGACTACGGCCGCGATCCGGTCGAGGGTCTCCTGGTGCGCTCCTGCGCCAATGAGATCGTCATCCATCGCAATGACCCCCAGGCCGGCAGCGTGCATGTGCACTTTCCGCGCGCCGGGTTCCTCGTCACCCGCGTCACGTGACGCCGCGATTTCGCCCAAGCCCCGTGTCTCCATGCGCGTCATGACAGCGTTGCGCCAGTCCCTCATGATCGCCGTCCTGGCTGCGGCCGCCGCCCTTGCGCCAACCGCCGGGCGGGCGTTCGCCAGCGACCAGGCCCCCGCGGCGGCGTCGCCAGCCGGCCCCGGCCAGGAGGCGCCCGGCCAGGAGGCGCCCGGCTGGCGCAGGATCGTGGAGCGGGCGCCGGTGTTTGTGCTTGCCGGCCCCGACGGCGCGCCGCTGCTTCTGGAGAACCAGGTCGCCGGCGTGTTTCTGGAGCCTGGCGATGCGGAGGCCTTTCTGGCCCTTCTGCGCCTGCGCGATCCCAAACCCCCTGCCGGGGTGCGGGTGATGGCCACCAGTCTTGAAAAGGTGATGCAGTCGATGGCGGCCGGTGCGCTCGCGGTTGCGTTCATCCCAAAGGAAAGCAACGTCGCCGCCGCCCGCAGCATCAAGCGCAGCGACAGCTTCCGGGAGGCCCCGGTGTTCGTCGTGCAGGTGCGCGGGGATGGCAAGCCGGGCTTCGTGACCACCCGCCAGGCTGATGAAGATGTCGTTCTCGCCTTCCTGGATTACCCCGATGCGGTTCGCCACGCCGACAAGGTGCGCGCAGCCCAGGGCCCGGGATCAGGGACCGTGTTTGTGGGGGTCGCCGGGCTTGCCGGTTTTCTGGATGCGGCGCGCAGGGACCCAAGCCTGGGCCAGGTGCGCATCGTGCCAAGCACGGCCGCGCGCGCAGCCGCCGCGCTGCGTCAGGACTAGTCGCCCGCCGTCGGCTGCCCGGCGCCGGTGACGTCAGCCTGGCCGAGGCGGCGTGACCCGACGCACGGTGAGGTTGATCCGTCCACCCCCCGGGGCCAGGCGGGACGCGCCGGCGCGCAGCCTGTCCACGCCGTGATAGGCCTGCCGGGCCGGGCCTGACAGCAGAGCCACGTCGCCGCTCGACAGCCACAGCGCGGCGCAGGGATCGCTGCGGCGCGCCCCGCCGATGCGAAACAGCGCCGGGTCGCCGAGCGAGATCGACAGCACGGGCGCCTCGCGGGCGGCCTCGTCGGCGTCCACATGCAGGCCCATGCGCGCCGCGCCCCGATACACATTGATCAGGCAGGCTTCCGGCGGGTGCGGGTAGCCTGACAGCTCGCGCCACAGCTCGCAGACCATGTCCGGCATCGCCGGCCACGCGGCGCCGGTCACCGGGTGCCGGTCCTGGTAGCGGTAGCCGGTGCGATCGCTAACCCACCCGAGCGGCCCGAAATTGCTCATCTGGACGCTGAACGCGGCTCCCGTCCGCGGCATTGTCGGCTGAAACAGGGGGGCCTGGCGCAAACCTTCCTGCACCGCGGCGACCAGCGCCTCCTGCGCTGGTCGATCCAGGCGCTCCGGCCACAGCCGAAACCCCTCTGGCGGGGCGACGGGTCGGCGGGCGCGGGGACTGGCGGCGGGCATGCGCTGATGTCGCCGGCCGACACGGCGCTGTCGACATCTTTGATCAGGGTTTCCGACACCTTTGATCAGGGTTTCACTGCCGGGAGCCGGCCCAAGGACGCCGCCAATCCGGCCGCTGCGCCCGAGCCGGCGCGGCTGTTCGGTCACATCTGCGTGAAATGCCCGCTTGCGGCCCGCCGCAGGCTTCCCATATGTGCGCCAACCCCGGTGCTGCCCGTCAGGCCGGCTTCTTCAATGTCCGCCAGCAAGGGGACCTGTGACGTCATGAGCAAGATCATCGGCATTGACCTCGGCACGACCAATTCCTGCGTCGCCGTGATGGAAGGCAAGTCCTGGAAAGTCATCGAGAACGCCGAGGGCGCGCGCACGACGCCCTCCGTTGTTGCGTTCTCCGAAGGCGGCGAACGCCTCATCGGCATGCCCGCCCGCCGCCAGGCCGTGACCAATCCCGAGCACACCTATTTCGCCATCAAGCGCCTGATCGGGCGCACCTTCGAAGACCCGATGGTCAAGAAGGACATGGACCTCGTGCCCTACAAGATCGTCAAGGGCCCGACCGGCGACGCCTGGGTCCAGGGCCGCGGCAAGCAGTACGCGCCGGCCGAAGTCAGCGCCTTCATCCTGCAGAAGATGAAGGAAACCGCGGAAGCCTATCTTGGCGAAACGGTCACCAAGGCGGTGATCACCGTGCCGGCGTACTTCAACGACGCCCAGCGCCAGGCGACCAAGGACGCCGGCCAGATCGCCGGCCTTGAGGTCATGCGCATCATCAACGAGCCGACTGCGGCTGCGCTCGCCTACGGGCTTGAGAAGTCCGAGGGCAAGACGATCGCGGTCTACGACCTGGGCGGCGGCACGTTCGACGTGTCCGTTCTCGAGATCGGCGACGGGGTGTTCGAGGTGAAGTCGACCAACGGGGACACTTTCCTCGGCGGCGAAGACTTCGACATGCGCATCGTCAACTACCTGGCGGACGAGTTCAAAAAGGAGAAGGGCATCGATCTGCGCAACGACAAGCTCGCCCTGCAGCGGCTCAAGGAAGCCGCCGAGCAGGCCAAGAAGGAGCTGTCGTCGCAGTCGCAGTATGAAGTGAACCTGCCCTTCATCACCGCCGATCAGACCGGTCCGCAGCACCTTGTGATGAAGATCACGCGCGCCAAGCTTGAGGCCCTGGTCGACGATCTGGTTCAGCGCACGATCGAGCCCTGCCGCCAGGCCCTCAAGGACGCCGGTCTTTCCGCCGGTCAGATCGACGAGGTGGTTCTCGTCGGCGGCATGACCCGCATGCCGAAAATCCAGGAAGTGGTGAAGCAGTTCTTCGGCCGCGACCCCCACAAGGGCGTGAATCCGGATGAAGTCGTCGCCATCGGCGCCGCCATCCAGGCCGGCGTCCTGCAGGGCGACGTGAAGAACGTCGTGCTGCTCGATGTCACGCCGCTGTCGCTCGGCATCGAGACCGAAGGCGGCATCTTCACCAAGATGATCGAACGCAACACCACGGTGCCCACCAAGAAGAGCCAGGTGTTCTCAACGGCGGCCGACAACCAGTCGGCGGTGACCATCCGTGTCTTCCAGGGTGAACGCCCGATGGCCGCCGACAACAAGCATCTCGGCCAGTTCGACCTTGTCGGCATTCCCCCGGCGCCGCGCGGGGTGCCGCAGGTCGAGGTCACGTTCGACATCGACGCCAACGGCATCGTCTCGGTCAACGCCAAGGACAAGGCCACCGGCAAGGAACAGCAGGTCCGGATCCAGGCCTCGGGCGGCCTGTCGAAGGAGGATATTGACCGGATGGTGCGCGACGCCGAGGCGCACGCCACCGCGGACAATGCGCGCCGCGAACTGGCTGAAGCCAAGAACCAGGCCGAGGCGATGGTTCACCAGGCCGAGAAGCAGCTCGCCGAGTTTGGCGACAAGGCCCCGGCTGCTGACAGGAAGGCGGCCGAAGACGCCATCGCCGCCCTGCGCGCAGTGGAGACGTCGGATGACGCCGGCGCCATCACCGCCAAGAGCCAGGCCCTGGCGGCCGCGATGATGAAGATTGGCGAGGCCATGTACGGTCAGGCCGGCGCTGCGGCGCCGGACGAAGGCCAATCGGCTGGCGGTCGCGCAGACGATGTGGTCGACGCCGAGTACGAAGAGGTCGACGGTCAGAACAAGAAGACCGCGTGACGCAGGTTGGCGGCGGAGTGGGTCTAACGCTCCGCCGTCGGCCCGCGCCGCGCGGCAGGATAGGCGCCGTTCATGTCCGACCGCGAGTATTACGAGACCCTGGGCGTTGCGCGCGAGGCTGACGCTGCGGCCATCAAGTCCGCCTACCGCAAACTGGCGATGAAGTGGCATCCCGACCAGAACCCGGGAAATCCGGATGCGGAAGCGAGGTTCAAGGAAATCAACGAAGCCTACGCAGTCCTGTCGGATCCGGACAAACGCGCCCAGTACGATCGGTTTGGCAAGGCCGCCTTCTCCCAGGGCCAGGCTTCGAATGGCGACTTTGAGGATCTGTTCGCCCAGGTGTTCGGCGACATGGGCGGCGTCTTCGGGGACCTCTTCGGTCAGGCCGGCGGGCGTTCGCGCCGGGGCGGCCCGCCGCGCGGCGCCGATCTGCGCTACGATCTTGAGATCACGCTGGAGGAAGCCTTCGCCGGCAAATCCGTCGAGATCACGGTTCCGACCACCATGACCTGTGAGGCCTGTGCGGGCGCCGGCGCTGCGCCAGGCGCCAAGCCCGCCGTGTGCGCCATGTGCGACGGTGTGGGAATGGTGCGCGCCCAGCAGGGCTTCTTCACAATGCAGCGCACCTGTCCGCAGTGCGGGGGACGCGGGCAGATCATCAAGGACCCCTGCAAGCCCTGCGGCGGACGCGGGGTCACGCGCAAGGACCGCACGCTGAGCGTCGACATCCCGGCCGGCGTGGAGGATGGCACGCGCATCCGCCTTTCTGGCGAAGGCGAGGCTGGACCGCGCAACGGACCGCGCGGCGACCTGTATCTGTTCCTGTCGCTCAAGCCGCACACCCTGTTCGAACGCGACGGCGCCAACCTTTTCTGTCGCACCCCTGTGTCGATGACCATGGCGGCTCTGGGCGGGGATGTGGACATCCCCACGATCGACGGCGGCAAGGCGCGGGTGAAGGTCCCGGAGGGGGCGCAGTCGGGCGCGCGCGTGCGCCTGCCGGGCAAAGGCATGAGCCGGCTCAGGGCGAGCCAGCGCGGCGATCTCTTCGTCGAACTGCGGGTGGAGACCCCGGTCAAACTGTCGGCCAAGCAACGACGCATTCTGGAGGAGTTCCAGAAGACGGAATGCGAAGTCAGTCAGCCGGGCACGCATGGTTTCCTGAAAATGGTGCGCAGTCTCTTCGACAGCGCCGACCGCGCCGCCGGCTGAGGCTGCCCGCTGGCGTATGGTGAGGACCTGGGGTCTGGACATGACCTCCGGCGACGCCCCCTGGCGCGGGATCAGCGAAGCACCCGCCCCGCCGCCGCCTGCGCTTCCCGTTCCCGTGCGATCGGCTACACTGCTGCATCAAGGGCAGGGGGGAGCTGATGAATTCGTCGATGGAAGCAGCGCAGGAGCGCGCCTCGGTGACGCTCGAACAGAAGGGCGGCGCCGGGGAGTTCTGGGCGCTCGGGTTCAAGAACTGGATCCTCAACGTCCTGACGCTCACGATCTACCGGTTCTGGGCCAAAACCAACACGCGCCGGCGACTTTGGGCGAGCACCACCGTCAACGGGGAGCCGCTTGAATACACAGGGACCGGCATGGAGCTCTTCAAGGGCTTCCTTCTGGCGATACTGCTCTTTCTGCCGTTTGGCGTCGCGATCTTCGCAGCGCAGCTGTTTCTGCCCCCGGCGTCGGCGGCGGGCGCCCTGGTCCTCGTCTATCTCGTGCTGTTCTGGCTGATGGGCGTCGCGGTCTTTCTCGCCCGGCGCTATCAGATGAGCCGAACGGCCTGGCGCGGCGTGCGCTTCTCGCAGCACGGATCGCCGGTCGCCTATGGCTTTGAGACCCTCAGCTTCACACTTCTCAGTCTCATCACTCTGGGATGGTTCGGTCCCGCCGCGCATATGCGTCTGGCGGGGCGGCTCTGGAGCCAGACCGCCTTCGGCGACCGTCCGTTCCGCTGGGAGCGTCCCGCGGGCGACGCCGGCGAGCCGCTCTATCGCAGTTTTGCTGTCGCGTGGGTCGGCTTCTTCCTGGGATATATCGGGCTGATTGTCGCCGTCGTGATCCCGCTGGCAGCGAGCCAGAACGAGCTCGGCATGGACAGGCCTGATGTCCAGAAACTCCTCATTCCCGCCGTCGTCACGGCTGTCGCCGCAATCCTGCTCAGCCTCATGGCCGCCGTATGGCATGCGGCTGTGCTGATCCGCTGCGAGGCCCAGAGCGTCAGGCTCGACGGCCTGTCCTTCACCCTGAACGCCCGCCCGTGGAGCTTTCTCTGGCTCGCCGTCACCAACGCGCTTCTCATGATCCTGACCCTCGGCATTGCTGCGCCGGTCGTGCAGCTGCGCGTCGTGCGCTATCTGGTGACACGACTGAGCGTCGCCGGAACCATCGATCTTGCCGCCGTCAACCAGGCCGCCGGACGCGGCCCCTCCCAGGGCGAGGGCCTCGCCGACGGGCTCGATCTGTCCGGTGTCGACATTGGGCTGTAAGCCATGCCGCCAGAGATCCATGCGCGCTACTTCGATGGAAAGACCGCGGCCGCACACGCAGCGACCCTGGCGTGGGGCGATGACGGACTGCACATCAGCGCAGCCGCCGTCAGCGCCCACTGGCCGCGCGACAGGATCCGGCGCCTCGACGACGGCCGGGATGCAGGGATCCTGCGTCTCGGCGTGGCGTCCTCGCCGGATGAGCGCCTGCTGCTCGACGGCGATGATGTCGCGAGACTCGCCGCCATCGCGCCGGAACTCTTCGACCATCGCCCGGCGCGCCGCGCGGAGCGGCGTCTGGTCATTGGGCTTGTCGCCGGCGCTGCGGCGGTGGGCGCAGCGATCTTCTTCGGTGTCCCGATGGCCGCCAGGCCGCTCGCCGCGCTCACCCCGCTCGCCATGGAGCGCAATATCGGCGACGCCATTTACGCCCAGGCCCGCCTCACCTTCAGGCGCTGCGAGGGTTCGCAGGAAGCGCGTGCGCGCCAGCTGCTGAATCAGGTGGCCGATCAGCTGGAGCGCCACGCCGACAGCCCCTTCGATGTCAACGTTCAGATGGTCGACACCTTCATGCCGAACGCCTTCGCGCTGCCCGGCGGGCGGGTGCTCATCACGGATGAACTCGTCGCCATGGCGGAGTCCCCCGACGAGATCGCCGGCGTGCTCGCGCACGAAATCGCCCATGTGGAGCAGCGCCATGTCATGCAGCTCATCTGGCGCGATATGGGCTTCGGGCTGCTGCTGGACGCGTTCATCGGTGGATCGGGCGTCGTCCAGCAGGCCTACCTTGCCAGCGGTCGGGTCTTTCAGCTGCGTTACGGGCGCGAGGCGGAGACGCAGGCCGACACGCGCGCCGTCGAGATGATGCAGGCGGCCGGCTTCAATCCGGGCGCCATGGGGCGTCTCTTTCATCGCCTTGCCGAGACGACGGGCGAAAGTGACCTGCAGGAGGACCAGCGCGCCGGCCTGGAGTTTCTGTCCACCCATCCAGACATCGTCGCCCGCGCAGAGAGGCTGCGCGCCCTCGACGCGCCGGCCTCCGGGCCGGCGCTGAGCGATGAGGACTGGTCGGCGGTGAAGCATTTCGGGTGCATGAATGATCTCACCGACCCAGTGGCCCCGTTTGGCGGTCGCTGACGGTCGAGCCTGCACAGCAGCAGCGCGCCGGCCGCGGTGGCGAACGACCGGGTTCCCGGGGCTGCTGTCCCCGGCCCGCCGTGTTTGGGCCTGCGGTGTTCGGGTCGGCCGGGAATGGGTCGGCAGGGCATGGGTCGGCAGGGCATGGGTCGGCCGGATGCAGGTCGCCTGATTTTGGGGCAGCCGGGTTTGCGGCTGATGGCTTTGGGGCTGCTCGCTTTGGGGCTGCTGGCGTTGTCCGCCCGGTCCGGCTAAAGCCGGCCAGGATACCGACTGCGCTCCGGGGAGGAACAAGACCATGCGCCGCCTGCTCGCCACCATCGCCCTGACAGCCGCCCTCATACCCGCCCTGGCGCCGGGCGCCCTGTGCGCCGCTGCGCCCGCTGCGGCTGCGCCCGCAAAAGCTCCGATGAGCGCCGAAGCCATGTGGGGACTGGCGCGCATCGGCGAACCGGCCCTGTCGCCCGACGGCAGATCCGTCGTGGTGTCAGTGTCTCGTTTCGATCTCGCCGCCGACAGGCGCTCGGCCGATCTCTGGCTCATTCCCGCCGCCGGCGGTCCGGCGCGTCAGCTGACCAGCGACGCAGCCAACGAGTCCGGACCCCAATGGAGCCCGGACGGCAAGTGGATCGCCTTTGTCGCCAAGCGCGACGCCGACGAGGCCGCCCAGATTTACGTGCTGCCGACCGACGGAGGGGAAGCCCGCCGCGTCACCGCCGTAGCCACCGGCGCCAGCGATCCGAAGTGGCTCCCGGACAGCCAGCGCCTCGTCTTCGCCAGCGATGTGTGGAGCGATCTCGACGGTTGGGACGCCCAGGCGCGCCGCCAGAAGGAGCGCGCCGAGTCAAAAATGACTGCGCGTGTCTGGGACAAGGCGCCCATCTCATTCTGGGACCGCTGGATCGATGACCGGCAAACCCATCTCTTTGTGATTGCGATCGCTGGCGGGACGCCGCAGGCGATCACACCCGGCTCGGGCCAGTCTGTGGCGAGCCAGACCCTTGGAGGACTGCCCTTTGACGTCGCCCCGGACGGCTCGCAGGTCGCTTTCGCGGCCGACAGCGACACCACGGGCGTGAAGGGCAACCTCGATATCTATGTCGTCCCGCTGGCTGGCGGGCAGGCGGTGAACCTGACGCCCGACAATCCTGCGGACGATATGGATCCACTGTATTCGCCGGACGGACGCTACCTCGCCTGGGGCCGCCAGCGCATCTATGGCTTCTATGCCGACAAGGTGCGCCCAATGCTGCGCGAGCGGGCGACCGGCGCGGTGCGCGAACTCGCCGCCGACTGGGATCGCAGCGCCGAGGGCCTGGTGTGGAGCCCTGACAGCCGCGCCCTGTACGGCGCGATCGACGACGCCGGCACGCGCCGGGTCTACCGCTTCGATCTGACCGGCGCAGCCCCGGTCGCACTCACCAGGGCGAATGACTTCACGGACATCGACATCGCAGGCGCGGGCCGGTCGCAGGTCCTGGTCGCGATGCGTCAAAGCTTTTCCGAGCCGGCGACCCTGGTGCGGATCGATCCGCGCAGCGGCGCGCCGGTCAAATTGTCAGACTTCAATGACGCCCTGCTCGCCAGCTTCGATTTCGGTGGGGTTGAGAGCGTCTCCTACGAGGGCGCGAACGGCAGGGACATCCAGATGTGGGTCGTCAAGCCGCCCGGCTTCGATCCGTCGAAGCAGTATCCCGTCTTCCTGATCCTGCATGGCGGGCCCCACAACGGCATTACCGACGCCTGGACCTACCGCTGGAACGCCCATGTCTTCGCCGGCTGGGGCTATGTCGTCGCCTGGCACAATTTCCACGGGTCCTCCGGGTTCGGACAGGACTTCGCCGACTCGATCAATCCCAACCGCGCTGATCTGCCCTATGAGGACACCATCAAAGCTGCGGAGTGGTTCAAGGCCCAGCCCTGGGTCGATGGCGAGCGTATGGTGGCCGGCGGCGGCAGCTATGGCGGCTATCTCGCCACTACCCTGCTCGGACGCGACCATCCGTTCAAGGCGTTGATCGCACACGCCGCCGTCTACAACAGCTACACCCAGGTCGGCGCAGATTACGGCGCCGGCAGGGAGCGGTTCTTCGAGTACTGGGAGAACCCGCAGGCGTTTCAGGCCTATTCGCCGCACATGGCGGCGGGCCGTTTCAATACGCCGACGCTCGTCATCCACGGCCAGCTGGACTACCGCGTGCCGGTCAATCACGGCATCGAACTGTTCAACACCCTGCAAAGGCGCGGCGTGCCGTCCAGGCTCGTCTACTATCCCAACGAGAACCATTGGGTGCTGAAGCCGCAGAATTCCGTGTTCTGGTATTCGCAGGTGCGCGAGTGGGTGGAGCACTATGCGCCGCCCGGCGGTCGCTGAGGCGGCCCCCGCCCGCCTGTTCCGATCCGGCACGCCTGGCCCGGGCCCGCGACTTGCATCGCCGGGCCCATGCAGATCGCGCGTCCCTCCGCCCGCCGCTTCGCCGCCGTCGTCCGGCCGGTCACAGCCGCCGCGATGGTGGTGGAGCGCACGCATGGGCGCCCGCACGCCGATCAGGGCAGGCACACGGGCGCACGCCCCGCTGACGTCGTCATCGGCGCGTCGTTGGGTTTCCTGGTCGCTGTCCTTGGCGATGACGAAACGCAGGCCGGCGCCGCAGAACGGGCCGTGCGCCGCAATCGCGCCTATGGCCCGCCGTCATCCCTGCCGGCCGGCCGCCTTGTCAATCGGGCCGCCTGATCTTGTCCGACGATCCCGGTCCGGCGTCCGGCGCCAGTGCGCCCGCCAGCCTCTCCAGCCTGGCCTCCGCCTGCGCCAGCCTGGCCTCCGCCTGCGCCAGCCTGGTCTCCGCCGCGGCCAGACGCTCCTCAAGCGCCGCGAGCCGGGCGGGTCCGGCGCCGATCGGGTCCGGCGCGCGCGTGCTCACGCCGCACCGCTGCGCCGCCTCCTCGGGCGATACGCCAAGCACCCATGCGAACGCCCTGACTTCCTCGGGGCGCACCTCGCGCTGGTCCTTGAAAATCAGACTGAGGCTCTCTGCATCAAGGCCGGCGGCCGCCGCCAGCGCGGACGGCGGCAGGTTCAGCGCAGCCAGGCGCGCCTCAAACCATGATCGGTCGAAAAACAAAGCCATGGTGCGTTGCGTTCGCCCGCTCGGGCCGCTGCTGGACGTCCTGATCGCCTTCGCCGTGTTTTTCCTGTTCGCACCAGGCTGAACGCCGCCTGCGGCTCAGCGCCCCTGCTCGCTGACCGCAAGATCGCGGCGCGCCGAGACGATGGTCACGATCACGCCCGCCAGGACGTCGAGCAGCGTCATCACCATGATGAGGAAAAACACCGACGTTGCGAAGCCGGGGATCAACAGGAACTGGATCAGGCAGATGATGAAAAGGATCAGCGACAGGCCATGATTGATGATCGCTTCCGCCCCGGTGTGGGTGGACTTCAACAGTTCGACGAACAGCAGGACCATTGAAAACAGGATCAGGAGATCGCCGCCCGAGACCGCCCACTGACCGCCGGTCACCATCGGCACGGTGAACAGCGCCGCAGCCAGGTTGTCCTTCACCTTGAGCGCCGCTTCCGGGCTGTGCGCGAACAGGCCGATGAAATTGTAAATGATCACCGGCAGCGACAGCAGCGGAAACAGATTGAGAAATCCCATGTCCGACCTCCCCGCGCGGCTTTTCGCCTCGCCATCCCGGCTTCTGCGGTAACCTGCACCCCGCGCCAGCGCAAGCGCTTCGCGCTCCTCCGGGCTGATCTGCGGCTTTCTAGAACTCATCCACGCCTCCCGGATTGCGCCGTCGACGGCTCAGCCACATCACGCCGTTCAAGTCGGTCAGCGCAGCGATCAGGCGGCCCAGATTGGTGTATTTTGACAGGCCGTGGACCCGTGCGCGATGGTTGACGTCGCAGCTCTCGACCTGAAAGCCCTCCGCCAGCATCAGGGCCGGCATGTAGCGGTGCATGTGATCGAAATAGGGAAGCTCGAGAAAGGCCGTGCGCAGGAAGGCCTTCGCGCCGCAGCCGGAATCCTGGGTCTCGTCGCGCAGGATGCGCTTGCGCACCGCATTGGCGAGCCGGCTCGCCAGCTTCTTCGCGTCGCTATCCTGGCGGTTCAGCCGCCGACCCTGAACGAGCGCCAGGCCATGTGGCGCATCGGGGCGGGTCAGTTGCGCAATGAGCCGCGGCAGGTCAGCCGGATCGTTCTGACCATCGCCGTCCAGCGTCGCGACCACCGGCGCGCGCGCCGCGCGCACGCCACTGCGGATGGCGCGGCTCTGTCCTGCATTGTGACGATGGGCCACCACCCGCAGGCGCGGCAGTTCTGCCTTCAGGGAGATCAGGCGGGCGCGGGTGTCGTCCCGGCTGGCGTCATCGACGAACACGATTTCATAGGCCCGTCCGTCCAGCGCCGCAGCGATCTCGCGCGCAAGATTTTCCGCATTGCCGGCTTCGTCACGCACCGGCACCACAACCGAGATCTCCACCGCCTCCCGCACCCTGTTCTCCTGCCCCCAGCCGTCAGATCCTGCACGCCCGGACACCCCCACGACCAATCCCCGGGCGACCGATCATAGGGCGACCAACCCCGGGCGACCAACCCCGGGCGACCAATATCGGGCGTCACAGGATGGCGCCTGCGCAACGCTTAGCGCACCCTCTCGCCCGATGCGACATGAGAGCGCTGCAATCCCGCCGCAGACAAGACCGGTCAGGCTCCGCTAAACACCACCGCATGCAGCCCCCGTCTCCGCACCGTCTCATGCGCGGCCTGCGCGCCTATGCGGCGCTGGCCTTCCTTACGATCGCGGCGGCCCTGCCGGGCCTGTTCGCCATGCCGGCTCTGGACCGCGACGAGAGCCGGTTCGCCCAGGCCACGGCGCAGATGCTCGAAACCGGCGATTTCGTGCGGATCCGTTTCCAGGACGAGGCGCGCCACAAGAAGCCGGTGGGCATACATTGGCTGCAGGCCGCCAGCGTCAGCCTCGTCTCCAGCCCCGAAGCGCGCGCGATCTGGGCCTATCGCGCGCCCTCCCTGCTCGGGGCGCTGATCTGCGTTCTGGCGACCTTCTGGGCCGGTCGACGGCTCGTTGGCGAGACGGCAGCGTTTGTCGGCGCCGGCGTGCTCGCGCTCACTGTGCTGCTTGCGACCGAGGCGATGATCGCCAAGACCGACGCCATGCTCGCGGGCGCCACTGCGCTGGCGATGGCCGGCCTCGCCAATCTGCACGCGGGCGCCGCCCCCCGGCGCTCAGCCCTGCTGGTGTGGTTCGGTCTGGGCCTCGGCGTCCTCATCAAGGGGCCGATCACGCCGCTGGTCGTCGGGCTCTGCGCGCTTGCGCTGACGGCGTGGGAGCGACGCGCGCGCTGGCTCGCACCGCTTGCGTGGTGGCCCGGGCCGGTTCTGGCGGCGCTCATCGTCCTGCCCTGGATCATCGCCGTCCAGATCGCAACCGATGGCGAGTTCCTGCGCCAGGCGCTCGGCCAGGACCTCGCGCCCAAGCTGGCCGGCGGACATGAGGGTCACGGCGCTCCGCCCGGGGTGCACGCCCTGCTGATGCTGCTGCTGTTCTGGCCGGCCACGCTGCTTGCGCCAGGCGCGGTGGGGCGCATCGTCCACGCCGTGCGGGCCCCGGCCCGCGCCCCTGAGACCGCGGGACTGCGCGTCCTGATCTGCTGGTTCGCGCCGATTTGGCTTGTGTTTGAGGCGCTCCCGACAAAACTCGCGCACTACCCGCTGCCGGCTTACCCCGCCCTTGCGCTCCTCGCCGGCGCCGGCCTTGTTGCGGCCGGACCAGCCCTGCGCTGGCTGGGCGCCGGACTGATGGCGCTGACAACCGTGGCGCTCGCAGGCGTCACGCTCGCGCCGCCCGGCCTGATGGCGGCGGTCAATGAGGCGCTTGTCCAGGCCGACGCCGGCGTCACAGCTGCGGCTCTGCCGGAAGATGTCATCCTGATCGGCTGGGGCGGCGCATTGGCGGTCGGCCTTGGCGCCTTTCTGGCCATCGCCGCGCAGCGGCGCCGCGCCGCCCTCGGGGTTCTGGGCGGTCTTGCGCTTGCCGGGATCGCCTGGAATGCTGCGGTCAAGGGCGTCATGATCCCGGCCGTCCCGGAGCTTCAGGCGAGCCGCCAGCTCGCCCGATCCCTCACCGCGCTTGGCCTCAATCCTGTCTCCGCGCCCGATGCGCCGCCGGTGGTCGTTTACGGTTTCTCCGAGCCGAGCCTTGTGTTCGCGCTTGGCGGTCAGGTCATTCTCGCAGACCAGGACGCCGGCGCCGCCGCGGCCATTCCGCCCGGGCCCTCAACGCGGCTGTTCAACGTGCGCGACGCCGGCGCCCGCGCCGATCTCGCCGCGTTCCTTGAACGGGCTGATCGGGCGGCCTGTCCTGTCGCCGCCGCGCCGCAGATCGCCGGTCTCAATTACTCAAATGGCGCGTTTGCCGAGTTCCAGATCCTGGCTGTCGGCCGGTGTGGCGCCTAGCGCAGGGCGCGCAGGGGCGGGCTCTGCGCCGGGGGCTGGACGCGCCGCCACACTCGGGATCGGCTCCGGCATGCGTTGCTGCAGGATGCGGCGGGCCGACATCACCAGGCTGCGCCCCAGCAGGGCGATCGTAAACAGCGGCGCCATGGCGACCGTCGCGATCTTGCCCGACACGCCGGGTGAAAAGCGCCAGAAGTACCGCGCCAGACCCTTCGCCTTCTGCCATTCGATCCACACGATGCTCGCCCGCGAGGTGGAGCCGTAATGCTTCGCGCGAGCGAATGGCGTGAACAGAACCTCGCCGCCCATGCGGCGCGCCCGCCGGCACAGGTCGATGTCTTCAACGTGCAGAAAGTAGGCCTCGTCAAACCCGCCGAGCCGACGGAAGTCGCCGCGGGGGACCAGCACCAGCGCGCCGCTGATCACCGGCATCGGGACCGTACGGTCTGGCTGGGGCTCTGTCTCGCGGTGCAGGTCGCGCATCATGCCGTGATTGATGACCCGGGACAGACCTGAAAAACTCACAAAGGCGGACCACAGCGAAAGCTCGCCGCGTCGCGCGCCGCGCTGCTCGCGTCCGTCCAACGCGTTCTGCAGCAGGCCGCCCACGACCGTCGGGCCGACCCGTCCGCGCGTCGCCTGCGCCATCGCCTCGGCGCTGCCCGGCTCGATCACCGCGTCCGGATTGAGCATCAGCACCCAATGGCCCCGCGCGCGTCGCGCGGCAAGATTGCACGCCGCGCCGAAACCGATATTGCCATGTCCTGTGATCAGGGCGACCTCGGGACGGGTCGCCGCGAACTGCTCCAGACGCTGCGTCACCGCCAGCGGGTTGCCATTGTTGACGACGATAAGCTCGTCGATCCAAGGGTCCTTCAGGGCGGCGTCGAGGCATTCCCAGAGCGCATCGCCGGTGTTGAACGTGACCACGATCGCACTGACCCGGGGTTCTGGAACCAAGTCTATGGTGCGCCTCGTCGGCGCCGGGCCGGCCTCATCAATACGCATCGTTTACTCCATCCCCGACCGGCGGGCCCTGCCTGCGCGGACCCCGGTTGCGCGCCCCGCACCCACGTCATGTCCGCACCGAAGCCACCGCGCCCCGGCGATTGAAACGGCGAGCCCCCCGGTAGAGACCCCATCGCGGTAAGGCCCCATCACCGCAAGATTCCGACTGCGACCCAGCCAGACTGCGACCCAGCCAGACTGCGACCCAGCCAGACTGCGACCCAACCGGACCTCGAGCCGGTCAAGCCGCCGGTCTGATCGGCAGGCGCCTGGAGTCGCGTGCCCCATGCCTCCGTCTGCCGGGTAACCTACTTCCGGCCGCTCCGCCATCCGTACCAACGCTGGGGGGGTTAATTTCCCGTCGCCGTGACACGATTGCCGCTCAGCCGCCGCTCAGCCGCGGCGCCTCAGGTCAGTCGCCTCAGGTCAGGCGGCGCGCTCTCCGCGCGCAGAGCCGCCGCCGCCTCCTCCAGGCTGAGCGTGCGCTGACCCTCGCCCTCCGCCCCGAACCGGCGCAGCGCCACCGCACCCTGCTCAGCCTCCTTGCGTCCGACGACCGCGATATAGGGGACTTTGGCGAGCGAGTGTTCCCGGATCTTGTAGTTGATCTTCTCGTTGCGCAGGTCGAGCTCGACCCGCAAGCCGGCCGCCTTGAGGCGGGCCGCCGCCTCGATGGCGTAAGCCTGCGCGTCCGACGTGATCGTGGCGACCACGACCTGGGTGGGTGCGAGCCACATCGGGAACGCGCCGGCGTACTGTTCGATGAGCACGCCGATGAAGCGCTCGATCGAGCCCAGGATCGCACGGTGCAGCATCACCGGGCGATGACGCTGGCCGTCCTCGCCGATGTACTCCGCATCCAGGCGATCCGGCAGCACGTAATCCAGCTGGATTGTGCCGCACGTCCATGTCCGCCCGATCGCATCCTTGATCACGAAGTCGAGCTTTGGCGCGTAGAAGGCGCCATCCCCGGCGGCGATCACGGGCTCCACGCCGGCGGCGCGCGCCGCGTTGAGCATCTGGGCTTCGGCCCTGTCCCAGAACTCGTCCGAGCCGGCGCGCACGTCGGGGCGCGTCGCAAGCGCGATGTGATCGGCCTCCAGACCGAAGTCGGCGTGGATCGAGCGCGCCAGCGTGATGAAAGCCGCCGTCTCGCTCTCGATCTGGTCTTCCCGGCAGAAGATGTGCGCGTCGTCCTGGGTGAACGCCCTCACGCGCATCAGGCCGTGCAGGGAGCCCGACGGTTCATAGCGGTGACAGGCCCCGAATTCGGCCATCCGCAGCGGAAGATCGCGATAGCTCTTCAGCCCCGACTTGAAGATCTGCACATGGCCAGGACAGTTCATCGGCTTCAGCGACAGCGTCTCTTCCTCGGCCGTCTCGCACACGAACATGTTCGCCCGATACTTCTCCCAGTGCCCCGATTTTTCCCAGAACACCCGCTCAAGCACCTGCGGCGTACGCACTTCAACGTAACCTGCCGCATCAAGCCGGCGCCGGACATAGTCTTCGATCGTGCGCCAGAGCGTCAGGCCCTTCTGGTGCCAGAACACCATGCCGCGGCCTTCCTCCTGCATGTGAAACAGGTCCAGCTGACGGCCGAGCTTGCGGTGGTCGCGGCGTTCTGCCTCCTCCAGCCGGTGGAGATAGTCCGCCAGCTGTTTTTCATCGGCCCAGGCGGTTCCGTAGATGCGCTGGAGCTGCGCGTTCGCCTGGTCGCCGCGCCAATAGGCGCCTGACAGCTTCATCAGCTTGAAGGCTTTGCCGAGCCTGCCCGTGGACGGCAGATGCGGACCGCGGCACAGGTCCTTCCACTGCGCGCCCTGGCGATACACAGTGATCGGCTCGCCCGGCGGAATGATCTCGTCGATGATGGCGGCCTTGAACGTTTCGCCGATCCCGGTGAAGTGGGCGATCGCCGTGTCGCGCTCCCAGACCTCCCGGGTGATGGCGAGGTCCGCGTCCACGATGTCGCGCATGCGCTGCTCGATGCGGGCGAAGTCATCGGTGGAGAAGGGTTCCTCACGCGCAAAATCGTAATAGAACCCATCCTCAATGACCGGTCCGATGGTCACCTGCGTGCCGGGAAACAGCTCCTGGACAGCCTGCGCCAGAACGTGCGCTGCGTCATGGCGCAGAATTTCGAGGCCATCAGGGCTGTCGCGCAGGATGAGTTCGAAGCGGCCGCCGGCCTGCAGGGGCCGGGTGAGGTCCCACAGGACGCCGTCGATCCGCGCCGCGACGGTCTTGCGCGCCAGACCCTTTGAAATGCTCTCTGCGATCGCGAGCGGCGTCGCGCCGGCCTCGTAGCTGCGCACCGCGCCATCGGGAAATGTGATCTGGATCATGGTTTCAGCTCTTCACACTGCGGCGCACCGGCGGCCTGTTTCCAGGCCCAGTCGCCGGCGCGCCAGGGCGCCCAGGCGGGCGCGCTGACGAATTCGGGGACCGGATCGAAACCGGATCGCCCCCAGGGATGGCACCGGCACAGGCGCGCCGCCGCCATGAATGCGCCGCGGCGCGCGCCGTGGCGACGGATCGCGTCGGCGGCGTACAGCGAACAGGTCGGCTGATAGCGGCAATATCCCCCGATCAGCAGCGACAGCGACATGCGGTAGGCCTGCACGCCGGCGAGCAGCAGCACCGCAGGAAGGCTTGGTCGTGAGGCCGCCATGGTTTTCCCGCCCGACACAGCCCTGTCCGCCCGCGCCGTTCGCCGGCCGCACATCGCCCCGCCCGTCCATGGCCGCTGCTCCACGCCACGGATCGCGTGCGCGGATCCAGGCCCGGGATCTTGGGTTTCTTTCTGTCCTGGGCCGTTGTCGCGCACGTCGGGTCTCGGGTTCCTTGCCCTGGGCCATCTTCACCGAGGTCGCCACGTCCCGGGCCGTTTTTCGTTTCCAGCACACGCCGTTTTGGCCCCAGCCGTCCTGGTCTCAGCCGTCCTGGCCTTTGCCGGTGCTGGCCTTTGCCGGTGCTGGCCTTTGCCGGTGCTGGCCTTTGCCGGTGTTGGCCTTTTCTGGGGGCGTTCAGCATGGCCGCTGCGACGCGCCCCAAGCAGCGCCGCCGGCCTCAGCCGGTGCGGGTCGCGCCCAAGCGGACAAGAAGGGAACTCCACAGCATGGGCGTGTGCATATCAGGGCCGCGGGGGCCCGTCGAGGGTTTGCGCCGCGCTGGCCGGCGCGGCAAGCTCGCATCATGGTCTGGTCCCGCACCTATGCCGGCGTCGATCCGGTGCGCGTCAACAAATGGCTCGCGCAGGAGGGCGTGTGCTCGCGCCGCGAGGCGGAGGAGCTGATCCTGGCGGGCGCGGTCGCTATCGACGGCCGGACGGTGCGCGACGTCGGGCGCAAAATCGTCCCCGGCGAGACCTTGACGCTCGCGCCGCGCGCCGTAGCCGTGATGGCGGAAGCTGCGACCTACGTCGTGCACAAGCCCGTCGGTTTCGTGTCGGCGCAGCCCGCGCCGGGGCAGGTCCCGGCCGCCCGTCTGCTCACCGCCGCCGCGCGGATCGGGCCCGGCGCCTCGCCTGGGACCAGCGCGCGGCTCGCCCCGCTTGGCCGGTTGGATCAGGACTCGCGCGGGCTTCTGCTCCTCTCGCAGGATGGCGTGCTCGCCAAGGCCGTCATCGGGCCGGACTCATCCCTCACAAAAGAATATCGCGTCTGCGTCGAGGGCCAGGTGACGCACCGCAAGCTCGCGCTGATGCGTCACGGTCTGACGCTTGACGGGCGCCCCCTCAAACGCGCGGTCGTCGAGCAGCAGGGCCAGAGCCTGCGTTTCGTCCTGACCGAAGGACGCAACCGCCAGATCAGGCGCATGTGCGAACTCGTTGGTCTTCGCGTTGTGGATCTCCTCCGGATACGGATTGGCTGCGTAGAACTCGGGGACCTGCCCGAGGGGGGGTGGCGCCTGTTGACCGGCGCCGAGCGCGCAGGTCTCATCACCGCCGCACAGCCAACGCCGGGAGGCCCGCGTCATCATGCCTGAGCCCTGCACGCCTGAGCCCTCCACACTTGAGTTCCCTGCGCCCGATTTTCCTGCGCCCGAGTTCCGTACCCTGGAGGTCGGCGCCCGCGATATTGGAACAGTGCGGCTGAGGTGCGCGATGGCGGGTGCGGGGCCCCTGGTCTTGATGGTCCACGGCTTTCCCGAGTCCTGGTACTCCTGGCGCCATCAGATCAGGCCAATCGCCGAGGCCGGATTTACCGCCTGTGCGATCGACGTACGCGGCTATGGCGGATCTGACAGTCCGTTTCCGGTCGCATGCTATGATATGGAAGCGTTGGTCGGCGACATCGCCGGCGTCACGCGGGCGCTGTCTCCCGACCGCCCCGCCGTGCTGATCGGCCACGACTGGGGCGCGCCCATCGTCTGGAACAGCGCGCTCGCCCATCCACAGCTGTTCTGCGCGGTGGCCGGCCTGTCGGTCCCCTATCTTGGCGTTCCCCCGCGCAGTTTCGATGACGTCATGGACGAGATGTTCACCCGGCGCGGCCGGTTTTTTTATCAGGTCTATTTCCAGGAGCGACGCGCTGAAATCGATCTCGACGCCGACCCGCGCGGGTTTCTGCGCCGTTTTCTGTACGCGATTTCCGGTGACGCTCCCGTCGGATCATGGCCCACCGGCAAGACGCCCGCTGACAGGCTGACGGATGGCCTCATTGACCCGGACCCCTTCCCGGCATGGCTGTCGCCGCGCGATCTCGATGTTTATGTCGCGCAGTTCGAGCGGTCGGGCTTTCGCGGCGGCCTCAACCGCTACCGCAATCACACGCGCGACTTTGAGTGGCTGCGGGCCTTCCGGGATCGCCGCATCGAGCAGCCGTCCCTGATGATCGCTGGCGACTGCGATCCTGCCTACACCATGCTGGGGGGCGCCGACCCGATCCCTGTCATGCGTCGATTCGCGCCAAACCTTCAGGGTGTTCATATCCTGCCCGGCTGCGGCCACTGGACCCAGCAGGAGCGCCCCTACGAGGTCACGCAGGCGCTCCTGCTGTGGCTGTCAGGCCTCGGGCTGGCCGGGGCGCCGGTTCAGGCCCCGTTCAGCCAGATCCGCTAGTGGTGACGCGGCGGCGACGAGCCGCGCAGGAGTATGTGATGTCGACCCGTTCCCTTGACGCCGCCCCTTTCCACACAGCCGCCGTGCGCGCCAACGGTCTGCAACTGCCCCCCGTGCGCGCCGGCGCCGGTCGCAGGTCTCCACCGCATGCGGTCCTGCTTGCGGTGGCGCTGGCCACGGGTCTCGCCGGATGCGCGGGCGGTCTCGGCGCGAATGATTATGAGCGCGGTCAGGTCGGTTCGGTCTCGCGTGTTGAGGAAGGCGTGGTCCTGGCGGCGCGCGCCATCATCATTGAGGGTCGCGAGGGCGTTCTTGGCGCAGCCGCCGGCGCAACCATCGGCGGCATCGCCGGGTCTGAAGTGGGCGGCGGCGACAAGGCGCAGACAGCCGGCGCGGTCGTCGGGGCTGTCGCGGGCGGGGTGCTGGGACGCCAGATCGAACGCAGCGCCACGCGCAAGCCGGGCTTCGCCTATACAGTCCGCCTGAAGTCGGGCCAGCTTGTCACGGTCACCCAGGGCGGCGACGTGGCGATTCCGGTCGGCGCGCCGGTGTTTGTCGAATACGGGGCCCGCGCCCGGGTCATTCCGCAGACGACGAGCCCGCCGCCCGGTTGATCCGGGCGGCGCAGCCGCCCGCCGCCGCCGGGTCCGTCGCCCCGGCGGCCTTCGCCGCCGCGTGGGCCAAAGGCGGCTTCGGCGAGGCAGGCGCAGCTCAGGAGGGGCCGCTCAGGCGGGCGCAGCTCAGGCGGGCGCGTTGCACGCGATGCGGGGCGCGCCCGCGCACCAGGGGCTGCAGGACTGACGTCCGCCGGAGCTGTCGGGCCCGATCTGCGCATCCGGCGCTGCCGGCCCGAGCGCCAGCAACCCGGGCCAGCAACCCGGGCCAGCAACCCGGGCCAGCAACCCGGGCCAGCCGCCTGCGCCCAGCCGCGCCTTCGCGCGGCTGGATGCTGCGGGCGCGGTCTGCCGGCGATTCCACGCCTGCGCACCCCGACCTGTGGGCGTCATCCTGCCGGCCAGCGGAGCAGCGCAGACGCAATGTCCAGCCGCCCGGCGATCGACGCCCCGCGATCGATGTTCAGTGCTCAGTGTACGCTCACCGGCTCCATGTCATGCGCGCGGGCGGCGGCGAATGCGGCTTCACGCGAATCAAGCACCGCCAGCCGATCGCCCTCCGCATCGTGCACGGCATACCAGATGGCGTTCGGATCCAGCTTGAACGGCAGGGAGGCCGCGCCGCCGGGTATGTCCCGTACAATGTCGCTCGCCCGCGCCGGGCGAACGTAGACGACGCGCACAGAGGTCGTTGATTCGTCGGTAGAAGCGGTCATGGCCTAACACCTTCTCGTTGGCGTCCCGCGTCAGCGGCGACGTGGCGCATGCAGCCTGCAGATCACCCGCGAACCCAGACACACCAGCCTTTCGCGTGCAATCTGCTCTCCCCGCCGACCATCGGCCGGAGTGCGGCGTGCGCCTGTGGCTAGAGATGGGAACGCCTGCGCCGAGCGCAAGGTCGCGGGCGATCAGATGCCGGGCTGGCCGACGCCTGGCTGAGGCCCTCCCAGCAGCGCGGCGAAGGCCGCAGGGGCAATGGGCCGCCCGAACAGATAGCCCTGCAGGCCATTCACCCCGGCAGCCCGCAGGAACGCATGCTGCTCAGGGGTTTCCACGCCCTCCGCGATCACCTCCTTGCCGAGCGCCCGGCCGATCGCCACCACTGCATGAATGATCGCGGAGGCGTCGCTGCGTTCGCCGAGATCCGCGACGAAGTCGCGGTCGATCTTGATGGCGTCAAACGGAAAGCGCCGCAGGTAGAGCAGACTGGAGTAGCCTGCGCCGAAGTCATCGAGCGCCAGCCGCACGCCCAGCCGGCGCAGGGCCTGCAGGATGCGTTCGCCCTCTCCGTCATCGCCCATGAAAGCGGTTTCCGTCACCTCAATGGTCAGTTTGCCAGGTTCGCACCCGGCCTCTCTCAGCCAACGGCCTACATCATCCAGAAAGCCCGGCTGGCGGATATGCAGGGCCGACATGTTGACGGACACCCTGATCGGCCAGTCCGCCGTCTCCCGCAACGCCCGGCGCATCACCCAGGCGCCAAGCGCTGCGGACAGGCCGTTGCGTTCGGCCAACGGCACGAACCTCGATGGCGCGATGGGGCCGAGCTGGGGATGGCGCCAGCGCGCCAAAGCTTCCGCACCCACAACCGTTCGTCCGGTGCGATCCACAATCGGCTGGTAGGCGAGGTCCAGCCCGTCGGCCTCAAGCGCCGCCCGCAGGTCCGCCAGCAAGGCCAAATCGGCGTCGTCAGGCGGCGAGGGTGATGCTGCGGCCGGCCCGCCGGCCGCCAGACATGCCGTCAGGCAGGCGCTCGAGCGGGCATAGAGCGCGCGCAGAGCCTCCACGTCGGCCGCCTCCACCCGCCCGCTCCCAGCCCGCCCGCTCTCACCCCTCCCGGCGCGCTCGATCGCACCGGCTGCCTCCGCAAGGGCCTCTGCGCCGATGTTCAGGCTCATCGACTTGAGCGCATGCGCGGCGCGCGCCGCCGCTTCCCAATCGCCGGCCTGTGCGGCGGTCGCCAGGGCGTCGATCGCCGGGGGTGCGTTCTCGCGGTACAGACTGAGCACGCGTGCGACGAAGTCCGGCCGCCCGCCAGCCGCCATGCGCCGCAACTGATCAATCACCTCCTGGTTGAGCAGATCGCCGGGGCCGGGCGCATCGCGTGACGCGGGCGACGCCGCGGCAGGCCCGGGCGCAGACGCAAGGGGCGCGGGCGGCGCAGCGGCAACCCGCCCAGGATGCTGCATGGCCGCCTGTGGGGCCGCCTGTGGGGCCGCCTGCGGGGCGCCTGCGGGCGCACGGCAGGCAGGTGGCGCGACAGCGCCGCCGCGAGGGCCTCGAGGGTGAACGGTTTGGACAGCAGCCCGTCCATGCCGGCTTCCCGCCAGGCGTCGGCGCCCGCGCCGAGGACGTGCGCCGTCAGCGCGAGGATCGGCACCCGTGATCGACCGGCCTCGCGCGCGCGTATGGCCCGCGCGGCGGCGAAGCCGTCAAGCACCGGCATGCTCGCATCCATCAGGACAAGGTCGAAATCCTCAACCGCGGTGATGTCCACCGCCTGGCGTCCGTCGCTGACCGTGCGCGGCGTAACGCCGAACTGGCGCAGCGCCTCGCACGCCACTTCCAGGTTGACCGGACTGTCATCCGCCACAAGGACGCGCGCGCGGGGGAAGACGACGGTCCCCGGCGCGGGGCCCGCGCCGGTCAGCCCGTCTGCGGCGAGGTCCTGACCGGCGGCGAGGCGCGCCAGCACGCTTTCAACGTCGTCGCGCCGCAGCGGCGTCGACAGCGCGCGCGCAGCGCGCCCGGCCGCCACCATGGTGTCGGCGAGGCCGTCGCCCAGCGGCGCCACGGCGATTGTGCATGTGCTCGCCTGCCCCACAGGCCGATGCTCGAGGAGGGCCGCCTCGGCCACGATCAGCCGCGCGCCGGCCGCCTCCGACAGATCCGGATCCGCGATGGGAGAGAGGCCGGCTGCGCTGATCATGCGCGCCAGCGCCGTTTCCGCATTCCGCCCGCGCAGCGCCAGAACCGCCACGCCGCCCCCGGCGATCCGCGGCCAGGAGGCCGGCTCGAGGACCCGGATCGGCAGGCTGATGACGAAGGTCGACCCCTTCGCGACCGCGCTCGACACCGTGATCGCGCCGTCCATCGCCTCGATCAGGCGGCGGCTGATCGTCAGCCCCAGACCCGTGCCGCCGAACCGACGGGTGGTGGTCTGATCAGCCTGGCTGAAGGCCTGGAACACGCTCGCCAGTTTGTCAGCAGGGATGCCGACGCCGGTGTCGCGCACCAGGATGCGAAGGCGATCCGACCCATCCGGCTCGACGCGCAGCGTGACGGATCCCTGCTCGGTGAACTTAAGGGCGTTGGAGACGAGATTGGACACAACCTGTCCCAGACGGACCGGATCACCGGCGATCCTTCGCGGCATTGTCGGGTCGGTGTACGCGACGAGCTCAACGCCCTTTTCGCGTGCGCGCTCGGCGAACAGCGCGACCACGTCGTCAGCGAGGGCGGAAAGATCCACCGCCCCATCCTCCAGCGTCAGCTTTCCGGCCTCGATCTTGGACAGATCCAGAATGTCGTTGATGATCGCCAGAAGGTTGCGCCCGGAGCGGACGATGACGTCAGCATACCGGCGGTGTTTGGCGGCGAGACCGCTGCGCGCCAGCAGCTCCGCCATCACCATCACCCCATTCATCGGAGTGCGGATTTCATGGCTCATGGTGGCCAGGAAATCCGACTTGGCGGCGTTTGCAGACTCCGCCGCCTCCTTGGCGGCGCGGAAATCCTGCGTGCGGGCGGCCACCTGATGCTCCAGGGTGCGCACATGGGCCTCAATGCGGGCGTCGCGCTCGGCGATCTCGCCCAGCATCGCATTGAACCCCTCCACGAGGATGGCCACCTCGCCGTCGCTGGGCGTCGATACCGGGCTCGCATAGTCATGGTCCGCCTGGATGCGCTGCATGGCTGCGGTCAGGTCCTGAATCGGGCGGGTGATGCTGCGCTGCAGCCGCCGCGCGACCAGCAGGCCGATCGTCAGGGCCACCGCCCCGGCGAGACCGGTCATGGCCAGGGTGTTCCACAGGCGGACGGCGAGGTTCTCGGCCCGACGCATCACCACCACCCGGCCGATGGCGTCGCCGCGCCGGATGACCGGGGCGCCCGCCGTCAGCGTATGGGTGGTGATCAACTCGTGAAGCGACCATGTTGCGACCGGACGCGCCGTGTGCAGATCCGTGTCAAGGCGCGCGCCCAGCCCCATGTCCGAAAAAATCCGCCCGTCCGGCGTTTCGATCGCGGCGTAGAACACGCCGGGCGTGCGGCTGACGGCGCGCAGGAGGGCCTGGGCCGCCGCCACGTCCGCGCCCGCCAGCGGCTCCGCGGCGGCGGTGGACAGGATGTCCGCCGTCTGTTGCAGCGCCGCGTGCTGCGCGCCGACGAACCGGCGGCTCTCCTGCCAGACCGCCATCCCGGTCACCACAAGAGTGGCGGCGCCCACCGAGGCGATCGTAAGCAGGGTGAGCTTGCGGCTGATCGAGCCTCGCCGCACCGGCCCGGCGCGCGCCTGTCTGGATCCGGCCATGTCCGTCATGGGTGGAAATTGGCTGTGAAGATTAAACAAATTCTAGAAATCGGACAGTTAAGGTCTCGGCAGTTTTTCGGACGTCGCGACATATGCGGGAGAAGCCCGAGGGTTCTGGCAGCGTCGAACGGCCCGCGCCGGCCGACCCTGTCGCGCGACCGGAGCGGAAATGTCGCGCTTTGGGTCGGTCTCGCGGTCCCGGTGATCGGCGGGATCCTCAGCTTCGTCGTCGATCTGGCGAGCGTCGCAACGCTGAAATCGCGCATCCAGCTCGCCGCCGACGCCGCCGCGCTCGCCGTTGCGCAGCAATCCGTGATTTCAGCAGGATCTGCTTCGCAACAGGCGGACCTGTCCTCCATCGCCCTGGGCATCGTGCTGGCGCAGATTGAGAGTGACGAGGTGAGGCGGGCCGCCCAGGTCAGCGCGCGCAGTTTCGACTCGGGCCGGGCCGTCGAAGTCGATGTGACCGCTCCTGCGGCGCCGTATACGGGGCTGTTTCGCGGCGGCGAGACGCCGATCGTGCAGGCGCGCGCCGTCGCCCGCGTCACCTCCATCTATCCGCTCTGCGTTCTTGCGCTGAATGGTCAGACCCAGGCGATCAAGATGGGCGGCGCCGCCACTGTGGAGGCCGGCGGCTGCATCGTGCAATCCAACTCCAGGAGCAACACAGGGATTTCGGCCAATGGCGGAGGAACCCTGCGCGCCGGCGAGATCCGCTCCGCGGGCGGTTACAAGGGAACGTCCGCCTCCTTTGTTCCCCTGCCGATCCCGGACTACCCTGCGATCGCCAATCCGCTGGAGAGCCGGCCGCCGCCGGTCAGGCCCTCGGGCGCGGCGCAGAACTTCAGCGTGAACGCCGGTCAGCATACGATCGGGCCTGGCGTCTACGGCTCCATCTCGGTGCAGGGGACCGCGGCTGTGACGATGCTTCCCGGCGTCTACTATATCGACGGCGCGCAGGGTCTTTCGGTCGGCTCCCAGGCGACGCTGACAGGCCAGTATGTCGGCGTCTATTTCGAACGCAGCGCCATCACCATTGATCCCGGCGCGACGGTCGAGCTGTCGGCGCCGAAAACCGGCGAGATGGCCGGAATGCTGATCTGGCGCGGTCCGGGACCTGGCCAGCAGAACTTCAAGTTCAACAGCGGTCAGGCGCGCAAGCTTCTGGGCACGATCTACCTGCCCGACGGGGACTTCTGGGCGGACGTGCGCGGACGGATCGCGGAACAGTCCGCCTATACTGTCATTGTGGCGCGCAACCTTCGCCTGGAAAAAGACGCCACCCTCGTCATCAACGCCAATTACAACGCCACCGACGTCCCGGTGCCGCAGGGCCTCGGCGACACGGTCAAACGCGTCCGGCTCGCGGAATGATCGGCATCGCGGGAAACGAAATCTTATCGTCTGGGTAATACTGATCGTCCCCGTAGCTTGGACACATCAGCCTATGCACGGCGACCTTTTCGTCATCAAAGAGCGCGCCCGTCTGCTGGTGGCCGACGACGATCCGATCCTGCGCGAATTCGCCCTGGTGCACCTGTCCGGGCCAACCGTCGACGTCGTCACCGCGGCCGACGGCGAGGAAGCCCTCGAGCGCCTCGCCGGGGGCGGGTTCGATCTGTGCCTTGTTGATCTCGACATGCCTCGGCTGGACGGCTTCGCCGTTATCGAACACCTGCGCCGGGACGAAGCCACACGCCACCTGCCGGTGGTCGTGATCACCGGACGCGAGGACATCGTCGCCATCGATCGGGCCTATGCAGCCGGGGCGACCTCATTCGTGGTCAAGCCGATCAACTGGCGCCTGATCAGCCATCAGCTGCTCTATGTGCTGCGCACCAGTCGGGTTGAAGCTGATCTGCGCCGGGCCCGGGCGTCGGCCGAACGGGCGGACGCCCTCAAGTCGAACATGCTGCGCCTGATGAGCCATGAGTTGCGCACGCCGTTCAACGTCATTGTCGGCTATGCGCGCGAACTGCGCCGCTCGCTCGGCGATCCGGCGCAGCGCCGCCACGCGGAGGAGATCATTTCAAGCGGCCTCGCCCTGCTGGACACGCTGAGCGGGCTGCAGGCGGACGCCCTGGCGCTGGCTGGCGACGTCAAGACGGTGATGGACGAGCATGCCGCCAGGGACATTCTGCGCGCCGCGGCCGCCGCGGCCGCCATGCGCGACACCGAGTCGCCGCGAAAGGTGAAGCTGATCGACCGCACGGACACCGACATTCTCACGCTCGACAAGAAGGTCATCACGCGCATCCTGCGCGTGCTCATTGAAAACGCCCTGATCCATGGAGCTCCGCCCGTCATCGTCACCGCCGACCGCGCGCCCCATGACGGCGTGGTCTTCACGGTGCGCGATCATGGTCCGGGTCTGACCGAGATTTCGTGCACAGACTTCGCCGCAGCGTTCCGCCAGGGCGACGATGCACTGACGCGCCGCGCCCAGGGCTTCGGCCTCGGTCTGGCGATCGCCCACCGGCTGGCGGCGGCGCATGACAGCCATCTGACATTCGCCAACCATCCCGAGGGCGGCTTCCTGGCCAGACTCGAATTGCCGCGCGCGCGCGCGCCGGTCCTGATCAGGGCGTAGGGGCGGGGCGCACCGGCAGGGGCGCATTGCACAGGTCGATGTAGCCGGCCGGCCTCTTGTACCAGTCATCACGCCGGTTGCGGCGCGCCTCGACCAATGCCTGGAAGGTCGGCGTGTCGGTGCGCAACGCCTCGAGCCGGGGTTGCGCCTCCGGCGCCAGGTCCGCCGCCACCCGCACGTCGATCAGCCTCGTGCGTTCCCCGGGGGTTTCGTAGAAGCCGAGCGGTCCTGACCCGCGCTTCAGGCTGGCGAGCGCGTCGATCCCTGCGACCACCCGTCCGACGACCGTAATGTTGCGGTCGAGCTGGCGGGGGGCATGGCCGATCACCGCGTAAAGCTCGCCGCCGCCGCCGGAGTCCGCATCCGCATCCCGCCCGACGCCGACGGTGGCGTAGCAGTGGGCAAGCCACATGGCCCCGGTGCGCGGATCGCGCGCCGCCGGAAACCCGCCGGCGTGGCCAACCTCGCGGGCGTAGCCGTCGCGGTCCTTCAGCCGCACGAAACCGGCCTGACGCGCCGTCAGATCGCGCCGCTCGAACTCGCCTGGCAAGGTGCGACGCGCGCCCTGCGGGAGCGCCTTGCGCGCGTCGCTGTCGGCGTCAGGGTCGCCCCACTGGGCGACAAAGTTATCCTGCACCCGCACGATCGACAGGCCGTCGAAATACCCCCCGCGGGCCAGGGCCTTGATGTTGGCGACATGGGCGGGCGCAAAGCCCGGCGCGAGTTCGATCACCACCCGGGCTTCGGCGAAGCGCATCACCAGCAGGTTTTCCGGATCGAGCCTGCGCCACGCATCGGCGGGAGCAGCTGCAAGCACGCTCGCCATTGTCGGGCGGGGCGGCTGTTCGTCCGCCGCCAGCTGCGGCGCAGCAATCGCGGCAAGGCAAAGAGCGGTCAGCGCGCGAGGTCCCATGGGTGCTCCCGAAATCGGCCCACAGGCTGACCCAAGCGGCGCGCCCTGTCGAGAGGCCTCACCGCCGGCCTGGTCGCCAGCAGGCGGGTTCAGGCGCCCGGCGCCGGGGCTGTTGAGAGGCGGTTCAAAGGGTGTCGGTTACAGAGTGAGGGTTACAGGGTGAGGGTTACGGGGTGAGGGTTACAGGGTGAGGGTTACAGGGGGCGTTCGAGCCCATGGCGCCGCAGCGCGTCGGCCTGCCGCTCGGCCAGGCGCGTGACGTCAAAATCGCTGATCTCGGCCTCGAACAGGGTGCGGAAGTTGAGCTCCGCGCCGAGATGCAGAAACGCTGCGCCAAGACCGATGGCGGCGCGATCCATGAACACGAATTCGCGCGGTATGCGCACAGGACCGTGGGCGAGCAACTGCTCCTTGACCGCCATCGCCTCGCGACGGCCGTATTCGCCGGGACTGACCCCGTCGGCGACGCTGCGCACCCGATCCTCCAGCAGGGGCCCGTATATGAAGCGCGCCCACAGGTTGAGGGCGTCCATCTGGGCCCGGGACAGCGCCGCGAAGCCCCAGATCCGATACGCGTGCGCCGCTGCGTCATCGTCATTGTCCATCAGCGCCTGGCGCAGCATCAGGACCCCCTCGACGAAGCGGGCGGGAAACACCCTGACGCAGCCAAAATCAAGCAGGTTGAGACGTGCGCCGCCGTCGGCGAAGCTGTAATTGCCAAGATGCGGATCGCCGTGGATCACGCCGTAACGGCACATTGGCGACCACCAGGCCTTGAACAGAAGCCGCGCGATATTGTCCCGCGCCGCCTGGGGCGCGGCCTTGAATGCGGCGAGCGGCGCCCCCTCAAGCCATGTCATGGTCAGGAGGCGGCCGGTCGACAGTGCATCCACCGGCTCAGGCGCAACGATGTCGGCTTCGCCCGCAAGCATCGTGCGATAGAGCCGCATGTGCGCCGCCTCGCGGCGGTAATCGAGTTCTTCGCGCAGGCGCTCGCCCACCTCCACCGCGATCTCGCTGGGGTCGATCACCCGACCGAGCCGGCGCACCAGGGCGAGCAGCGCGGTCAGCTGGGCGATGTCGCTCTCCACCGCGCTCGCCATGTCGGGGTATTGCAGCTTGCAGGCCAGCGCCGCGCCGTCAGGCGCGCGCGCCCTGTGCACCTGGCCGAGCGATGCGGCGGCCACCGCATCGGTGGAAAACTCCGCAAAGCTGTCCTGCCAGGCTTCGCCAAGTTCGGCGCGCATGCGGCGACGGACAAAGGGCGGCCCCATCGCCGGGGCGTTGCTCTGCAGGCTCGCCAGCTCCTGTGCGTAGTCCGGCGGCAGCAGGTCAGGAATGGTGGACAACATCTGGGCCACCTTCATCAGCGGTCCCTTCGTCGCGCCAAGCGCTGCGCGCAGCGCCTGGGCGATCTGGCGGTCAGCGTCGTCGCCCCCGAACAGACGCTCCATGCCGGCCCGCGCCGCGAGACCTGTCATGCTGGCGCCGACGGCGGCCGTTCGCCGAGCCCGTCCAAGCAGGGTGTCGCGTTCACGATCTGGAGGATGCATGCACGCTATGTGGCGTGCGCCCGCGGCGAAGAAAAGGCGGCAAACGCACGGATGCGTGCGACTGTCCCATTTTAAGCCGGCCTTTACTCGCCAGCGCTAGGGTCTGCGCAACAAAAACGCGAGGATTTCGCGATAATCTGGTGCGGGTGACATGGCGAAGACGGTGCTCATCGCGGACGACGATCCGACGCAGCGTCGCCTCTTGCAGGCGGCTGTCGAGCGACAGGGATTTCTGACCCGACTGGCCGAAGACGGACCGCGCGCCATCGCCATGGCGACCGCTGCAGACGTGGTCCTGCTCGACCTGGTGATGCCCGGCGTCAATGGGATGGAAGCGGTTCAGGCCATTCGTGGGTTTCGCCCGGATCTGCCGATCATCGTGCTTACCGGCCATGGCGGCGTCGACACCGCCGTCAACGCCATGCAGGCTGGGGCCAACGACTTCCTCGTCAAACCGGCGAGCCCGGAGCGGGTCGTCGTATCAATCCGCAACGTGCTGAAGCTCAGCGAGCTGACGGGCGAGGTCAAGCGGCTGAGCCGCAAGGCGGCGGACCAGCTGACTTTCGATGATCTGATCGCCGCGGCCCCGGCCATGCGCCATGTGGTGCGCCTGGCGCGACGGGCGGCGGCGTCAGGCATACCTGTGCTTGTGCTGGGAGAGTCCGGCGTCGGCAAGGAGCTGCTGGCGCGCGCGACGCACGGCGAAAGCGAGCGGGCCGGAAAACCCTTCGTCGCGGTCAACTGCGGCGCCATCCCCGAGAACCTCGTGGAGTCCATTCTGTTCGGCCATGAGAAGGGCGCCTTCACCGGCGCCCATGATCGCCACCTCGGCAAGTTTGTTGAAGCCGACGGCGGCACGCTGTTTCTCGATGAGGTTGGCGAATTGCCGCTCGACATCCAGGTCAAGCTCCTGCGCGCGCTGCAGGAGTCGGAGGTTGATCCGGTCGGCGCCAAACGCCCAGTCAAGGTCGACGTGCGCATCGTTGCGGCGACCAATCGCGATCTCGGCAAACTCGTCGAGGAGGGACGCTTCCGCGAAGACCTGTTCTATCGCCTCAATGTCTTTCCCATCGAAGCGCCGCCGCTGCGCGAGCGCCGCGACGACATTCCCGCCCTGGTGCGCCACTTCGTGTCCCGCTTCAACGCTGAAGAGGGAAAACAGATCATCGACGCGGCGCCGCAGACCCATGAGATGCTCGCCGCCTATGATTGGCCGGGCAATGTCCGGCAGCTGGAGAACGCTGTCTTCCGCGCCGTCGTCCTAGCCGATGGGCAATATCTGACGCCAGAGGACTTTCCCCAGATCTCGGGCCTGAAACCGCAGCTGCGCGACGTCGAGGGGCCGGTGCGTCTGCAGCCCGCGCCTGTGTCCGCGCCGCAATCGGGTGAGGCGCAGGGCGTGCAGGCGCCCCAGCCTGGCCAGCCCGGCGTCGAGATCCTCGACGCGGCCGGCCATCTGCGCTCCCTTGAGGCGATCGAGAAGGATCTGATTTCCTTCGCGCTCACCCTGTATGATGGGCATATGTCCCAGGTCGCCCGGCGGCTGGGAATAGGGCGCTCCACCTTGTACCGGAAACTGAAGGAGTACGGTCTGGATCCCGGCGCCTGCGCGCTCGAAGGCTGAGGCGCATCGGCGCAGGCGTCGCCCCGACGCGAGGCTGGCCGGGCGCGGTCTGGCCGGGCGCGGTCTGGCCGGGCGCGGTCTGGCCCTGCGGGCGCGCCGGATTGACCGGCGCGGCGGGTTTGCTAGACGCGGGCAGCGCCTTTCAGGGCGGCGGGGACAGGCATGCACAAACACGACAACGTCATCGAGCGCACCATTGAAGGACTGATGTTTCAGAGCCGCTGGCTTCTGGCGCCCATGTATATCGGCCTGATCGCCGTCCTCGCGCTTCTGATCGTCAAGTTCTTCCAGGAGCTGCTGGTGTTCGCGCCCCTGGTCCTGAATTTCGCGGAACCGCCGCCGGAAAGCACGGTCATCCTGAACCTGCTGACCCTCGTGGATCTGGCGCTGGCCGGCAATCTGCTCGTGATGGTCATCTTCTCCGGCTATGAGAGCTTCGTGTCGAAGATCGATACCGGCGACAATCCCGACCGGCCGAACTGGATGGGCAAGGTCGACTTCGGCGGCCTGAAGCTGAAGCTCGTCGCCTCCATCGTGGCGATCTCCGGCATCCATCTGCTGAAGGCCTTCATGGACATCGACAGCCAGGACAAGGACAACCTGTTCTGGCTCGTCGTCGTGCACATGGCCTTTGTGGTGTCCGGCGTGCTCCTCGCCCTGATGGACCTGATCGCATCCAAGGCGAAGGAAGCAAAGTACGACGCCAGCGGCGACTGAACCGCGCAGCCCCCGTTTGAGGCCGCCCGTGCAGGCCGCCCGTGCAGGCCGCCCGTGCAGGCCGCCCGTGCAGGCTCCCCGTTCAGGCCGCAGCCAGACAGCCGGGCTGCGCATCGAGACCTCGCCCCGACGCCAGGATCCCGGGACGCCCCGACGGTCCGACGACCCGACGGTCCGGCGACCCGACGCCCGGACCCCGGGCGGGGCAGGGCCGCGCCGGGCGCCTGTCAGCGCCGGACCGGACCGTGCAGCTGCGGGCCTGTCGCGTCATGATCGATCAGCCCGCGATCTGCGAGTGCAGCCGCAAGCGGCGTACCCGGCGCAACCCGCACGCGCGTCAGTCCGTTACGGGCCATGCGCGCCAGCGCCTCCTCAAACGACTCGCGAAAGCCAAGCTCGAAGTCGCCGTCATATCGGGATGCGTCCCCATCCACGGCGACAAACGGCCGGCCCAGCCGCACCACCGTGAAGAAACCGACATTGAGCCGGATCGCCGCCTCCGCAAGGAGCCCTTCCTCGACGATCACCCCGCCGGCGCGCAGACGCAGCACCCCCTCGCCTCCCGCCAGGACATGGGGATCCGGCGCGGCGATCACCACACGGCGCACCCGCGCCTCCAGCAGCAGCTGCGTGCAGCTCCGTGCGGAGGCGTCGGATCGGCGCGCACACGGCTCCAGCGTGACAAAGACATCTGCACCCTCGGCGCGCGGCCCCGCCGCCGCCAAAGCCTGATCCTCCGCATGCGGGCGCCCGCCAGCGCCCGTCGCGGCGAGACCCACGATGTCGCACGCCTGCACGATCGCGCAGCCGACTGTGGGGTTGGGCGCTGTGCGCCCGAGACGACCCGCGGCGGCCGCAAGCGCCGCGCCCATGAACGCTTCGTCCGCGGCGCTCCACCCTGCGCCGGTCACAGGCGCCGTCACGCGGAGGCCGGGCTGAGGACTGGCAACTCCTGCGCGCGGCCGGCGTCGAGATAGCGGGCCGAGCGCGGACGCAGCGCCTCGTCAAGATCGATGAGGAGCGGGTTGCCTGTTGGAATCTCGACATGGACGATATCGGCGTCGGCGACGGCGAACAGGTGTTTGACGATCGCGCGCAGGGAGTTTCCGTGCGCCGCCACGATCACATGTTCGCCTTCGCTGATTCGCGGCGCGATCTCAGCCCGCCAATAGGGCAGGACGCGCTGCAGGGTCGTTGCAAGTGATTCGGTCGCTGGAACCGTCACGTTGCGATAGCGACGGTCGCCGGAGAGGTCGTAAGGCGAGTTCTTTTCAGTCGGAGGCGGCGCCACATCATAGCTGCGACGCCAGATGCGGACCTGCTCGGGTCCATGCTCCCGCTCTGTTTCCGCCTTGTCCAGACCGGTCAGTCCGCCGTAGTGGCGCTCGTTCAGGCGCCAGTCGTTGACGACTGGAATCCAGACCATGTCCATTGCAAAAAGTGCAAGCCAGCATGTACGAATTGCACGCGTGAGTACGGATGTGTAGGCCCGTTCGAAGGGGATTTCCTCCGCCTTGAGAAGCTCTCCGGACCGCCTCGCCTGGGCCTCGCCTTCTGCTGTCAGATCGACGTCGACCCACCCCGTGAAACGGTTCTCCAGGTTCCATTGACTTTGTCCGTGTCGGATCAATGCGAGCTTCGTCACGTTTACCTCCGGTGAAGTTTTTGGGAACGTCCGCTTAAGGATAACAGGTCATAAAGACGATGTTCCACCAGCAAGGAGCGAACACACATGCCTGCCAAGACCAAGACTGTTGCAAAGAAGCCCGCCGCCGCGAAGGCCGCGAGCGTGACGAAAGTGGCCGCCAAGCGTACGGCTGCAAAGCCTGTCGTGAAGGCTGCCGCGGCCAAGAAGGCTGCGCCGAAGGCTGCCGCCAAGAAGGCCGCCCCGGCCCCGAAAGCCGCGACGAAGACCGTCGTGAAGAAGGCTGCTGCTCCGAAGAAGGCCGCCGCCCCCAAGAAGGCCGCTGCGCCGAAGAAGGCCGCTGCTCCGAAGAAGGCCGCCGCCCCGAAGGCTGCCAAGAAGCCGGTCGCCCGGAAGGTTGCGAAGAAGGCGTAACGACCGATCGGGGGCCGCGTCTGCGGCCCTCTTCGTTTCGCGTTCCCTTTCGATCAACATGGCGGTGAGCGCCATGACCGGCGAAACGCATAAGGCGAGGTCCGCATCTGCCGAGACGTCGGAACGGATGCGGACTTCGTCGCGTCCGACCGGACAGGTTGGGGCGGCCTTGATGGCGCGCTGTCGCGTCCGGGCCGCGTCGGGCGACAGGCGCGCCCCTGGCGAAGACAGCGCTGATCAACGTCTCGTCCTTTCCGCGCCGGCGTGATCCCTTCCGGTTCCGTCCCTTTCCGCCCCATCCCTTTCGGCCCCATCCCTTTCGGCCCCATCCCTTTCGGCCCTGCCACCTGCATGGCCGCACGCCCCGGCGCTGGTGCGGCGTGCAACGTCCCTGCGCACACCTGACTTGAAGCCGGTTCTGCGTCAGGCTTCAAGCCGGACCGGCGCACGGCGCGGCGGGCGCGCGAATGCGCCCAAACACACGTCGCGCCCGCCGCGCCGCGGTGCTAAACGCATTCCCATGCCGTCGCCTCCGGACATCGTGTTCTACCCGCTCGCTGCGGCCCTCGCCGCAGGGCTCACCATCGTCGCCCTTGGCGCGGGCGCCGCGCGTTTGCCAACCGGCCCGATGGGCGCCGGCCGGACGGATGCGGCTGTCCTGGCCGTGGAAGGGCGCGATCTGGCCCGCTTCGTGGCCGGCCCGCGCGACGTGGTTGAGCTCAGGTCTGCGCCAGGCCAACCCCTGCTGCTGCGCGTCACCGGGGTCAGGCGGGAGTCGGCCGCCGCCACGCCGACACAGACCGCCAATCTGCGTCTCGCGCCGGATCTCGAAGCCGCCTATGGCGGCAAGGCCGTGCGCATCACCATCACCGCGCGCGCCGCGGCGGACGCGCCTGCGCCCTTCTTCAAGGCCGGATACGCGGCAGCTGCGGGCGCGGACTCCGGCTGGACTGAGTTTCCCCTGACCGACGCCTTTCAGGACTATGCGTTCGAATATCGCCCGCCACAGGCTAATCTGGATGACCTCGGTCTCGACTTCGTCGGCATCATGCCTGACCCCAGCGGCGGCGGCGGTGCGGTGGAGATCCGCAAAATCGTTTTTGACGCCCGGGCGACGAAGCCGGCGCTGCTGCCGCCGGATTCGTCGCCCGCGGCCAGGGAGACCCTGCCATGAGCAGTCCTGCCGATGACGCCGCCGTGCACGCCAGCGCTGATGTCAGCGCCGATGTCAGCGCCGTGGCCGCCCGGGTGCTCGCCCTTGAGGCCCGGGCGCTCGCCGACTTCGCCGCCGCTCCGCCGCCGCGCCTGGCTGAGGCTGTCGCGCTGATGGCGGGTCTCGCCGGGCGGGTGATCGTGACCGGGGTGGGAAAGTCTGGCCATGTCGGGCGAAAGATCGCCGCGACGCTCGCCTCCACCGGCACGCCGGCGAGTTTTGTGCACCCGACCGAAGCCAGCCACGGCGATCTCGGCATGATCGGCCGCGATGACGCAGTGCTCGTCCTCTCGAAATCCGGCGAGCTCCGGGAAGCTTCCGACCTGCTGCACTATTGTCGCCGCTTCGGCATCAAGGTGATCGCCATCACCGCCCGCGCCGGGTCAAGCCTTGCGCGCGCCGCCGATATTGTTCTCGCATTGCCCGACGCACCTGAGGCCTGCGGCGAAACCTCCGCTCCCACGACATCCACCACGCTGCAGATGGCGCTCGGCGACGCGCTTGCGGTCGCACTGCTGGAGTCGCGCGGTTTTACGGCGGCCGACTTCAAGGTGTTCCATCCCGGCGGCAAACTCGGCGCCCTGCTGAAGACCGTTGGCGATCTGATGCACGCCGGCGATGAAGTCCCGCTCGCCGCCGCTGCGACGCCGATGGCCGATACGCTTCTGATCATGACGCAAAAGCGGTTCGGGTGCGTTGGCGTCGTCGATGCGCAGGGGTGTCTGTCCGGCGTCGTCACTGACGGCGATCTGCGCCGCAACATGGGTGCAGACCTGCTGGCGCGCAGCACCGGCGAGGTGATGACCCGCGCGCCGCGCACGGCGCACGCCCGCATGCTCGCCTCCCAGGCGCTCAAGCTGATGAACGACACCCGCATCACCGCGCTGTTCGTGGTTGATGACGATATGAAGCCGGTCGGGATCATCCACGTGCATGATCTTCTGCGCGCCGGCGTGATGTGACCAAAGGAGCGCGCATATGAAACTCTTCCTCGACTCTGCGGATGTGCACGAAATCGCAGAGCTCGCAGCCACCGGGCTGGTGGACGGCGTCACCACGAACCCGTCCCTGGTCGCGAAATCCGGACGCCCGCTTCTTGAGGTTCTCAAGGAGATCTGCGCCGCAGCGCCCGGGCCCGTCTCCGCCGAAGTGGTCGCAACGACAGCCGACGACATGATGCGCGAGGGCGCGATCCTGCGCCGCGTCGCGGACAACGTGGTCGTCAAGGTCCCGCTCACCTGGGAAGGGCTCAAGGCGACGCGCCGCTTTGCAGATGATGGCGCGGCGGTCAACGTCACGCTGTGCTTCAGCGCCGCTCAGGCCCTCCTCGCGGCCAAGGCAGGCGCGGCGTATGTCTCGCCGTTCATCGGCCGCCTGGACGACACCGGTCTCGACGGCATGGAGCTGATCCGCGAGATCCGCGCGATCTATGACAATTACGGCTTTGAGACCGAGATTCTGGCGGCGTCGATACGCACCGTCGGTCACGTCCGTGACGCGGCGCTCGCCGGCGCGGACTGCGCCACACTGCCGCCTTCGGTCTTCAGGGCGCTTGGGCGCCACCCCCTGACCGACAAGGGCCTTGAGGCGTTTCTCGCGGATTGGGCGAAAACAGGCCAGACCATCGGATGACAGCAGGCGCGCCGCCGCCCTGATTGCGCGCCTGCGCTTCAGCCGGGTAAAGACGACGGCGCGTCCGCGCGCAGCGCCTGTGATGCGATAGGCCCGGCAGGGAGATACGGCCATGCACGTGACGATGATCGGGACAGGGTATGTGGGCCTGGTGTCCGGGGCCTGCTTTGCAGATTTCGGCCACGTCGTGACCTGCGTCGACAAGGACGCCGACAAGATCGCGCGCCTGCAGGCCGGCGAGATGCCGATCTTCGAGCCTGGCCTCGACGTCCTCGTCGCCCGCAACGTGCGCCAGGGCCGCCTGTCCTTCACCACCGACCCCAGGGACGCGATCCGGTCGGCCGATGCTGTGTTCATCGCCGTAGGCACGCCGTCCCGGCGCGGCGATGGTCACGCCGATCTTTCCTACGTCTATGGCGCAGCGGAGGAGATCGCCGATCTGATGGAGGGCTATACTGTCGTTGTCACAAAGTCGACCGTTCCCGTCGGAACTGGCGACGAGGTCGAGCGGATCATCCGCGCGCGCAATCCCGGCGCGCAGTTCGCCGTTGTGTCAAACCCTGAGTTTCTGCGCGAGGGCGCGGCCATTGAGGACTTCAAGGAGCCTGACCGCGTCGTCGTCGGCGTTCAGGATGAGCGCGCCGAAGCATTGATGCGCGAACTCTATCGTCCGCTCGCCGACGCACCCATCGTGTTCACCGGACGACGGACCAGCGAGCTGATCAAATATGCCGCCAACGGATTCCTGGCGATGAAGATCACCTTCATCAACGAGATGGCCGACCTGTGCGAGGCCGTCGGCGCGAACGTTCAGGAGGTCGCCAAGGGGATCGGACTGGACAGCCGCATCGGCCCGCGCTTCCTTCAGCCCGGTCCAGGCTATGGCGGGTCGTGCTTTCCGAAGGACACGCTCGCCCTGGTGCGGACGGCTTCGGAAGCCGGGGCCCCGATCCGCCTCATCGAAACGACGGTGCAGATCAATGATGCGCGCAAGCGCGCCATGGCCGAGAGGATAATCTCCGCCGCCGGCGGGGACGTTCGCGGCAAGACGATCGCCGTGCTTGGGCTTACCTTCAAGCCGGATACGGATGACATGCGGGATTCGCCTGCGCTCGACATCGTGCCGGCGCTGCAGCAGGCCGGAGCGGCGGTGCGCGCTTACGATCCGGAGGGGATGCATGAGGCGGCCCGCTCGCTGTCCGGCGTCGTCTTCGCCAGCGACCCTTACGATTGCATCGCCGGCGCCCATGCAGTGGCCATACTGACGGAATGGGATGAGTTTCGCGCCCTTGACCTTGATCGCGTGAAATCCGGAATGGTCGCCCCGGTCGTCGTAGACCTCCGCAATGTCTACAATCCCGCGGAGATGGCGCAGCAGGGCTTTGCCTATGTCAGTATCGGCCGCCCTGCCGGAGCCCCCGGCCGGACCTGATCACCGGGCTGACCTGATACACGGGCGGATCTAATACTCAGGCGGATCTCAATGGGCCCGCCGGAGCAGAATCGCCGCGGGCGAACACATCCGCTGTGTCGCTGTCCGCGCGCAGCCACAGGATGACAGCCACAGGATGACAGCCACAGGATGACAGCGACAGGATGACAGCGACAGGATGACAGCGACAGGATGACTGGGCCAGCGCCCGCAATGGCCCGCGTGTGGCCCGCCTGGTCGCGGGTGCGGTCGCGCCGCCCCGTGACGGGCGGAGACGGTCAATCTCACATGCCAGCGTAGATCGGCCCTTCACCGCCCTGCGGCGTCGTCCAGGTGATGTTCTGGTTTGGATCCTTGATGTCGCAGGTCTTGCAGTGGACGCAGTTCTGCGCATTGATCTGGAACCGTTCCTCACCGGCTGCGCCGACCCATTCGTACACCCCGGCCGGGCAGTACCGGTTCGATGGGCCTGCAAATTCGCCAAGTTCGGAGGATTTCTGCAGAGCCAGGTCACGCACCTTGAGGTGAACCGGCTGGTCCTCCTCATGATTGGTGTTCGACAGGAATACGCTCGAGAGCTTGTCGAAACTCACCACGCCGTCCGGTTTGGGATAGTCGATCGGCTTGTGGCGCGCAGCAGGTTCGGTCGATTCTGCGTCCGTTTTCCCGTGCTTGAGCGTGCCGAACAGCGAGAAGCCGCCAAGCAGCGTCGTGGTCCACATGTCGAGGGCGCCAAGCCCAATCCCCAGCAGGCCGAACTTCGACCAGAGCGGCTTTACGTTTCGGACAAGCTGCAGGTCCTTGTAGACCCAGCTGTTGCGGTAGGCGTCCTCGAACTCCGCCACGCTGTCGCGCGCCCGGCCGGCCTGGATCGCTGCGAAGGCGCTCTCCGCCGCCAGCATGCCCGTCTTCATCGCATTGTGACTGCCCTTGATCCGCGGCACATTCACAAAGCCAGCCGAGCAGCCGATCAGCATGCCGCCGGGGAAATGAAGCTGCGGCACCGATTGCAGCCCGCCCTCGGTGATGGCGCGCGCGCCGTAGGCGAGCCGCTGTCCGCCCTCCAGCGTCGGCCGGATGTCGGGATGCTGCTTGAACCTCTGAAACTCATCGAACGGCGACAGATAGGGGTTCTTGTAGTTGAGATGCACGACGAACCCGACGGAGACCAGGTTGTCGCCGAAATGATAGAGGAACGAACCGCCGCCGGTTCCCGCGTCCAGCGGCCAGCCGAATGAGTGCTGCACAAGGCCCGGTTTGTGCCTCGCCGGGTCGACGCGCCACAGCTCCTTCAGTCCGATCCCGAACTTCTGCGGCTCGCGCCCCGCGTCGAGCGCAAATGTGCGGATCGCCTGTTTGGCCAGGGATCCGCGCACGCCCTCCGCAAGCAGGGTGTATTTTGCATGGATCTCGATGCCGGGCGTGAAGTCGCTCTTGGCTCGTCCGTCGCGCCCGACGCCCATGTCGCCGACCTGTACCCCCTTCACCGCTCCGGTCTCGTCGTGAACCAGCGCCGCCCCGGCGAAACCTGGATAGATCTCGACCCCAAGCGCTTCGGCCTGGGCGGCCAGCCAGCGGCACAGGTCGCCGAGAGATCCGATGTAGGCGCCATGATTGTTCATCAGCGGCGGCATCAGGAAGTTGGGCAGCTGCAAAGCGCCCTGCGGTCCCAGAATGAAGAAGCGGTCGTCGCGCACGGGGGTCTTGAGCGGCGCGCCGTCCTCACGCCAGGTCGGCAGCAATTCGCTGAGCGCCCGCGGATCCACCACCGCTCCGGACAGGATATGGGCGCCGACCTCGCCGCCCTTTTCCAGGAGTGCAACGGAAATCTCGGCCCCTGCCTCGGCTGCAAGCTGCTTCAACCTGATGCCCGCCGACAGTCCGGCCGGCCCGCCGCCCACGATCAGGACATCGTACTCCATGCAATCGCGCTCGATCTGCGCCCCGTCGTTCTGAGCCCCGTCGTTCTGAGCCCCGTCGTTCTGCGCCATATCAGCCCCCGTCGGCCCGCGCCGGGCGCTGGTGCGCCACGGCGCCGAATTCGCCCGTCTTCGCTGCGTACCTAACGCGACCAGGGCGCGCCGGAAAGGGCGCGCGCTGCGCTCGGGCCTCGCATGCGGACCGGTCACCGCTGCTCCGTTGCCCCCGTTCCCCCGCCCCCGTCCCCCCGCCCCCGGAGGCCCGCCCCCGGAGGCCCGCCCGGGGCGCGGCGTTCAGCTTGGCCAGCGCCAAATCCGTGCTCCCCAGGCGGCTCCAGCGCCGTTGCGGGGCTGGTGTGGACCGCTCTGCAGGCGGGTGTGACGCTTCTGGGCGTGCGTGCGCGCGCCACCGGCGTCCCGCGCAGCCTTCCGTGCGTCAGCCGGCGGTGCGGAGCGCCTCCACGACCGATGCAGGCTTGCCTGCGCGCACCGGCGCCCGCGCCGCAGCGCCGCATGGCAAATGTATTGAAACGCTGCACCCTTCGCCGCGCTTGGACGTCACCCCGACCCACCCGCCATGCGCTTCGACAAAGGCCCGCACCAGGGCGAGACCCAGACCAAGGCCGCTCGACTGGCGGTCTCCAGCCTCCAGCGCGCCGAACAGCGAGGCCTGTATGTCCGGGTCCATGCCGGGTCCACGGTCGGAGACGCTCAGGCGCATGGTTTCGCCCACCCGCTCGCCGGCGAGGGTGACCACCCCATTGGCCGGGGAAAAGCGGATCGCGTTCGACAGCAGTTGCGCGAGGGACTGGCGCAGACGTCTGGCGTCGACGCGCACCATGCCCAGGTCATCGGCCCCAATGACATCGATCCGCACGCCCGCCGATGCGGCCTCCGCGCGCGCCTGCTCGGCGGCGTCCTCCAGAAGCAGACGCGCCGGCGTTTCCTCCTGGCTCAGGTCGAGCCGGCCGGACTGCACCAGCGCCATATCCAGCGTGTTGTCGATCAGACGGTCGAGCTGGCCTGCGCCGGACAGAATGGTGCGCACCTGCTCCTTCTGATCTGTGTTCAGCGGGCCCAGGACCTCTGCATCCAGAAGTTCAGCGTAGCCCTTCACGGTGGTGAGCGGCGTGCGCAGGTGATAGGCCACGTTCTCCACCAGACGCGCCCGCAGACGCGAGGTCGCCATGAGCGCCTCCGCCTTGCTGCGCAGCGCATCCTCGACCTGACGCTGCGCCGTGACGTCCATGAAGGCCACCAGGGTCGCCCCATCCGGCAACGGATGGGTGACATAGGTGAGGATGACGCCATCCGAGCGCGGCGGCAGCTCGCCCTGAAAGGTGGTTCTCGCCTGCGGGCTCGGATCGGCGATGCGCGCCTTGATGGATTTCCACACATCGGCGTCATGGGACAGCCGGCGCACGGCCAGCATGACGTCCTCAAACGACGCGTCCTCACTGAGTGCGCCGTCATCCAGGCCCCACAGACGGGCGAATTCCTTGTTGCGCAGGCGCAGACGGCCGTCGCTGCCGAAGACGGCCACGGCTTCGTGCAGCCGGTCGAGCGTCGCGCCATGCACGCCGAGCAGGGACTGGTACTGCGTCTTCAGCGTCAGCATGTCAGTGATGTCGGCGAACACGAGAAGCAGGCCGCCCAGCGGATGGCGCTGGCGCGCCACGCGCAATGTGCGTCCGTTCGGGAGCGGCCAAAGGTCTTCCGGCAGATCCGCCGTCTCCTGATACAGCGACAGCTCGTGGGCCCGCCAGGCTGCGAAGTCCGGCCGCGCCGGCAGACGGCGGCGCTCGCGCAGGCGATCGAGGATCGCGCCGTGGGTCGGGCGGTCGCGCAGCCAGCTCTCCTCCAGCTGCCAAAGCCGGGAGAAGGCGCTGTTGTGGAAGATCAGACGCTTGTCCTGGCCGAAGATCGCAACGCCGTTGTCGAGATGATTGAGTGTCTCGTCGTGCGCCTTGACATGACGCTCAAGCGCAATCCGGTACTCCTCCGCCTCGGTCTCATCGAACGACACCCCGGCCACGCCGCCGGAGATCGCGAACGCCGCCAGGCGCAACGCGCGCCGACGCCCGCCAACCACGACGTGGCGAAGATCCTCAATGAGGTCGCCGGTTTCAAGCGCGCGCTTCGACAGGTCGATCACCGATGGATCGAGCAGTGAATTCCTGTCGATCGCTGAATCAAGGTGTCTGGCCTCCACCGCCTGCAGGTAGGCGGCGTTCGCCCACTGGAGCTTGCCGCCGCCCGACAACCGCCAGACCGGCAGCGGCGCCCGCGCCGCGATGTCGTGGAAGGCGGTGGGATCGCGCGTGAGAATGTCGCGGTATTCCTCTATCCTTCCGCGCGCGCCCTGCTCTTCCATGCCCTTGATCGTGGCGTCAGTGAGCCACAGGACGGCCCGTGGGCCGGCCGTGCGTCCGTCAGCCTCCAGGAACCGGCCATGCGGCCCGTACACGGTCAGGGAGAACGGCGCCCCATCGCGGCGGAGATCGATCAGGCGACGACGCAGCGTCGTCGTCTCGCCGACTGCGTCGTGGGCTTCCAGATCGCCCAGGCCGTCCAGAATGCGCGCCGCCGCATCGGGCGTCTTTGATGCGTCCGCGAACCGGAACAGCGCTGCGAGCGCCATCGGCGATCCGTACAGCTTGGGCAGGCCCCATTCTGTTGGGTCAGCGCCAGCGTCCTCCTCCCATACCAGGATGACGCCCGGATGGGACGCAAAGACGCTTTCCATGCGCGCGACCGTCGCCTGCCAGCGACCAGCCTCAGACCGCCATTTGCGCGAGTCTTTCCGCTCGCCGTGGGTCACCCGGAGAGCCCACAGGAGACACATCAACCCGAACGCCGCAAGGCCGCCCGCCACGAGAATGACGGCAGACGGCAGTTCCGCACTCATGAGCCCGCGCCCCCGCGAATCATTTGACAGGATTAACGAAAGGTTGACCGATTTGCGGCGGCTTGAAAACCGTCACCGCGCAATATCTCACAACCTGCATGGTGACATGCACCATATCTAGCGTCTTTACAAATGCGTTAACCATATGCTGGGGCAAAGGTCTGCGGATGGCGAATCGGCTCTCGCCAGCGACAGCCAGCCCAGCCGGCGCAGGCGTCTCGCGGCGACTGGTCCTGGTTGTTGGGCTGGCGGGGAGAGACCCGGCCCCGACAGTTCTGTATCAGGCCTCCCCCCACAGGCCTGGCGGCTCGCAAGCTGGCCTCTGGCGAAGGCCGCGCGCCTGGTGCAGGTCCTCGCTCAAGCCTCCCTCTTCGGGCCTCCCTGTTCGGGCCTCCCTGTTCGGGGACCCGGTGGGGACCCGTTTCGGGAACCCGGGCCCGGTGCGTGGTCAGCCAGCCTGCAGGACAGGTGGAAACCTGGTTCCGGCAGCGGGTACACTGCGGCCCTGGCGCGGGAGGGTGCGCGAATGGGACCAGTGCTGTCGTGTCTTGCCGCAGGCGCGAAGGACGTCTTCTCGCCGACCCTGCGCGGTCTCGCCCTGCTGTGCGTCCTTCTGGCAGGCGTCCTGCTGGCGGCTCTCGTATGGGCCGCCCTGACCGCCCTCGGTCCGCGCATCGAGCTTCCCTGGTCATGGGCCGCCACTGGACTTGAATGGCTGGCCGGGGTCGCGGTCGTCCTGCTTGCGCTGGTCCTGCTTCCCCCGGCGGGCATGCTGATCGCGGGCCTGCTGCTCGACGCAGCCGCCCATCGGGTCGAGACGCGGGCCTTTCCGGATGATCCTCCGGGGCGCAATCTCGCGCCGCAGGAGGGGCTCGCCGCCGGTCTGCGCATCGCCAGTCTGGCCCTGGCGCTGAACGTGCTGGCGATCCCGCTGCTGTTCATTCCCGTGGTGAACGTGATCGCATACCTGGCGCTCAACGCCTTCCTCGCCGGGCGGGAGTATTTCAGCCTTGCCTCACTGCGGTTCCGCAGCTGGCGGGAAGGCCGGGCCCTGCGTCGGCGGCACTGGGGGCGGATCTTCCTGGCCGGCCTGGGGGTTGCGGTGTGGATGTCAGTCCCCATGCTCAACCTGACCACGCCGCTGTTCGCAATCGCCGTCATGACGCGCCTGCACAAGCGCGTCAGCGCGCCGGCGTCTCCTCCCACGCCCTGAAGTGCTTCGACAGCTTGAGGCCCTGGCCCTGATAATGCGAGTGGCTGCGGCCGTATGGCGTGCGCGGAGCGCTCGCCATGGGCTCAAACACCAGCCTGCCGACCGGTTGGCCATGCTCAAGGACGAACGGCACATCGCGCGAGCGCACTTCGAGGACTGCGCGCCCCTGCGATCCGTCCACGCCGAAACCCGGATCGAAAAAGCCAGCGTAGTGCGCCCGGAATTCGCCAAGCTCCGGCATGATCGGGGCCATCTCCGCAGCCTCCATGAGCGGGATCACCACGGTCTCGTTTGAGGCCAGGATGTAAAACTCTCCCGGATCCAGGATCAGCTTGCCGCGTCGCGCCGACAGGGGCTCCCAGTAGTCGGCCGGATCATGGCTGCCTACGCCGGCGACATCCACTGCGCGCGAATGACGCTTGGCGCGGAAGCCTGCAGGACCGCGTCGCGCCAGATCGACGGTGAAGGTCATTTCCCGCGTGGCGACTGGCGCGCCGCGCCTCAGCCGCACTTGGGCCAGCCGGTCGCCGGTGCGCACCAGGATGGAGAAGGTTCGCGGGCTTATTTCCAGATAAAGAGGTCCGCGGTAGCCGCGCGGCGCCAGATCGAAACGGCTCGCCCGGTCGGCCAGCACCCGTGTGAAGACGTCGATCCGGCCTGTGGAGCTCTTGGGATTGGCCGCCCCCTCGATGTCGTCGGGCAGGGCGAGGCTTTCCAGGAGCGGCGCCAGATACACGCAGCCGGTCTCCAGCACCGCACCCGCGCGCAGGTCGATCGTGTGCATCAGCAGATCGCGGTCGAGGCGCTCCGCAACTGTGGCGCCTGCGCCCGGCAGGAAACTTGCGCGAAGCCGATGCGCCACGGGGCCCAGACGCAGATCGAGGCTCGCGGGCTGGATCTGGTCAGCCAGAAGGGCCGTCGGCGCAGCGATTGCGCCAGCCGCCAGAAGGGTCTCGATCTCATGATCCGGCAAAACGCCCTGGCGCATCACAGCCCCCGACCTGCGCGGGGGTATGACCCTCTTTGGACCTGAAGGAAAGGGCGTCGCGCGTCAGTCCGGCGCAGCGTCAGCCTTGCGCTCCGGCCTCGCGACCAAGCTCAGGGATTTCACGAAGCAGCGCTCATGGCCCACAAGAACCGATGAAAACCGGTCAAAGGTCCCGCGCGCATCAACCACGAAGGAGATCTCCTCGGCGAACCGCAGGCCAATGCACCGATTGAGGAACTCCGCACGGTAGGTCTTGCCCCCGACCGTCTCGATCAGCAGAGCGCCGTCCTTCTGGGGTGCGAAATTGCGGATCTGGCCGAGCGACGCAAATGGGATCTCGGCGGCGCGCGCGGGCGTCGCGGCGACGGTTTGGGCGGCGCCGGCGACCGCTGCGTCCGGCGGAACGCCAGCCGCGCCAGCCGAGACGGCGGGGGCGCCAAGGGCAAGGCCGATCGCGAGCAGGGCGGGAGCGAGCGCAGAGGTGTGAGCCATGTTCCCACCATGAGACCGGATGCTGCAGCGCGCCAATCAAACCCCTGTGAGCAAACCCCTGTGAGCGAACCCCTGTGGGCAAACCCCTGTGGGATTCGGATCACCAGCCCCGCCCCGGGCCGGCGTGCGGTGTTCGACGCCCACGGGTCCCTCCACCCGTTCGGGCCTCCAGGCGTCAGCGGGGCGGTCCGGTCGCTCCTGGATGCCATGCGACCGCATCTGGCTGCGCGCCCCTCGGCCAGGCGCCCAGTCGCCGGGTTTCCAGTCGCCTGGTTCCCAGGGGCCGTGCGCCCAGGAGGGGGGCCCAGCAGCGGGGCGTCCAGGGGCGGGGCGTCCAGGGGCGGGACGTCCAGGGGCAAGACGTCAGGTCTCGCCATGAGGCGCACACAAGAACGCCCCGGGGCTGGGCCCGGGGCGCTCGCGTCGGGAAACGCTGTGCGTGCGTGTTACTTCTTGGCCTTGCGCCCAGGCTTGGCCTTCGCGGCGGCCTTTTTCGGCGCAGCCTTCGCCTTGGCGGCGGGCTTGGCCTTGGCAGGCGCCTTCTTAGCGGCCGGTTTGGCCTTCGGGGCGGCGGGGGCCGCGGCTTCCGCGGCGGCTGCGAGAGCGCCGAGCACGTCCATGAACGCAGAGCGCTTGGAGGCCGGAATGGCGTCCATCACCGCGGCATCCGCCCGGGCCACCTTGCCGGCGACTGCGGAGAGCGCGGACTTGCCCTTGGCGGCGAGTTTCACGGAATTGGCGCGCGCGTCGGTCGCCGATTTGGTGCGCGAGACGAGGCCCTTCGCCTCCATGCGCGCCACCATGTCGGCAAGGGTGGAACGGTCAATGCCCGTCAGGTTCACAAGGTCGGTCTGCGTGCGCGATTCCTTGTCGTCGAGGGCGCGCAGCACCGCAACCTGACGCAGCGTCAAGGCGTCCGACATGCCTTCGGTGAGTTGCGTGTAGCGCTCAGCGGCGAATTGCTGGGCGCGGTGCAGAAGGTGACTTACCGAATCGGAAAGTCCGGAATTCTTTGCCATGGGGAAACCTCGTGGATGGCGGTTGGTACTGGAGATGGGATTATATTAGCATGGTTGCCGAGCAATTAAACGCTCCGCATCGACGAATTTCAGTGGCCTGACATGCAGTGACAGGGGAAAATATCCCTGCTGGCCGCCGAACGCCGGGCCGTATACGGCCTGACGCGAGGCTAAACCCTAAAAAAGGCGAACGAATTCATGGCGCAAGATCCGCAACAGCCAACCAGGGCGTCCTTTACCACCCGGATCCCCGAAGGCGAGGATAGACCAAGATCGGTGTGCGACGCCTGTGGATACATTGCCTATGTGAACCCGAAGATCGTAGTCGGATCGATCGCCGTCTGGGAGGACAGATATCTGATCTGCCGAAGGTCCATTCATCCGCGTAAGGGCTTCTGGACGCTGCCCGCGGGTTTCATGGAGGAGGGCGAGACCGTCGAGGAGGCCGCCTGTCGCGAGGCGCGGGAGGAGGCCTGCGCAGACATTGTGGTGGAGCGGCTGCTCGCCGTGTACTCGATCCCGCGGATCAGCCAGGTTCAGCTTATGTTCCGCGCACGACTCAACTCGCCGGACGTTCGTCCAGGCCCGGAAAGCGCAGAGGTGGCCCTGGTGCGCTGGGATGAGCTGCCCTGGCGGGACATGGCGTTCCCATCCGTACACTGGGCGTTAAATCACTATGACGCGGTGCGGGGACGCAGCGACTTTGCGCCGTTCGCCAACCCGCCCGGGTCCGACCACATGGTGCGTTAGCTTGCGCGGCTGCAACACCGCATCGACAGTCCGGCGCAAGCCCTTCTGAGGCAGGCGCGAAGGCTTTCGGCCGCTTCTTTGGAAGCGGGTGCGACCGTGGGTACATGGCCAGGCCGGATCACGAAGGTTCGATCAGGCGGCGCTTCGCCCACGGTGTCAGAAGCGGTTCATATCACTTCATGTCGCCTGGCGTCGGTTTTGCGCATCACGTGGCGCGCTGCTGCGTGAGCGCGCCTCGACGCCGGTCTTGGGGATGATGTCGCCTCATGCGCCGTCGTGGGGCTGGCCAGACGCTGGCCTGGTCACGACAGGCAGGGCATCGATGACAGCGTGGGTTCTGATGGTCAATCCGCCGCACGCGCCTGCTGGCGCCATGGGCCTTGGAGGCGGCTTCGCGCCCGGGGGAGTGTTCCCCGGGAACGGCTGAGTGCGCGATCACGCACAGTCGCACGTCGCATGGCTGCCCGGCGGCGCCATGCGCCAATCTCGCCGGCGCGGGGGCCTCGCCACGCGTGCGACTGGGAACGCCTCGGGCTCGCTTTGGGAGCGCGTGACACGCAGGGACAGGCGCCTGGACGGGGCTTGGCGATCGTCCGGAGGAGTTTGACGCTGCGCGGCGAGCCTGCTGTGGATCTGCGTCAGTTTGGCGATGTGTCGCCCAGGTGCGCCTCGACCATCGCAGTGGGACGCCTGTCAGGGCTTGGGCGGGCTTCGCGCCGTCACTTCGTCGCGCGCGCCTGAGATGGCGCGCCAGACGCCGAGCGCCTGGGCGGTGGCGGCCACATCATGCACCCGCACCACGGCTGCGCCCGCCTGCGCCGCCCACAGGGCGGCGGCGAGCGAGCCGCCGAGGCGGGCATCAGGCGGCGCGTCGCGATCAATCCGGGCGATGAAGCTTTTGCGCGAAGCGCCGACGACGAGCGCGCGGCCGAACACGGCGAAGTCGCTCAGACCTCGCATCAGAAGGAGGTTGTGCTCCAGCGTCTTGCCAAAGCCGATGCCGGGGTCGAGCCAAAGATTTGCCGGTTTCACGCCGGCCTCGACAGCGGCGCCGATCCGCTGGCTGAAGAAATCCGTTACCGCGCGCGTGACCGGAATGGCATAATGGGGGTCCGACTGCATGGTCCGCGGCTCGCCGAGCATATGCATCAGGATGACGGGCGCATCGATCGCAGCCGCGACCGCGAGGCTTTCGGGGGAATGGCGCAGAGCGGTCACGTCGTTCCAGATGTCGGCGCCGGCGTCAAAAGCGGCGCGGGCGACGCGTGGCTTCATGGTGTCTATGGAGATCGCAACCGCAGAGCGGCTGCGCACGGCGCGCACAACTGGCAGCACGCGACGCAATTCTTCGTCCTCGTCCACTGGCGTCGCGCCTGGCCGGGTTGACTCCCCGCCGATGTCCAGGATGTCTGCTCCCTCGCTTTCCAGGCGGGCGGCCGCGTCGATCGCCGCACCCGGGTCGAGGCAGCGTCCGCCGTCGGAAAATGAATCGGGCGTGATGTTCAAGACGCCCATAACGAGCGGTCGGTCGGTGCGGATCAGGGCCATGTCAGCGCTTCAGGGTTCAGGTGTTGGTCGGACGTCCCCGCCGAGCCTCCGGCCAGACCGGCCCGCCAGGGCATTCCGCCGGAGCATTCCGCCAGAGCATTCCGCCAGAGCATTCCGCCAGAGCATTCCGCCAGAGCATTCCGCCAGAGCATTCCGCCAGGGCATCCATGTGCGGGCGTCCGGCAGTGGGCGCCGCCAGGCGGTTGACCGGGGCTCCCGTCGAGGGGCCTGCTGGGGAAGGGCCTGCTGGGGAAGGGCCTGCTGTGGAACGGTATCATGTGGAAGGAGGGATGACGGCTTCGGACCCGCGGGCGCCACGGTTAGGCCGGTCGCATGACAAACGCAAGCCAGGGGCGAGCCGGGGTCCCGCCATGGCCAGGCCAGCGCTGCGGCAGAGCAAAGTCGCATGCCCGCTGCGTCTGGGGCGCCGACGGCGTCCGCAGGCGCCCTCAGCTGCGCCAGCGCAGGATCCGCGGCTCGATTGGATTTGCGAACTCCCGCCCTGCGGCGCGACTGTCCGACCACTCCCGCTTGAGACGGTGGTACCATTTCGCCTGCACGTCGATGTCGTCGATCCACAGCAGCGCGGGCTGGTGTCGCAGGCCCTCGCTCTGCAGATCCACCATGCGACCGTCCTGGTCCAGGAAGACGCCCGCGGCGGCGCGCAGGATCGGTTTGAGGAGCGACAGCCAAGGCGCGCCGGACCAGTATGTGATCTGCGTGATCCGTGTGGCGTCTGCGCCTTCCGGTGTCAGGCAGGTCAATGTGAAGACGCGCGCCCCGCCCGCCTCGATCAGTTCCCAGCGATAACCTGGAAGCCTGAACACGATCTCTGTTGAGGGCCTGGCGCCGAGGATCGCGTAACCGAGAGAGTTTCCGCTCGGTTGATGCTTCGCCATCGCCCACCCGAATTCGCGCGGTTCGAAGGCCTTCGCCTTCTCCCGCTTCCTGGCGCTCGGCGGCCGCCACCACCACTGCGAATGCACGTAGGGCACATGCGCGGGATCCATCAGTCCGACAACGGCGTGGTCCATGTGAGACCGGAAAACCCGGCTGACGATGAAGCGCGGGCGCCCCGGGGCGTCCGGGAATTCCGGCGGCGGAAGGCCCGGCGCGCCCTCGAACCGGGGATCGGCGGCGATGAACACAAAAATCATGCCCTGGCGCTCGACCACGGGATAGCTGCGCACCCGGATCCGCCCCGGTTCATAGGGTTGGCCCTCGACAAGGCTGGGGATGTGCCTGCACTGCCCGTCGCCGCCGAAGCGCCAGCCGTGATAGGGACACTCCACGCTGGTTTGACCAGCCTCCCGGACCTGCCGCCCGGCAGACAGCGGCGCAGCGCGGTGCGGGCAGATATCGCGGATCGCAAATACGCCGCCCGTCGCATCGCGCCCGACCAGAACGGGCTCGTGCAGGATCTGCCGGCGGAAGTGACGTCCCGGCGCAAGTTCGTCCGATGTCGCGGCCAGATACCACATGTCCAGGACCAACCCGTCCTGCGAGAGGCCAGCCTGGCGGGGGGCTGATTGTCCGTCTGCCATGCGCGAACCGTGTCCGACTGTCGTGGTGCCAGTCGGCTTCTACGCGATCGTGGCAGGTCGCGCCATGGCGCAGCCTGCGTTTGGCGCGCGCGCCGGGGTGTTTCGGCATGTCCAGCCCAGCCCGCGCCAGGCGAGGGGCGCCGCGCCCTCGGGTGACATCCGCCGCCGGCGTCGCTGCGCGACGCCCGTCCGGCCAGGCCCGCAGACTGCGCGCTCCCCCGGTCCCCAGGCCCCGCGCCACCAGATCCCGCACGCACCCGGATCCCGCACGCACCCGGATCCTGCACGCATCAGGTGCGTCACGCCCACAGGCTGCAGGGCCCGCGCCGCGACATGTTCCGCACATGTTCCGCAGCCGGGACGATTCACGCCCGATTCATCCCATTGCGTCACATTGACTCCCAGATTTTCCCATGTTTTCCCATATCCGGCCGCCAGAACGCGGCGGGAGCGCCAATGTTTCTGTCCAAGACGCCGGGCAAGTTGGATGCAAAAGGTCGCCTGCTGGTGCCGGCGAGCTTTCGCGCGAGTCTGGCGGGCGCCGACGGATCGGCGACGTGCTATCTGCGGCGGTCGTTCGAGGGCGCCTTTCTGGAGGGCGGCGGCGCAGCGCTGATGGCGAAATACGCCGCACTGCTCGATCAGTTCGGCCCGCATGAGGACGCGCGGGCCGACTTCGCCTACTCGATCTTCGCCGCCTGCGTCGCCCTGACCATGGACTCCGGCGGACGCATCTGCCCGCCGGCCGATCTCCTCGCCCACGCCGGCATCACGGATGACCTTGTCGTTGTCGGCGTCGGCGATCGTTTTCAGATCTGGAACCCCACCCTCTATGCGGCCCGTGAACAAGAGGCGATCGCGCGGGCCGCCCGCACCAAGGCCGCCCTGCGGCCCCTCGCTTCCGCGTCATCATGAGGCGCGCGCCGTGAGACATGATCCCGTCCTGCTCGCTGAAGTGGTGCGCGCGCTTGCCCCGCAGGCGGGCGATCTGATCGTCGACGGCACCTTCGGCGGCGGCGGCTATGCGCAGGCCATCCTGGCGGCGGCCGATTGCCGCGTGCTCGGCGTTGACCGGGATCCCGACGCCATCGCCCGTGGCGCGGAACTGGCCGCGCGCTTCCCTGGCCGGCTGGGTCTGTTTCTCGGCAACTACTCTGAACTTGCGGCTGGCCTCGCCTCGATCGGCGCTTCGGACTGCGCGGGCATTGTCCTCGATCTCGGTCTTTCGTCCTTCCAGCTCGATGACCCGGACCGCGGCTTCTCCTTCCTGCGCGACGGCCCCCTCGACATGCGCATGGAGCGGGCGGGGCCCTGCGCGGCAGACATCGTCAACACATGGGATGAACGCCGGCTGGCCGACGCCATTTACCTCTATGGCGAGGAGCGCCACGCCCGTCGCATCGCGCGCGCCATCGTCGCAGATCGCAGCGACACGCCCTTCACCACCACCGGCGCGCTCGCCCGGCTGGTCGAGAGCGTCAAGGGCGGGCGCCGCGGCGACCCCACGCATCCTGCGACTCAGACCTTCCAGGCGCTACGGATTGTGGTTAATGGGGAGTTGGACCACCTAAATATGGTGTTGATAGCTGCCGAGCACGCGCTGGCGCCCGGCGGGCGACTCGTCGTCGTGTCATTTCATTCGTTAGAGGATCGTGCGGTGAAGAGCTTTTTGACGGCGCGCTGCGGACTCCAGCCGGAAACATCGCGCCACCTGCCTGCGGCGGGCCCGGCGCGCGCGCCCTCCTTCGCGCTCCTCACCCGCAAGCCGGTCATCCCGGGCCCTGAAGAGGTCGCCGCCAATCCGCGGGCGCGGTCCGCCAAACTGCGCGCCGCGCGGCGAACCGCCGCGCCGGCCTGGCCGGACGAACTTCCCTCCGGCGGCGCCGATGTGCGCGGCCTGCAGTCGCATTCGCCGGCGGGCAGGCGACCCCCGGGCATGCGCCGCCCCGTGAGCCCGTCATGACACGCGCCAGCCTCATGACATTCCTGAAGCTCGCCGGCTTCGCCGTCGTTGTCGGCCTCGCGGTGCAGCTCTACCGCGCCAAGACCGCAGCCGAGGCGCAGCGTGCGCACATCGAGGCGCTGCACCGCGACATCGCCTCCGAACGCCGCGCGCTGACGGCGCTGAGGGCCGAGGAGGCCTATCAGGAGCGTCCGGCGCGGTTGCGCGAACTCGCCTCTGAACGCCTTGGCATGCAACCGATCCAGGCCTATCAGCTGCGGGCGCTGCCGCATGACGGCGCGGTCAGCGGCGCCCCGGCCGGGGGCGAAGCCGAGGCCCAGGAGCATGCGCCATGACCCATGACCCGGGGGATCCGCCGCCGGGGCCGCAGGATGCGGTATGGGCGGTCTGGTCGGGCGTGCGCGATCCCTACCGCCCGCCTCCGGCGGCTCCTGCGCGCGCCTTCGCGCTCGAATCGGATCCGGTCTTCACCCGCAGCCGCATCACTGCGCTCATCGCCGTCTTCGTCCTGATCTTCGCCGCACTGGGCGGGCGCGCGGCGCAGGTCGTGCTCACCCGTGATCCGGCCCCGCCCCAGCTGGCCCGCGAGACCCCGGCCCCGGCCGCCCAGCGCGCCGACATCGTGGATCGCAACGGCCAGCTCCTCGCCGCGACAATCACCGCCTACACGGCCTACGCCGACGCCCGGCAGGTCTGGGACCCCGACGCCACCGCCGCAGCGCTCGCCGCGGTCATCCCGGCGCTGGACCGGGACCAGCTCGCCGGACGCCTCGCGTCGAAGCGCGCCTATGTGCCGATCCGGCGCGGCCTCACGCCGCGTCAGATGCAGGCGGTGTTCGACCTCGGCCTGGCGGGGGTGGCTTTCGAGGAAGAGGCGCGGCGGGTGTATCCGCTGGGCCCCCTCGCAGCCCATGTCCTTGGATATGTCGACTATTCGGGCCGGGGCGTTCGCGGCGTTGAGCGTGCGTTTGACGGCGCCATCCGGGCCCAGGGCGGGGCCAACGAGCCGGTCAAGCTGACGCTTGACCTGCGCATCCAGTTCGCCCTCGAGGCCGAGCTCGCCGCAGTCGCCAGCGAGTTTCAGGCCAAGGGCGGCGCCGGGGTGGTGATCGACGCCAGAAGCGGTGAAGTCCTCGCCCTTGCCTCCTGGCCGGCGTTTGACCCCAACGAGCCGGGCGACGCCGATGAGGCCTCTGCTGTGAACCGGGCCGAGCAGGCCTATGAAATGGGGTCGACATTCAAGCCGTTCACCGTCGCCATGGCGCTCGACTCAGGCGCGGTGGGCGCTGACGCCGTCATCGATGTGGCGACCCCGCTGCCGGTGGCGGACCGCCTGATCCGCGACGCCCACCCGCTGGACGGGGTCCAAACCCTCGCCGACGTCCTGGCGCACTCGTCCAACATTGGCGTCGCAAAGCTCGCCCTCGCGCTGCCACCGGACGTCCAGAGAAGCTTCCTCGCCAATCTGGGACTGCTTGAGCCTGTCGCGCTTGGGCCGGACAACCTGCTTCTCAGCCGACCGCAGGCGCCCAGGACCTGGGAGCCGATCACCGCCGCCACGGTCGCCTACGGCCACGGCGTTGCGGTGTCGCCGATCCAGCTCGCCGCCGCGTTCGGCGCCATCGCCAATGACGGCGTCCTGGTCGCGCCCACCCTGGCGCCGCGCGCGCCGGGAAGCGAACCGGCGCGCAGGCGCGCCATGACGGCGGACACTGCCCATACGGTTCTGGGGATGCTGCGGCGCGTCGTCACCGACGGCACCGGGACACGTGCGGACGCGCCGGGCTATGGCGTCGCCGGCAAGACCGGTACGGCTGAAGTGCCGATTCCTGGGGGTTACGCCAAAGATCGCCGCGTCTCCAGCTTCGCGGCCGTGTTCCCCGTGTGGGAACCGCGCTATGCGCTGCTGGTGTTGCTGGAGGAGCCGCAGGGCGTTGCTGAAACGGGCGGAGAGGCGTCTGCAGCGGTCACCGCCGCGCCAAGCGTGGGCCGGCTGGTGGACCGTATCGCGCCGATCCTGGGCGTCGAACCGAGGTTCGAGGCCGCGGCGCCTGTCATGGCGGCGTTGCCAGTCCGCCAGGCATCCGCAAAAGCGCCCGACTAGACTGCGACGGGCGTGAATGTTTGAGGGAATGGGCGGGCAGGAGAAGCGCAGATGAAGCTGAGTGCGCTGGTCGATGGCGCGGACGCGGTCGCCGGGGAGGTCGAGATTACGGGCCTCACGGCGGACAGCCGCAAGGTCAGGCCTGGATATCTCTTCGCCGCCCTGCCGGGCGCGACGCAGGACGGGCGCGCCTTCATCGGCGCGGCCATGGCCCAGGGCGCCGCCGCAGTGCTGGCCCAGCCCGGATATGAGTTTCCACCCGGCGCCCCCATCGTATGCGCCGACAATCCCCGGCTCGCCTTCGCCCGCGCCTGCGCCCGCTTCTACCCGCGCCAGCCCGAGATCGTGGTCGGCGTCACCGGCACCAACGGCAAATCCTCCACCGTCGACTTCCTGCGCCAGATCTGGACTGTCGCCGGCCGGCGCGCAGCCAGCATGGGAACCCTCGGAGCGATCGGGCCCGACGGGGTGGTGGACCTCGGCCACACCACGCCTGATCCCGCCGCCATCCACGAAACGCTCCAGGCTCTGGCCGCCTCCGGGGTGACCCATGTCGCCATGGAAGCCTCCAGCCACGGTCTCGACCAGCATCGTCTCGACGCAGTGCGCCTGGCTGGCGCGGCGTTCACCAACCTGACGCAGGATCATCTCGACTATCACAAGACGATGGACGCCTACCGCGAGGTGAAGTTGCGCCTGTTCAGCGCGCTGCTGGAGGCCGGCCGGCCCGCGGTGGTCAACGCCGACGCCGCCCAGGCGGCGTACTTCGAGGCGGCGGCGCGCGCGCGCGGCCAGGTGCTGCATACCTGCGGCTGGCGAGGCGACTATCTGAAGATCGGCGAGCTGTGGCCAAGGCCCGCCGCCCAGCGGCTCGATCTGCGTTTCGCGGGCAGGGACGTGAGCGTCGATCTGCCCCTGATAGGGGAGTTCCAGGCTCTGAACGCCGTCGCCGCCGCCGCACTGGCGCTCAGCCTGGGCGAGCGCCCCGAGGCCGTATGGGCGGGTCTTGCCGCACTCAGACCCGTCAGGGGCCGGATGGAGCATGTCGGCGCGACGCCGGCAGGCGCCCATGTCTTTGTCGACTACGCGCATACCCCCGACGGTCTCGACGTCCTGCTGCGCGCCGCACGTCCCCATGCGCCAGGCAGGATCGTCCTGGTCTTCGGCTGCGGGGGCGATCGCGACGCCGGCAAACGACCCAAAATGGGCGCGATCGCTGCGCGCCACGCCGACATCGTGATCGTCACCGATGACAATCCGAGATCGGAGGACCCTGCCGCAATCCGCCGCCAGGTGATGGAAGCGGCGCCTGAAGCCATCGAGATCGGCGACCGGCGCGACGCCATCCGCAGCGCCGTCGCGCTCCTGAAACCCGGCGACGCACTGCTGATCGCCGGCAAGGGGCATGAGACCGGACAGATCATCAAGGGCGTCACCACCCCGTTCTCGGACCAGGACGAGGCGCGCGCAGCATTGGGTGTCGACCATGCCTGAGCTGTGGAGCGCGCAGGACGCCGCGACGGCGACGGGCGGCATGCTGCTTGGACCGGACGGCTGGACGGCCGCCGGCGTGTCCATCGACACGCGCACGCTGGCCCCTGGCGATCTCTTCGTCGCGTTGAAAGACGTGCGCGACGGACACGAGTTCCTGCCCGTCGCCGCCGCGCGGGGCGCCGCCGCAGCCCTGGTGCGCGCCGATCTCGCCGCCAGCGCCCCGCCCGGCCTGCCGCTGCTCGCCGTTCCCGATGTTCTGGAGGGGTTGAAGGCGCTCGGGGCGGCGGCGCGCGCGCGCGCCGGGGCCCGCCGCGTGGCGGTCACCGGCAGCGTCGGAAAGACGTCGACCAAGGAGGCTCTGGCCCTCGCCCTGGCGCAGGCCGGGCCCACGCACGCCTCCGTAAAGAGCTACAACAATCACTGGGGCGTGCCGCTGACGCTTGCCCGCATGCCCCGGGACGCAGCCTACGGCGTATTTGAAGTCGGCATGAACCACCGCCATGAGATCCTGCCGCTGAGCCGGCAGGTGCGCCCTGACATCGCCGTGGTCACCATGATCGCGCCGGCGCACATCGAAAACCTCGGCACGCTCGAGAACATCGCCCTGGAGAAGGCTGATATCTTCTTCGGTCTCGCCCCGGGCGGCGTCGCCCTGTTCAACGCGGATGCGCCGCACGCCGACGTGCTGGCCGCGCAGGCCCGGCGCGCCGTCGCCGACTGCGCTGCGGGCGGGCGCATCGTGAGCTTCTCCGCGCGCGGCGCCGAGTCGGCGGACGTGCGCCTCCTGAAGGCGCGCCCTGACGGCGAAGGAGCGGACTGCGTGGCCTCGGTGTTCGGCGAGGAGACGTCCTACCGCCTCGGGGCGCCGGGCAGGGCCTGGGAGTCGAACGCGCTGATCGTTCTTGCAGTCACCAGCCTGCTCGGGCTCGGCGTCCGTCCGGCGATTGAGGGTCTCGCCCGGCTGCGCGCCCTGGAGGGCCGCGGGGCGGCTGTCGGGATCCAGGGGCCGCGCGGATCCTTCACAGTTCTGGACGACGCCTACAACGCCAACCCGGCCTCGATGGCGGCCGCCATCGAGTCGCTCGGGGTGCGTCCTGTCGCGCCCGGGGGCCGGCGCATCGCCGCCCTTGGCGACATGCTCGAACTTGGCGAGGGTGCGCGCGGCTACCACCGTGACCTTGCGGCGGCGCTGGATGCCGCGGGGGTCGATCGGGTGTTCTGTGCAGGGCCCCTGATGGCTGCGCTGTGGGAAGCGCTGCCGGAATCCCTCAAGGCGGGTTATGCCGAGGATGCGGCCGGCCTTGCGCCGGCGGTCGCCGCCGAGGCGGGGGCGGGCGACGTGATCCTGGTCAAGGGGTCAAACGGGTCGCGCATGGCCCATGTGGTCGATGCGCTCAGGGCGCTGGCGGGACGTGAGGAGACGGCCTGATGCTGTATGAATTCCTGGCGCCTCTCGCGCGCGACGGCGGTTTTTTCAACCTGTTCAATTACATTACGTTCCGCACCGGCGGCGCGATCGTCACCGCGCTCGCCATCACCATGCTGATCGGCGCCCCGTTCATCGGCTGGCTGCGCAAGAAGCAGGGCAAGGGTCAGCCGATCCGCGAGGATGGCCCGCAGTCCCACCTGCTGACCAAAAAGGGCACGCCCACAATGGGCGGGTTTCTGATCTGGATCGGTCTGTTCGTGTCCGCCCTCCTGTGGGCCGACCTCGAAAACCCCTATGTCTGGGTGGTGCTTCTGGTGACCGCCAGCTACGGCGCCATCGGTTTCGTGGATGACTACAACAAGGTCACCAAGCAGAAATCCGACGGACTGTCCTCCCGCATCCGCCTGCTCCTGGAATTTGTCGTCGCGGCTGTCGCCGTCAGTGTGATCATGGCGCTGCATGCAGCCCACACCACGCCCGGGTTCGCTGATTGGGGGCCCCTGAAAACAGTCGCGCAGGTCATCGCCGGCTGGGCGCCGGAAACCTCCGCGCCGGCCAAGCCGGCCGGATGGGAGCATTCGGTTGCGGTGCCGTTCTTCAATGAGGTGCTGATCAATCTCGGTCCGCTGATCTTCATCGTGTTCGGCATGCTGGTGATTGTCGGCGCATCCAATGCCGTCAACATGACCGACGGTCTCGACGGCCTCGCGATCGTGCCGGTGATGTTCGCCGCCGCCGCCTTCGGCTTCATCGCCTATCTCACCGGCAATGCGGTGTTTGCGGAATACCTTGGCATCCACTTCACCCCCGGCACAGGCGAACTCGCCGTGCCGCTTGGCGCGCTTCTGGGCGCGGGCCTCGGCTTTCTGTGGTACAACGCCCCGCCGGCGCGCGTCTTCATGGGCGATACCGGCTCGCTCGCCCTCGGCGGGCTGCTCGGCGTCATCGCCGTCGCCACCAAGCACGAGTTTGCGCTCGCCATCATCGGCGGTCTGTTCGTGCTGGAGGCGCTGTCGGTGATGATCCAGGTCGGCTGGTTCAAGCTCACCCGCAAACGGGTGTTCCTGATGGCCCCGATTCACCACCACTTCGAGAAGATGGGCTGGGCGGAGTCGACGGTGGTGATCCGCTTCTGGATCGTCTCCGTCGTCTTCGCCCTCGCTGGCCTCGCCACGCTCAAGCTGCGGTGAGGGCGCGTCCGTGATCCCGGTTCCCGAATTCCGCGACAAGGACGTAGCCGTGTTCGGTCTCGCGCGCTCCGGCGTCGCGGCGGCCAGGGCCCTGATGGCGGGCGGCGCACGGGTGTTCGCCTGGGACGACGGCGAAGCCGCCCGGGCCCGGGCGGCGGCGGCCGGCGTCACCGTGGAGGACATCAACCGCCGGGACTGGCGCAGCTTCGAAGCCCTGGTCCTGTCGCCCGGCGTGCCGCTGCGCTTCCCCAGGCCGCACCGCATTGTCGAACTCGCTGAAGGCGTCGGCACGCGAATCATGGGCGACACCGAGCTCTTTGCGCGCACGGTGAACGCGCTTGATCCCCGTGATCGCCCGCGCGTCATCGGCGTGACCGGGACCAATGGCAAGTCGACCACCACCGCCCTGATTGGTCATGTGCTCGGCGCGGCCAACCGCGACGTGCGCGTGGGCGGCAACATCGGCGTGGCCGTTCTGGACCTGCCTGCAATACAGCCGGGCGCGCACTACGTGCTTGAACTGTCGAGCTTCCAGCTCGACCTGACCGCATCCCTGAAATGCGACGCCGCCGTTCTTCTGAACATCACGCCGGACCATCTGGACCGGCATGGATCAATGGCCAGTTACGCCGAGGCCAAGCGGCGCATCTTCCGAAACCAGCTGGACGCTGACTGGTCCATCGTCGGCGTCGATGACGACCACTGTCAGACGATCTGCACCCAGTTGATCGCCCAGTCCAACCGGGTCGTGGCGCCGATCTCGGCGGGGCAGATGCTGGGGCGCGGGGTCTTCGCGCTCGAGGGCCGCCTCTACGACGCGCTGGAGGGCGAGGGGGTTCTCGTCGCCGATCTCGCCAGGGCGAAGGCGCTGCGGGGACGTCACAACTGGCAGAACGCCGCCGCCGCCTACGCCGCCGCGCGCGCGGTCGGCGTGCCGGCGCGCGAGATCGAACAGGCGCTTTATTCGTTTCCCGGGCTCGCCCATCGCATGGAGAACGTCCGGCGCATCGGTCGGGTTCTGTTCGTCAATGACTCCAAGGCGACCAATGCTGATGCAAGCGCGCAGGCGCTGGCGGCTTTCGACCGGGTGCATTGGATCCTCGGCGGACAGGCCAAGGCCGGCGGCGTCGAGAGCCTGGAGCCGTTTTTCCCGAAAATCGCAAAGGCCTACCTGATCGGCGAGTCGGCCGGCGACTTCGCCCGTGCGCTGGAGGGCAGGGTCGCCTGTGCGCGCTGCGGCGACCTCGAAACCGCGCTCGCCATGGCGGCCCGGGACGCCGCCCGCGCGCCTGGCCAGGAGGAGATCGTGCTGCTCTCGCCGGCGGCCGCCTCATTTGATCAATTCACCGATTTCGAGCACCGCGGCGATGTCTTCAAGGCGCTCGTCGCGGCCCTGCCCGAGGCCGGGGCCATCGGCTCATGAGCGCCTCCTCCTCCGGCTCCCCGATTGCAGCCTGGTGGGCCAGCATCGACCGCACCACGCTGACCTGCGGGCTGGCGCTCATCGGCATCGGTCTCATTGTGGCGCTCGCCGCCAGTCCCGCCGCCACGGGGCGCATCGACATCGAGGATCCGTTCTATTTCTTTTCGCGACAGCTGATGTTCGCCGCCGCCGGCGTCGTCGTCATGTTCGCCGCCAGCGCGCTTGCGCCGGTCGGCGTGCAGCGGGCGGCCATGTGCGTGTTTGCGCTGTCGATCGGCGTCATGGCGGCGATCCTGATGGTGGGCGCCGAGACCAAGGGCGCCCGGCGCTGGCTCGATTTCGGAGTTTTCTCCGTGCAGCCGACGGAGGTCCTCAAGCCAGCCCTGGTCGTGCTCGCCGCCTGGCTGTTCGCCGTGCGCGCCCGCAGGCCAGGGGCTCCCGGCGGCCTCATCGCCTTCTGTCTCTACGCCATCAGCGTCGCCCTGCTCGTCGCCCAACCCGACGTGGGTCAGACTGCGCTCATCACGCTCGCCTTCATGGCTGTCTTTTTTATCGCCGGCATGCCCTGGCTCTGGATCGCCGGATCGGGCGTCGCCGCGGTCATCGGCGCCGCCGCCGTCTACCTCGCCCTGCCGCATGTCTCTGCCCGGGTAGAGGCCTTCCTCAACCCGACCGGCCCCGGCGGTTACCAGATTTCCAAGGCGCTCGACGCCATCGCCTATGGCGGGGTGCTCGGGCGCGGCCCCGGCGAGGGCGCAATCAAGCACCAGCTTCCGGACGCGCACTCCGATTTCGTGTTCGCCGTGTTCGCCGAGGAATACGGGTTGATGGCCGCCGCCGGCCTGCTCATCCTGTTCGCCTGCGTCGTGGTGTGCGGCCTGCGCGAAGCACGCCGCGCCGAGGATCCGTTCCGTCAGTTCGCTGCGGCGGGGCTGTTTGTCCTGTTCGGATTGCAGGCGGCGTGCAATGTAGCGGGCAATCTGAACCTGATTCCACCCAAAGGCATGACCCTGCCATTCATCTCCTACGGCGGATCGTCAATGATCGGTTCGGCGTTGACGCTGGGTTTTGCGCTCGCGCTGACGCGCCGCCCGCGTCGCGCCGCGCCCGCAGGCGCGCCCCCCCTGTCGAGGCCGTCCCTGTCGAGGCCCCCCCTGTCGAGGCCCCCCCTGTCGGGCCCCCCCCTGTCGGGCCCCCCCCGATCGGCCCCCCCCCGATCGGGGGCCTCCCTGTCGGGGACCCATGCGCCAGGCTGGCCGTCATGAGCGCACGGCGCGTGCTGATCGCCGCCGGCGGCACGGGCGGGCATCTGTTTCCCGCGGCGGCCTTTGCTGACGCGATGCGCGCCCGGGGGTGGACGTCACTCCTGATGACCGACGAGCGCGGCCGTCGCTATGCGGAAGGGTTTCCTGCAGACGGTGTGATCGACGTTCCGGCCGGGACGATCGGCGGGTTCAATCTTGTGCGCAATGCGCGGGCCGCCGTCAGGATCCTGCGTGGCGTGATCGCTGCGGGCGCCTATCTGAAAGCCAACCCGGTAAACCTCGTGGCTGGCTTCGGCGGCTATCCCTCCCTGCCCGCCCTGCAGGCCGCCCGGGGGCGCATCCCGATCCTGATCCATGAACAGAACGCGGTCCTTGGCCGGACCAACCGCGCCTTCGCGCGCGCGGCCGCCGTCGTCGCCTGCGGGTTCGACAGGCTTGACCGCCTGCCCGCCGACGCCGGGCGCAAGGTCATCGTCGGCAATCCCGTCCGGCCTGCCATCCTGGCGGCGCGCGACGTCGCCTATGTGGCGCCTGGACCTGATGATCCCGTCCACCTGCTCGTGACCGGCGGCAGCCAGGGCGCGCGCATCCTCGGCGAGGTGGTCCCCGCCGCCATGGCGCTTCTCGACCCTGCGCTCAAGGCGCGCCTGCGCGTGACCCAGCAGGTGCGCGAAGAGCAGCTGCCTCTGGTGCGCACCGCCTATGAACGGGCCGGCGTCGCCGCCGAACTCGCCCCGTTCTTCCGGGATATGGGTGATCGACTGGCGCGCTGCTGCCTGTTCATCGGCCGCGCCGGCGCCGCCCCCGTGTCTGAACTGTCGGTCGCCGGCCGTCCCTCGATCCTGGCCCCGCTGGCGATTGCAGCGGATGATCATCAGTCAGCCAACGCCGCGGCGCTTGTCGATGTCGGGGCCGCTGACGCCCTCCCCGAAGACGCCTTCCGTCCCCGCCGGCTCGCCGATCTGCTGACGCTGCGGCTTGGCGACCCTGTCGATCTCGCCAGACGCGCCGCCGCCGCGCGCGCAGCCGGAAGACCCCACGCGGCCGAGCGTCTGGCTGATCTGGCCGAGACCCTGGCCCGCGCGCCGGCGCCAGGAGCCTGACGCCCATGTCGCGCGGCATCCCCTTCGATCTCGGGCCGGTTCATATCGTCGGCATCGGCGGCATCGGCATGTCCGCGATCGCCGAGGTCATGCTGACGCTCGGCTACACCGTGCAGGGTTCTGACGCCCGGGCTGGCCCCAATACCGAGCGGCTGGCCCGGCAGGGCGTGCGCATCATGATCGGCCACGCCGCGGACAACATCGCAGGCGCCGGTGCGGTGGTTATCTCCTCCGCCATCAAGGCTGGCAATCCCGAGCTTGACGAAGCGCGTCGGCGCGGTCTTCCGGTCGTGCCCCGCGCAGACATGCTGGCCGAGCTGATGCGCCAGAAATGGTCTGTCGCCATCGCCGGCACGCATGGCAAGACGACCACGACCACGATGGTCGCCACGCTGCTCGATGCAGCGAAAATAGATCCAACCGTGATCGGCGGCGGCATCATGGCGGCCTACGGATCAAACGCCAAGGTCGGCCGCGGTGACTGGATGGTCGTGGAAGCTGATGAAAGCGACGGCACGTTCAACAAGCTGCGTCCGACCATCGGCGTGGTCACCAACATCGATCCCGAGCATCTCGACTACTGGAAAGACTTCGACGCGCTGAAAAAGGGCTTCGAGGATTTCGTTCACGCCATTCCATTCTACGGGTATGGCGTCATGTGCCTCGACCATGAAGAGGTGCAAAAGCTCGTTGAACGCGTGCGCGACCGGCGCATCATCACCTACGGATTCAACCCGCAGGCTGATGTTCGCGCCACAAATCTGCGCCTCGACGCTGACGGGGCGCGCTATGACGTCACCCTGCGCGGGCGTGACGGCTCCCTTGACGAGATGCGCGACGTGCGCCTCGCCATGCCGGGCGCGCACAATGTTCAGAATTCGCTCGCCGCGATCGCTGTGGCGTCGGCGCTCGGGGCAGGGGCCACCGCCATCCGCGGCGCGCTTGCGAAGTTTGGCGGCGTCAAACGCCGGTTCACCACCACCGGCGTCTGGAATGGCGTGCGCATCATCGACGACTACGCCCACCATCCCAAGGAGATTGCAGCCGTGCTCGCCGCCGCGCGCGGCGTGACCGGCGATCACGGGCGGGTCATCGCCGTCGTGCAGCCGCATCGCTTCAGCCGGCTGAACGATCTCTTCTCCGACTTTTCGACATGCTTCAATGACGCCGACGCTGTTCTGGTGGCTGATGTCTACCCCGCCGGAGAGGCGCCGATCCCGGGCGTCGACGCGCCAGCGCTGGCCGCCAGTCTGGCGCGCCATGGCCATCGCAACGCACGCTATCTCCCAAGCCTTGAGGATCTGCCCGCCGAGGCTGCAAGGATCGCGCAGGCTGGAGATCTCGTCGTTCTCCTGGGAGCGGGCGATATCACGGCCCACGCCAACGCCCTGCCGGCGCGCCTGGAGGCGCTGGCGTGAGCGCCCTGCTGCACCGCCTGCCGCCGGTGCGCGGCAGCATAACCGCCGACGCGCCGCTTGCGCCATACACCTGGTTTCGGGTCGGCGGGCCAGCTGAGGCGCTGTTTCTGCCGGCTGACGTTGAGGACCTCGCGGCGTTTCTGAAAGACCTGCCGGCCGACATCCCCGTCACCGTGATCGGCGTCGGTTCAAACCTCATCGTGCGCGACGGCGGCGTGCGCGGCGGGGTGATCCGCCTGGCCGGTCGCGCCTTCGGCGACATCGCCGTTCTGCCGGGCGACAGGATCCGCGCCGGCGCTGCTGCGCCCGACATGCAGGTCGCGCTCGCCGCCGCGCGCGCCGGTCTGGCCGGACTTGAATTCCTGCGCGGGATCCCCGGTTCGGTCGGGGGCGCCCTGCGCATGAACGCCGGCGCCTATGGCGGCGAGGTGAAGGACGTAGTGGTCTGCGCCGAGGCCGTCCGGCGCACCGGCGAGCGCGTGCGCCTGGGCGCGCAGGAGCTCGGCTTCGCCTACCGAAGCTGCGCCGCACCGCAGGATCTGATCTTTCTTGCGGCTGAATTTCAGGCCCGACCCGGCGAGCGCGCCATGATCGAGGCGCGCATGGCCGACATCATGGCCAAACGCGAGGCGTCCCAGCCCATCCGGGAGCGGACTGGAGGCTCGACCTTCAAGAACCCTGACCCGCAGCTGTCCGGCGGACGCAGGAGCTGGGAGCTGATCGACGCTGCGGGGTTTCGCGGACGACGCCTCGGCGGCGCTCAGTTCTCGCCGCTGCACTGCAACTTCCTCATCAACACCGGCGCGGCGACAGCCGACGACCTTGAGACGCTCGGCGAGGACGCGATCGCGGCCGTAAGGCAGCAGACCGGCGTGACACTGCAGTGGGAAATCAAACGAATCGGCGAACGCGCATGAGCGCGGCGAGGGGACAGACCATGCGGGCATGCAAAATCGTCGCGACCCTCGGTCCGGCAAGCGATCCGCCGGAACGCCTCATGATGCTGATCCAGGCCGGCGTGAACTGCTTCCGCCTCAACTTCAGTCACGGCGCGCACAGTGAACACGCCAAGCGCGTGGCCGTGATCCGCGAGGCGGAGCGGCGCGTCGGCCATCCCATCGCCATCATCGCCGACCTCCAGGGTCCCAAGATCCGCATTGGGCTTTTGCCGGACGAGGGGATCGCCCTGACGTGGGGTGCGCAGGTGCGTCTGCGCAATGCGCAAAGCCAGGATGAGGACGCGGTCATCCCGCTGCCGCACCCGGAGATCATTGAGACGGTCGAGACCGGCGATGTCCTCAAACTGGATGACGGCAAGCTGCAGATCACCGTCACGGGACGCGAAGGCGGCGACGTGCTCGCCCGGGTCGATTTCGGTGGTGTGCTGAAGAGCCGCAAGGGCGTGAACGTCCCCACCCGGCGCATCCCGATCTCCGCCCTCACGGACAAGGATCGCGCTGATTTGGCGTTCGCGCTCGATCAGGGGGTTGACTTCCTCGCGCTGAGTTTCGTGCAGTCCGCGAATGACGTGGCCGAAGCGCGCGAACTGGCCGCCGGGCGCGCCGGCGTCATCGCAAAGATCGAGAAGCCGGCGGCTCTTGAGGACATCGACGCCATCGTCACGCTCGCGGACGCCGTCATGGTGGCGCGCGGCGATCTCGGCGTGGAACTGCCGCCCGAGCAGGTGCCGATCGCGCAGCGCCGGATCATCCGGACCGCGCGCGCCGGCGGCAAGCCGGTGATCGTGGCCACCCATATGCTGGAGTCGATGATTGATGCGCCCGCGCCGACCCGGGCGGAGGCCTCCGACGTCGCGACGGCCGTCTATCAGGGGGCCGATGCGGTGATGCTGTCCGCCGAGAGCGCGGTTGGCCGTCATCCGCAAAGCGCCGTGGCGATGATGGACCGCATCATCCGGGCGGTGGAGAGCGATCCGGACCACTGGTCCGCCCTGGTGCGCGACACCGCCATACCCGAACCCACAACGGCGGACGCCATCTCGCTGTCGGCGCGTCACATCGCGAGCGTGCTGGCCGCCGCCGCCATCGTCGCCTACACCGACACTGGATCAACCGCCCAGCGCGTGGCGCGTGAGCGGCCGCACTGCCCGGTTCTCAGCCTGACCCCGAACATCGCCGCCGCGCGCCGCCTCTGCCTCGCCTGGGGCGTGCGTCCGCTGATCACCCATGAAGCGGCCAACCTCGAGGCGATGGTTCAGCAGGCCGAGCAGGCCGTGCGTGCGCTTGGCGTCGCCGCAGCGGACGATCGCATCGTCGTCATCGCCGGCATTCCCCCTGGTCGGCCCGGCAAGACCAACACCATCCGCATCGCCCGTCTTGACTGACGCAGGCGGGCCGGTCCGTCCGCTGCGCCGACCGCCCTGGCGCATCGGGGCGGGGCTCAATCCCCGGCGCCTGTGGGCGCTGGGCGAGTCCCGGGCCTGTGGGCGCTGTGCGATTTCTGGCGCCTGTGGGCGCTGGGCGGGTCCCGGCGCCTGTCAGTATACGACCCGCCAGGCGCGCAGGCCGGTCTGTGATCCAGCGTCAATTGGGGCAAGCCAGGCTGGCGGAGGGGCCCCGGAGGCGAGCGCCGACAGCAGGCCATCGGGCGCCGCGGCGGCGATCCACTCGGTGTCGGGGGCGCCATGACAGATGACGATCGCTGTCACGCCCAGCTGGCGCAGTCGGGCGTGCGCGGCGTCGGGCCGCGCCAGGAACAGCTCAAATGTCGTTCTCATTGATGTGATATGGCGATGATAGGGACCGGCAAGCGATGTGAGGCGCGTCGAGAAAGCCAGGGTCGGGCCCTGGTCCGGGGTGGTCAGCGCCAGACCGGGCGGCAGGTCGCGCAAAGCCTGGTGAGCCCTCGCCCCGATGCACTGTTCGCCCGCCACTCGCGCCCCCGATGCTGCGCCAGCCGCAGGCCTGGGCGCGGCAAGCGTTCCCACGCCCGCGCCGAGCATGCCCCAGATCACCGGCGTCGCCAGCGCGCCCACAGCAAGACCCGCCCACCGTCCTGACCGGCGCCAGATGATCGCCGTGGCGGACGCTGCAGTGATTGCGGCAAGCGCCGCTGCCTGTCCGGCGACCCGATACTCCCAGAGCCAGAGCAACGGCGTGACACAGCCAAGCAGCGCCGCAAGCGCGATCCAGGCCGGCGCCTGCGCGCGGTCTTTGGCGTGTCTGATGCAGCGCCACGCCATGACAGAGCCAATGATCATCGCGAGGGCCGGGCCGACGCCGACAGCGATCGCCGCGCCGGCTGCGCCACCGCGGGCATGCGTCCAGAGCGGCGTGCTTTCGCTGATCCGATCAAGCCAGAGTGTGCGCATGACCGGCGGGACTGCGCCGAACGGGTCGACCAGCAGCGCGAGGTCAAACCAGGCGAGCGCGCCAAGTGCGGCCACGCCAGCCAGGCCAGCCGCAAGACCGCGCCCCGCCAGCGATCGCGCTCCGGGGGCCCAGGTCGCCATCAGCAGGCCGGCGGCCGCCGTTGCGAGCGGCGCGATGTGGATCAGCGACAGGGCGTCTGCGGCTGTCAGGAACCATTCGGCGGGCGGGACCGTCGCCAGCTGGCAGCCGGCAAGGCCCGCCAGCAGGCCGGCGGCGAAGCCGCGCGTGCGCTGGACGACAGGCGCCCCGCGGATGATCCACTCGGCGCCGATGACGAGCGCGAGCGGCATCAGAACGGGAGCGGTCTCCAGGCCTATCCGCAGCGACGCCGCCATTGCGACGCCCGCCAGGAGCCCGCCGCGCAGGTCCTGCGACAGCGCGCTGCGCACCGTCGCGACCACCAGGAGAAGTTGCAGTCCGTGGTGATCCACCCGGCCGGGAAGGAAGTAGTCCACCGCCGCGACCGAGAGGATGGCGCAGCAGAAGCCGAGCACCGTCGCGGGAAACCTTGCCTCCCGACCGTGACGCCCGGCGATCGTCCCAGCGGTCGAGGCGACGAGCAGGGCGAACGCGAGACCGAGCAGCGGCGGGGTGACAAAGGCTGCAGTCAGCAGCGCCTCGCGCAACGGCAGCGCCAGCTGCAACGGCCACGCCACGACGGCCACCGGCAGATCCGCCAGCCGCGACCAGTGCCATGCGTGCTGGTCCAGCGGAGCGATCCGGTCCGTCCCGACTGTCCACCAGTCGCCCGTGCGAAACCACTGCTCGATCTGAAGCAGGCGCGTGATGTCGTCGGTATCCGGAAGCTGACCGTCCATGATCGCCCGCCAGGCGGGGATGCCCGCCAGAACGAGCGCGCCCACAAGCGCTGCGGCGAGCATCAGGCGTCGGGTGGACGCGATCAGCGCGCGTGCGCCGCCGGTCGCCGCAGCCCCGTCTCGATCGGGCGTTTCAGGCGGATGGGGGAACGGCGACTGAACCACGGCGGTCGGCTTACCCGAAAATCCTTGCCGCCGGCTTTCGCGCGCCGGCGCCGGCGTGAATCGCCCAGGGGCAAATCGACTCCGCCCGGGGCTGTGGCTACACTCAGGCCGGCGTGCGCCGGATGCGCGGGGGATGGCCCATGGCGGTTGATGAATTCGCATCGGAAGAACTTCAGGGCCATCTCATCGGTCCGGGGCCGAAACGCATCCTGTCGCTGGACGGCGGCGGGGTGCGCGGGCTCCTGACCCTCGGACTTCTGGAGAAGGTCGAGTCGCTGCTCGCCGCCCGCGCCCCCCCGGAACGGCGCGGCCTGTTTCGGCTGTGCGACTACTTCGACCTGATCGGCGGCACCTCGACAGGCGCGATCATTGCGGTGCAGCTCGCCCGAGGGGCGAGCGTGGCCGAACTGAAGGATCTTTACTTCAACCTCGCGCCAAAGGTCTTCGGCGGACAGCGCGCCCTGTTTCCCGGCCTCACCTCGAAATTCGATCCGAGGGTTCTTGGAACCCAGCTGGACAGCCAGCTCGGCGATCTTACCCTCGGCTCAGCCGGACTGCGCACCGGCTTTGCGCTGATGGCCAAGCGCATCGACAGCGCCAGCGCGTGGTTCCTGTCGAACAATCCGCGGTCCAGGTACTGGGCCGGCGACGGAACGTCCTTTCCGAACCGCGACTATCTGCTGAAGAAGATCGTCCAGGCGTCGGCCTCTGCACCTTTCTTCCTTGACCCCTTGCCGATCTCCATCTCCCCGGAACAGAACGGCATCTTCTTCGACGGCGGGGTCACGCCCCACAACAATCCCTGTCTGCAGCTGCTGCTTGCCGTGACGGCGGTCGCGCGTCCCGCCGGCGCGCCCGCCCGCGGCCTTTACGGCTTTGACTGGGCGACCGGTCCTGACAGGATCTTCATGCTCTCGCTCGGGACCGGGCACCTGCGCCCGCGGGTCGATCCAGCGAAATTCATGAGCTGGTCGGCGGCCGGAAAGGCGCTGCACGCCATGCGCACGATGATCTATGACGCGAGCCAGCTCGCCGTCACCGTCGTGCAGGCGCTCAGCGAGCCGCCGCCGGGACGACCGTCGTTTGCGGTGAATGCCGAGATTGGCGGGCTTGATGACGTTCTCATCTCCGGCGCGAGCCTCGCGACGTTCCGTCGGATCGATCCGCCGATCGACGATCGCGCAGTGCAGCGCTATTTCGAGCGGCCTCTCGGACCCCGAACGGTCAGGCGCCTCGCCGAACTCGACAACGCAGACAAGGCCAATCTCGAGCGACTCTTCAGGATCGGTCAGAGGGCCGCGATTGAAGAGGTCGCTGCAACCGACTTTCCGCACGCCTTCGATCTGCCCGGCTGGTCACCCGCCTGACGTCGGCCAAGCCGCCAGCGCCGCAGGCGCGCCGCCCCTGCACCCCCGCCGGGCCGGGCATCCGGCTGCGCCGCAGACGCCTGCGCGATCAGAGGACGTTCGCGCCCATGGTGAGCGCGCCCATGGTGAGCAGGCCCATGGTGAGCGGGCCCATGGTGAGCGGGCCCGGGGTGATCGGACAAACCATCGGGGAGGCCGTCGCGGGGTGGATTCAAAGGGCGCAGATGCGCCTGCAATCTCCGTCCATAAGCAGTGACATCAGTCAGCACGTTCAACTGGATGAGCGCGGGCGGCCATTGCCGCCGCATGAGCCGCACGGAACAGCGGCGGCAGCCACGGCCGATGACTTCTTTGATGTCGGCCCGGCTGCGAAGCCGATCGACGCCGATGAAGGATTGCGTCTTTCCGGTCGTGCGGCGCGTGGTGCGCTTCGGCTGCTGGGCAGGGCCGCTGGTCGCCTCGCCGGTCTGCTGACGCCAACAGACTTTAGTGACGGACTATCGCGACCGTGCGGTGCCCATAGGGGACAGTGACGCACTCTAGAGTGCGTCAACCCTATGATGGTTTCGCCGACGACGAAGCCAAGATCGATGGCGAATGGACCAGCCTTGGTATCCGACCGGATGGCCTGTCGAACGGCGGCTATCGACTGCCGAAAGCAGCTGTGATGGAGGCCTTCAGATGGTTATCGTGTTGCGCGGGCGCTTGACAGCTTTTTGCATGGCTCCCGGCGTCCCTGATCTGCTCAGGTTCACAGCGCCGGCGTGGTCGCGGTCTGGCTCGGGCGGTAGTGCGTTCATTTCTTTTTCGTTTTCCGCGCGGCCGGCTTGCGCGCCCAGCTCTTGGCCAGCGCCGCGAAGGCGCTGTTGATGGCGTCGAGGCCGGGATCATCGGCGTCCCACGCTTCGCCGAACTCCTCCACAAGCTCGGCATGGCGTTCATGGGCGGGGTCGCTGAGGGCCTCGCGAAATTCCGCATAGCCCCATGGCCCACCTACATCTTCCGGCGGACAGGCGCCCTGGGCTTCGACCAGAAGCGGCAGATCGACGTCAGCCGGCGCGTCGATGATCGCTTCAACCTTGATCGTGTGCTCCCAGCCGTCGCCGAAATCATAGAGATAGGTGAAAGTCTTCGCGCCGATGTCTTCCAAAGCTCCGGCGAGGGTGGCCTTGGCGGCGTTTTGCGGGCCAGCGCCCCAACCGGCATGCGGGTCCGGCGGCCCAAAGCCAACGCCGCGCATCCGGATTTCCCAGAGATGGGTGTTGGTCCAGCCCATCGCCGCTTGCAGCGCCAGGTGCAGCCGATCGAGCCGGATATCGAGCGGGACAAGGATGCGCCGCAGGACCTCGGGTGCAACGTCATCGAGGGTGATCTTGAGGCGGACGGAGGATTTGGCGGCCATGTCCGGAGGATAGCGCCGCCAATTGAATCTATCCAGGCCGGTGAGCGCCGCGCCCGCACGCCTCGGACTTCTGCCCCCGCTGCACCCTCGGCGTTTCGCCCTGCACGTCATCGAGAAACCGATCGATGAGGCCAAGCAGCTGGCGGCGGGCGCTGTGTCATGGGCCTGCGCGATGTCGCGGGTGCAAATTGCGACTATGACCGGCCTAGGCCACCGACTCATTAAACCGCATCCATAGTCTTGTGGCAGCGAGTTTAACGAGCGCGAGGAAGTTCTCAGCATTTTTCTCGAACCGATTTGCGACAGCGCGAAAGTGTTTGAGGCGATTGAAGAAACGCTCGACCAG